>NZ_JAOQAH010000036.1 GCF_025963695.1 Segetibacter sp. | reverse complement strand
GAACTTTAAAGGCAATCATTTATAGCTCAAGCCGCATAGCTTCGTTATTGCAACAGGACTGCTTCGCTTGTTTCTGAAACTGCTTCGCTGGTTTCAGAATGCCTGCGCCTTCGCTTGGCACCAACCGGCTGATGTTCCTTATGCAATAATTGTTGTCGGAAGCGAATATTATAACACTCGTCCAGGAGAAAAAACAATACGAACTTTACTCTTTTTGTTGCCACCAGCAATGCAGGTAAAAGGATTGCGACGCAACGATGATTATTATAGTACCAAAAGTTGGTATCTAAAAAAGACAAAAAATCAAGACAGTAAAAATGTGTTCATTGGTAGAACGATGCTATGGAAACAATTGCTGGTATTAGAAAAAAATAATGATAGAACTAGCAAATGAAATAGCATTATTTAAAGAGGAGATCGCAACATTCATTAAACAATTTCTGGCGGTTTATTGCAACGGTTCCTACTTCTTCGCAAACAAGGCCTCCTGCTATGTTTGCCATCGCTGCTGCAAAAGCAATGTCTTTTGTAGCAGCGTATACAAGGGAAGCAACTGCTATAACAGTGTCGCCGGCTCCACTTACATCGGCGATAGATCTTATATGCGTAGGAATGATTTTCGACGTATGATCGTCTTTAAAAAAAACGCCTTTTTCAGAAAGGGTGATCAATGAAATGGAATGCTGTAAAACGTTTTTTAGCTGCAGGTGGATATCATTTAAAAAAGCTTCATTCACATCATCAAGCAAAACATTGAGACCATCTTTAACCTCTTTTAAATTCGGTTTAAAAATGGTGGCGTTTTTGAATGAAAAGAAGTTTTTACGTTTGGGATCTACCGTAGTAACAATATTGTTTTTTAGACAAACAGTCATCATTTGCTCTATTCCCGACGCAGTGAGCACGCCTTTGTTATAATCTTCGAAAATTACTACCGACGGATTTTCAGCCTCAACAAAATCTGTGAACTTTTTTATCAATACCGCCTCTTCATCCTTGTTGATGTCTCTGGTCATTTCCGCATCTAATCGCAACATGTGCTGGTTGCGGCTGATGACACGGGTTTTGTTAGTAGTAATACGATCGTTGCTTATTACAATCTGGTTGCAATTAATATTATTTTTCTCTAACAGATTTACCAGTGAACGTCCGTCATCATCATTTCCTATAACTGAAAAGACGGTAGTAGACGCGCCCAACGAAGCCGTATTAAGCGCTACATTTCCTGCACCGCCCATTCTCAATTCTTTCTGATCTAACACCACTACCGGAACCGGCGCTTCGGGAGATATGCGCTCTACATTTCCCCACCAGTAAGTATCTAACATTACATCGCCAACTATAACCGCCTTCATTGAAGAAAACGCGGAGAACAACTGTTCAAGATCGGGCATGCTTACATCTGGTTTTTAGCAGACCGCAAAGAAAAGAAATAAATAGGAATACCTATTAACACAATGATGAGCCCGGGCCACGTATACTCGGGTTTATAAATAATGAGGGCGATACAAAATGTGGCAGCCATCATTATATAGATAGCAGGCAAAACAGGATAACCAAAAGCTTTATAGGGTCTTTCAGCTTCGGGCCGTTTTTTACGTAAAATGAAAATACCTGCTATAGTCAGAATGTAAAATAGCACCACCACGAACGAAATCATGTCAAGCAGGTCGCCGTATTTGCCACTTAAACAGAGTATAGAAGCAACCAAACACTGTAGCCAGAGCGCAGGCTCGGGAACCGCATTTTTATTTAATACACCTGTTCGCTTAAAAAACAAACCATCTTTTGCCATGGTATAATACACTCTTGCGCCTGCCAGTATCAAACCGTTATTGCAACCGAAGGTTGAGATCATAATCATGATGGCAATTATGATGGTACCGGCATTTCCAAAAATGACATTGGAGGCAGAGACTGCTACGCGATCGTTTTCAGCATGCGCAATTTCATTTAACGGAAGTACAGAAATGTACATCAGGTTGACGGTTACATAAATAACGGTAACGATAAGCGTTCCGAGGAACAAGCTAAGTCCAATGTTGCGTTTAGGATTTTTAACTTCCCCGGCAATAAAAGTTACGTTGTTCCAGGCATCGCTGCTAAAAATAGAACCAACCATTGCAGCAGCAATGCCACCCATTAAAGCAGCGCCGGTAATGCCAGATACACTAAAGCCCTGGCCAGGATTACAGGAATTAATGAGTTGATCTTTTGTAGCCTGCCAGGCATTGGCCCAATTGGCATTCCAGATCTCGCTTTTGGCAGCTAAAAGAAACCCAAATATGATCAATCCAAAAAGAGAAAGAAGCTTAGCCGATGTAAAAAGGGTTTGAATAATTTTACCACTTTTAACCCCTTTGGTATTAATATAGGTAAGCAGCACGATGATAGAAATAGATACCAGCTGTGCAGCGCTGATAGAAAAATACTTCGGATCACCGCACAGGTTTACACCTGTTTGTATGTGCCAGAGTATATTCTTTTCACTTAGAACAGGAAGCAGGTAGGCGGCAAACTTTGAAAAGGCGACACCGACAGCAGCAATGGTTCCGGTCTGAATAACTGCAAAAAAACTCCACCCGTATAAGAACCCAACAAGGGGGTTATAAGCCTCTTTCAAATAAACATACTGTCCGCCGGCTTTAGGAAACATGGCACTCAATTCGCCATAACTTAATGCAGCAGTCAGGGTCATAAAACCGGTAATAACCCAAACGAAGATCAACCAGCCAGCACTGCCTACATTACGTGTAATGTCGGCACTTACTATAAAGATACCTGAGCCGATCATGCTGCCAGCTACAAGCATGGTAGCATCTAATAAACCCAAAGTTGGTTTAAACGAAGCAGTAGTGTTAGTCATATAAAAAATTATCCCGCCTAACCAAAGGAGAGGCGGGATGAAGATATGAAAATGACTATTCTTAAAGGTTACCCTTTATCTTTCTTTTTATAACTGCCATTTAAACCTCTCAACATTTCCATAGTAATATCGTAACTGCTGTCTTTAAAATATATAGTACCAGGCTGGGCCGCGAGTATATAAGAATATCCTTTGTCTTTATTAAAATTTTTCAAAAAATCTTCGATGGTTTTGTTAACCACCTGCATTTTTTTAAATGACTCATCCTGTAAATCGCCGCCCATCGCCTGCTCTTTATTTTGAATCATCTTTTGCTCCTGCATCAGTTCCTGCTGCATTGCACCCTGCCTTTCCTGGGTCATAGTCTGCGCTTCCTGCTGAAACTTATTCACTTTTTGCATGTAACGGTTCTTCATACTATTCAGTTGGCCCGATAACTGGTTTTCTTTTGCCTTCAATTCGTCTTTAACCTCTTTAAGGTACTCGTAATTATTCTCAATTGAATCCATTTCGAAATAAGCAATTTTAAAAGGACCTGCCGGACCTGCAGGAGCATTAGAAGCATTATTAGCCATTACTTTAGTGGCTTCGGGCACGTGTGTTTTTGAAGCAGATGAAAAATGAAGGTAAAACAGCACACCTACTAAAATCAGTAAAACAACATTAAAGGCAAGGAGAAAATTTCTATTCATAAAAAAATTTGAACCGGCAAAGTAAAAGGAAAGCGGAGAATAAAAGTGTTAAAAAGCATTACCTTCCAGCTATTCGTCGATCTATTTTAAGTCTCAAAAAAGTTTTTTAGTACAGCTTTTGGGTAGTGGTGGGGCATTGTTGTGTCACTCTCTTGTACGGCAAATTTCTATTGAGCTCGGTTCTCTGCAATACCCTTTATTGCTTCATATCAGCATTGATTATATCAGCAGGAAATGGGTGGCGAAATAAACTTTCGGAGTACACCGTTATGTATTATTGCGTACGGGGTAATTGGGGCACTAATCATAGTAATATGAAACCTTTATTAAAGAGCTTCCGCTAAAAGGAAACAACAAAAGAACACATTGTTTATCTTTCGGCTTCGCAAGCGGCAAGCTTTGGCGTCTTTTCCGGTAAACGATATCTTGCCCTAGCGGTTAAATAAACCAAATTTTTTGCAATGCCTGAACCTATAAACGCTTTAGCGTTGCGGGCAACCGCATGAGAAAGCATTAAAATTTTTAGACTACTTGAAAACTAAACAATGACAGACGAAATCAATCAAACAATTCCAGACTCTTATTTTGATATAGACAAAGCGACAAAGGAAAATGGTTTTACGATGCCTTCCGACATTTTGACTTGCTCTTTGTTACGCACACTTGCGGCATCAAAGCCGGCAGGTAAATTTCTAGAACTTGGTACAGGAACAGGTCTTTCAACATCTTGGATTCTTGATGGAATGGATCATGATTCAACTATAACTTCTTTTGACAACGATGAAACTCTATTGCAAATTGCTCGCGCATTTCTTGGTAAAGACAAACGATTGAATTTAATTCAATCAGATGGCGAGGAATGGGTAATGAGTAACTTAGAACAAAAGTTTGATTATGTTTTTGCAGACACCTGGCATGGCAAGTACCTTTTACTAGACGAAGTTTTAGAAATGATAAATAAAGGGGGCTTTTACATTGTTGACGACATGCTTCCTCAACCTAATTGGCCCGAAGGACATCAGGAAAAAGCAATCAATTTTGTAAAGTATTTAGAAAGTAGAAGTGATTTAATTGTAACAAAACAACATTGGGCGACAGGAATAATCATTGCCGTAAAAAAATAATTTACAGACTCATTTGCGGACATTTTATTTGACAGGTAAAAGCCCATGGACCAACAAGCGTATTGGCAATAGCGGGCCTGAACGTTGGAGCAAGCGAAACAAATTGATAGAGTTACCCTTAAAATTGCTAATTCTTTTTCTTTCCTTTCTTCTCCCATTCCTCCAGCAATTCTTTTTCCGTTTTGAGAACAGGAATAATGTCTATTTTTTTCATGTAGATAGTAACCATTTTTTTTACTTCGGGGCGCGCTTTGAGTACGGCAGTTATAACAACCGAATCGGCTTTACTTGCGCTATCAATAATAAGATTATTGCCGTCCCATTTACCGCACGAGCTGGAGAACTGTACCTCATCTGCCATTAAAGGAAGAAATGAGCCAGAGGAAAGCTTTCCGTCAACATTTATATAATTATACACGCCTTTCTTCAGGCTGTCTACATACAGGTTGAAATAAATACTTTCTACCTTTTGAGCTTTAGTAGCAAAAGAAGCTATAATAACAACCAAAAGAATTGTGAGCTTTTTCATAATTAAAATCCGATTCGACGACTTTGGAGCGAATTGATATTAGAAATCCCGATTAACTCATCGTGACGTCCGGAAAGAGAACGGTAATAAATTAATACTGTATAATCATTTTCAGTCTCCCAGTAGTTGCCATCCGTTTGTTCAACAGACGCCACACTATTACGATTAGCAGCATCTTTAGTTACATAGGTGTATGAATAATAGCCTTGTTTTAAGTACAACGTTTTTTCGTACAAGCCTTTGGTAGCATTGTACTCCATTGCGCTGGTGTCGTTCATGTTGTACTTATTCATTTCGCCAACTACAAAAACCTTTTTATTAGGATAGGGAACATTGCCTTGCGGCATAAAAGTAAAATGAACGGCAGCGTAATCGGTTTGCCACCAGGGATTGGAAACTTCTGTTGACTCAATGAAGTACAAGCCATTGTAGTCAGTAAACTTAAGATAACGCATTTGGGTTCTTTCAGGATCAACCTGTAAATGAACATTGATATTACCAGGTTGAAAATCAGCTTTGGCCACACGCTCACTCTGGTAATGAAAGCTTCGGAGGTCGGCCCAGCGAAATTCTTTCCCGGCAGGAAAAACAAGATCATTTTCTGTACTAAACTCCATCATGTTGTTTCTAATAAAAGTTGGCGCGATATTCAACTTAGCATTGTCCCATCTAAAGTTTTGCAACACCACAGCCTTTATTTGCTGCACAGGGTTTACCACGTTCAACTGTCCTTTATTTACCTGGAACTCAATTTTTTGGTGAGTTTTAAAAATTTCAGAATTAAAAGGCTGAACTACTTTAGAACCTACTTCTGCTAACTTTTCGTACACTAAGACACGACGGGTGAAGGCAAGTTTACTGGTATCTCCATCTAAAAAAACTTTTAACAGGTAGTTGCCACTGCGGGAAGGCACGCAATTTCGATCGGGAAGAACAGCCTGGTAGTGAACGTACTTAAGCTGCGATATAGAAGAAAGCCGGTATTGATTAAGTCGGATTTGGCTAAAGCCTTTTAAGTAATCAAAAGTGCTAAGATTAACGGGCCCCCAGTCGGCATTACAAAGCTGGAAAGTATAATAATAATTCTTTACCCTTCCATCCATATCATCAAAATGCAGTTCGAGCAACTCGTTACTATTAAGGCCGATAATAGGATAGCTTAATTGGTTGCCCTGCAAATAAAGCTTGATGCCCTGCACATTAGCCATAAGGGTAACGTCGGGTATTTGTGCAGAAGAAGAAAAGTTTAGATTAAATACAATTAGGAAAGCTAATAATCGCAACATGTAAAAGTGTAATTGAAGACTCTAACCTACAACATTCCAAATGATTTTGTTGCATTGGTGCCATCAATGTAGTTTTGGCATTTATCTAAAATCATGCCGATTGAATGTTGCTGTTTTCATAGCCCGTCGTATTGCATTTAATGCTCAGCATTCATTTTCCCGCTTCATTATTCGCCTCGCTGTAACTGCCACTGCAGTAAGCGTTGCCGCTATGATTATTACACTCGCTTTTGTAAATGGGTTCCAGGAAACAGTAAGCCAAAAGGTGTTTAGTTTTTGGGGGCATATCCGGCTGCAACAGTATGAGCCAAACAAAGCTTTGGTGGCAGAAGAATCTCCTCTTGCAAAAAATGACTCTATCGCAGATGCATTAAAAAAACTGCCACAGGTGCAAACGATACAAGCGTTCGCAACCAAGAGCGCCGTGCTTCAAAGGCAGGCAAATATTGAGGGAATATTATTTAAGGGTGTTGAGAAGAACTATGACTTTACCAACCTTAAAAATTTTTTGCGTGAGGGTAAGTGGCCCGATTTCGCAGATAGTATGTACAGTCATGACATAGTAGTTTCAAGGGCGATAGCAGACCAGATGGAGATTGCAGTAAACGACAGCATTAAAATTCATTTTATAGATGCGACCGGCGGTAAAAGTAACTTCAGAAGAATGCGGGTTAGTGGTATTTATAAAACAGGTATCGAAGAATATGACAACCTTTTTGCCATTGGGGACATTCGCTTAATTCAACGCTTAAACAATTGGGAGGGGAATCAGATAGGAGGTTACGAGATTTTTTTGCATAACTACAAAACAATGGACACGGTTAATAACACCATTCTTGAAAGTACTTTTATTCCTATCAACTGGACCAGTAAGACTGTGAGAGAAGTATATCCTAACATCTTTGATTGGCTGGGTATACAAGATGTTAACCGGGATGTAATTTTTATTGTAATGGCTGTGGTTGCTATTATTAACCTAATTACCTGTTTGTTGATACTTGTGTTGGAAAGAACAAGAATGGTGGGAATCTTAAAGGCGGTTGGCAGCCCTGATATTACCATTCAAAAAATATTTTTAATACATGCTACCTACATTACTTTATTAGGCGCAGGAGCGGGTTTTTTGTTTGGTGTGGGTTTATGCCTGTTGCAACAGTACACTGGTTTAATTACCTTAAATGAGTCGGCCTATTATGTCTCTGTTGCACCGGTAAAAATAATCTGGTGGCAGGTGGGCGCAGTTTGCGCAGGTACGGTCTTCGTTTGTTTTCTTTCCTTAATACTGCCAACCCTATTGGTAAAAAGTGTACAGCCGGTTAAAGCAATACAATTCAGATAAAGTCAGGTCAAGATACAAGGATTACTGAGAAACATGAGCTTTTGTGAAGTAGCTTTTACACACATATAAGACCAGTTTCCTCACTTTTTTCATTTTTTCTTCTCTAAAACCTTGGAAAGAAATTAGCATATACTAATTGAGATATTCTTAGTATTTAAAATAATCACTAAAAACCTATATATGAAAAAATTGTTTTTTGCAAGCCTGGTATGTATAGCATTAGCCTCGTGCGGGGGTGGGTCTGAAAGTAATACTGCTGCAAGTGATAGTGCCGCCACAACCACTATGGGTAGCGGTACAGAAACCGGTATTGGGGGAGACAGTACAACAGGGCAAACTGCAACAGGAAGCGGCACCGGAATTGGCGATGGTACAGTAACCGGAACTACAGGCAGTGGAACGCCGTTAGGTAGTGAGGCCGGCGGTTCTTCAGGTACTACTTCTGGCTCAAGCTCAACCGGTAATGCATCGGGCGGAAGTACTACAGGTACAGGTGCATCAACCACTGGAAGCGGATCTGTACCTGGCGGAAATGGAACTGGTACGGTAACCGGAACCACTGGAAGCGGAACAGGAAATGCCGGAACTTCAGGTAAAGGTACCGGCACATCAGGAAGCGGAACAGGAAAAAGCGGGAGTGATAGAAAGCCCTAGGATCTTTAGAATATGAATATTGAAAGCAACCAGTAAAGGAAATCGTAAAACCTTTTTGGTTGCTTTTTATTTTTGGTTGATTATCCTTTTATGTTAGAGTAGTGTGTTTGAGTGACCGGGAAACTATTTTGAAATGAATAAGCAAAGCTGCAAAAAGATTTGCCGTTGAACGGATTGCGACGCAACGATGACGCTTTAAAAATCTGGCGCTGGTACCAGAAGAAAGGAGTAACTCACAATCAGCATGGAGGCTTTTTTTCATAAAAAAACCTTTCATTACCCTTGAACTATTTAAGCTGAAGATTTACCAAGCAACCAACAATTATCCCGGTAGCTACTGCAGCATTTAAAGACTCCGCTTCACCTGTGCGTGGTATTGTAACCGGGTGAGTAATTTTTGATAACATAGGCTCACGAATACCTTTTGATTCGTTGCCAATTACCAACAGCCCTTCAACTGTTTTATTGATAGTATAAATATTTGTGCCGTTTAACAATGCTCCAAAGACCGGAATTTCTTCGGCCGGTTCCCACACTTCCAAATCTTTATACCAACACTTTACCCGTAATATACTACCCATCGTAGACTGTACTACTTTAAGATTATATATATCCACGCTGTCTGTGCTGCATATAATTTGGTCTATTCCAAACCAATCTGCAATTCTTAAAATTGTTCCCATGTTGCCTGGATCCTGTATGCCGTCAAGCACTATAGTTAGCTTTCCTTTTAGCATCGGCTCGCCCGCTGTGATTGACTGCTTTGCAATTACAACTACTTCGTTAGGTGCCTGCAGGCCGCTGATCCGGCCAAGTTCTGTTTGCGAAATTTCTGTTACCGGTGCTTTTACAGCAGGGTTTCTTTGCAGCCATTCTTTTACGGCGTACACTTGTTTTATTTCAAACCGGCTGTTAAGTAACTCTTCAGCAAGCTTCGGTCCTTCGGCAATAAACAATCCATCCTCGTCCCTCTGTTTTTTGTGGTATAAAGATTGAATATATTTGAGTTCATTTTTCGTCAGCATAACATTTGTATAATAAATATGTTTCATTACGGCACAGCCACCTACTTTCTAATTACTGTTCTCGCTATTACGCTGCTGGCTTCGTGTACTGTTGTAAAAAACTATCCTGCAAACACGCCTTTTGTTTTCAAAAATAAGATTAATGTTACTGGCGCGATTTCGAAAGATGAGAAAAATCGTTTGCAGACTGAATTGTATAGTTACTGGGACGACAGTTTAAAAGTGAATAGCATATTGCAGTTTGGGGTTCGTACTGTTATAAAAAATCCCAACGTTTTTGATAGTGCCGACATCAATCGAAGTATCGTGTTTATGAATTCATTTCTTACGGCGCAGGGCTACTATAATTCACTTATTACACCTCAGGCACCTATAATTGATACCCTGGAAGATCAATACCGAACAACGGTGCAAATGGATATAAATGTCAATAAGAGCTTAAAAATAGATTCGGTTGCATATGACTCCTCATTTACTCCCGAACTACAACAACTTGCTTTAGCAAATAGGGATAAGAGTGCATTGGTCAGGAATAAGCCATTTACTCAATTGCTTGTATCGAGCGAATTAGATCGCCTTGTTTCACTATTCAGAAAAAACGGGTATTATAAATTTACCAGGGAGAACCTTTATGCTGAAGTGGATACTACCGATATTTCACTGTTAGAAGTAACCCTGGACCCTTTTGAGCAAGCAAGAAAAATTTCTGAATCAATTGCAAAAAGAAAAGAGAACCCTACCATCAATATCACCATCAAGCCCGATGTCTCTGCTGATACAAATGCCTTCAAAAAGTATTACACGGGCAAAATATATTACTATCCTCAAACCTTAATTAATCAGCCTTTAGACTCGGTAATAAATAAAGATTTTCCGCTGGTTACAAGTTCAAGAGAGTTTACGCTTAAACAGGAAAGCCCGATGGTTATTATGAGACCTCTTAGAGAGCATACTTATCTGAAAGAGGGAACGATTTATAATGAAGAAAGTTATTATAAGACCATTAATGCTTTTTCTCAGCTAGGGCCATGGAACCAGGTAGATGTACGCGCAATTCCCCGACGCGATTCGGCCAATATTCTCGACTTTCATTTCTTTCTTACACCTGCTTCAAAATATTCTTTTGGATACGATTTTGAGGTGAGCCGCAATAGCGGAAGCATTTATTCGAGCAACTTGCTTGGTATTACCAATGTGCTTACACTTCGTAATCGTAATATATGGAAAAGGGCTATCCAGGCAAGCACTAACATAAGGGCGGGAGTTGAATTAGGATTTACTGACACTGCTGTGCTGCAAACAATCCAGGCAAGTATTTCGCAAACCTATAGTATCCCTCGTTTTATAACACCGTTCAGAATAAATAACGTAAAAAGGTTGGATGACTATAAAACAGTAATAAACCTAAATGCTTCTTATACTGACAGAAGAAACTTTTTTCGTTTACGTTCTGCCGTTGCATCGTGGGGTTACGAGTGGAAAAAGAACAATCATGTTTGGCTTTATCGCCCCATAAATGTAGAGTTGTATAGTCTTGATACACTGTCAGGGTTATTGGCAGCATTCGAAAAAAATCCCTTTCTTAAAACCGCCTTCAATACAGGTTATGTAGTTAGCCAAAATATTACTTACAGCATTACGTTCACCAATCCGCGTCACCCAAATGTTACTAATAACCTACGAATTTCAGCGGAGGAAGCAGGCGGACTAATGGGCCGATTTGTTGGTTTAAGAAATAAGATTTATCAATACCTTAAGTTCGAAAGTGAGTTTAGCCAGGTAAAACAGTGGCGTAAGACGTCTTTTGCTTATCGCGTTTTTGGCGGTATAGGATACAACTATAGCAACGACTCTATTATTGGCCAATCGCTGCCTTTTTTCAAGCAGTTTGCGGCAGGCGGTCCTAACAGTATGCGGGCGTGGGGGTTGCGCCAGCTCGGTTTGGGTTCGTCTTTATCAAGCGATACTTCTACCGGCTTTCGTGACCGCTTTGGAGATATACAGCTCGAAGCTGATTTTGAATATCGTTTTCCGATAACCACTATCGGGGGTGTAAAATTAAATAGTGCCTTTTTTGCCGATGTTGGAAATATTTGGAATCTAAAAAACATTGTAGAAAACCCTCAAAGTAAACTTACTCTCGACCGCTTTTGGCGCGACATAGCCATTGCAGCAGGAACTGGTCTGCGCTTCGATTTCAATTATTTCCTGGTGCGCTTCGACTTTGCTTACAAGGTTAAAGACCCGGCAAGGCGTAGCAATAACGGCTGGATGAGCATTCGCGACTTTGAATGGAGAAACCGTGAATATATAAAGTACATCAACGGTAGAGAGCTTAAGCGAAATAACTTTGCTATTCAGTTAGGAATTGGGTTGCCCTTCTAAAGAAGACTCTCTTTTTTCCTGTTGCACAAATGCTTCCATTGTTTGCGCATCTGCTGCCAGGTAATTTCCAATTCTTGTCCGCCTCAGGCTGCTGAGATAGGCTCCGCAACCTAATTGTTGTCCATAGTCCTGGGCCAGGCTCCTTATATACGTACCAGTTGAGCAAACTACTTTAAAGTGCACGACAGGTAAGTCTATTTTCTCTATCGTAAAACTTTTTATAGTAACTTTTCGTGGCTCCATTACTACATCCATCCCCTTTCGTGCCATCAGGTACACAGGCTTTCCGCCTTGTTTTATAGCAGAGTGTATGGGAGGCACCTGTTGTATTTCACCTGTAAAAAGAGCAGTTGTAATATGTAGTTGTTCCTCAGTAATGTTACCTAAATCTTTTATCTCTACCGGCTCGCTTTCAAGGTCAAAGGTTGGTGTAACTGCACCCAGGGTAAAAGTACCCGTGTACTCTTTTTCCATCCCCATATACTCATTTATCTTCTTGGTAAACTTGCCTGTGCATACAATCAGCAACCCTGTTGCTAATGGATCTAGTGTGCCTGCATGTCCTACTTTCTTTATTTTTATGAGAGACCGTATTTTTCTGACTACATCAAACGACGTCCAGTCAAGCGGTTTGTCTATCAATATAACCTGTCCAACTTCATATTTATTCAATTCTTTTTGCAATGCTTTTTTGGCAAATGTAAATCTTGCTTGCTTCGAAAAGCAAATACAGCATGCTAATAAGAAGAATTGCCTGTAGGATTAAAAAGAACTGAAAAGCATTTTTGTAATTATTGGTAGATATTTTTTGTACCGGCATAAGTATTTCTGTTAGTCTCTCGTTGCGTCGCACACTTGGTACTGCACAATAAAGCTCAGCAAACACTCTTTAAGTAAGTTTTCATTTTAAATAAGTAGTGTTTTTATTTTTTCAGTTTTTCTCTTACTCTCTTCAATGTGCTTTCGGCGTAAAAGTTGAATGAAGCTTCTAAATAAAAAATTATATTAACTATGGAAAATGTCAGTAACGACAAGTATAGAACATTAACAGAGCTTACGAGGGGAGAATATAAAGCTTTCTTATACGACTGCGACGGAACCCTTGCAGACAATATGGAGGATCATAAAAAAACCTATGTAAAGGTAGCCTCGCAGGGTGGGGTACAAATTGACCCTGAAATAGTGGACGAATTAGCAGGATACCCGATCCCCGAAGTGGTTGAGGAAATAAATAAGAGATACAACAGCGATTTCAATCCACAGACATTTGAGCTATCGAAGTCGGATTTGTTTTACAAAGAATTTATACCGCAAACCAAACCTATTGCTTACGTAGTGAACCACTTAAAAGCAAGCGTAGGAAAATACAAAATTGGTGTAGTGTCAGGCAGTCCGCGAAGAATGATTCAGAAAACATTGGAAGTACTAGGAATTGACACAATGGTTGATGTTATGATATGTGCAGAAGATTACGAAAAAGGAAAACCAAGCCCCGATCCTTTTTTAATGGCCGCAGAAAAATTAGGTGTTGAACCTGGAGCATGTGTCGTATTTGAAGATGGCGATCCAGGCGTTAAAGCCGCCGAGGCAGCAGGAATGAAATGGATAAGAATTGACAAAATTTAATAAGTGCTTGTTGCAGTTGCAAACTATGCTTCTGCTACAGCATCTACACAAGTGGTTTTTTATTAAAATATGTATAAAAAACAGGGTAGTATTTCTATGCAGCCCTCTTTTTTTGTTTGAAGCCTCTGCAGGTGTAGGAGGGGGGAAATTGATTCGTGAGATATGGCAGGTTGTTAAATTACTAATACTTAATGTACAGGTTGTTCAAGAAATATTAGACAAAACAGGCGCAGTTGAAAGAGACTTTATTATTTATTCTCTTGAAGAAAACTAAAAATCGACCGGGACGAGACAACGAAGCAATGGGGAAAGCCAACAAACTACTTATGATAATACACTTTCACATTACTGCATAAACAATAGGAACTTCTTTCGAAGTAAATGTTGCAATTACTCTTTTAAACTTGTGCTGCAGGCTTGTTTTTGTTTCTACAAAAAAGTTGTCAATTTGAAAAAGCTCGTATTTTATCACTTTCCTATCAAACCTTTCGCTAACTTTTTTTGCGTCAAATATGGCTGCTTTTTTTTGCTCCTCGTCTAAATTGTTGAATTGTTCAACTGTCATTGTTCCCATTTCTTATACATATGTTAAGAATTGTGCCAATTACATACTTGCAAACAAAGATTGAAAAGTTATATAAGTAAAAGTGAGTGACACAACGATGTTGATTAAAGATGGGGACTCAACTAATAAATTTACCCATTCTATTAAAACACCTCCACATGTTTATATCCCATATTGTGAAGAAAATTTTCCATGATCATTTTAGCCTTTGCATCGGCCTTGGGTAATATATTTTGCTGTATTGCGTGCGCTATCATTTTTCTTCTTGCCTTGGCTTTTACAAGTATTACTTCATTATTTGACCATTCTCCTTTTTCTACAAAAGTCTCAAAGTCTGAAGGGTTTAGGATAGCATCTAAAATCTGAACCGCAGGTAAATCAACCCAAACCGAATCGTTTTTTACAGTGACACCAGAGTCTGTCAATAAAGAGAGATTAATGCCCGCTAAAATTTTTCCTCGCCCTATTATAACCAGTTGTTTGTCGGCAGACGGAAGTATGGGCACAGGTGTAAACCTGTTAAACGTGTTTACAAATGCAGAGCCTTTTGTCTTAATGGTAGTGTCTGCAACCACCTCGTTAAATGAAGTATAAGTAATGAGTTGCCCTATTGACTTTATCTCCTTTATAAGAATCGGCGTTTGATCTATGCTTATTTCTTTCGAAGTAAAAATAGTTTTCATATAAGGTATAACGACCCTCGTAAGGAACCAGTAACAAACAAATGCAAAAATAATTTTGGTAACAATGCTGGCCGCCTTTCTCATTGCATATTATTTTGACGCAGGCTTCCATTATAGGTAATGCTTATGTTTTGATAGCCTAGTCTTTTTAAAAAATTTGTTACAAACATTGAGGTATTTACTTTAGCCTGGTTTAGTATTCCTAACGAGTCAATGCTGTTTCTTATTTGCTGTTCGGCCTGTCTCGCCAGTGCATCACGGTCCTGCGATTTAAACTTGTCTCTAAATATCCCCGTCTCTTCATATTCCATCTTTATACCTTCAGCCGGTAGGCTTACACTTATAATTTTAGGAGCCGGCAACAACACTTCAATATTTTTATCTGTTATTGTAAAGCTGTTTTTATTAATTGCACTCATGTCAATGCCAGCCTTTATGTGCGCTTCACAGCTCATTAAAATTTTTCTGTCGCCTACTTTAAACCATGTTTTATTGTCACTTGCTTTAATCACTTTGGTTACTGTATATTCAACCGTTGCCAGGTCACTCATTTCTCTTAACGTAAGAATGCCTGGCTTTTCTTCTGCATTATTTTTTTTGCCACACGAAAAGAAAAGCAGGAAGATTATAACGATCAGTTTTTGCATATTTTAAATAAGTGCTTATTTTTTGTTACCGGCATTTGTTTTTCTGAGCGTCATTCTTGCGTCGCATTTCGTTCGTCTATACAACTTAGTGCGGCTTTTTTCAAGCGGTAGTAAAACTTCGCCGGCAGACCAATGTAAACAGGTTATCAAATTTTATGGCAACAGAATTTACAACAATGAAAATTGTGCCCCTGTTTTTATTGTTTTATAAAGTGGTTAAAAGTATGATTGTTTTAAAAGCATCTTTGTAAAATGAAGAAATATGCTGTTATAGTTGCCGGAGGTTCGGGCCAAAGAATGGGAAGCAAAGTGCCAAAACAATTTTTATTACTTAAGGGAAAACCGCTACTCCAGTACACCATTCAAGCTTTTCTCCGGGCATACAACGATGTGCAAATTATTTTAGTGCTGCCAGAACATCAATTCGATTATGGCGAGCAAATAGTGAAAGAAATGAGCCTGCAAGAAAAAATACAAATAATAGCTGGTGGGCCTACCCGCTTTCACTCGGTTAAAAGTGGGTTAACATTAGTTACTCATCCGTCTATTGTTTTTGTACACGATGCCGTGCGTTGTCTTGTTTCTGTTTCTTTAATTCAGAACTGTTATCAGCAGGCATTAGAAATGGGGAGTGCAATACCTGCTGTTGCCGCTACTGATTCCATTCGTATTGAGGAAGGTACTTCTCACACTGTAGTAGACAGAAATAAAATTCGGATTATACAAACGCCTCAAACCTTCGGCTCGCAGATTCTCTTAAAAGCGTTTGACCAGCAATATTCGGAAGCATTTACCGATGAAGCTACAGTGGTTGAAGCAGCAGGAAACAAAGTGTTTTTGATAGAAGGCGAACACAACAATTTAAAAGTAACACGTCCGCTTGACTTACATATAGCGGAAAAGTTATTGGAAGAAGGGGGTCACCGGCAATAGGGACAGCGGGGACTACAGCTAAAGACTACACGAGCCGCCTACCCGACTTCAGAAGTTTGTTGTATTAGTTGCCCTGTATTAAAGCCGACACCGGCAAGAAAGAGATAAGTTTTTATACTTCTGACCTTAGCGGTAGGTATGCAGTAGTTCTGCAGGCAATTTCAAAAAGCGGAATATCGGGAGAAAAGTGTTTACGATAGACGTGACAAAGTAGCGTACTATTGGCTGATATTCTTTATTCCACCCCTATTAAAAGTGCTAAAAAGAATTATTTTTTCAAGAGTTTTAACGGCCAGGGAAGAAGGTTATATTTTAGTGTAAAGTAGGGCTGGTTGATACTTCCGAAGTTTTGATAGAAGTTTTTCACCCCGGGCAAATCTGATCCTTCAAAATCAAAAAAGAAATCTTTGCCTGAAAATTCTTTTATGACACCGTCTAGCAAAAAATGATTTGCTTCACTTTTTCTGCCTGCGTCTGTTGTCGAGTTCATGAGGTTGTAGATCCTTTTGCCGTCAACCAATAACAATACGGTCGCCATCATTGTCCCTTGCTCATCCACTGCTTCCCTGCATATGAGCATACCATTTTCGCTGCAGTATGAACAGATCTTTTTAAAGTTGTCGTAGTCGTTATTGTTTACGTGAGGCATGCGTTTTCCGTATTGCTCCCTGTACAACTGAATAGACTTGTCGTACTCGCCTTGCTCCCGGTAAGACAATTGAAATCGCTTGCTTCTTTTAAGATTTCTGACAAGGTCACCATGATAGCTAGCGGCTGTATTTTTATAATTAGCTGAAAGGTCAAGTATGAAGTTAGTTGCGGTAGTTATTTGCAGCGAGAGGTGAGCTGGAAGTGCTGACACCTCGTAGTTCCAATTGACTTCACAGAAACGATATTGATGTTGTAAATACTCTATGATCTCTTTATAGGGCACCACAACGCCGGGCTGATAAAAGACGCCCAGTTGTTGAGTAAAAGGTGGCTGGTATAAATAAGTAATACCAAATTTTGTGCGGGCAGTTAAGGGTAGCACCCACTCATAATTTTCTCCGGTTAGAGCGTCCCAGCCGGGAGCGATATTATCGAGGTAAAAAGATCTTGCATAGATTAACTTGTTTTGAGAAAGGTTTATACTATCGTTCCATTTGGCTTTGTTTATCTCGCTGTTTGGTAAGAATTGTATGTGGGGAGAAACGCTTTTCAAAAATGTAGAATTAGCTTTTTTAGTACAAGTGTGCGACGCAACGAACGACGAAATAAGATATTCTGCTGGTTACCATAAATTTCTTCCACCTTCTCTTACAATGGAATATCCTTCACAATATCCTGAACCTTTAGTTTACTGATATTGATAGTGAAAGCGATCGTTTTTAAAAACCTTTTTTCAGTGATGGTGGATTTGTAATAGTTGCGGTAAACCTTGCTATAAACAAGCGGAATATAAATATCTATTAAAGAATGAAAAAGAGGAATTTGAATGCCTGCATCATAAATGAAACGGCCACTTGCAGGGTTTTCTTTCCATGCTTCCGCATAGGTACCTACGTCTGCAAAAATTTTAAGCGGAATTTTAATTGGCAAAATACTTAGAGGGTTAATGTTATCGGGCAGGTCGGAAGAAAGGTTCAAACTCATTAACCAATCGTCTGTTTTGCCTACTTTATTTCCTAGTAAAGCGGTATTTACTTTAAAGAAACCATCGCGCTCCATTACCTGCTGGCTTCGCCAGCCTTCGTATTCATTTCTTCCTATAAAATAGTCGCTGTAAGTATAATCCTCGTGACCGGTTGGGCCGCTCATGTTTAGAAAGTACCGATCGTTTCTAAATCTTACCAGGCTAGTAGCAGGTTTTAGATAGAAAAGCTTACCGGCAAAAAAACGTGCAGACATTCCTGATTTTCCATTAGAATAATTAAAGAATGCTTTGGCTGTTAGCCCGGTTTTAATAAATTCTTTTCCCTGGTCTGTCGAAACGGTAAGGCTGTAAGGAAACAGTACTCTATCGTCACTTACACCAATAGATAAACGGTTTATATAAGAACGATTATTTACGGTACTTACCAGGTCGGAGGTGTCAGTAGGGGTGTAGACAGTTTTAAAATTTAATGCGCCTTCGTTTAATAAAAACGTTTTCCATTGCAACACGAAACGACGGGTTGAAAGCGGATTTTTGTCAAAAAGAGTAAGCTTTACCGAAGGCGTCCACCGTTTGACACCTAAAATAAGTTTGGTATTATCTGCGGTTATGAAATCGTTTTGAGAAAAGGAAATATAGCTAAGGGCGGTGCTTAAATGAAAATTTCTTTTATACATATTATACGAAGCCCTTGCAAACCCGTTCACCTTTTTTGAACCGGTTCCATATAAGATACCTCCGAAATATTGTAATGCAGGCAAGGGTAAAGTGTAGTTGTTGACCATGCCCCCCACCATGCCTTTGTCGTAATAGTTGTAACCAACGGCAGGTGAAATATTAATGTAGTTATATTTATTATCGAGGGGGTTAAATACTAAAGAGGGTTTAAAAGCCTTTTTTGGCGGGGCATCAATTGAACCGGTTTGGTGGAGCAAGCTAAAGTGCTTGTGAAGGTTTTTACCGGTAGCTTTTTCAATACTTGTTCTAAAGTCTTCGGGGTAGGGATGTTTAAATTTCCAATCGCTATAATAAGCTTGCATCGCTTTATCAAACTGTTCACGTCCAAGTTCATCCTCTAATTTTTTTAACCACCAGGCCGCTTTGTAGTAAGCAACAAGCGCATAGTTTAGGGTTGTAAAATTTGCGGAGCTTGTTTCGATTGGCTGATCTTTTTGAATTTTTGCTATGGTTTCAAAAACCATTTCTTCACCGGCACTTGTTTCGCTGCCAAAAACAGATTTCTTTTTTTGAAGCGGAGGGTACTTCTCCCTTTCATATCTTTTTTGATAAAAGGTGTTCATTCCTTCATCCATCCAGGGATGCGTTCTTTCGTTGCTGGCAAGCGCGCCATAAAACCAGTTGTGGCCAATTTCGTGCACAATAGTAGCATCCAGTTCCTTCCCCGTTTCCTGCGCTGTGATGAGGGTTATGGTAGGGTATTCCATTCCGCCGCTGTTTTCATTTTTACTACCCTGCACAATGCTGCAGGTGCTGTAAGGGTAATCGCCCAGCCAGGCGCTGTATTTTCTTATTCCATCTTTGGCATAAGCAATACTTTCTTTCCAGCCTCCTGATCCAGGTTTGTAGAAAGAAAAGACATCAACAATTTTGTTAGATGAAAGAACGGCAGTGTCATATTGTACTATAAACTCTTTACTGGCAAACCAGGCAAAATCATGAACATTGCTTTGCTTGTAATGCCAAACTTTTGTTTTCCCCTCCACAGTATGCTTTCCTTTTTCTTTCAACTCCTGTAAAGTGGCTGCATCCTTCAATGCGCCGGTAGCACCTACTACATAAGCTGAAGGTGCTGTAATTTCTACATCAAAATTTCCGAACTCGCTGTAAAACTCTCCCTGGTCAAGGTAGGGCATAGGGTGCCAGCCTTTTTGATCGTACACGGCGGGTTTAGGAAACCATTGGGCAATTTGGTAATCGTTGCCTACATGCCCACCTCTTGAAAAATTGTAAGGAAGTTTTACTTTAAAGGGTGTGCTGATAATAGTTTTGCTTCCCGGCGCAAGCGGTTTGGGTAGCAATACTTGTATAACATCAATGTTATTAGTGTCGTTAACTACAGTAGCGTTGCTACCGTCTACTGTAAAGTTCAGTTGGTTAATGTATCCTTTTTGTCCTGGTTTTGAAAAGTAGAAATCAGTTCTCCGTTCTTTTAAAAGCTGTTCGCTAAAGGCCGTCCTGTCGTTTTTGTACGCATTCGGCCAAATATGAAACCAAATGAATTGAAGCGTGTCGGGGGAGTGGTTGATGTATTCAATCGTTTCAAATGCGTTCAGCGTATTGTCCTGGTCGTTTAACGAGGCATTTATAGTGAAGTTCACTTCCTGCTGCCAATAATTTTTTTGACCATAGATAAGATCAGAAAAAAGAGCAAGGAATATAAACAATAGTATTTTTTTCACCAAGAGTCTGATTAGTAATTGAAGATAGTTACCGACGCGAAACTAAAACGGGAGTAAGAGCGAATTAACCGGTTAACTTAAGTTGCGGTTGTGGCTAATCTTCTCAATTATTTGATGCGCTACTTCCATTGCCAAAAAGCCATCAATTTCACTTACAACCGTAGGCTTGTTATTTACGATGGAATCAACAAAAGCCTCAAGTTCCAGCTTTATAGCGTTCGTGTCCTGAACGATCGGATTGGCTACCGCTATTGTTTTCTTCCCGTGCGGAGTTTCTATGTCGAAACAAAAAGCATTCGCATCTTCAGCCTGCTTTAGTTTTATGACCTCGGTTTTCTTTTCTAAAAAGTCTATCCCGATATAACTGTCCTTTTGAAACATGCGCATCTTGCGCATTTTCTTCATACTAATGCGGCTGCTTGTGAGGTTGGCCACGCAGCCGTTGTTAAATTCTATTCGTACGTTAGCTATGTCAGGTGTATCAGTCATTACTGCCACACCACTGGCTAAGATGTTTTTTACATCACTATCAACAATGTTTAAAATAATATCGATGTCGTGGATCATCAGGTCGAGGATAACACTTACCTCTGTACCCCGGGGATTAAACTGTGCGAGACGATGAACTTCGATAAACATGGGGTTAAGGCGTGTATTCTTCAAAGCCAAAAAAGCAGGATTAAAACGTTCAACGTGTCCAACCTGCATTTTAATGTTTGCTTCCCTGGCCATGTTTACCAGTAGGCGACCTTCTTCAATTGTGTGAGCCAATGGTTTTTCTACAAATACATGTTTGCCTTTCCGGATGGCTTTTTCGCACAAGTAAAAATGATGATTGGTGGGTGCAACAATGTCAACCGCGTCGCACGCATCTATAAATTTATCGGCGTCGGTATATCTTTTTAATCCGTATTTTTCAATTACTTCTTTAGCAGTCTGCTCTACCGGTTCATAAAAACCAACCAGTTTTACGCCTTCAATTTCTTTCCAGTTATTCAAATGAAATTTTCCTAAATGTCCCGTTCCAAATACACCAACTTTCAGCATAATAATTCTTGCATTTATTGCACGTAAAGATAGTTAGAACGAAGATGTAAAGGATTATTTGTGCTTTTAGCGAAATGAGGGAATCAATGTTAGTAACCCTCCGCCATTAAATTTTTTATGAGCCTGGCTCTGTTTTTCATGAACGACATCGTTGCGTCGCACACTTGTATCTTTTAGCTATTTGTGTTGCTTTTCTAAATAAATTTATTAAAAACGATATTGCTTTTCCTGGCAATTATCCATCACTTCGTGTATCAATTAACAGTCCTTGCAGTCGGCCGCGGCTTCTTTCTTTTTCTTTTTGTGCAATTCGCGCCACTCATCTTCCAATATCCCCATTTCTACCAGGCTCCAATAGGTACCGTCTTCATATTTTAAAACATCGCGCATCACGCCTTCTTTTACAAAGCCGCATTTCTCGTAACACCTGATAGCCGATTTATTAAAATCGTAAACACCCAGGCTAATCCTATGAAGTTTCAGTTCTTCAAACCCAATTTTTAAAACTGCATTGATCATTCCTGTGCAATATCCTTTACCCCGTTCTGCAGTATTTCCCACAAGCACGCGGCTTATTCGCGCAGCCCTGTTTTTTTCACTTATGCCACCCAGAGAAATGTGCCCTACAGTATTGCCGGTTGTAGTGTCTATTGCTTTATAAATAAAAGCATCGGGGTTTTCGAGGTTATTTGTGTCCCTTATATACCATTCAAGACTATCTTCTGTTAATGGATATCTAAATAGAGAACCGGCCCAATTGGTTATCAAATGTTCACTGTTCATCCATTCTATTAGTTTCTTAAAGTCCTCCCTGTCGAAATATTCCAGCTTTACCATTCTAATTTTTTTAATCTGTAAAAGTTTAATTACTGCAACGTTATACGTAAAACAAATTAACTCAATTAAATTTTCTGATTAACGAAATGCACAGGCAATGCCAAAATTAATTGCAAAGGAGCATTATTATTTCGAGGTAAAGGAACAGGCATTGGACGGCTGCAGGAAATATGGAAAGTACAAGGCTACGGTGTACACCGATCTTCCTGGTACCGGTGTAAATGTTCAAGCGGAACATGTAGTGGGTAGAAGTTCGAAGTTTTTTTTGTTTTAGACGTCGCATCTGCGACATCCGGTGTTTCCATACCGGTTTCATTCTGCACCCAACGCTCTTGTAGAATGTGAGCACAAAACCTTTTTCTTTATAATACCTATAAAATATGGCGGCAGCATTAGAAAAAGATGTGTCTACACGGTAGGCACAAGTGTGCGACGCAACAATGAAAAATAGAACTACCAATGCCGGATCCAAAACAATTCTGGTTGTTTTAATTACTCCATTCTCAAATTTTCAGATTTCTCCATTTTCACATTGCATAACCCATTCCTTATCTTCGCCGTCGTTATGGAAGGAAAGAAACCAATAGTAATGAGTGGGATCAGGCCCACTGGTTATTTACATCTTGGAAATTATTTTGGTGCAATTCGCAACTACGTGCGCATGCAAGACGAATTTGAGTGCTTCTTTATGGTGGCAGACCTGCACTCATTAACAACACATCCTGACACTAAGGAATTAAAGGTTAATGTTCATCGCGTGCTCGCTGAAAATATAGCGTGCGGACTCAACCCGGACAAGGCCACCTTTTATTGTCAAAGCCATATTTATGAGACGGCGGAATTATACCTGTACCTGAATATGTTGGCGTACAAGGGTGAACTAGAGAAAACAGTTACGTTTAAAGATAAGGTTCGCCAACAGCCGGATAATGTAAACGCGGGATTATTAACCTACCCCGTGTTGCAGGCGGCAGACATTATTTTGCATCGCGCTTCACTTGTGCCGGTTGGGAAAGACCAGGAACAACACCTGGAAATGGCGAGGAATTTCGTCAATCGCTACAATCACCGGTATGGAAATGTTTTTCCGGAACCCCAGGCTTTTAACTACAATGTAGAATTGGTAAAAGTGCCCAGCCTTGATGGCTCCGGCAAAATGAGCAAGAGCGAAAACCAGATGTCTACCCTATACCTTGCTGACAGTGACGAGATGATCAGGAAGAAAGTAATGAAGGCAAAAACGGATAACGGACCGACTGAGACAAATTCGAAAAAGCCTGATTATATTGAAAACATGTTTTTGCTGATGAGGCTTGTGTCGGAGCAGGATGTGATTGATAAATTCGAGAGTAATTATAACAATTGCAATATCAGGTACGGTGATATGAAAAAGCAATTGGCGGAAGATATGGTGAAGTTTATAGCACCCATCCGCGAGAAGGTGGAAGGCATTTTAGGCAATGAGTCTTATCTGAAACAAATCATGGAGACGGGCGCGGAAAAGGCCAGGCAAAGCGCAAAAGCAACCATGGAAATAGTTCGCCAAAGTATGGGACTGAATTACTTTTAATAGCACTCTTAATGGAAATTTGGTTACTTTACCGACATACTTTTTACAAACTCCCGCAATAATTCATGGCAAAAGCAACAAAAGCAAAACATATAGCAGTAGCAGGTAATATTGGTGCGGGTAAGACAACACTAACGGAAGCTCTTAGCAAACATTATAAGTGGATTCCACAATTTGAAGATGTGGAAAACAATCCATACCTGAATGATTTTTACGAAGACATGCCTCGGTGGAGCTTCAATCTGCAGATCTACTTTTTGAATAGCCGGCTGAACCAGTTGTTGGAGATTGAAAGGGGATCTGAAACCATTATACAAGACAGAACGATATACGAAGATGCCAATATTTTTGCTCCCAACCTGCATGATATGGGTTTGATGAGCAAACGGGATTTCGATAATTACTACCAGTTTTTTCAAACATTGAAATCAATGGTAAAGCCCCCTGATTTATTGATATACCTACAGGCTTCTGTACCAACACTTGTTGGGCAGATACAAAAAAGAGGGCGTGAGTACGAAGAAAATATTCGCCTTGATTACCTGAAAAAACTCAATGAATATTACAATAAATGGATTGAAGGATATCGGGAAGGTCCTTTATTAATAATTAATGTAGATAAGAACAATTTTGCTGAAAAGGATGAGGATATGGGCGAAATTATACACAAAGTAGATGCACAATTATTTGGGTTATTTTAGATACACATATAGGTTTTGCCATAAACCTTTCTCGAATTACTAAACACTCACTTTTTCTCTACTTAGCACCCCAGCGATATGTAGAGATGTCTAAGCCCGCAAGATCAATTAGCCGGTCAACAACTGTCATTGCCGCTTCTTCAATTGTTTTTGGCTTGCTATAAAAGGATGGGGTAGCGGGGCAAATGATGCCGCCTGCCAATGTAATCGCTTCCATGTTTTTTATATGAATAAGGCTATAGGGTGTTTCGCGCAGCATTAAGACAAGCCTTCTTCTTTCTTTTAAAATAACGTCAGCAGAACGGGTTACAAGGTCGTTACTAATACCCGTGGCAATACGAGCAAGTGTGCCCATACTACACGGGGAAACAATCATGATATTGTATTTGGCCGAACCTGATGCAAAAGGAGCATTGAAATCGTTCTTCTCAAAAAATTTTACCGGTAGGTTTTTATAATCATCGTTGCCCAACTCGCTTTTCCAGATTTCTTTTGCATTTGTACTCATCACGACGCTTAATTCTTCCCATTGAGCTTTTATTGTTAATAGCTTGTCTATCAAAAGTTTTGGATAAATAGCTCCACTAGCTCCACTGATCACTACAAGAATTTTATTGGGCATTAAAACAATTTTTGGTAAAAGTACATGGGAAAAGAATTTTAAATAAGAGTAAGGGGTTAATGAACGTGTTTAAAGAAACAGTAACCCGAATTGTGCAGTTAAAGTTCCTTCTTTCTAATCAAGAACGGTTTCTCAATTAGCCGGTGCGAGATTTCTGAGATAATCAATGTAATAATAAGTGTGATGCAGAACTGGGTAATTAGGATATATTTTGAGTAAGGTGGCGGTAATTCTCTTGAGACCAGGTCAAAAACGTACTTCCTTAGTGGAACATGCCAGATATAAACACTATAAGAAATCATAGAAATATGAATGGCAATTTTATTTGATAAAATTTTATTAACGTAAGAAGTCTTTAGTAGTAATGTAATAACTATTAAAGCAGTCCAGGCAATATTATTTAAAGGAACTATAAGACCTCTTGGTATTGAGTGAACTGAACCGGTGAATTTAATATGCATTAAAAGGAAAATGATAATGGAAATGCAGATGATAAGTATAATGGCAAGCTTTCTGGAAGTAAATATTTCTTTATACTTTTCATAAAGCAGCGTACCAATTATTCCTAGGCCCAAACAATCAATATTTGCTGATAAAGAAGAATATAACCTGTCTTCAACATCGTTATCAAAAGAGTAATTGGTTTCGTAAAATCTGTAGATATAGCAGTACAAAACAACTATTAGAGGGATGGTAAATTTTGGTAGTTTATAGTGTTGCAGTCGAAATACGATAATCATTACCAGGGGTAACAATAAATAAAACCTCACCTCTACCAATAGAGACCAGATAACTGGATTGATTTTTATGGTGTCTTCAATGAACAAAACATACCTGATAACAGCCACTACCGCTAGCGTGGAAGTATTAAAATTTATTACAGTTAAGGCAATAAAAGAAAAAATAAAAAGAGGAACAATACGTAAAAATCTTTTTTTAAAGAACTTTAATACAAAACTTTTCTTACTGTCACTTTTGGGATAGGTGATTAAAAATTGCCTGGATAATAAAAAACTACTTAATATAAAAAAGATTTGAACTCCCAGGTAGCCCGACCCCACAATACTATTGAAGCCAGGTATAGCCCGTGTGTAAAATCCCAGATGAAAAAAAACAACCAAAAGGACCGCTATAGCTCTAAAACCATCCAATTCTTTTAGCATCTTATATTTTTATAGCGATAGATTAATTATTAGAATTCACCTAATAAACGAGCCTTACTAAAGCTATGTTGTTTCTATAAGTTTTTTACGAAATTAAATTTTTGGACAGCGTTGGCCTTTATTGGCTGTATAGCCACACACCCAACGTACTTTTCATTCTGTCAAACATGTAGTGGTAACTGTGTTTCATTTTTTTATTACTTCGAAGTAACTGCTTTTTGCCTTTTGTCTTCGGCCTTGCAACCTAACGATTACTTCACGCCTCTATGTAAGTGGTTTTTCATAGAATATTGGATTAAAACGGGGCTGGATTTCTATCCTGGCCCCTTTTTGTTTTTAACCCAGCCAACGAAATTTATGGACGTTTTAAAGTTATTGACGTACAATAAGTAATAAAAGAAACATCTCTCTACTCTTGCAACTATGCGGTTCCCGCCATCATCTATATAAGTGGTTTTTCATAGAATATTGGATTAAAACGGGGCTGGATTTCTATCCTGGCCCCTTTTTGTTTTTAACCCAGCGAACGAAACTTATGGACGTTTTAAAGTTATTGACGTACAATAAGTAATAAAAGAAACATCTCTCTACTCTTGCAACTATGTGGTTCCCCCCATCATCATATAAGTGGTTTTTCATAGAATATTGGATTAAAACGGGGCTGGATTTTTATCCTGGCCCCTTTTTGTTTTACAGGGCGCCAGTTGCGTAAACCGGATAAGTGCTTACTTTAGGAAGCTCCTCTCAAAGCATCTGCAATGCAAGCTCCCCGAAATTTAATATGAGTCTCTAACCTCTTTTCTGCTGGGCTGAATGGTGAATTGCTTCGAGCATTACTGGTAATTTTCTTAATGCTGAGTAACGAAAAAATTGTATAAGTGTGCGACGCAAGAAAAGTAGATTGACGATTTACTGCTGACTTCAAAAAGCATTTTCTGCTTTCTCTTCTTGTTTTTAATGATTAGGGTACAAATAAAAAAGGTTCACCGTTTAGGGTGAACCTCGAAAGTATAAGATGAGCCTTCTTAGTAGTTGTAAATGATCTCGTAATATTCGTTGGCCATACGGTTACTTTCGAATTGAAAGCGAACATCGCGCATGCCATTTTTAGTAATTTGTCTCCAGGTATCCCGGTTGTGGTAGTATACAGGAAGAATCTCGTTTTCAAGAATTCTGTATAAATGATTTAGATCATGCTCATCCTGATCCTGCACATGCATATTTTCATAGTCTGCTTGTGGTACCACAAATCCGTTATTACCATGATTGATAAATTCAGGTATCCATCCGTCGTCGGTGCTAAAGTTAACAGCACCATTCATGCAGGCTGTCATTCCACTCGTTCCCGATGCTTCTCTTGGAACTCTCGGATTATTGAGCCATATATCGGCGGCCTGTTTAAGACGTTTACTTAAACCAAGTTCGTAACCAATCAGCACTGCCACATTTTTGAAGCCTTTACTTAAATGGATCAGGTTATTGAAATCAGAGATCGCCGGGTAATCAAGCGGGTAAGGTTTACCCGCCCAAATGATTTGCACAGGGTATTTCGTATCGGCCATTAATTTTTTAAATCTTTCGACATCTCTTGTTATCAGTTCAGCTCTTTTATAGCCCGCAAAGCGGCGTGCCCAAACAATGGTTAGCACGTTAGGATCAAATACTTTGCCTGTTTGGTCGGCAACGATATCAAAAGCTCTTTTCTTCAAGTGCTTTTTCCTATCGTCGAACAAGACATCGTTGCCTTGTTCCATGTAGTTATACAATTGCTTGTCGGCCCAATACAAATAGTTTTGGGCATTTGTTATAGACTTGATAGGACAAATGTTATCATAGCTCTTCCACATCTCGCGGCTTACATGACCGTGCAGTTGTGATACTCCATTTGCTATTTTAGCAAGACGTAGTGCAGCAAGTGAATGATTAAATACATCGTCATGAATGCCTGTAACTCTTCTCACTTCATCCAGGCTAAGTCCGCAGAAGTAACTCATTCTTTGGCACAAGTAAATGTCGTGTTTTTCGTTACCGGCTTCTTCAGGAGTATGCGTTGTAAAAACCAAATGCTCTTTTACCTGCTCAAGGCTTTTGAATTTACTATACAGATAAAAAGCTGCAGAAACCCCATGCGCTTCATTAAGATGATATTTATCGGGGTTATAGTTCATCTCGTCTATCAACTTTGCTCCTCCTACGCCCAGCAAAATAAACTGGGCAAGCTTGGTAGAAACATTGGCGTCATACAAACGATGACAAATAGTTTGAGACATGTAGTCGTTCTCCGGAAGGTCTGTTGATAACAGAAATAGGGGAGCACTGTTGAAAACCGTAGGAGGCAGGTAAAATGCTTTAACCCAAACTGGAGACTCGTGAATTAAAATCTGGTATTTTATGCCAGTATCTTCAAGATAGCTATAAATTTTTTCCATCCAAGTTACCTGCAGGCTTTGGTCCTGGTTGCGTGCCTGGTCATAATATCCGTACTTCCAAAGTATGCCAACACCAATAAGATTTTGACGTAATTCGTATGCGCTGCGTAAATGAGAACCTGCCAAAAAACCGAGGCCTCCGCTATATATTTTTAATGGTTGATGAATTGCGAATTCCATCGAAAAGTAAGCGACACGTTTCGAATAACGGTCGTCGACCGTGTAAGGAATTGAATAATTTCTGAAGTTCATAGTTGTTTTTTGCTTAGAAAAGGGTGCAATATAAAAGGAAATATTTTAACGGGAATTTTTGCGGGTTACGACATCGATAGAAGCGAAGTTCATTTTTAGCGCTCAATTTAGTTACACATTAGATTCTACTTTTAGCTAAAAAGTTGCGTCAAAAATTATGGCAGCCATTATAAGAGCTTTTATTGTTTTTTATTTCTTTTTGAAGGTTGCTTTTACTTCTTTCTTTTTTGTGTAAGTATCATTAAAGAAGCATTTAATACCGCGGTAATTACCGCAGCTGCCTGTTTCTTTTACCTTAACCCCGTTTGCAGTAAAACTAAAGTCAAGTTTGCAAGGGTCTCCTTCACCCTGGTAAATTCCTGCTTTTTCTGAGACCATTTTCATCATACCTCTCAGTTCTCCCCCACATGACTCTTCCTCATTTGCGTTTTCGAAATATACGAAGAAGAGATACTCGTCCGGATTTTTACCATCTCTTACGGAAACTATGTTTCTGCTACCTTTTACATAATCTCCACTGTATTTGTATTTCTTAGGGAAGGTATCTAGTGGATTACTTACCGTCTTTTCTACTCTTCGGTCTTCGTTTGTTTCGGTAAGCACTGTGGTGAAAAGTCCTACGTTATTATAAGCATAAATTATCCTGTTGTAATAAATGTCATTATTAATTGTCCATTCTTTATTAATACTAATAGAAAGTTTCTTATCAACAGATGCAGTTGTTACCCTTTCATCATCATCTGAAACAACCAATGGCATGCTAGCCATAAATTTATTTTTATCGTACACTGAGAGATAAACGCCAGCATTATTCTTTCCGGTCACTAAAGTAATAAAGTAGGTTTCCTTCTCCCTTTCTCCAAATTTGCCTACCGGATGTATAACTAGTTTTCTATCCTTACCAAAGGGGTTATTGAAGATGCTATCAGGAATAAATTGGCTAAAAACGCTGTAGCTAATAGTATTAGTGTCTTTAAGTTGTTGCAAACTAGTATCTGAAACAGTAAACGGTAGTTTTAAGTCACTATAAGCATTAAAAAATTCGTCTGCTTCTATATGCCCGGGGTCTAACGACTGTTTTTTATTCTTACAGCCAAACAATGATATTAGTATAACCGCCCACAACAAATATGTCCTCATTAAGAAGTATTTAAAAAAAATGAAATTAGCAATTATTGGATTGTGTTTAAACAATCAATTTCAGTACCGGGGTATTTGAATATTATAAAAAAAAGTTTTAGGTTTGTCTAAATTTATTTTTATAGAATGAAGTTTTCTACAAGTGAAGAGAATTATATCAAGTCAATCTATCACTTACAGCAGCAGGGTGGGGTTGTAAGTACCAACAATTTAGCTTCGGAACTACAAACAAAAGCAGCTTCGGTAACCGACATGCTGAAAAAGTTAAACGCAAAAAATCTGCTTCATTATGAGCGTTACCAGGGATTTACGTTGAGTGATGAAGGCATTAAAGTAGCCTTGGGCATTGTAAGGAAACATAGGTTATGGGAATACTTTTTAGTGCACAAGCTTGAGTTTGGGTGGGATGAAGTGCACGCAATAGCAGAAGAACTGGAGCATATTACCAGCCCCCTGCTTGTTGAAAAGCTAGACACTTATTTAAGCCACCCAAAGTTCGATCCTCATGGCGATCCCATACCCGATGTAAATGGCAAGATGGAGCTAAGACAACAAGTTAATTTAATAGACCTGGCACTAAACCAGGAAGCTGAAGTAAGTGCCGTTGGAAGCCAGTCAACAGAATTACTTGAATTACTGAAACATAAAAATATAGGAATAGGAACACTGCTTACTGTTGTTAGAAAATTCACATTTGATAATTCTCTTGAAGTCAAGGTTAAAAATTTTCCTCCATTTTCTATCAGCCAGCAATTGGCACAAACTTTATTTCTAAAACCAACATATGGGTCAACAACAGTCGGAAGCATCTCTAAGTGAGGTTCACGGAAGTATAGATGTGACTAAATCGCAAAAAGGTTGGAGAAGAATGTTAGCTTACCTGGGTCCTGCATACCTGGTAAGCGTTGGTTATATGGATCCGGGCAATTGGGCCACTGACCTGGCAGGAGGTGCAAGATTTGGATATTCCCTGTTATGGGTTTTGTTAATGAGTAACCTGATGGCCCTTTTACTGCAGGGGCTAAGTGCACGTTTAGGTATTGTACGAAGAATGGACCTGGCACAAGCCAACCGTGAAGTATATCCTCGTGTTGTCAACTTTGCGTTATATATTCTTGCCGAACTTGCTATTGCAGCATGCGACCTTGCAGAGGTGCTTGGAATGGCGATAGGCATTCAATTGCTAACCGGCCTTCCACTTATTTGGGGCGTATCAATCACCGTTCTGGATACATTTCTTCTATTTTATTTGCAACGATTGGGCATGCGTAAGATGGAAGGATTTATTATCGCCCTTGTGGCCATTATCGGATTTTCGTTCTTAATACAAATGATTATCGCAAAGCCACAATTAGGATTGGTGATAAAAGGCTTTATTCCCTCTATTCCCGGCGGCGATGCTTTATATATTGCTATAGGCATTATCGGCGCTACCGTTATGCCACATAACTTATACCTGCATTCGGCCCTTGTGCAAACCCGCAAAATTGGCAATTCAAAACCTGCAATCAAACAGGCGCTACGGTATAACAGGATTGATAGTACCATTGCCCTTAATGCAGCTTTTTTTGTAAATGCTGCCATTCTTATTCTTGCTGCTTCCGTCTTTCACGCTTCAGGAAATACAGACATAGCGGAATTAAAGGAAGCTCACCGCATGCTTGCACCCTTGTTGGGAAACACTTTAGCTCCTACTTTATTTGCAATCGCATTGATTGCGGCCGGTCAAAGCTCTACTATAACAGGTACGCTCGCCGGGCAAATTGTAATGGAGGGGTATCTTAATCTTCGCATCAACCCCATGATAAGAAGATTAATTACGCGCTTGTTAGCTATTATTCCTGCATTCTTTTGTATCCTGTATTTTGGCGAAGAGCGCATAGACCGGCTGCTTATTTTAAGCCAGGTTGTCTTAAGCGTGCAACTAGGTTTTGCAGTCATTCCATTAATTCATTTTGTTAGCGACAAAGAAACCATGGGCGATTTTGTTATCAAATGGCCAATCAAAATTCTTGCGTGGTTGATTGCTACTGTACTTATTTACCTTAATGTTAGGATGGTAGTGAATGAACTAAGTGCAGCTATCACAAACGACCTTAATATTGTGTGGTTGATTCTTATCATCATTGCGGCTATCTTTTTTATTGCTCTGTTTATATTAATGACTACGCTGCCCTTAATTAAAAAACGTAAGAAGACAGAGACGGCAAGAATGCACATGAACGCCGGCGTTTTACAAAAGTTTACCATTCCTCAGTTAAACTGTATTGCTGTAGCGCTAGACTTTAGTAAAAACGATGAGAACCTGATTGCAAATGCTTTATCGCAGGGAAATACGACCACAAGATTTTTGTTGCTTCATATTGTCGAAAGTCCTTCAGCACGCGCTTTTGGAGAAAATTCTGACGATTTTGAAACAAGAAAAGATCGGCAACATTTACAGTCGTATGTAGAGCAATTGCAAAAGAAAGGGTTTTTGGTAGAAGGCAAACTTGGATACAGGCATCGAACAAAAGAAATCGTCAGAATTGTGAAAGAAGCAAACGCAGATATGCTGGTAATGGGCGCTCACTTTCATACGGGCGTGTTCGACTACCTGTATGGAGAAACCGTTGACAAAGTGCGCCACCAGCTAAGAATACCGGTTTTGGTTGTAAGTTAGTAAGTTATTGCCCCAACGTTTGCTGATACACCGTTTGCTATTAAATTGCTTTTGCCAATAATTTTTTTCGTTGCCGGCTGTAAATGTATTTTCAACATTGTTGTGTCACTCACTTATACGGCAAATAATAATGCAGCTTTTTTAAAGAAGGGCTACAAGCTGCAATCTGCAAGCTACAAGCAGCAATGGTGGCGCCTGGCAACAATTTGCCATGGGGCTTGTATAAATCCGAAATGATAGTCCAAAAAATAACTGGACAAATAACAAGTAGGCGCAAAAGCTTGAGGCTTGTGGCTAGTAACTACAATCAGCCAGCCTGCACCAAAATTTCACCTAACTTTATTACTATGAATACCAATAAAAAAATTCTCATAATCACTGGTGACGCCGGTGAAAGTTTTGAAATTTTGTATGCGTCCCATCGCCTGCTGGAAGCAGGTTATCAGCCCGTAATTGCAGCTCCCTCTGTAAAACGAATGAACCTTGTAATTCACGACTTTGAACCCGGTTGGGATACTTACGTAGAACGTAAAGGTTATCTGATTGAATCTGACATTTCCTTTGACGATGTAAATACAGATGATTACCATTCTGTACTTATTCCCGGCGGCAGAGCGCCCGAATTTTTGCGCAACGATCAGCGCGTAATAGGCATTGTGAAAGCATTTTACAACAGCAACAAATATGTGTTTGCTATTTGCCACGGTGTTCAGATATTAGTAACCGCCGGCCTTGTAGATGGTAGAAAGATTGCCTGTTATGAACACGTGAAATTTGAAGTTGAGTCGGTGGGAGGTATCTATGTTACTCCAGACCAGGCAGTTCAGGACGGAAGAATTATTACCGGTAAAACGTGGCAATCTCATCCCGAATTTTATCAACTTGTATTTAAGTGTCTTGAAAAGTCAAAAGAGGCTGAACCCGAGGTGCAGGCAGTGCTAAACTAAAAGGCTTTCATGCACGTTTATAAGCAATACAACCAGGATGAGCTTGACAAACAGTTCAATAACAGGCTTCATGTTCCTGATTATGCTGATTACTTTCGACGATGGGAACTGTTAAGCGCGGAAGCGGTAAGAAAATTACCAGTTACAAAAGATGTTCAATATGGGGCACTACCGCGCGAAAGATTAGATGTATTTCCATCGCCATTGCCCCATTCAAAAACTTTGGTGTTTGTACATGGGGGTTATTGGCAAATGTTGAACAAGTGCATGTTCAGCTTTATTGCAAATAGCTTTCATTCTTCAGGGGTTACCACTGTTGTATTAACCTATCCGCTGTGCCCCGAGGTTTCAATAGATCGCATTATATCATCCGTTACCAATGCCGTTAGTTGGGTCTATAAAAACATTGCTGCTTTCAATGGAGATCCTAATCAAATACACATAGCCGGACACAGTGCAGGAGGACACCTTGCAGCAATGCTAATGACAAAGAACTTTACGCTTTTAAATCCGCAACTTCCGGCAGACCTATTAAAAGGGACCTGTGTTATTAGCGGCTTATTTGATTTGGTTCCGGTTCGTTTGTCTTACCTGAACAAGGGTTTACATATGGACGAAGAAACGGCTCTTCGCAATAGCCCTGTTCTTTTACATCCGTTGAATACCTGTCCTTTAATTATAGCCGTGGGTGGCGAAGAAACAGCCGCTTTTAATGATCAAAGCAAAGGGTTATTCGAGGCATGGAAAGACCAGGGCGTTGATGTTCAGTTGCTACAATTACCTCAATTAAACCATTTTTCGATTATCGAAACAATGAGTCATCCTGGTACTAATCTTAACAAGGCAATCCGCCAATTGATGAAGATTGAGTGATTGCTTTGTTTAGCTAAACTTTAAAATTTTCTCTACAACGACCGGAATTAAAGAAGTGAAGTTTAATATGAAAATTCTGTTGGTTTTATGATAGGAGCTGTAATAATAGAAGCCCTTTAACTAATGTACAAAAGTTAAATAGACCTTTAATGATCAGCGGTGTCGATAATGGCGAAACCCATCTGAAGTAAGTAGAAGACTGTGGGACTACTATTCAACAAAATGCCAGCAAACGCCGGCAAGGTCAATAATATTAAGTTCTTTGCCATAAGGTTGAGAAGTGATCTTGCCTATTTTAATTCCGAACTTTTCTGCCAATTGCTTTTCTTTTAATACTGCTGAAAATGCTTCTATATCGTCTACATGTACGGTTAGCATAAAGTTTTCAGCAAAGTCGTTGTTGTCGTACTTCTGTAAAATAAATTTACACCCCTCTCTTTCAAAGCCTGTGTAATCACCCGCATTCCAGCTGATCTGAAACCCTAACTCCACGAACAAATTTCTTGAAGCTTCATAATTTTTTCCGGATGGAACAAACGGCTCGAGAGATAGGAATTTCATAAGTGAAACAGATTTAGTTGAAAGTAAAATAACAATATACGTTAAGGGTGGGTTGAGACTAGTGAACTATTATTTCAATGTTATGATGGTAAAGGTTTTTCAATTTCCCCGTGAAGACAAAAGGGATCAACCAGCATTAACGGTGGTATCATTCTCCTCGACTTGCTGCCACTAACTGAAGCAGTCACAGTTTTCTCGTTACAACATTTCAGCGGATTGTTTAGTCGCCCTTGCTGCAATTGGGTTTGCAGTGCCGTTCTTTTCATTAAATACCTAATGTTTCAAAGGTCGTTTTTTAATCATTCCTCCCTTAGTATCTCTAATACTGCTCATTACAACAAATGCATTTCGGTCAATTTTTTCCAGTTCTGTATTAAACCGGTTTACTTCCAGCCTGGTTAGTACAGTATATATTATTTCAAGATCTTTTCTTTCTCCTCTGTTGCCATAACCGCTTTTTCCGTTGTAAACCGTCACACCTCGTCCCAGGATTTCAATTATCATCCGCTTTATTTTTTCGCTGTTTGGTGATATGATAGTAACGCCTGTGTATTCTTCAATTCCTTCTATTATAAAATCAAGTGTTTTTGAAGCGGATAAATAAGTAATCATCGAATAAAGTGCAATTTCTACTGACAGAAAATAAGCTGCTGCCGAAAATATCAGCACGTTTATAATCATGATCACATCGCCTATAGTCGTTCCAAATTTTCGACTTAAATAAATTGCCAACACCTCTGTTCCGTCGATGACTGCACCACCCCTTACTGATAGGCCTATTCCTGCTCCAAGAAAAAAACCTCCAAAAACTGCAACCAGCAAATTGTCTTTTGTTATATCAGGAAAGGTGACGGTGGCAACAACTAAGGCAAGACCTGAAATAGCGAGCATTGTTTTAACTGCAAAAGCTTTCCCTAAAATGTTGTAGCCAAGAATAATGAAGGGAATGTTAACACAAATGAGGAGAATATAAAGCGGTATTGTTGTTAGTGCTGATATTAGTAGGGAAATGCCTGTAGCTCCACCGTCAATAAAATGGTTGGTAAGCAGAAAGCCTTTGAAACCAAAAGCAGCCGAAAATATTCCAAAAGTGATTAAAGCAAAGTCTTTTAGATGTCGTAGCGTATCCGTCTTAAATTCCAGCAATCCTTTAGCAAGTTCATAATCAGAATAACCGATCTTGCTACCCGCATTTTTGTTCTTGCGCTTAAGTGTTGTTAGAATTATTATTTGTTTCCAAAATGCATTCATGGGTCTCTCTTTTACGCTTACAGATAGTTGCAACGTACTGGAAAGGGCAATTTAGCACGGATGTTTAATAGAAGTGCCAAATTAATTCTTACACATGCTTTTTGGAGATCTTCAAAACCGGCAAAACCATAGGGGTGCTGCCCCCTTTACCTTTTCTTCGAAGCTTTTACTATGCTATCTTAATGAAGCGCAATTTGGACCCAATGGTTAAATTCTTGCGAGCTTTTATTACGTCTTCGTTACGGCGAAAGATATTCTTTTTATTATCGTTCTTTCATTTTCGGGTTTCTTTGCCTCTTTGCATGAAACCGTCCCATACGCTGCGATTGCTGAAGACAGAAAAAAGTGTACAAGGGTGCGACGCAACAATGAATCATAGTAGCACGTAAGCTGGGCTCAAAAAAAGCTTACGCATTTTTAGCGAAAAATAGCAGACATGCTTTGATGTATCCCTTTATCGAAATTGAAATAGGAGCGGAAATAAAAAGGTTACAATAATTGCCCATACCAGGTAGATAGGCAGGTAGGATGCAATGCTTTTTCCAACTCCGGTTATATCGGCCTTTTTTAAAAGCACGTTGAAAAGTTGCGCAGTTACCAACAAGAGATTTACCAGGATCAACACATCGCCGCCCAGAACTGCAGCTCTATTTGGCGTTATTCCCCCCTCTGATATGCGAAATACAATGGCAGACAATGCAACGCAATTGACAACTACTGTTACAACGGACAGCAGAAAAAGGATCCAAACTTCTACGGGGCTTTTGGTGCTGGATAATTCGGAAACGGAAAAGAAAATAATGGCCATAACGCCAATCAGCAAGGCATTAAAAATTAATAGAAATTCGCGGTCGTTATATGGGTTTTTGCCCGAATAAACTACCGCTACGAGATAGATTACCAGCATCACTAATACCAGCGGACTGAATATTTTAGCGATGACGGGAGAGACTTTGCCTACTAATTGTGGATTGGTTTGGGTAAGGTAAGTGCCTAAAATTGGTGCGGCGGGAAGCCCAAAAACGACCACGTTTTCAAACCAAAACGTTTCAATACTAAAGCCGATGAGCGAGAAAAGACCGATGGTTATACCACTCATTATTCCCCCCGCAATCACTATAAGCGCTGTCATTACAACCAGGTCGCCGTTGTACTTTAGATAGCCAAGCCGTTTTTTATGGTTATTGGGATTTTCGCCAGCAAAGGCAAAACCTAATACACCCCATAGAAACAACAGTAGGTGAATGCACGATAAAATTAAGGTATCACTGTTTTTTACATTTGGAAGAAGGTTGATAAAAAACAGGCTAACGAGGGTTAGGCCAGCAATAAAACCAATCTTGCTTAATGCTAATTTATTCTTCCCTACAAAGTAGGCCATCAGCATGGGGAAAATGATAAAGCCAACATTTCTGGGGTAGAAAAAGTCTTCGTTTATAGATAAAATCTTGGGCAGTTTTGCAATAAGGCCCGACAGCAGCGAAGCGATTATCACAAATAACAATTCCCTGCCGTTGCCCCAGTTAATCTCATCACTTTCGTAGTGTAGTCTCTCATTCCAGAAATCGGCGAGTTTGTTGCCTTTAACCTCCAGGTATATTGTACTGAATTCTTTCTTAAACTGTGCCTTGTTAGATCGGTATAGCTTTTCGAGTTGCTTTGGGTCGTTTAAGCCGTTGAGTATTTCGCCTTTCATGAGTTTATAGTTTTAAAACTTTTGGTTAAACCTTTAATTCCGCGAGAGTACGGGTTCTTTAATTCCACAGCGTGCCGTCTAATCCTAAAACGAATCCAAGAAACAATCCAACCATACATACAACTACACTCAATATGATGGCAACTGTACTGGTTACTCCAATCGTGCTATGAAAATGAACAGCGAAGTAATTACATCAGCCTGCCATTGCCCCTGCCAGCGAAACAATAATTAACGGCCGTATCATCCATAGCTTTCCCCATTCAGGTTTGGGTTCATCTACTGAAAGCAGCAACAATGTAATTAGTAATAAACCGATGCCTGCACCTACCAGCATTCGATTGATTAATGAAGCTTGATTTAGACCTGATGTTGCATTGTTTAATAGTGTCATAACAAATGAGCTTTAAAGTTTATAACGATGTTTTTCTAAAGTTATCAAAAAGTGCTTTGGCGCGCAAAGTATATGGATAAAAAAATTTTAGCTGTTGTATATTTTTATTAAAAACATCTTATCATACCAATACTGTATCATTAAAAAGCACTTTGTGCCTCAAAGCTAAAACAAAAGTGGTAACTAACAAATATCTCTGTAATTTATTTTTATGTTTCAACAAGTAATCCAAGTTGCGTTGGTAGAAAGGGGGGTAGAGTTTTTTTATGTACTTAGCCTTTGTTGTACTATTATGCATTGTTGCGTCGCACACTTTTACTGTAGTTATTTTTCTCAGCCAAAAAGGTCTCGGTGCTTACCCACCCATACCCCCTGGAGTCGCTAACATAACAAAAGCTCTGTGTTGGGCGCTTTTCGTTTACTCCTCTTAATGTTAGCCGTAGTAATCGCTGCAATAAGACTTTTTGTACAAATAATTATTGAACACAGGTGCATTGCTGTAACACCTTTTTATTACCTGCGTCGAAATCAATTTTTCTCCTGATCTCAATGATGGCATCTACCGTTCTTCCTCCATTTCCGGTAGGCTCGGCCCGGGCAGTATATACGCCAATCCATTTGTCTACCGGCAGATACAATGGGCCACTGGTAAAAGTCAAAGTTCTGCTTTTAGGGTCGTATAGATACTTTCCCACCTTATTCATTGTCTTATATTGATTGCCTTCGAGAATGACGATATCTTCCGCTACTTCGTTTCCAGTGATCGTTAGACGGTAACACTGGTAGCGGGCTGTAGCCGGATAAACTGCAGCAGTGGAAGCGAGGCGGGGCTTATCTTTTGGCTTAGGACAGAGGCTTTGTAAGGCCTTCATGCCTGTATAATTTGGATGACTGGAAGCTGTCTTCCGGTTTAAATATTCACTGATAGCCCCACACATGAGTTCCTTATTCCTGCTCCTATTGCGCATGGCAATTTGCACAAGCGCTTCATCTGATTTTGATTCCAGTGCACCTTCCTCGACTGATAAGACTTGAAAAGTGGAAGAACGGGCAGATACAACACCTGGTTTTTCATAAATATAAACACGGGCCTCATATTGACCGGCTTTAGGAATGGTAAACTCTGCTTGTCCGTTTGGCTTGGTCGCGTACACTCGTTGTGCTTGGTTATATTTGTCATCGGGCGTACCGGCAGGCACAATAATGACGTCATCAAAACGTCCACTGTAGGTATCTCTGGCAGGCAGGCCAGAAAATTCTACTATTACCTTCTCGTTCCATTCATACGTTGATTTCAATGGTTTTACATAAATCGTTTCGTTATTCTGTGCATGAAGAATGAGGCAATTGAAAAGAAAAGAAAAAATCGGTACGGTTTTAAACAGTGTTTTCAAAGTCATATCTAATATAAAAATTTGGGGTTCATTTATGCTGACTAACGTTAAAATGTTTATGAAGTGGTGGTATTTGAAAAACGTCAGGTTCAATTACCCATAAAAGCAAAATAGCCATTTATAGTTGAATGCTGCCATCTAACGCCATTTTGTAAACACTCCTGTTGTACCAAACCCCCTGCGGGTAGTTAGGCGAGTGCTTTTGCCAAAGTGGCGCTTAATTTCGTTTCCCTTACACTTGTTGCTTAATATTCTGAAACCATTGCTACCCAGCATTTGGTATAGACTAAAAAAAGTAATCCCTACATTTATAATCCTGCTTAGATGATAGAGGCTACAAGCACGCTGATCGCCGCCAGGGGTCCCGTACAATCATATACTTCGTGGTCGGTGCTTTCCACGCTACACGAAGTATACGATTGGTAGTGGCTGCGGTTATCCGTCTATTATTTGTCGTAAAATTTTTCATGTAGCACAAGGCGATCAATTGTTTTAGCAATTCTGTCCACTTTAGTTTCATCTGTCTTGGCAGAATAAACCCACTTAACGTAAATCAGCTTTTCGTTATCATTAAGCGAATTGAAAAAGCGAAAGGCTTCCGGCTCATCTTGTAAACACAAAAGCATTTCCTCGGGAATTTCTGTCGGTTCGTTGTCGTGATAAAGCATTACATGCACATAGTCACCTGCTTCTTTTTTTATTTTCCTTCTTATTTCTGCTTTTACAGGTAGAAACAGTTTACCCTTGCCAAAGGGCATTAAATGATACTTCTTTATTTCAATGCCGTCAATCGTTCCTTTCACTTTCACCCAACCAAAAGGGGCTTTCTTGTCAGGAGGTACTTGTGGCAGGTCAAGGTAAGTCCAACCACCTTTTCCCGGAATTTTTTGAAGTAAGTATTTCTGATTGACTAAAGGCTTTTCCATTAAGTTAACTATTTCCCATTCGCAAAGCTTCAATCACTTTGCCCCCGAATTTGTAAATTAATCTTTGAGCAATGCCATTATTCAATGCTTGTTCTAACGAAGAACCATTCATTTGTAACAAGCATTGATTTTTACAATCAAAGTGTTTCATCAAATTTGTCACTAACATTAAACTTGCCTTTTGTTTAGTAAATGGCAATGTTAGTGTCAACCAGATATTTCTTTAGAATTTTCCGATTTGCCTGTTAAATGTTTTGCTGCTTCGAATTTCATTTATGCTGTCAAAGATAGGAGAGACGGATGTCAGAAGTACTGAGTGCTGCATTTCTGACATCCGTTTTTCGGCTTTATGCAGTAGTGATATTCACTGTTTTCTAAGGGAACTATTGTGCTAAAGCTCAATAGGGACGTTCTGTTTAAATTATTCCTCAAGCCACTACTGCATAAAGCTGTGGTTGGAAGTAGTGCTTTTAATTTGCGGTTTTAAAATCAATTAAGTAAGGTTTAAGCCTAACTCCATTTTCTTTTCTGAAATTGTTTGAAATTAATATTTGGTAATGTTGATTTGGTTTTATATCTGCTTCAAATGTCCACGATTTCCCATCTTCTCCAAAAACTCTTTCCGATTTAATGTTTGGGAAATGTGCTTGTCCAAGAGGTCCAAAATCCAGGCCTGTATTATACTTTACTATTGGTTCAGAAAATACAATTGTAATTTTTGTAAGCCCTGGTTTTACAACTTGACTACCATTCTCAAACGGTGTTAATTGAATTACGGTTGGTCGTTTGTTTTCGTAATCATTGTATAGTTGCGCTAATGTTTCAGGCAATAATTTAGTAGTATCTACAATGCGTTCAACTTCTTTTTCATTTGTGTAATCAAGCTCAATAAGTTCTTTAATTGCTTTTGCTTTGTCTTTTGACAAATTATAATAGCGTTCGCAAATCTCATAACCTATATAATAACCCAAGTCCCTAACTTGTAATTCATTTCTATTTTCACCCCACATCCAATTGTAATTATTGGTCATGATAAATAAATCTGAAACAAATCTGTCAACAACTATTTTTTGTTTTGCTTTTCCAAATTCAATTGCTGGAGCATCCGATTTTTTTCCTGTCACTTTGCACGATATAAATTCTGCAACTCCTTCATATAAACACATAGAAATCAGATTTTCGACTAATTCTTTCTGTTGTGTGTGTATGTATTCGTGCGTACACAATAAGGGTATTTCATTGATAGGATTTTGTGTTTTGTAAAACGGTTGGCGCCAACCTGGAAGTTCGTCAATTACTGTGCTTTTATCTGCCAGCGATAATTCACTTCCAATTAAAACCTTATTACCTTTAATTGTTCCACCTGTTCTAAAAGCTCCAATTGTAAAATATATTGTCGAAGGTTTTAAATTAGGATATGCTTTTTTAAGTTTTTCGATATCGGAGTTTATTTCAGGATAAAGACTTCTGACTTTTAAGGTGTTGGGTCTTATGGAACTCCAAAATTTAGGATTTTTTATTATCCATTCCATAAATTCTTTTTCTGTATAATTACGAACCTCAATTATGCTTTTTAGGCCTTGTGTTCCTTTGTCAATGTAAAGCTCTTTTAAAAGTGCATATTGTTTAAGACTGTCTTTTGTAGAATTAATTTTATCGTAAGCAATCCAAAAATTGTCAATATCGGTTGATACAAAGGTCTGTTTACTTTTTTGAGCAAATGAAAGAGAAGTCAAACTTGAAATTATTATAAATAAAAAGGCTTTATTCATATGCAATGCATTTACTATTTTAGGGTTTGTTACTCACGCATTACGTTTAGGTACCTATGAAGTTGTGGCAATTGAAAAACGTCGGTTCAATTAACCACAAAAGAAAAATAGTGATTTAAAGTTGAATGCGTAATGTCGCGCCGCAATTTAATAAACACACGGTTGTACGTTCGCTGGCTCTTCTGGTGTTACATTTATTGCTTTAAGAAGTTGGCGCTTTCATAGGCTGGATTGGGATAGGTATAAAACCCTTCGCCTGTTTGCACACCAAGTTTTCCTTTATCAATA
>NZ_JAOQAH010000077.1 GCF_025963695.1 Segetibacter sp. | reverse complement strand
ACTGTATTTTCGACTTAGCACAAGCCTCGCCTGCTTTGTTTAGCATGTCAACAAGCTCTTTATAAAGATCAAGGTTCTCCCTCTCTTCTTTATACAACCAGGCACAAATCATATACTTGATGTTCATTGCAGCAGCATCATCAATTGCTTTGTCCCAGCCGTTTTTTAAACTTCCTTTGGTATTGCCATGCCTGCCTGTGAAGTAGTGAGAACTAATAACGGTTAAGCCAAGGTCGTTACAAATCTTGTTGAATTCTTTAGGGCTCTTGCCCCAATAGGTGCCATCGTAATCAAAGACTTCAAGTTCAGTATACCCTAGTTTGGCTAGCCTAGACAGTGATGCCACAAGGTCTTTTTTTAGATATTCACGAATGGTCCATACTTGTACGCCTAATGGATTTTTTGCTGGCCTGGCAAAGAGGGATGAACCAAAGGCGGCTCCGGCCGCCGAGAGAGTAACTGTTTTTACAAAGCTTCTTCTTTCCAAAATAAAAGGTTTTAGGAAAAGTCTGCATCAAATAGGCAAATAGCACGTTCTATCGGGTTTCTTTTTGAGCAGAAAAAAGTCTCAATTGTTTTATTGAAGATATTATAAATTCTTATAAAAATTCGAACAGCAGCGAAACCAAAAAAGACTATAAGGGACTGCACCGTTTTATGTGCAATAATGAAATAGAGTACACGGGTGCGACGCAACAAAAGAATAATGTAATCGAAATGCCCGGTTCATAATTTTTACCATTATTTGCAGATTACTAAATGAAGATTCAACAATTGGTTTAATTTGATGTTGGATTGGAGAAATATTATTATTGAGTGAAAAAATTCTTTTATGCAACAGGAGCGAAGACGGTTTTTGAAAATAGCATTAACAGGCGCAGTGTGGATAGGAGCGGGGAATAAGATGCAGGCATTTGGGGGAAGCAACTTTGTGCTTCCGTCAAAAGACAAAATTAAACTGCGGGTGGCGATAGCTTCAGACGGACATTTTGGGCAACCCCAAACCGCCTTTGAAGCGAATCATGCAGAAATGATTTCGTGGATAAATGCTGAACATGCGGAGCGGGGAGTAGATTTTACCTGTGTAAATGGCGACTTGATTCATGATGATACAGCGTTTATAAAGCCAGTTAAAGACACCTGGGATAAACTGAAAATGCCTTATTATGTTACCCACGGCAACCATGATAAGACGGACGAAGAGAGCTGGAAACAAACATGGAACTATGGTTGGGATTTCGGATTTGAAAAAAAAGGAATTGGGTTTGTCGTGCTGAATACGGCAGACGCAAAAGGTACTTATGTAAGTCCTGAAGTTGAAAAAACAAGGCAGTTATTGAAACAGTACGAGCAGCACAAGCAGCTGTTTGTGTTTATGCACATTACCCCCATTAAATGGACGGAAAATGGAATTGATTGTCCGGAAGTAGTAGATATGTTTAACAAACAGGCAAACCTTAAAGCAGTGTTTCATGGGCATGACCACGACCAGGATAATGTAAAAGAAAAGAACAATCGCTTATACTTTTTTGATTCGCATGTTTCGGGGAGTTGGGGAACGGCGTATAGGGGCTACCGGATTTTAGAGGTGATGAAAAACGGAGATATTCTTACCTACCAAATGAACCCGGCAAGTAATGAAAAGGTGAATAGCCGGAGCTTGACATAAAAGAAATTGAAACTTAGGAAAACTATTCGGGCTGCATCCCAAATTGTTGCTGTTGGCTAACGATTTACGCCGCCGGCTGGGGTTGGTCGTCGCCCGACCGCCGATGCCGGGCAGCAAGGTAGTTGTATGAATTTAGAGATTTGTAAGATCGGGTGTAGCGCCATTAATACCTGTCTTCTTTCGAAGCCTGCAGCATTTTACACTATTGCTTTGCTACAATTATTTGGGCCGGAAGGCAGCGGGTCTTTTTGAGCAATTAGATTAATTGAGAGTAAAAATGAAAGACCAGGTAATGTTATTTTCGTGCCTAAGTTGGGTGATTAGTCAGATGGTAAAGGCCGATAGACGCCACCTGAAAAGTTATCACTTCGCCTGGTGCTTTCATTTTTACTAACATGAATTTTGCCTATCTACTGGTTTTACATATCAATCATCTTCCCGATTACTTCCTGTGGAGTGGATGAATCTCCCTTTGCATTTACCTGCTCGAAGTAATTGTACCATCCTGCGCCATCTACCATTTTTTCGAAGCTTTGTGCGGCTTCATCATTAGGGAAAGTCCATACAGCGAAAAAGTCATAATCGGCCCTGTTAAAAGTTGATGAGTCGTTAACGCCCCAGCTAATAATTTTTACATCATTATCCAGCAGCTGCTGAATGGCCGGTCCTAGTAAATTCATGTAATTGCCTCTTTCTTCTTTTGAAAGATCTTTCCATGCTGCTTTAGCTCTCCAGAGCTCGAGGTACATTTTCATATTGCTTTCGTTTTGGTTGGAAGCTAAATATACATTTAATAACTTTTAAACCTTCCAATGCTCGCAACGGGTTAAAAAAGCTTCATCCACATCAGCACCTATTCCAGGAGCATCGGGGCAGTCGAGCACGTATTTATTATAAGTAGCACCACCAACAACAGGATCTTCCAGGTGGCCCAACAAGCAAGTGTCAAGATCGTAGTACTGCACGTTTTGGCTGGCCCATGCAAAATGAAGGTTTGCAGTCAGGGCAAAGCGGCTTTCAAGCATTCCGCCTATCATGCATGGTATGCCCGCCTCTTCAGCCAGCCGATGTATTTTCAAAGCGCCTGCTATTCCACCAGACTTTGCCAGTTTTATATTTATCGAGTCGCACGATTTTGTTTTTATGAGTCTTCTTGCGTCGTGATGATTGTAGCAGCTTTCATCAGCCATTACATGTACTGCCGCGTTGTGGCAAAGCTCAGGTAAATAATCATCGTACCATGTGCGCATTGGCTGCTCGCAAAATTCTATGTCAAATTGATCCAACGCCTGTAATGCAAATACTGCATCCTCATACACCCAACCCTGGTTTGCATCAACCCTAATAAGCGTTCCTGGTTTTACAGCCTGCCTGATGTGGCCTATTTTTTCAATGTCTTCATATGCATTTTTACCAATCTTTACTTTTAAAATATTGGCTCCCTGCTCCTCAAACTGTGTTGCCTTTTCAACCATTTCTTCAACCGGCCCTATACCAATTGTTATGTCTGTTTCAATGGTTCGTTTTTCGCCTCCTAAATATTTGTATAACGGAACATTGGCCGCCTTTGCTGCTAAGTCGTAAAGCGCCATATCAAAAGCACTTTTAATAGTTGAATTACCTGCGGCAAAGGCATCTAATTCCTTCAGCCTGTCTTCAATATTCCGTGCGTCTTTTTCTTTCCATAAAGCCGCAAAGTCTCTTGCCATAACAAGGCAGGTGTTTTGTGTTTCACCTGTTATATAAGGGAAAGCTGAGCACTCGCCTGCCCCGTAAATTCCCTCATCTGTAAATATTCTTATAAAAACATTTTGAGCTGACTGCATGGTTCCTGTTGCTATAGCAAAAGGAACCATAGGAATGCTATAACGGTAAATTTGTGTGTGCGTTATTTTCAAAACAAGAGGTTTTTAGATAGTTGTAAAAATACAGTAATTACGATGCTCTTATAATATTCATGGTACTGCTACATTAGAAGCGGGCGTTTTTTTTTGGCAAGCTTTGCCCATTATTCAACATTGTTGTGTCACTCACTTATGCTTTTATACACTAATGATCAAAACAACTTTAAAGCTCCATTTTTCCGCTTTGGTTAATAACTGTAAAACTTTTAGATTTGATTTCGAAGCTGCCACATCTCAAAGAAGGAAAACTTCACTTTTGATTTCCTTCCTTCTACGTGCCAACTTATTGTAAATAACCAGTTATAAAATTTAACGAATGCTTTTTACCCGAATAAAGGATAATGTTAGAGTCGTATTTCAAATCCTTATTATTCTCACCATTGCCTTTGCTTCCTTCTACTTTACACCATCCAACCCCCCGGGCTTAACACTAAAAAAAGGATCACACATTATTTTAGTAGGTAATAACCTTGGATCGCGTATGATGAACTTTGGCCATTTTGAAACTGAAATGCACTTAAGGTATCCTGATAGTTTGCTTTACATCCGTAATATGTGTGACGGTGGAAACACGCCGGGTTTCAGACCTCATTCAGGCCGGGTATCGCCCTGGGCATTTCCCGGAGCTGAAAAATTTCAAACCGAACTGGCAAGAAACTCAGACAGCCAGGGGTTCTATGAAACACCCGACCAGTGGAATAGCAATCATAAGGCCGATATTGTAATTGCTTTCTTCGGCTATAATGAATCTTTCCAGGGTAAAGAAGGCCTGGCGAACTATAAAGCAGAATTAGATGCTTTTATCAAACACACATTAACTCAAAAATACAATCGCGTTACTCCTCCGCAGCTTGCCATTGTATCGCCTATCGCATTCGAAAATCTTTCGCACAAGTGGGATCTTCCCAGTGGCAAACAGGAGAATATAAATCTTGCCCTTTATACTGCAGCTATGAGAGAAGTGGCCAGCAAAAATAAGGTTCACTTTGTAGATGCTTTTGCTCCCACAAAAGAGTGGTTCGATGCAGCTAAAGAGCCATTAACGATAGACGGTTCTCAACTTACCGATGCCGGCTATGCCAAATTTTCTACATTACTAACAGATCAAATTTTTGGCAAAGTTTCAAGGGCAGCAGAAGCTCAGCGAAACCTGGTTCATGCAGCGGTGATGGAAAAAAACTGGATGTGGCACAACGATCTGAAGATTCCAAACGGGGTTCACGTCTTTGGCCGTAGGTTCGATCCTTTTGGACCTGACAACTATCCTGCAGAGTTGGTCAAAATCAGGCAAATGACAGCGATCAGAGATACGTCTATATGGAAAGCTGCCAAAGGAGAAAAGATGGATGTGGCAGCTGCAGACGCAAAGACAATTGTACTTCCACCAGTGAAAACAAATTATAACCCTGATAAGAATGGCAGCCCCGAATACTTGTATGGAGACGAGGCCTTAAGCAAGCTGAAAGTAGCGCCCGGTTATAAAATAGAACTGTTTGCTTCAGAAAAGGAGTTCCCTGAGTTAGCCAAACCAAACCAGCTATCGTTCGATAACAGGGGGCGTTTGTGGTTAACCACCATGCCTACTTATCCTGCCTGGAAGCCGGGCGATAAAAAGCCTGATGATAAGATCATTATTTTAGAAGATACGAATGGAGACGGTAAGGCAGATAAATCAACTGTTTTTGCTGACGGCTTATATCTTCCGGTTGGTTTCGAACTTGCTGCCGAAGGAGTATATCTGTCACAGGGAACCAACTTTGTTCTTTTAAAAGATACAAACGGCGACGATAAAGCAGATACCAAAGAAATACTGTTAAGTGGTTTTGATGATCACGATACTCATCATGCACATCATGCTTATACCGTAGATCCGTCTGGTGCTATTTATATGGGTGAAGGCGTTTTTCTGCATACAAACGTTGAAACCTCTTATGGTCCCGTTCGTGCTACTAACGGTGGTTTCTACCGTTACAATCCGCAACGCCGTCAACTTGAACGGACAGCACAACTGTCTATACCGAATCCTTGGGGAATTGCATTCGATGATTGGGGGCAAAACCTTTTTGCTGAAACCTCAAGCCCCGATGTTCGCTGGATGATGCCGGGAACAGTGAAGTCAAGATATGGTGTGGCTACGCCGAGATCAGTCAGCCTAATTGAAGAAAAACACCGGGTACGACCAACATCCGGCTTAGAGTTTATCTCAAGTCGTCACTTTCCTGATGACGTGCAGGGCGACTTTTTAATCAACAATACAATTGGCTTTTTAGGCACCAAACAACACACGCTTCAGGACGATGGTACCGGATACAAGAGCAGGCACCGGCAGGACTTGTTGGTTTCTGAAGATAAAAACTTTCGTCCTGTCGATATGGAGTTTGCACCTGACGGTTCATTGTATGTGGTGGACTGGCACAACGTGCTTATCGGGCACATGCAACACAATGCACGCGATCCGCTGCGCGATCATGCTAAAGGAAGAATTTATCGCATTACTTATCCTTCACGTCCATTGGTTAAGCCTGCAAAAATAGAGGGGGCTGCTATAGATGAATTACTGAATAATTTAAAACTTCCCGAATATCGCACCCGCTACCGCACTCGCCGCGAGCTACGTGGCCGTCCTTCCTCTGACGTGCTTTCTCATCTCAATGCATGGTTAGCCAAACTCGACAAAAATGATTCGGGATACGAACATAATTTGCTTGAAGCGCTATGGGTAACATGGGGCTTAAACAAGGTAGATCAGAAACTACTTCGCCAACTACTACAAGCGAAGGATTACCGGGCGAGGGCAGCAGCAGTAAGGGTGGTTCGATACACGGGACACCAGGTAGCAGATCAGGCTAACCTGCTTGCACAAGCGGCGGCAGATGTTCACGGCCGGGTTCGCCTTGAAGCAATCGTAGCAGCTTCGTGGCTTGACAAAACAAAGGGGCTGGCAGTTTTAGCAGAAGCAGCCAAAAAGCCGTTAGATGAATGGATGCAACCTTCTTACGAAACAGCGCTGGCACATCTAAACAATCGTGAGGTTCCACCAAAAAAAGAAGCATTTGCTAAAACCGACTTAAAAGGACCAGACCTTGAACTACACAATAAAGGACGGGCTATTTACAATCGCGACGGTTTTTGTGGTACCTGCCATCAACCCAATGGTAAAGGTCTTACTGCATCAGGCTTTCCACCTCTCACCGCAAACAATTGGGTGTTGGGTAACCAGGACAGGTTAATAAAAATTGTCTTAAAAGGATTATATGGACCTATGGAAGTTCAGGGGGTCAAGTATTCAGGGCAGGTACCAATGACACCTTTCGGTGGCATGCTTAAAGACGACGAAGTAGCTGCTGTAATAACCTATATAAGAAATTCCTTTGGAAATAAAGCCCCTGCCGTTTCCCCCGACCGTGTAAAACAAGTGAGGGCCGCAACCAAAAATAAAACAGGGTTCTATTCACCTTCCGAGCTGCTCAAACAGCATCCAATGGAGAAGACTAATTTATAATCGTAAGGGCTTCACTAAGCTTGCCAATCATATAAACTTCAATGAAAAAATTAAGAGCTACAACCGGATGTTTTTTGCTGTGTTTTTTACTGGCTGCCAGCTTTTGCTCGTGCGCACAAAACAGGAAAAATGCCAGTGCTAAAAAGCCCACAATCATATTTGTTACCGGCGATCATGAGTACAGTGGAGAGGCCACCCTTCCGTTAGTTGCTGCAGAGCTCGAAAAGAATTACGGCTTTCAAACGAAATTTCTTAAAGCATTCCCTGATCATAATTCCGAAGAGAATATTCCTGGTTTAGAAGCTTTAAAAGAGGCCGATGTTGCTGTATTCTTTTTACGCTGGCGCAGGTTGCCCGCTAACCAGGTAAAGTATATTGAAGATTACCTTAAAACAGGTAAACCTGTGGTGGGTTTCCGTACAACAACGCATGCTTTCAACTACCCTAAAGGACACGAGTTGGAAAAATGGAATTCTTTTGGTGAACTCGTTTTTAATGCCCCTCCTGGATGGGGCGGCAAAGCCAATCACACACACTACGGGCATAAGTCTACTACGGATGTTACCATTATTCCCGAAGCCTCTAAAAATCCCATTCTAACAGGTGTCGGTAATAATTTTCATGCAAGTTCATGGCTGTACAAAGTTCTGCCAGACTACCCTGCAAAAGGCTCTACGTGGCTGTTGACCGGTCACCCTATTAATCCCGATAAAAAAGATGCAACCGATCAGCCGGTTGCCTGGACAGGAAAGAATAGTTATGGTGCAAAATTTTTCATAACCACTCTTGGTCATCCTGAAGACTTTAGTCAGGAGCCTTTTCAACGCCTTGTCATCAATGCCATACACTGGGCTGCAGGAAAACCGATTCCTAAAAAGTGGGCTGGAAAAATGGATATTAGCGTGCCATACCGGCAATAGATAGCTGAACCTGGTAGTATTTATGGTAGCCATTCTTCATTAATACTATGTTGCATCCGTTGCGTCGCACTCTTGTACTTTTTTTCTTTATTCAACATACAGTGGCGGTTGCTCACCCGCCATCATTTCACGAATCAAACTTATAGATCTTAATTAAAATCTTCCATCCATGAATAATATAGGATTTAATGTGCTAGCCTGGTCAGCGGTCATTTCAGATGATTTAAAACCCGTAGTCGAGCGGCTTAAAACGATAGGATACGATGGTGTAGAGTTCTTCATTGGTGCTCCCGGAGACGCTGCTTATAAATGGATGGGAGAATATACAAGAGACCTTCGTTTAGGCGTAACAACCGTTTTTGTGGTTGGTAAAGATGAAAACCCCATTAGCAATCAACCTTCTGTTCGATCTAAAGCCCTTGACAGAATTAAGTGGGCAATTGATCGCGCTCATGATTTGAATTCTCCAATACTTTGTGGTCCTTTTCATTCTGCCCATGCACATTTCGCCAAACGTGCTCCGGAAGACCAGGAGTACGAATGGGGCGCAGAAGTATTGCGTGCTGCAGGCGAGTATGCTGCGCAGGCCAATATTACCCTTGCATTAGAAGCTTTAAATCGTTTCGAGTGCTATTTGTGTAATACAATGCAACAGTTGTTACGCCTGGTAAAAGCTGTCGATCTTCCAAATGTGCAGGCGATGTTTGATACACACCATGGGAATATTGAAGAAAAGAGTTTCAGCGGCGCCATCCTAACTATTGCTCCTGTACTGGCTCATGTACACATCAGTGAAAATGATCGCGGAACACCCGGCGACGGGCAGGTGCGTTTTGATGATGCATTTTCCGGTTTGGCAAATATGCACTACAAAGGTTGGCTCACTATTGAAGCTTTTTCACGGAACGATCCTGATTTTGCCAATTCGATAGGCGTTTGGCGCGAATATTCGAAACCCTGGGATATTGCTGAAAAAGGTTTACAGTTTATCAGGGAAATGTGTAGCAAACATGGGTTGTAGACCCTACTAAAGTTATTGCACTCTGCGCATTGTATCATTCTTCGGGTTGGCTTATAAATTGTACTTGATTAAAAAAAGTAATACGATGAAGAAGCCAATCAGCCGGCAGATGCATGGAGTTGCGGATTACGCGTACGCTCCCCTAATGTTTGCTGCACCCCAGATCATGGGTTTTGAAGATGAACAAAAGGCGCAAACTGTTTGCCGTGTAGTAGGTGTAGGTGTATTAGGAGCGACTATGCTTACAAGGGCAGAGTGGGGCGTTTATAAAGTACTACCGTTTAAAGCTCACCTCGCACTAGACGTTGCCGTAAGTCTTTTTTCCTTAGCTGCTCCCTGGATTTTTGGCTTCGCTAACAACACTAACGCAAGAAATACCTTTATAGCAATGGGTGCTGTTGGCGGAGTAGTGACCGCCCTATCACAACCGGAAGAAATGTTGGTGGTCAAATAACTCAAGTGCTAATCCTATTTCAAGAATCTTAATTGCCGTGGCTATTTACCCTGCTTTTTATTTCAACTTCCCTTCCAGCAATAAAATCCGAACTTTTAGTATGGCTGTTACTGCTAGTGAGTCCGTGATCGTTCCATTTTCAACCATTTGGTAAGCTTCTTCAAAAGAAACTTTTTTAACCACCAATTGTTCAGTTTCTTCCGGCATCGCTTCTTCCTGCTTTAAACTTCTTGCAAGAAAAATGCAACCATATTCATCAGTTACAGAATTGGATAAATGAAGATCTAAAAGCTTTGTCCACTCTTCAGCAACAAGCCCGGTTTCTTCTTTTAGTTCCCTTTTAGCCGATTCTAACGGGTCTATTCCTAATGGCCCGCCACCTTCAGGTATTTCCCAGCTATACTTATTTAATGGAAAACGGTATTGACCAACCAGGTACGTGTTCAACTCGTCATCCAAAACAATTATTCCTATCGCATTATTCTTAAAATGCACTTTGCCGTAAATCCCTTTTCCTCCGGCTGGATTTAGTACATCAAATTCTGCAATGCTTATCCAGGGGTTATTGTAAATGTCTTTTTTGCTTAAAATCGTCCAGGGATTATGTTGTTCGTTCATTCCATCAAAATTAGTATTCCTTAGTATAGCTTCAACTTGGCCTGTATGCAAAATTTGTTGGTCGCTTTCGGTACGATGCAAACATTTTTTCTTCAATTCAGCTTTAGAATATTTTCTTTTTTGCTTGCCCAAAAAAGAAACAAAAAAAGGCCGCCGAAAACGAAACAGCCCGTTTTCGGCAGGGGTATTTCTATTAGGCTTTTGTAGTACTGTGGTGAAGAACATTTGAGCCTTGATGCTTTGATTGTTTTTCGGCTCTGTTTCATTTTAGAAGACAAAAAAGATAAGGCATAAAAACCAGCTGTTGAAGCCACAGTAGCACAACCGCTTAATCAACGAACAATGAAAGGAACGGGCTGTTTCGTTCCTTTCTTGATTTTTCTTTGGTTACTTTCTTTTCATCAAGGAAAAGAAAGTGACAAGCAGCACCCAGGACTTTCTTTTAAAAAGAAACTACCTGGGCATAGGTAAGTATGCAAGCATTTGTTCTATAATTTTTCTTTAGAATATTTTCTTTTTTGCTTGCCCTCCAAAACAAAAAAAGGCCTCCGAAAAGGAAACAGCCCGTCTTCGGAATTGGTATTTCAATGCTTTTGTACTGCTGTGGTGAAGGACAGTGAGGCCTTGATGCTTTGACTGTTTTTCGGCGCTGTTTCATTTTTAGAGGATAAAAAAAGAATAGGCATGAAAACCAAATGTTGAAGCCAAAGTAGCACTTAGCTTAAAGTGACAAGCTGAGCATAGGGCTGCTTTGAAAAGAAAAGCGGGTTATAGTTGCAGACTTGAAGTTTCATTTGCTAGGAGAGTGATGCAAATAAAAAAAGTAAAAGAGAATATCTACAGTTGCAGTGAGTGACACAACAATGTCGAATTATATTCAAATGTGGGTGACCAAAAGAAAAAAATGTACACAGAACTACAGGTAACCACCAATTTTACTTTCCTACGCGGAGCCTCTCACCCGGAAGAATTGGTTGAGCAGGCGGCGGCTTATGGATATAAGGAAATAGCAATAACAGACCGAAATACATTTGCAGGGATCGTACGGGCACATGCTGCTGCGAAAAAATTGGGAATAAGAATAGTAGTGGGTTGCAGGTTAGACTTGCTCGATGGTCCAAGCTTATTGGCATATCCCACTAATAAAGCCGCTTACTCTCAACTCAGCAATTTATTGACGTTAGGGAATACGCGGGCAGAGAAAGGAGCGTGTCATTTATATAAACCAGATGTATTGAAGTATGCTAAGGGGGTAAAGTTTGTTGCGTTACCACCTGATGAATTGAACGAGGCATTTGAGTTTGACCCATCGTTTGAAACGGCTTTAAAGGAATATAAGGAAGCTTTTAAAGAGGACTTATATATTGCAGCATCGCGCCGCTACCAGGGAAATGACAACAAGTATTTATACCGGCTTGAGCAGTTGTCAAACGAACTAGCTATACCTATTGTTGCGACCAATGATGTGCATTATCACACACCATCCCGAAGGCAGTTGCAGGATGTGATGACATGCATTCGTGAAAAATGTACGATCTATAATGCAGGTTTTCGCTTACATCCCAATGCTGAACGATACCTGAAACGCAGCGACGAGATGCTTCGTCTTTTTAGGCAATACCCTGGTACAATCGAGAAGACACAGGAGTTGACGGAAGCCTGCAGGTTTTCGTTGGATGAATTGAAATATGAGTATCCTGAGGAATTAACAAGCGAAGGACGAACGCCGCAAGAGGAACTTACCTACCTGGCATGGGAAGGCGCCAAAGAAAAGTTTGGAGAAGACATTCCAGTGAAAACAAAGGAGGCAATCAAATATGAGCTGGATTTTATCGAGAAGATGAATTATGCAGCATATTTTCTTACCGTGTATGACATCGTTCGCTTTGCCCGTAGCCAAGGTATTCTTTGCCAGGGAAGAGGTTCTGCTGCCAACTCAACGGTTTGTTATTGCCTTGGTGTGACCTCTGTTAATCCTGCAAAGTTTGATTTGTTGTTTGAGCGCTTTATTTCTTCTGCCCGCAACGAACCACCTGATATTGATGTAGATTTTGAACATGAACGACGGGAGGAAGTTATTCAATACATCTATCAGAAATATGGTCGGGACCGTGCGGCTATTGTTGCCACAGTAACACAACAACATCAAAAAGGAGCCATAAGAGATGTAGGCAAAGCAATGGGTTTATCTGTTGACACGATCAATCGTTTGTCAAGTGCTATCTGGGAATTTACAGATGAATGGTTCGAAGGGAAACGGATTGCTGAACAAGGCTTTGACCCCCAGAATAAACACCTGCAAAAGGTATTGCAACTTACCAAAGAGTTTATGGGTTTCCCCAGGCAGTTGGGTCAGCATACAGGTGGGTTTGTTATTACTAATGGCAAACTTTCAGACTTGTGCCCAATTATGAATGCCCGTATGGAAAACAGGACCTGCATAGAATGGAACAAAGATGATATTGATGCATTGGGATTTATGAAAGTGGACGTGCTTGCTTTGGGCATGCTTACCTGTATAAGAAAAGCTTTCGACCTTGCTAAAGAACATTATGGCCTTAATCTCACTTTAGCCAATATTCCCCAGGATGATCCAAAGGTGTATGAAATGATTTGTCATGCTGATACAATTGGTGTGTTCCAGATTGAGAGCCGTGCCCAACAAAGTATGTTGCCGCGATTGAAGCCGAGAGTGTTTTACGACCTGGTGATTGAAGTGGCTATTGTTCGTCCCGGACCAATACAGGGAGATATGGTACATCCTTATCTGCGACGTAGAAATGGCGAAGAAAAGGTAGAGTATCCTTCCCCTCAATTGGAAGAAATATTGAAACGCACTTTAGGAGTGCCCCTCTTTCAGGAGCAAGCGATGAAAATTGCAATCGTTGCAGCAGGCTTTACGCCTGCAGAAGCGGATGAACTGCGTCGAAGTATGGCAACCTTTAAAATGAAAGGAGGGGTTTCTAAGTTTCATAGCAAGCTCATCAACGGTATGACTGAAAGGGGCTATAGTTTAGCATATGCAGAACGTGTATTTAAACAACTGGAAGGCTTTGGAAGTTATGGCTTTCCCGAAAGCCATGCGGCCAGCTTTGCATTACTAGTGTATGTTTCTTCGTGGCTTAAATGTTATTACCCCGATGTGTTTGCCTGTGCGTTACTCAATAGCATGCCCATGGGTTTTTACCAACCTGCACAAATTGTAATTGATGCCCGCAAACATGATGTTGAAGTAATGCCTGTAGATATCAATTATTCCTATTGGGATAATAAGCTTGAAATGCCTCCTTCCCGGCAAGTTGATAAGCGAAGTGAGGGGGCTCTTCGCCTTGGCTTCAGGCAAGTAAAAGGAATACGCGAAGAAGACATGGATTTACTGGTTTCGGCAAGAGAAAAGAAATATGAGAGCATACAAGATTTACGAATGATTGGCTTGTCGGATGCTGCATTGGAAAAACTCGCAGATGCAGATGCATTTAGATCGATGAACCTTGATCGCCGCCAGGCTTTATGGGAAGTCTCCACAAAGGATAAACCGGTAGCAATGTTTACAGGACAACCGTCGGCAGATGAAAAACTTGAAGACATATCACTGCCTCAAATGACAACTGCAGAACATGTAGTGCATGATTACGCTTCCACCTCACTTTCGTTAAAAGCTCATCCTGTAAGTTTCGTCCGCGAGAAGTTGCAACAGCTCCACATTTTGTCAACCAGTCAACTTGCCACTGCAAAAAATGGACAGCCAGTAAAAGTAGCCGGACTTGTGTTGGTTCGTCAAAGACCTGGTACTGCAGGGGGTATTTGTTTTATGACCATTGAAGATGAAACTGGGGTTGCAAACCTTGTCATTTTTCAGAACCTTTTTGATGAATATCGAAAAGAGATTTTACAATCAAGGTTAATAATGGCCGAAGGACATTTACAGGTGCAAGGTGAAGTAATACATGTAATCGTAAAACGTTGTTTCGATTTATCAAAACTGCTGCGCAAACTCACTCCTGCAAATGATAAAATCTCTCCCCTCCCTTCAAAGGCCGAACATCTCCCTCCTCCCTTTAGGGCTGGGGCATCAATTCCTCCAGCACTAAACAAAAGAAGCCAGGTTAGGGAGAATGCACAGGAAAAGCTTTTCCCTGAAGCCAGGAATTTTAGATGAATTTGTTCTTAAAAGTTTTCGCAGCGTTACCCTAAATCTCAAACATTGATGACAATGAAATTTTATCTCAACGAATTGTCGTACAACTGCTACATCTTTCTTTAAACGGCAGCTATTAAACAAATGCAAAGAGGTACTCGTAAAGTATAGAGGTATTGCAGCCTTTTTAAACAAAAAAAGGTCTAATGAATATTTAAACAATCTGTATTATTTTTGGCTTTTGTTGTAGGGACCTATGAAAAGATTATTTATAATTTTAGTGGTTTTTGTACTGTTTCAATCATGTGCAAAAGAATATTCGTTTGAGGGCGGGAGAGCCAGAGATACACTTTTAATAATTACTCCCAATATAGACACTGCCCAAAGACCTGTAGTAGATAGTGCTTTAAAAGATACTACTTCCTTCCTTGTTAAAAAATATGTTGAAAAGCGGGGGAATACATCAGAGGAATATAATTTCAGTTACGACGCCCAGGGCAGGCTTGTAAGTAAGATTTCAGTTACCGGCAGTAACCGATTTATTTATCAATATAATGGAGACAACACCTTTACAATGGATTTTTTTAAAGGAAGTACATTATCCACTCGTCAAATCTTTTATCTCAATAATCTAAATTTAGTAGATAGCCTTGTTGAGATAAATTATGATAGAAAAGATACTGTTAGCGAAAAGTACATATATAATGTAAACAGGTTATTAGTTCAGGTAAGGGAATATGACATTGTGAATACTCGTTCAGTATTGAAAAATACAACCACTGCGGAATATGATACTAATGGAAACGTTACTAAAGAATACAATACTAATAATAACCAAATTGCTTATCAGTATACTAATCTTCCATTCAATCTTAATATAGGATTGAATTTTTTCAGTCGAAATACCAACCTGATTCAAACTTCCACCTATTCAGGATCAAGGAACTTAGTTTTAACCCATAGTTATACTTTCGATAATTTAAAAAGATTGACGAGCGAAACAGTGACAGATGCAAATGGTAATATAGTAGTGGTAAAACTGTATAGTTATTAAAATAGGGCACATTCTTCATCCCTTTTTCCAGCTGCAATCTCTAAAGGTGCCATTGGGTCGCTAAGACAATACATCTCTTAAAAAGTGCAGAGGCCACGCATCCTTGTTTCTTCAATTTTTATCTGGTACCTTTCTATAGGTGTTTAAGTACTAAAAATGAAGAAATTTTCAGTTATTTCAATAATTCTGCTGTCGGTTGCTTGTGGACGGGAGTCATCTCCGGAAGGAAGATCACAAATACGCGATGAAGAGCTCTTAAGAAAAATTGATACTTTAAAAGATCAAAATAGAGCTTTAATGGACTCTATTAGTGAGATTAATAAAGAGATAAGAAAGCTTAGAAATAAATAACTTTTTTCTTGTGTTTAATTTTTTGCGACACTGTTTAAAGACTCCATTTTATTCCTCCGTTCACCACAAATCTATCTAATGGGGCTTACATGTCTTATAAGATTGGATCACTGTATAACTTAATAGTGTTTTGTGTATTTACAAAGAAGACACAAGGAGCACAAAACTTAATAATAGTATAGACTTCACAATAACTTTAAGTCAAAAGAATGATTTAAAAAAATGCTGTACCAAAAACATACACTACCAATAGGCTGGAAGAAAGAGAAGAAATATTTCGACATAGAGCACAAAACGCAGCAGGATAATATATAACCGGATAGCATTGAGATAATTTTTCAATAAATTGTAAGATGAAAAAGATCAACATTACTTACTGGATTATTACCGCAATTTTTGCAGCTTTCATGTTATTTTCTGCTATTCCTGATATACTGGTAGCTCCTGATGCAGTAGCAATGGTTACGGGTTTAGGGTATCCAAAATATTTCATCCCTTTTATTGGTGTAGCAAAACTATTAGGGGTGGTTGCAATATTAATTCCTGGTTTTACAAGATTAAAGGAATGGGCATATGCAGGATTATTTTTTGATTTAGTGGGAGCGACATATTCTGCAATCGCTGCTTATGGGTTTCACACAGCCGTTCTTTTCATGGTGCTGCCAATTGGCTTTTTATTTTTATCGTATTTCTTGTGGCATAAAAAATTTGAACTGCGAAAAAGAACAACAGTTGCTTAAACCTAAACAATAAGCTCCTTGTTGTATCTCGGTGGCCGATCGGGAGAATGTAGTAACAAGTAATGAAACGTCGGTAATAATTGGTGAGGGGCTCAGTAGCAAATTGGTTGTACAAGGGTGCGACGCAACAAAGTTTAATGGTAGTTTTTAAGTTTGGTACATAGAAATCCAGAATCAATGAAATGATGATTACCATGAAGTCTTCTACATGCAAAACAATGCATTAAGGGTTTTAAGTGCCGGAAGGATACAAATCCGGTGGCTCGTTCCGCAATTTTATATCTATCGGGTGCAAGGCATTTGTATAATCGATAAAAATAAATGCATCGTAGCGTTTTGGTATTATGGAAGGAACAAAGTAGGGAAATTGGGCTTCATCGGGATGATAGACTACACCAATAGCCCGATGCCCGATGGACTTTTTGAAAAATTTATTCTCACTAATGTCTTTCGACAAAATGATCTTGTCGGTGCCGCCGAGTTGGTGTAATATTTCTTCCCAGCTACCTTGTTGAGCTTTTGGCACTTCCATTTTTTTAATTGGCTTACCCCAGCCTTCCGCTGCAATTACAGTCCCGTGGTAAGTGCCACTGCCAACAATAAAAACGTTGTTCTCGCCAAATTCTTTTCTGGCAAGCTGACCAACATTTACTTCCCCGCTTGCCGCCATGTTAGTGTATCGGGCATCGCCAACATGGGTGTTGTGTTCCCATACAATGGCTTTAGAATTAGGACCGTGAAAAGACAATAATCGCTTTAATGTTTCCGTCATGTGCCTGTCTCGAATATTCCAAGACTCAGCCCCGTCCGTAACCATGGTGCGGTAGTAACGTTCGCCATTTAGTGCCACTAAGGCATTTTGCTCCATTACAAAATCAGACTCATTTTTTGTTGTTTTGTCTTCCGTAAGCTTTTTAACTGATTGCCAAAAGCGCGTAGTTTCTACCCGGCAATCATCTTCCATTTTAGCAACTGCCATTGCATATTGCTCAGCATCGGCATTAAAAGGTTTGAAACATGCATGTACTTTATTTGCTGCTTTCACCACAGAAGGTGCTGCGCCTTTTAAGTATGGCATTACTTCGCTCATTGACTCCCATAAGCAATACACATCCAGCCCAAAAAAGCCGACTTTTTCTGCTATCGGTTTCGACTGGTTATAACTGTTTAACCAGCTAACCAGCGAAGCTATTTCATAGTTTCCCCACATCCACGTCGGCCAACGATTGTATTCCTTTAAAAGTTCTACTGCCGCAGCGCTATCTTTTTTGCCGCCTTTAATAAAATTATTTACACGATACGAATCGGCCCATTCACTTTCCGAGGCGATGAAATCAAATCCTTTTTCTTGTATCAATCTTTTAGAAATTGCGGTACGCCAGGTGTAGAATTCTGCGGTTCCGTGTGTAGCCTCACCTAACAAAACAACCTTTGCGTTTCCGATCTGTTCCATTATCACGTCAAGATCTTTCTCATTTCTTAAAGGATGGTTAGGTATGGTTAAACGTACAGAGTCTTTGCTATCTTCTGATGCATAACTATAAATCTGGTTGCTATCTTTTATAGGTATAACAGTTACTTCCTGGTTTTGATTTGCCTTAGGTTTACATGCAAGACAGAAACTGATTATACTAAGGCACATCAACAATCTTTTACACACACTATAAAGGCTCCTTGTCATATTCTTTTTTGTTAAATGTTACAATTAAAGGGCCAAGAGAAACTTTAGCAGTGCAACTTAATAGGGTAGGATTAGCAGTGTTTCTCACCTTTTGTTGATTTTATTTTGAGCCCGGCAGTGTAACTCTGTGATGCTTTACTTGCGTCGCACTCTTCAACATTTATCATTCTATTGAGCTATCATTTGCCTGTTGGCGAAAAGGGCGGGCTTTAAAGCGCCCACAGTTATCAACTTCATCCATTTCGACTTGAAAAATTGAATACTTTTAGCGAATTCTTATTTACCATTAAACTCCGTTTAAAGTAGCCATTATGGAAGGCATTGTAAACTGTATCGCTTATTGTGACGGCCGTCGTGTTGCTAATATCCACATTGCAAAAATTCGGGAGACTTTACTGCATAAGGACACCTTTGTTTGGGTGGGGCTGCACGAGCCAGGGGAGGAGTTGCTAAAGTCGATACAGGAAGAGTTTGATTTGCATGACCTGGCGATTGAAGATGCACACAATGCACACCAGCGACCTAAGCTGGAGTTGTACGGAGAAACCATGTTTATTGTTTTACGTACTGCACAAGTCAATTCAATAAATCACCATATTGATTTTGGTGAGACCCATTTCTTTGTTGGTGAAAATTTCATTGTCACTGTTCGCCACGGCTCGTCGCTTTCATACAAAGATGTGCGTACAAGGTGCGAAAACACGCCCGAGTTATTAAGCAAAGGCCCGGCGTTCGCACTATATGCTGTGATGGACTCAATTGTGGACCAGTATTTTCCTGTAATTGAAACGCTTGAACAAAAATTGCTTGACGTAGAAGAGGAAATATTTGGCAAGAAACCAACCCGCGGCACTACACAAAGAATATATGAATTGAAGCGGGAACTATTGGAAGTAAAGCGCGTAATAACTCCACTGATAGATATTTGTAACAGGCTACTGCGTTTTGATATAAAACGTATTCCTGACGATACCCGTCCTTACTTCAGAGATGTATACGATCATGCCGTAAGAATAAATGAAATGCTGGACACTACCCGTGACCTGGTTACCGCTGCACTTGAAGCTAATTTTTCACTTACTTCCATTTCGCAAAGTGAAGTCTCTAAAAAGTTTGCAGGTTGGGCGGCAATCATTGGTGTACCTACCATGATTGCAGGAGTGTATGGTATGAACTTCGAGACGATGCCCGAACTTCACTGGCGTTATGCCTACCCTGTAGTGCTTGTTTCAACTTTTTTGCTTTGTATTATCTTATATTTTTTCTTCAAGCGGTCGGGGTGGTTGTAAAACCGTAGGGTAGCATTAAGCGCTTGGGCCACAGCCCTTTTTACAAATAGCTTAACCACCACTGCTGATGCGTCATTTTATAGTGATTGAACCACTTGGACGGCAAGTAAAGTAGTGCCACAACTGATAGCCAGATTAAATAAACAACAGGCAGCCCATAACCAAAATGTACAGGTCTGAAAGCAAAAATACTTTGGGGATCAAAAATCTGTGCTGAGGTATGTCCTGTTGCATAAAATAGTATAACCAGCAGTATGTGTAAAATATAGAAATGGAGTATGTAGTAAAAGAAGGGAACGCGCCCATAAACACTAACGACTCTTGTGAAGGCAGATTGAAAGTTTTCGAAAAATGCAAGTAATAATAAAGAAGGGCCAATTGTCATGCAGGTGTATTGTAAAGACGGTGGGTATTTACTTGTATCAAAAAAAGAGAATATAGAATGCTCACCCGGCTTCCACACCCCGGGATCACCATAACCGCGGGCAAAACGCAAAATAATAAAAAGAACAATAGCGGCTGATCCGGTTATTAGTAATAATTTTTTTCGCCGTTCTGCAGAAAAATCTTTTTTAAACCAAGGGCCAATGCTATACCCGAGGAACATTAAACCTGTCCAGGGAAGAACGGCATAAAAAGCTCCGATGAAGTGACTTTTATCTATAGGAAATACTGCACCACGAGTCGTCATTAAAACGGTAGTGATGACAGTTGTTACACCGGTTTTTGGAAGAGTGATATAATCAAAAATGTTGTGAGCAAAAACCAGTAATAAACCAATTGCCAGTATAACCTTATAAGAAGTTCTTACAAACAAACCCAAAAGAACCATGCTAAATCCAATTGCCCAAATAACCTGAAGTATAACAAAGTTGTAAAAAGGATTAAACGTTAGCCCAAATGTTACCAATGTTACTTCTACAATAATTAGCCAGAAACCTCTTTTAAAGAGGAAGGAGCTGGCTTCATTTATTGATTTGCTCCTCGACGAAAGATATGCCGAAAGGCCTGAAAGAAATACAAATGTAGGCGCGCAGTAATGGGTAATCCATCTTGTGAAGTACAACATGGGAGTGGTGGTTGCAGGATCTAGTGGGTCTGCAGTCATCGCCGTGTTATGGAAAAAATCCCTGGTATGATCAAGCGCCATGATAACCATTACCAAACCTCTCAAAATGTCTATACTGACAATGCGGTTAGTGGTTGCAGCCTTCATTTATGGAAGATATAGTTTTAAGAGGAGTTTTGGCAACTATGCCAGAATAACTTTAACCGAAACTCGATGGCTCCACCTCTGCGCTTCTATTCTTTCAACAGGGCTTCACCCGCTTGTTCGGAAACTGCTTTTCATGTTTCTAAATGCATGCGCCTTTGCCCCGAACTCATCATGCAGGAAACGGTGGTCAAAGCAATCGCATTCATAGATAAATGCTGGTCTTTATTCAGCAGGAGTACAAAAGATTACCAGGACTTCTTCATTTTCACTATTCCAAAAATGACCATTCCGGTTGCCAGGCCTGTTACTGCAATGGAGGTAATGAGATTTTTTTTACGGGTTTGGGGATCTGCAGTTGTATTCCAGCCACCATGAATACTTGTTCCATAATTAGCGGGTGCAAATAAATTTCCACTTGTTTCAGGGGCAGGCTCAGCTTTTTTAAGATAAGCACTTACAACCTTTGCGGTAACAGATTGGGTGACGGCAGGTAGTAGAAAATGAGCAAACCTCAGGAGATTAGTGACGCTTCCGATTACAACAGATTTTTTGGGATGTTGAGCAACTGAAACAATTGACCGGGCAACTTTTTGTGGATCATAAATTGGGGGTGCAGGACGGAGAATTTTCCCGGAATAATTAGCAGCATGCTGTATTCCCGGAGTATCTAAAAATGCCGGGAAAAGGTCACAAATATGGATATTACGATATTGACTCAATTCTCCGCGGAGGGCTTCGGAATAGCCGCGTAAACCGAACTTGCTGGCTGAATACCCTACGCCGTAAGGAACGGGAAACCAACCGCCAATCGAGATATTGTTTATAAGCACTCCATATTGTTGTTTCTTAAAATAGGGAACAACTGCATGCGCACCGTAGATGTATCCCAGCAAATTTATCCGGATTACCTGTTCATGTACTTCAACAGGCGTTTCGGTAAATTCACCAGCAGCCAGCACACCTGCATTGTTTACCCACACATCTATAGAACCACCAAACTCTACGGCAGTCGCTGCCAGCGTTTTCATTGCTTCAGCATCAGTAACATCCGTTTGTACTGCAAGTGCTAAAGCCCCCATCTCCCTGCATATTGCTTCTACTTCATTCAACACCTCCAGGTTACGCGCCGCCAGAACAATTTTTGCTCCATGTCGTGCAAACTGTATCGCTGTTGCACGGCCGGCTCCACTGGATGCACCTGTGATCACGATCGTTTTTTCGTGCATTGGCCTGTAGTTCATAGTGGCTCCTGTTGAACTTTTCATAGTTGTAGAATTAAGGGTATTCGTGTAAATAAGTGTGCCAGTAGTACCGCTAAAAACATTGCTGTGTTTTAATTCGTAGTTTAGCAATCAGCACAAGATGAAGATTATAACAAAAAGGAACTTAATAATAGCAGCAATTACAGGTACGGCAATTGCAATTTTAGATGCGCTGTTTTTAGAAAAATATTTTTTTGAAATAAAAACATTCGAAGTAGGAAAAAAAGGAGCTGACCAAAAGCTCAAGCTATTATTCTTAACTGATCTTCACTTTAAAAAGTTCCTCGATCCTTCGTATAAGAAGCTTGCAAGGAAGATTAATGAGAGTAACCCGGACCTCATTTTGATTTCAGGGGATGTTATAGACGAGGGTGGAATATACGCACCAGCAAAACAATTTTTTAGCTTGCTACGATATTCAATCCCTAAAGTAGCAATTATGGGAAATCATGACCATAAAAATCGAATTAAGATTGGCACTTATAAAAAGTTATATGCGCAAAATAATTGCGATTTATTATTAAATGAGTCGAAGGTTTTTACTATTGCTGGCAAAAGGCTTATGGTTACCGGTGTTGATGATTTCATAAATGGAACCCCATCGTTTTCGAAAGCTATAAGGGATGTTGGAAGAGAAGAAAACCATATACTATTAATACATAGCCCACTTCAGCAGGAAACGATTTTAAAAGAGATGCAGGAGATCAACCTTGCAAGATTGGAAGAAAATAAACTAAATATTCAATACATTTTTGCTGGCCATAACCATGGAGGCCAATTATGTATTTTTGGATTAGCACCCATACAGCCTGAGATGGCGGGTAAGTATTTAAAAGGGTGGTATAATCAAGAGGCACCTTTTCTATATCTCTCAAGAGGATTTGGTACCACTACGCTTCCATTTCGTTTTGGGGCAAGATCAGAAATGACGGTTTTTTACCTGGGTGTTTAAATCTTTATTAACCCGACATAAATAAAAAGCCACCGGTAAAAGGTGGCTTTTTAAATTCGTTTGTTTATGTTTTTACATACTCTTACTCTTTTTTAGTTTGTCTTTAAATACTTTTTCGAACTTTTCAAGCTTGGGTTGTATAACATACCTGCAATACATCTGGTCCCGATTTGAATTATAATAGTTCTGATGATAATCTTCCGCTACGTAAAAATTCTTTAACGGTTCTATTGTGGTAACAATGGGATTAGGCCATGCATGCGATTTATCCAGTTCTTCTTTATAGTGGTCGGAGAGCTTTTTCTGTTCGTTGTTATGGTAGAAAATTACGCTTCGGTATTGAGGACCGCGATCGTTTCCTTGCTGGTCAACGGTGGTTGGATCGTGTGTTTTCCAGAAAACCTGAAGCAAATCGTCGAAAGTGATTTTTGAAGGATCGTAGACAATTTGGGCCACTTCTACATGTCCTGTTGTTTTCGCACACACCTGTTCGTAAGTAGGATTTTTAACATGACCGCCACTATAACCACTGGTAACTTTTAAAACTCCTTCTAATTGCTGAAAAACTGCTTCAACACACCAAAAGCATCCTGCACCAAGAGTTGCGGTGTCGGTCTTAATATTTGTCATGTTAAAATTAGCTGCATTCATTGTGGAGGACTGCTTTTGTGCACAGGAAACAAGTGTAATAGCAGCAAACAAATGACTAATTAAAACATACCTCATAGTTATAGCTTTTGTTATCATCTACACAAGTGTTATCTTTTTTTGACGACGTTACAAACTTAGTTGAACAACCGGAAAACAAGCGGGAGGGGTATAACTCTTAACAACAGAATAGGATAATCACCCCTTTTTTTAACAGCGGCTTTACTTTAGACCCTATATCTCTTAGGTATTGGAAAATTGCGTAGGATAAAAACTATTTGTAGACGTTTAAATTAAAGCAGCAGCCGGGTTATTAGCATAAAAGAAAAATCGGAGGTCGAGGGTTACTTAAAGAACTGCTGTAAATCTTTAAAGCAGTAGAATAGAATTGGTTAAGTAAAAGGGTGTGACACAACCGGAGACGAAAAAAGGACTAAGGAGGGCTACTAAAAAAAATTGAACAAAAAATGTTGAGTTTAAAAGAAGTGTCACTTTTTAAGTAATGGATACTTAACGATTAATTGCAGTGTGAAGGCTTTACTTTTGCACCTTCAAAAATAATATAACTGCCATATGGGCAGCGGTTTTTTTATGAAGTTATTCCCAGAATCAGCACCGGTACAATTAGAGTTTGACAAGATTAAAGCATTGCTAACAGAGCACTGCAAAAGCGAGTTTGCAAAAAAAAAGGCGACCGAGTTACGCATACATACGAGAAAAGAGTTTATAGAGACAGAGCTGCAGCAATCGCACGAGTTCAAGTTGATTAGCCTCAATAACCAGTATTTTCCTAATGATTATGTTTTAAACCTTACCAAAGACCTGAAGTTGCTTTCTATACCTGGTGCGGCTTTGGTGGGCGACCAGTTTGTGCAGATACGAAAACTTGCTTTAAACATTCAATCCATATTTCGTTGGTTTGATAATGAACGACGAATTGCTTACCCCGCATTAACTAAAGTAATACAGGAAACTTATTACGAGAAGGCTATTCTTGAAATGCTGGAGGAAGTACTTGATGAGCACGGCAACGTAAAAGACAATGCAACAGATGAATTACAAAAGATAAGGCTAAACTTATATAAGAAAAGGAATGAGTTGCGAAGAGTTTTTGAAAGGGTTATAGCACGATTAAATAAGTCGGGTTATGCCGCCGATATTGAAGAGAGTTTCAGTAACGGCAGAAGGGTAGTAGCGGTTTTTTCGGAATATAAAAGACAAATTAAGGGAATTTTACATGGTGAAAGCGATACGCGGAAAACAGCATATATAGAACCAGAAGAAACGATAGAGTTAAATAATGACATTTTTAGTTTAGAAAATGAAGAAAGCAAAGAAGTACAGAGAATATTGAGAAAACTTACTTCAGATCTTTCTGTATATGCTCACTTACTTTCTACCTATCATGCGATAATTGGTGAATATGATTTTATAAAGGCAAAGGCTAAGCTGGCAATTGATATGAACGGAGAGCTGCCAACAGTAGTTGATAAAGCTCATATAGAATTGGTAAACGCTGTTCATCCGCTGTTATATCTCTACAATAAAAAGTCGGGTAAGGCAACCATTCCTTTAACGATTACGCTTAATGATAAAAATCGAATTTTGGTTATCAGCGGACCAAATGCAGGGGGCAAAACTGTTACCCTAAAGACTATTGGCCTTTTACAAATAATGCTTCAAAGCGGTTTGCTTGTATCGGTTCACCCCACGTCGCAAATGGGAATTTTTAAACAGTTAATGATCCATATAGGTGATACGCAAAGTCTTGAATTTGAGCTGAGTACTTATAGTAGCCACCTTAAAAATATGAAGCACTTCATGGAAGTGGCTAATGGTAAAACATTATTTTTTATTGATGAACTGGGAAGTGGAAGCGACCCAAACCTGGGAGGAGCCTTTGCCGAAGTTATAATGGAGGAGCTTGCTCATAAACATTCCTTTGGCATTGTTACAACTCACTATCTCAATTTGAAAGTAATGGCCAATAAGGTGCCGGGGATAATAAACGGCGCAATGGCTTTTGATGAACAAAACCTGCTGCCAATGTACAAATTGATCATTGGCAAGCCCGGTAGTTCTTATACTTTCTCTATAGCAGAACGCATTGGCCTTTCGCCTCATTTAATTAAGAAAGCCAGGGGCCTGGTAAATGAAGACCATTTTAGTTTAGACAAGCTGCTCAATAGAACTGAGCAGGATTTACGCCAAATAGAGAAAAAGGAGAGTGACCTTCAGAAATTGGTTAAAGAGAATGAGCGGCTGAAAAAAGAGATGACCGTTGTAATGGATAAAGAGCGCCACCGCCAGGAAGTGGACTTACTTAAGCAACAAAACCAGGTGACGGAAGAAAGGATTGCTTACTTAAAAGACATGGAGCGGAAGCTGAAGCAGATTTTATTGGAATGGAGGAAAGCTGACGATAAGAGCGAGCCTATTAAGCAAATGCACAGTTTACTGTTTAAAAAGAAAGACGATTTAATAACTAACAAGCTTGCCAAAAAAGTACAAGGCAGGTACGAAGAAGTTGCCACAGACATAGTTGTTGGAGCACAGGTAAAATTGAAGAAAAATTACCAGGTTGGATCGGTAAAGGAGATAAGAGGAAAGAGAGCCATTGTGCAGGTAGGGATGTTACCGATGAGTGTAGATCTGGGAGACCTGGTGGTTGTTCAGGAAAAAGGAGCCGAAGGTTAAGTATTTTTTAATATGGATCACGATCTTTTAATTCTCTTAATGTCAATGCAATAAATAATTAATTTCCATATTTTACGTTATTTACTATTATAATCTTCAATTCGATTTATATTGCATCATCCGTCTATGATAAAGAGTTTAGTTGACAGTATGGCTTCAAACAATATTTCGTTTTTGAATTTTATTGAAAAGCTGCTGTCAGAAACTAATACAGGATGGTTGGTGGTAGATGATAACCTTAAGATCATCAATTTCAACACCGCATATCACCAATTTCACAACCTATTCAACCAGTCTCGCCTCGATTTAGAAACAGTGCTGCGCGATGGAGATTTTAAATCGTTTCCTGATAGCTTTATTTCAAATCTTAAAAAAATTCTTAACAGGGACTCTGAAAAGGTAAAACTGCAAATAGATTACCTGGGGAGTACGACATTGTCATTTGCCATTTCAATGGTTTATATATCAAGCGACGAAGATGATTTTGAAGGAGCGCTGATTATGGTTCAGAAGAAGGAATTCAAACCAGGGATAGCAAGAATATCAGAAAACGAAGATTTTTACAAAGTACTTATCAATACTTCCACAAGTGTGTATCAACTAGCCGATGCAGCACTTGTTTTTACTTACACCAGTGGCCCTATTGAAGATATTTTAGGGTATACTGCTGCCGAGATGCTGGGTAAAAATGCAATAGAACTTGCTCACCCCGATGACAAGGAGCATGTGAGAGATTGGTTGATTAATATACGCAGACAACCAGAAAAGTTACTTACTGCAGAATATCGCATCAAAAATAAGCAGGGAGTATACATTTGGGTTGAAAACAATGCGCGTAATATGCTGAACAACGCAAGCATAAAAGCCATTGTGATGAACTTCAGAAATATACAGACAAAGAAAGTCGCCGATGATGCACTTATTCACGCTGAACAGCGATTGTCGTTATTGCTAAATAACACTGCGGAGTCTTTCATTCTTTTAAACAGCCGCCTACGAATTGTAACGTATAATAAGGCAGCCCAGGAACGTTCACCATTTTTTTATAGCACCGACTTACAATCTGGTATTTCTGTTCTTGACTTAATTAATAAGAGTGAAATTCCTGATTATATAAGTTTATTTGAGCAGGTATTTAAAGGGAAGGAAATAGAAAGGGAAACTAAGTTTGTAGATGCCCACAAAGTAGCCCACGTTTACAGTCACACTTTCCGCCCGCTATTTAATGCCGAAGAAGATATACACGGGGTTTTTATTACGTCAACCGAAATTACCGAAAGAAAAAAATTAACTGAAGAAGTAGCACTTCATTCAGACAGGCTGAAGACGGCGCAGAAGATTGCTCGATTAGGTTATGTAGAATTTGATACTGCTACCAAAACCTTCTTTTGCTCCGAACTTTTTTATGAAATCTTAGGCCTTAGTGAATCCCTGGAGAGTTGCAGGCAACTGGTAATTCTCAGAAATTTGGTACACCCGGATGACAAGGAGTTGGTAAAAAAGGAAATTCAGGAGTCGGTGGTGCATGGTAAAGACTTTAACCTCGAATTCCGCTTCAATTCAATAAATGGCGCTACAAAGGTCATACTGGCAATGGGCGGTTCAGAAAAAGATGAATTGGGAAAGCTGGTTAAACTAAGGGTAACGTTACAAGATATTACGGATAGCAAGATGGCTATATTGGCTCTTCAAACGCTTGAAAGCAAATTCAAATCTTTATTCGAAAACAGTATAGATGGAGTTATTCTCTCTAAAATAGATGGAGAAGTTGTATCTGCAAATCCGGCAGTCTGCGAAATGTTGGGTTATACTCATGCTGAATTGATAAGTCTAAATAGTTTTGATCTTCTTGATAAAGATGCGTCATTAGTCGCCGATATACTTCAAGAGCGAAAAGACACAGGATCTTATATAGGAGAATTGTTTTTAAAGCATAAAGCAGGATATTACGTACCTGTAGAAGTTACCTCCGTTTCAATGAAGGATGGCAATAATAACAATTATCTTTCAACCATCGTCCGCGACATAACAGACAAGAAAAAGATCGAAGGCGAACAAAAAGCTTTAACGGAAGAACTGCTGAAAAATAACCAGGATCTTCAGCAATTTTCCTTCATCACTTCCCATAATTTAAGAGCACCTGTAGCCAACCTGTTAAGCTTGCTGAGTTTGTACAACAAAGAGAGTCCTCTGGATGATTTTAATCAGTTGTTGATAGAAAAATTTGAAGAAGCCACACAGCAATTGAACCAGACATTAAATGACCTGGTAGATGTTTTAGTTATTAAATCAAATCCAAATATTGAGCGTGAAACGGTAAGTTTTACCGATGTATTTATAGAAGTTAAAAAGAATATCGATAACCTTTTGCACGTGCAAAAAGGCACGATACAAGCTAATTTTTCCGCAGTTGACGAGATACAATACAGCCGCATTCATCTCGAAAGTATTTTTCTGAATATGCTTTCAAATGCCGTTAGGTATAGTTCGCCCGATCGCACCCCCGAAATTAAAGTTACCTCATACAAAACCGATAACTGGGTTGTAGTTGAATTTGAAGATAACGGGTTAGGAATGGATCTTAATCGCTACCGCGACAGACTTTTTGGATTATACCAACGCTTTCATGGCCATAAAGAGGGAAAGGGATTGGGCCTGTATATGACTCGTTCGCAGGTTACAGCAATGGGTGGCAAGATAGAAGTCGAAAGTGAACCTGGAGTAGGTACTAAGTTCAAGATATATTTTAAACTACAAGATTAGTAATGGCGAAGTTTACAGATGTGCTTTTGGTAGAAGACGATCCCATAACTGTGATGGTCTGCGATAGAATAATTAAGATGTCGTCGTTTGCTGATAAAGTGAAATCGTGCGAGAATGGTAAGATAGGAATTGAATATTTGTTAGGCCTCGACGAAAACTGTTGTGCCCCAACAATCATTTTTCTGGATATCAATATGCCCATAATGAACGGATGGGATTTTCTCGAAGAATTCGAAAAGATTAAGTGGCGTTTCCGGTCGCTTCCACGTATTTATTTACTCTCTTCTACAGTTGACCCCGAAGATTATAAGAAGGCAAAAAAATTTCCGTTAGTACAAGATTTTATTTCAAAGCCTTTAAATAGAGAAGCATTACAAAACATCATCTAAGCTTTTTATAAAGTCTGCCTTATAAAGATTGTTCTTTTTCAGGGTGCAGGGGTTTGGTTTTCTACTCATCCCCCTTGCGACGCTCCGTTCAACTGGTGTCTCACTATCTACCTTTCTTTCGCGTTTTGTCTGGCTAAGGTTTTACATAGCATTATTATAACAATCGGGGATGTGACCATACCGTTCCCCTTTATTGCTGGCAAAATATTTATAACTGGTAAACACCGATAAAATTTCAATAATGGACGCTAATATCAGTACCCAAATATTCTACCTGTTCTTTCTTGCCATTCCTGTTGCATCCATAGCATGGACCGTAACGCATGAAGAGGTGTTTCGCGAACCAAGAGAGTTTTGTGAAAAAAGGAGTAAAGAGTGTCAAAAGCTGGTACAACGAAAGTTCTTTTACCTGTTTACCTGCGAATACTGCTTCAGTCATTATGTTACGGTTGTAATGCTAATTATTACTGGTTTTAAATTAATCTTTAATGATTGGAGAGGATACTTTATCGCTGGTTTTTCACTTGTTTGGATTGCAAATATCTACATGAGCCTATTTGCATTAATAAGGGTTGACTTAAAGAAGGTTAAATTCGAAGCGAATATAAAGGAAGTAGAACATAAGAGGGCGGCAGAGGAAGATGGCAGAAGTGAGTAGAAATTTTACCTACATTAGCTCTCTTATGCCAGGTTTGTTTTTATCCTACCACAATAACAATAGCTGTGAACGAATCGAAAATTGTTGGACTTGCAGAAGCACTAAACAACACCCCCTCCTATAAAACGCTGCTTACCAGTCGCCACCACGCTTTAATAGCAGATGAGCCTACAGGAGTTGGGGGTACTGATGAAGGTCCTTCTCCGGGTGATTATATCTGCATGTCTCTTGCATCTTGCAAAACAATTACATTAAGAATGTATGTACAACGTAAACAGTGGGACGTTGGCAGTATACATGTAAAAGTGAACCTGGTTAGAGAAGAAAGTGCTGCAGGGCCTGTGCATTCATTTTTATGTGAACTGTCTATATCAGGTGTTCTTACTGACGAACAAAAACAAAGGTTACTTCAAATAGACAAAGCTTGCCCCATATCTAAGCTACTGGCAAAAAGCGCTGTTGTTACAACTATTATGGTGTAACAAATACTACATCCATAATTAATAAGTTTGTTACAGAACAACTTTATAGTCTAAAACAGAGCCCGGTCATTAAGCCCTTCCGCCCGCCGTTTTTTTTTTAAGATGTACGTTTCTGCCGTTAATGTTGCGCTCCCTTTTTTGTCTTAATACACCTCGGTAATTACATTTTTTGTGCGCAAAAAAGAATTAAGTAATGCCGATATGAGGTTGAAAAGAAATACATGTTGCTTAAGAGTAAATACTTTGCTATTGCAATCTGTTCAGCTTTATCTATTGCTTTTATACTGTTTATTATTTTTGCTCGTTATAAGTATATAGGTTTGTCTGGTCTATATGCATTTTGCTTAATGTGGCGGATCTTTGAAAAAACGTTTAAAAAAGTATAAAACAAGGGCGGTAGTAGAACCGCTTCGCACAGCGCACTAATTATTCATCTTGTTTAATTAATCCGCAAAAAGTCTCGTTTACATTTGTATTCCTCTACTATAGCGTGCCATACAATTTTTTGTTTTTGCTAAGACAATTGTAAAAAAGGCCCAACAATTCATCTTGATTAAACCTGCTTCAGCCTTTTCTATCTGATTACAATCTTTCAGTATTTTTACGAATTACAACTACCGGGAGAAGAATGAGATTATGGTGTATAGCAGTTATGGTATCAGATAAGCAATAAAGGCAATAGTAAATCTTTGAAACAAATATGCTTTATCTGGTATGTTGCCCTAAAGTGGAGTAAGGTTTTGGTTGATGAAGTAATAAATTAAAATGTAAGGTGGCTGGTAGTATTAACAAAACATCTAAAATGATTGTAAGATTATTTATTTCGGTTTTCTTTATTGCGATTATGCATTCAGCTTTTTCGCAGGGGCAATGGGAGCTTAGTCGAGACCAAAATGGCATAAAAATATTTACAGGTAAAGGGGGTTCATCTAAGTTTAAAGAAATAAAGGTGGAAGCAACTTTTCCGGGTACAATACAAAAGCTAACTAATATTTTATTAAACGTTGGCAATACCAAAGGATGGGTTTACGGAACAAAAGACTCGTATGTGATCAGAAGAATAAGTGCAAACGAAATTTTATATTATTCTGAAACTGCCTTGCCGTGGCCGGTCAGTAACCGCGATATTCCTATTAAAATGATTGTAAGTCCCGATGTAAAGAACAACACTTTAAAAGTAGCTGCTGCCGGTATTCCTAATGCAATTCCTGAAAAGAAAGGTATTGTGCGCATACCTTATTTTAATGCTACCTGGGACGTGAAATCTGATGGGAAAAATAAATTGGATGTTGTTTACATTTTAAAAATGGACCCGGGTGGAAGTGTTCCTGCCGGGGTAACTAATATGTTTGTTTCAAAAGGCCCTTTTGAAACATTTAGTAATCTTTCTGAGATGATGAGAAAGTAGGCACTTTCGTAATTTCAGTTCCATGCAGTATCATAACATTATTCAACCTTTTCAATAATATAGGTTGCTCCATTCACCGTTACACTTTCCGTCGCTTTCAATTGCATCAATTTGCTTCCGAGAGGAGATTGAGGTGACAAGGCAATGACGGCAATATTTTCTACAGACATTTTACCCAATGCGATACTTACAAAAAAATAGTCTTTGTCTGTTTTCACCAGGCTTCCTTTGGTAATTATTGAAGAGCTTTTAGTAACGTTGATTTGTTCAAATATCGCTTTTTGCTCCAGCGCTTCTTTCAACTGTTTTCTTACGTTATCCTGTTCTATTTGTAGCATTGCCCGGCCTGTCTCATACTTGTCGCCCGCTGAACTTTTAGTTTCATTCCTGGTGCTTTCAATTAATTCACCCAACATATGTTGAAGTAGTGAAACTTTGTTATTCACCAATTGCGCAGCATGTTCATAAACTTTTATCTTGAACTGCATCATCTGTTTTTAGTAAAAGTAGTATTCAGGTTTCATCAAAAGCATCTTTTTGGGGAAGTCTTCTTGCGACGCAGGTACCTTAAAAAAATGTTACATAGGAGGGGTGTAAGGAATTTAAGTAATAGATGAAAAAAGATGAAAAGTACAAGAGTGCGACGCAACAATGCCGGGCAGTAGCTATGCTGCCGGTACCAAAACATTAAAAAGCAAAAACTATTTCAGATGACTATTGTCATGTAAATAACAATTCAATTGCAGACCTTCGCGCACATAAATAGATCGATATGACCAAATCCATTTTTATTGCCACCACCGAGCCATATAGCGGAAAGTCGGTTGTTGCCCTTGGTTTAGTTAACATGTTATTGGGCAAGACAAAACGGATTGGATATTTTAAGCCAATTATAAATGTAGACCCGCTGGAAGGGAAGGATGCACATATAGAAACGACGATTGCTTATTTTAACCTCGACATAAAATACGAGGATACTTATGCTTTTACCAGGGCGCAGGCGCTGCGGGAGATGGAAAATGAGAGCCAGGGAAGCATGATGAATACGATCATCAGGAAGTACAAAAAAATTGAAGAAGAATATGATTTTACGGTAATTGAGGGAAGTGATTTTCTTGGGGAAGGGACTGCATTTGAATTTGAGTTGAACCTATCCGTTGCAAAAAACCTGGGTACGCCGGTGATTGTTGTTAGCTCTGGAGAGAATAAAAGTACTGCCGAAATTGTAAGCGCGGTGCTTAATGTAATGCGCAATTTCAGTTCCCGAGAGGTGCAGGTGTTGGCAGTAATTGTGAACAAAGTGAAACCGGAGCAGGCAGACGATATTCGTCAGTTGCTGACAGATACATTTAACGACGGAACAATACTGGCCGTAATACTTGAAAACAAAGCGCTGGCCAGCCCTAGTATGAAGGAGATTTTAGAAAATCTTCAGGGGGAGTTGTTGATTGGTGAGCAGCAGCTGAGTAACCAGGTAGATAATTTTGTTATAGGTGCGATGAACGTGCCTAACTTTTTAAATTACTTGAAAGAGAATGTGCTGATCATAACTCCCGGAGATCGCGGGGACATGATTATAGCGGCGATTCAGGCAAATTTGTCAGCCAGTTATCCGAAGGTAGCGGGAATTGTACTTACTGCCGGACATCAACTTGATGAACCTATTATGCGGCTGTTAAAAGGTTTGGAAACAGTTATCCCGATCATATTTGTGCAAACAGGAACGTTTGAGACCTCTCAGAAAATCGGTGCAATAAAATCGAAAATAACACCTGATAACACAAAAAAAATTCAGCTGGCTATTAGCATTTTTGAAAAAAGCGTCGACCTGCAGGCGCTTGATCAAAAGATCGTAACCTTTACTTCTGAAGGCATTACTCCGCACATGTTTCAGTACCAATTGGCCAAGTGGGCGAAAAAGAAGATCAAACACATTGTTTTGCCGGAGGGAAATGATGAACGAATTTTAAGGGCCACAGCAAGGCTGGTGAGCGAAGAAGTGGTTACCCTTACTTTGCTTGGTGATCCTAAAGAAATTGCTTTATCGGTTAAACGCCTTGGTCTAAGTCTCGATCTTAGCCGCATTCGTATTATCAATCCCGCTTATTCTGAGTACTATGAGGATTATGTAAACACTTTGTACGAGTTGCGTAAGAACAAAAGCGTAAACCTGGAAATGGCCCGCGACCTGATGGCCGACGTTTCTTACTTTGGAACTATGATGGTATATAAAGAGCATGCAGATGGGATGGTTTCGGGTGCAATTCACACTACGCAACATACCATACGTCCTGCCTTACAATTTATAAAAACCAAACCTGGCATTACCGTGGTTTCTTCAGTGTTCTTTATGTGCCTTGCTGACCGCGTTTCTGTTTTCGGCGATTGTGCGGTTAACCCAAATCCAACTGCCGAGCAATTGGCAGAGATAGCCATTTCATCTGCAGCAAGCAGTCAGCGGTTTGGTATAGAGCCGCGCATTGCCATGCTGTCTTACTCGTCGGGCTCGTCGGGCGAAGGTGAGGATGTTGAAAAGGTGCGCAAGGCAACTGAAATTGTAAAACAAAAACGACCCGACCTGAAAGTAGAAGGTCCAATACAATATGATGCGGCGGTGGATCCCACAGTAGGTAAACAAAAATTGCCCAATTCTGAAGTTGCAGGGCAGGCAAGTGTACTAATATTCCCAGACTTAAATACAGGTAACAATACCTATAAAGCTGTTCAACGCGAAACCGGTGCTTTAGCTATTGGCCCAATGTTACAAGGACTTAACAAACCCGTCAACGACCTTAGCCGTGGTTGTACAGTTGATGATATTTTCAACACGGTAATCATTACCGCCATACAAGCCCAGGACGAATAAGTTAATTGCAAAATGGCGTAATTTGAAAATGTCGCTTGCTGCCATAACTCCTTCCATATTCTGCATATTCGAATTTTCTCATTTTTGAATTTTCACATTGTTTCATTTTCACATTCTCAAATTATTCCGATGAATATTTTCGTGGTCAATAGCGGCAGCAGTTCAATTAAATACCAGTTGTTTAAAATGCCTTCTAAAAACCCTGTTTGTAGTGGTTTGCTTGATCGAATAGGATTAAGTGGATCAACAATTACACACAGAGTTTTTATAGGTGATGAAAAAAAAGTTATCAAAAAAAGCCTTTCTCTTAGTGATCATGAAGCTGGATTAAAGGAGGTTGCTGCACTGCTGACGGATAAAGAGTCTGGGGTAATTAAAGATCCTGAAGAGATAAGTGTAGCGGGTCATAGGGTAGTACATGGAGGTGAAAGTTTTGCTGCAACGGTAGTGATAAATGAGGCGGTAAAAGAAGAGATTAAAAAACTTTTTCCATTAGCCCCCCTTCATAATCCGGCTAACTATATGGGCATCGAGGTAGCCGAAAAAATTTTTACAAAAGCAGTTCAGGTAGCGGTTTTCGACACCGCCTTTCATCAAACTATGCCTGAGAAAGCTTTTCGTTATGCAATACCTCAGTCTTTTTACAAAGATCTTCGTATTCGTGCGTACGGCTTTCACGGCACCAGCCATAAGTATGTAAGTGAACGAGCGGCTGAATATTTACATAATGATGCAGCAAAAGTCGTCACCATTCATCTTGGTAATGGTTGCAGCATGGCAGCTGTCGATGCCGGTAAGTCCATCGATACCAGCATGGGGTTTGGTCCTTTAAGTGGTCTGGTTATGGGCACGCGCTCTGGCGATATTGATCCATCCGTTATTTTTCATTTGGTTGACGAGGTAGGTTATGATCTTGATAAGGTAAAGGCATTGCTAAACAAACAAAGCGGCATGCAGGGGCTTACCGGATTTAGCGACATGCGCGATATTTCAATAGCAATTGCTGCGGGTGACAGAGAAGCAGAGATGGCTTATGAAATGTATGCTTATAGGATCAAGAAATATATTGGCTCTTACGCAGCAGTGCTAAACGGCCTGGATGCAATTGTATTTACAGCAGGAGTAGGAGAGAACGATGCAAACATTAGAAAGTGTATTTGTGCAAATCTTGATTTCCTGGGAATTAAACTTGACGAAGAAAAGAACAGCCAGCAATCAACTGGGTTAAGAGAAATTAATGCTAACAATGCCCGCGTTAAAATTTTAATTGTTCCAACTAACGAAGAACTCGAAATTGCGCAACAATGTTACGAGCTGTTGAATAATTAGTGTAGGTTTTGTTACCACCGTTTGATTTAAAAATTCACATCCTGCTAATGAACATGTTTATTTTTTTGTTACCGGCGGCAGAATATCTATTAAACATCGTTGTGTCACACTCTTGTACTGCAACAGAAAATGAGCTGGTTTTAAAGCCCCTTTAGGGGTTTAGGGTTACTCTTACATGGCATTACGTTCATCTGTAGTGCTGCTATGTAGCCTGCTTGTATTTGCTGTTATTTAAAAATGACTGTTCCTAATTGACGTGTAATTTTTTGCTCTTCGTCTTTAAGAACCTTGTGAATTTTAATTAGATCCATTTGCTCTTCAAATGAAATTGCTTTTTCTAGATCTCGCTGATTTTCGTCAAACATTTTTTTGATCTTCCTGAGTTTAAAGTAGTTCAAACTCATGGTAACATCCTGCCTGCTGATGTCACGATTATTTATATTCATTCCTTCTATCTTTGAGTCCCAGCGCGGGCTCAATTCATATTGCTGAATGCTTAAAAGAACTGCAAGTTTCCGTACGCTCTCATTTTCATCATAAAGCAACGTTTTTGTCGAAGGCTGCTGGCCTTTATAATAATAATCCTTGTAAGTCTGTAATAAGTTATCCAGGTTAGGATCTTCAATCGAGTACTGCTCCAGCTCCTCAAAAATGTAATCAGCCATTGTTCTTTCTTCATCCCATGTCAACAACCCATATTCCAATAAGGCTCTCAACAAATTTTTTTCCTGGTATTCATCATTTATAAGCAGCGAGGAGGTATCGTCAGTATCAACAGTATTTTCAGACGCCCCAGGTTGAGGGTCAGGATTATTTATTTGCCTGTTTTCCTCCTTGGTAATTCTTTCACGCTTCAGCTTATTAACCAGGGTAGTAAGGCCGCTCTCATCAATTTTAAGAATACCCGAGCATTGCCTGATATAGTCCTGTTGCTTCGTAAAATCTTCCGCACGGTGAAATTTGCTCAAAGTTTCCGCAACCTGGTTAACCACCGCTGATTTTTTAGCGGTATCATTTCCGGCATCCTTTAGCATTACTTCCAACTGGAATATGATAAAGTCTTTTTTATTTGCATCAACAAATGCTCTAAAAGGTGTCGCTCCAATTTTCTTTACATAACTATCCGGATCTTCATTGTCAGGTATCAGCACCAGTTTCACGTTGAGCCCTTCCTCCAGTGCCATATCCAATCCTCTCAGCGCAGCTTTCACTCCAGCATCATCACCATCATATATAATGGTCAGGTTGTTCGTATGCTTCCTTATAAGTCGTAACTGGTCAATAGTTAGCGAAGTTCCTCCACTCGCCACTACGTTTTCAATACCTGCCTGGTGCAGGCTCACAACATCTGTATATCCTTCGACCAGCAAGCATTCATCAAACTTGTTTATTGCCTGCCTGGCAAAATAGGTGCCGTATAGTATTTTGCTCTTAACATAAACTTCATTCTCGGGTGTATTAATGTATTTAGGTGCCTTATCGTTCGATTTAATAACTCTTGCCCCAAAGCCAATAATCTTTCCACTCTGATTATGTATAGGAAAAATAATACGGCCACGGTAGTTATCGTAGAACGTATCGTTTCTTTCAGTCACGAGCCCGCCCTTCTGAGCAATCTCAATGCTAAACTGATTTTTTATTAGGCTTGCCGTCAGGTCGTCTTTTGCTTCCAGGTTATAACCTAACTGAAATTTTTCAATAACTTCTTCACGGAAACCCCGATGTTTCAGATAAGAAAGTGCAACGGATGTACCCTCCTCGGTTTCAGTAAGATTTTTTGAAAAATGTTTTTGTGCAAAGGAATTCAGAATTAGGAGGCTTTCTGCCACTTGCTGTTGCTGCTTTACCTCGGGGCTTGTTACAGTTTCTTCAATTTCAATATTATATCGTGTTGCAATCCACTTAAGTGCTTCAACGTAACTATACTTTTCATGCTCCATGACAAAGCCAACAGCGTTACCACTTTTGCCACAGCCGAAACATTTATAGATCTCCTTACTGGGGGAAACGGTAAACGAAGGCGACTTTTCGTTGTGAAAAGGACAGTTGCCGAGATAGTTCGCACCGCGCTTTTTAAGCTTGACGAATTCCCCCACTATTTCCACTATGTCTATTCTATTAGTTATTTGTTGTATCGTCTGTTGTGTAATCATGTTTATTCAAAGCGAATATCTGTAATTAAAGGCAGGCAATCACCGGACGCGGATTAAAATTTGGCATAATTATTTTATTACATGTGTGGAATAAGGAAATCAACTATACTTTTTTTGGGGGTTTTTTCATGTTAGGGTTAAACGTTGCCCTCCGGAGCTTATTCGGGGGGTTTATTTTTAAAACTAAAACATTAGGGGTACTGTAGAAAAGTTTCCTCCCTTTGCCTGGAGGATAAGAAGAAAGCGAAAAAGTAGGTGTAATAGAAATAGAATTTTCCCAGTTGTTTAGAGATTTTAAAGTGTGCGGTTCTATATATAAACAAGATTTTAAGGGTTTATTAATTGCACTAATTGTAGGCGTTTCAGCAATGTTTCCTAAAGTAATAGATGTGATTAAAAGCGTAAACCTGACAGAAAGAGAGCTTGTTCTGTCTTTAAAGCAGAAAGATGAAAAGGCATTTGGTCACCTCTACGACCAGTACGCACCGATTATTTACGGAATAATTTTAAGGGAAGTAAATAATCACGACATTGCCTCGGAGATTTTAAAAAGCACATTTCTTAATGTTATTAATGAATGCGATAATATTGACTGTGTAAAGCACTCCTTACTGATATGGCTTCTGGTGATGACTAAAAAAACAGCCAGTGCTAATTTTAAAGTTAATATCAATTTCAATTCCTTGTTGAAGTCTCAACAACTCTCTTCGAGCAGCGTTGGTTATCAAAACACTTCTCTTCGTACTTGTCTCTCTTAGCCCGGCTACTACACAGGTTAGAATTTTACCTTAAATCTTGTCACACTCATCACCTACGCTACTTACGGATTTTGCTACAACTGTTGTTTGTCACCCTTTCTAATGCTGTCATCAATCCGATATTACAATCAGCGTACAGCTTTTGACAAATCGTGCCATTTCTGCAACTACTAAAAAAAGTTTATTTTCTGTTTTCCCTCGTAATTAAAAGGAACAGTGACGTAAAATCCTCCTTTTCCAACTCGCGTAGTTCCCTTTGCCCCTAGTGTAACTTCTTTATTAAATAAGATAGTCCAAGAGTTTTTAAATAAACCCTTCATGTCTACCCGCATGCTTGCAGGTAAGGTAAACTCGGCAGATTTTGGAATAGCCATTAAAGTATCAAGCACAAATTTTCCGAGGTAGTTACTGTCAATATAAAGATCACAGTCTACATTTTTCAATGTCACTCCAAAAGAGTTTGGATTAAAAAATACAAGGTCCATAGAAACCTTGGAAGTGTTAAGGCCAAAACTTTCTACTCTTATGTTTTTTACATCTTTATAATCAAAGGCAGTTGGCTTTTTACAAGAGATACAGAAAAAGGATAACAGAACTAGAAATAAGAGGAGGAGCTTACACATGCAGACGTTTTGTGCAAAGTAACAGTTTTTATAGTTCGGTAAAAATGAAAATAAATGGCTTACATTCGATGCTAATATTTTTAGAAATAGGACGTGATTTCTGGCAATGCCTTAAACGATATCATTACTATTATTTTTAGTATTATCATTGTGAGTTAACAGACTATCTTACAGTATTTTATATACGATAACGGAATTTATTAGTACTACTTTTTTACCCATATTTAAGTTAATAGTATCTCATAAAAAAACTTTCACTAATCATATACTTTATAGACCTATAAAATGATATTAATCACTGATTGTCAGTTGTTTCCACCGATTGACTTCTTTAAAAAAGTAACGGAATACAAATATGTTGAAATTGAAACATGTGATTGGTTTAAAAAATCTACTTTTCGAAATCGATACATTATTGCAGGAGCAAATGGGCTGGTAAATCTGACAGTTCCGATTGCAGGGGGAAGGGAGCAAAAAAGATTATTTAAAGACGTCAAGATTGATAATGCAGATAATTGGCGTATTAAGCATTGGAGGAGCATCGTCTCCTCATATAGAAAATCTCCCTTCTTTGATTATTACGAAGAAGAAGTAAGAGCTCTGATTTTTAATGGAGAGGAAAAACTGCTCATCTTTAATATTACAATACTCAATAAATTCTGTAATCTATTGAATATTAGCAGTTCTGTTAGTTTTACAAGTGTTTATGAACAGCTTGCAGAAAACAAATTTGACTTTCGCGATACGTTATTGCCTGCCACCTTCCAGGCGAATGGGGAGAATTGGCAACCGAAGTATTCACAGGTGTTTGAGGAGCGGCGGGGCTTTCAACCTAATTTAAGTATTCTGGATTTGCTTTTTTGTGAAGGTCCAAATGCTTTGAATTTGATGGAAAAGAGTGTTGGTTAGATTGTCAAGTACCGTCATCGCTTCTCTTTTTATTACACGTCTCCAGTTGTAATGGTCTGACTATCAATTTGTTTTTATCGATCTATTTACGATATGCTTGAGCTTTTAATTTCCTCAAGCCATTTCATCTTTTGTTAGTTAACCAGGTAAATCTATTTAGTACTCCAAGTAGTTATGGGTAAACTACTGTGAAATGCAATTTCAAAAGCAGCCGTTTTCTTTCAGCTTAAGTTTGCTTGTTTACTGTAAATTGCCAGTCGTTTAACCCCCGTTCATGATTTTTAAAAGTTTCTTGAAAACCATTTTTTATTTGTTCATTTTTCCCAGCGTGGGGGCGCAGGATCTTAGCAACAAGGGTACCGAGTTCTGGGTAGGTTACGGTTATCATCATGCTATGACACATGTGACGAACCAGCAGGAAAATGAGCAAGACATGGTTTTGTATTTTACCGCTGATGAAAATGCGACAGTGAAAGTAGAGATACCGGCACTTGGATGGACTAAAACATACGCGGTATCGGCAAACAATGTGACAGAGTCAGACGCAATACCAAAAATTGGTTCACAGGATGCAAGGTTATTATTGGAACAAGTATATAAGTCGGGAATACACATTACCAGCGACAAACCAATTGTGGCTTACGCACATATTTATAATGCAAGTGTTTCCGGTGCGACTCTACTGTTCCCGGTTGCTACTTTAGGCCAGGATTATTATTCCATAAATTTTACCCAGCGCTCAAATACTCAAGATGCGAATTCCTGGGTGTATGTAATAGCTACAGAAGATAAAACAACTGTAGAAATAACTCCTTCAGCCAATACGCTTACACACGTAGCCGGACAGCCCTTCACCGTTTCGTTAAACAAAGGCGAGATTTATAACTTAATGGGTACTACCAGCGGGAATGTGGGGGTTGACCTTACCGGCACGCGCATTCGCTCAATAAGTACCGGTACTTCTGGTTGTAAAAAAATTGCTGTTTTTTCGGGGTCCGGCAGACTCTCTATTTATTGTGGCAATACCGTTACAACTTCCGACAATGTTATTCAGCAGGCATTTCCAAGGAGTGCGTGGGGAAAAAAATTTCTTACTGTTCCTACGGCAAAACTTCCTAATAACTATTTCCGTATCGTAGTTTCCGATCCCTCTACAGTTGTGACAGTGGATGGATCTCGCCTTACTAACCTTACCAATAATTTTTATTACGACATCCTAACTAACAGCCCAAAAAGTATTGTGGCAGACAAGCCAATTACGGTGGCTCAATATATCACCTCTACCAATAGTTCTGACGGCCCTACCTGCGGCAATTCCTTTAACTTCAGCGGCGATCCGGAAATGATATATATAAGTCCTGTAGAACAAACAATTGATAAAATAACACTCAATTCTACATCGCATTTTAAAATAACATCTCACTATATTAATGTTGTCATCAAATCTTCGGCTGTTTCTAGTTTTACTCTTGATGGGGCTAACGTAAATTCTTCGTTCATTTCTCATACCCAGGATCCTTCATACTCTTACGCTGTATTCACCGTCGCGGCAGGAGCGCACAGACTAAAGGCGGATGTAGGCTTCAATGCGATTGCTTACGGCTACGGAGGTACAGAATCCTACGGTTATAATGCAGGAACAAATATCAAAGATCTCTACCAGTTTTTGTCCCTAAGAAATGAGTATACTAAAATTAATCTTCCTCTAACCTGTCAAAGTACTAAGTTTTTTTTCTCTATCACTCTTCCATATAAGGCTTCGTCACTTGCCTGGGATTTTGGTGCAAACACGAACATCACTCCCAATAATAATATCGCTCAAAATAGCCCTCAACCTGATTCTTCATACATCCTGGATGGCCGCAGTTTGTACGTTTACTCCTTACCCCTGTTGTATTCGTTTAACTCAACAGGTACTTACCCGGTTAAGATAACTGCCAATAATCAAACAAGTGATGGTTGTAATGGTATTCAGGAGTTGACTTACAACGTGCAGGTGATCGACCGTCCTGTTGCGGCCTTTGCGGCTACTGATACCGGTTGTTTGACTGACTCGGTTTTTTTAACAGACGCCTCAACTGGAAATGGAAGACAGTTAGTTAAGTGGAAGTGGGACTTTGGCGACGGAACAATTGATACAATGATGAGTCCTCATAAGGCTTTTGCCAAATCAGGTACTTATAGTATTAAGCATACATCGATAAATGATATCGGTTGCTTTGCCGACACTACTAAACTTTTTACGATCACTCCACAGCCAATCGCAAATTTCAATTTTTTAAAAGCTGGATGCGAAGGAAATCCGGTAACATTTACTGATGCATCTACAATTGAAAGCGGGAGAATTGTAAAATGGAATTGGAATTTTGGAAATGGAAAAGCAATTACAAATTTGACAAATGTGGCAGTAACCAATAGTTTCAACGCCGGCACTTATACTGTGAGTTTACAAGTGGAAAGTGAGGCCGGTTGTAAAAGTGTAGTATCAGAGCAAGCGGTTCTTATTGAGACTTTGCCGGTTTCAAATTTCATAGCACCGCAGGTTTGTGTTAATGATCCCTTTGCTGCTTTTGTTGATAGCAGCCGCGTTGCGGAAGGTGGGGCAGGTGTGGGGTTAACTTACAATTGGAATTTCGGTGATGCTAATGCAACGCCTGAAAACCCAAATATTTCTACTGTACAAAATCCGCAACACAAATATTCTGCTGCAGGTCCTTATAATGTGGCGCTGACTGTAACTTCAAATGCCGGTTGTACTGCAACAAAAACCAAAGCTGTTTTTATTAATGGAGGATTGCCTATAGCAAATTTTGAGATAATAGATGATGGGCCAGTGTGTAGCAATGCACAAGTTCGAATTAAAAATGGTTCTTCTATAGATATTGGAACGATTACTAAGACACAAATAATCTGGGATTTTCAAAATAACCCTACAACCATTGAAACTGATGATACCTCCGTTACTGGTAAAATGTATTACCACACGTTTCCTGCATCACCAACGGTGAAAACTTACCAGGTGAAAATGCTTGTGTTTTCGGGGGCCAACTGTTTTAATGAAAGAATAATACAGGTAACGGTAAATCCCGCTCCTAAAGTGGTTTTTGCAGACGTGCCGGAATTTTGCGTAAACTCGGGTGTACGCTTGATAACACAGGCAAAAGAGACAAGTGGACTGACAGGAAGTTTTTTATTTTCGGGAGGTGGTATTGCACCGGAAGGCCTTTTCAATCCGGTGACTACTGGAGCAGGGAGCACTGCAGTTACATATACATTTACTTCTGATGCCGGCTGTAGAGACTCGGCCTCTCAAATTATTAAAGTAACATCAAATCCGACTGTGAGGCTCAGTTCACCATTGTATGTTTTAGAGGGAGGGTCTACAGTATTAAATCCTTCCGTCACCGGAAATGCTGTAAAATATTTCTGGACCCCGTCGACCTATCTCGACAACCGGAATATTAAGAGCCCGATAAGTTTGCCAAAAGATAGTATTACTTATAAGTTATCGGTAACAACGCAGGGAGGTTGCGAAGGAAATGGAGAAGTTACAATTTTGATACTTAAAGATCTTGGTATTCCAAACTCATTTACGCCAAACAATGATGGCGTAAATGACTTTTGGAATATTCCTTCCTTATCAACTTACGTGGATTGTACGGTAGAAGTATTTAACAGATACGGAGCAATTGTTTATCGTAGTGTTGGTTACACCAAACCCTGGAATGGAACACTTAACGGCAGCACGCTGCCAGTGGGTGTTTATTATTATATTATAAATCCTAAAAACGGTAAAAAAGCATATACAGGTAATGTGACTATTTTAAGATAGCACATACGAAGGATGGATATTAAGCGTTGAAGGTTTTAGTGAGATAGAGCGTGGGATTGTAATGTGTTGCACAAAGGGCAATTGGTACAAGTGTGCGACGCAAGAAATGTGAACTAGTAGTACATATGCTAAGGCAGAAAAATTTCTATAATATTTGCTACTAGTTCTCTAATATAATATGAAGGCGTACGAATAGGTGAAGCAATGGGTTCTAGCAAGAATGCTATAAATTTAAAAAATGAAAAAAGGAATTTCTTTTGCCATAATTACTTGTTGGATTTGTGTTGCTTCTTATGCTCAACAGCTTCCTCATTACACTCAATATGTTCTTAATAATTTTATTTTAAATCCTGCAGTAGCGGGGATTGAAAATTATACCGATGTTAAAATTAGCCACCGGCATCAGTGGGTCGGTATAGATGGTGCCCCTGTTACCACTTACTTAACCATACACGGGCCTTTAAAGAAGAGTGATTATGCGCGGGAGACAGCAACCGGTTTTCATGCGGAAGGTGAAAACCCGAGGGGTAAGGCGTATTGGCAGGATTATGAAAAAGCAGATCCGCATGCAGGAACTGGTCTTACAATTTTAAACGACCGTACAGGGCCGCTTAATCGTTTTGCAGCGTATGGGACCTATTCTTATCACATTGGCATTTCGAGCAAAACAAGTCTATCTGCCGGAATTTCTGCGGGAATAAAAAATACTTCTTTAAATGCTGGAAAACTGTCTTTTGATGTGCCTGTTGACCCGGCCGTAGCCGGAAGTGGCTATTTGAATAGGTTAAGCCCCGACATGAATGCAGGGGTCTGGTTGTACTCGGCTAATTATTTTGCAGGCATTTCAGCTCAAAATATTATTCCCTCCAAATTAAAATTCTCAGAAGATACAGTGAAACTGGCCGGGGGACGACAAATACCGCACATGTTTTTGACAGCGGGGTATCGTTTTTTTGTAAACGATGACATTACTTTTTTGCCAAGTACGCTGGTAAAATATGTAACATCGACGCCTGTTAGTTTTGACTTGAATGCCAAGCTACAGTACCAGGATTTTTTATGGGTTGGCGGTAGTATGCGCTATAAAGACAGTTGGGCCGCGATGGCCGGACTAAACATTAGTAATGCAATAAATATTGGTTATTCATACGATATCACTACTTCACAACTTAATACTGTTAGCAGGGGTTCTCATGAAATTGTTGTTGGATTTCTTCTTGGAAACAGATACGGGGACTGGTGCCCGAGAAATTTGTGGTAAAGCAATTGGTGCTATACATTAAAATGCGCTGTTTACAGAAATAAACAGGGCATTTTTTGCCGAAGGAAAATTATTGCTGCATGTTTCGTATGGCCGTGCGCATTTTCTCGAGTTCCTGCAGTTTCTCTTGCTTTTTCTCTAGCTCAGAACTTAGTTTAGCTATTTTTTTATCCTGGTCTTTTGTTTTGTTGTTCGCGTCATTTGCATCTTCTGCATCTTTAAGCGCTTTATTTGCTTTCTTTTTTGCACTCTTTGCATCTCCTATGTCGCCATTGGTCGCCTTCGATGCCTGGTTGCTACTTTCCATTACAGAACTCTGGGCATCAGAAACAGCATTAGCTGCTTTTGCCTGGTAACCCGGAAGGTTGTTTTTTGCAATTGCTAGTTTGGAAGTAAGTTCTACAATGCTATTACTTACTTTCACGTACTCTTCATTTAGTTTAACTGTGTCTGCAGCTGACTTATATTTCTGGGAAGAGGCAGAAAAGCTTGTTAGAACAAATATCATAACAGGTAGTAGAAAAGTAAATTTTTTCATTTTGTTTGTTTAATTGTATGCTTAATATGATGCCTTTTAAAATAGGTCTGAACAGAAGGTTCTTATGAAACAACATCCAGGCGGGTTAACAAAGCAACTATCAGGCCGCTTACATCCTTTCTCACTGATAACGGGGCGTAAGTAGGTAAATTGTCAATATATTTAGTTTATTGTGAAAGTAACAGACTAAGCAGAAGTACGCTGAAATAGTGCTCTTATCTTATCATTGGCTTTCTAACTAAATTTACAAATCACACACCATTTGTTATGTTCAAGTTAGTGTTATTAGTATCACTGTTAGCACCCACCTTTGTAAACGGCCAGGTTATTAGAGATTCTATTTTGATTGAAGGTCATTACCGAACTTTTAATTTCAATAATCCTGGAGACGGTGAGAGATCGAATCTCGTCTTTGTTATGCATGGCTCAGGTGGTAACGGAAAGGATATGATGAATTCAACAACGGGTCTCGAAGCGAAGGCAGCAGCAGAAAAGCTTCTTTTAGTTTACCCGGATGGCTACCAGCGTTATTGGAATGAGTGCCGCAAAGCAGCAACATCCACCGCCAATATTGAAAACATTAATGAGAATGCGTTCTTCGAGGGAATGATTGATTACTTCGAAAGCAAATATCGTATTGACAGCAAAAAGGTGTTCGCAGTTGGTACTTCGGGTGGAGGACATATGGCATTCAAACTGGCACTTACAATGCCCGACAGGATTCGAGCGGTGACTGCTATTATTGCCAATTTACCCGATACCAATAATTTTGATTGTATAGAAGTAAAACGCCCCATTTCTGTAATGATTATAAATGGCACTGAAGATCCGTTAAACAATTACAACGGGGGAATGATGGTTTTAGGAAATGTGACTTTAGGTCATGTTCGCTCAACTGATAGAACTTTTAGTTATTGGTCTAGCCTGGCTGGATATAAGGGGCAGCCGGTGAAAGAAAGTTTACCTGATACAGATCCTTCAGATGGAAGAACAATTGAGCGATATACTTTTAAAAAGAAAGGAAGACCAGAAGTGGTACTGTTAAAAGTTATTGGTGGAAAGCATGACTATCCAAAAGACATTGATGTGCATGAAGAGGCCTGGCAATTTTTTAAAAGGCAATTATAAAGTTGTATAGTGAAAAGACGGGTTTAGGGTATTTCAAAAAATATAAAATTTCTAGCGAATGAAGTTGCTGACTAAAAATGTAACCTATTTACTAATATCTGTATTGGTAATTACAGGATGTAAGAAAGATACTGAAGTTGTTAATTCTGGCACCGGCGCAGAGTTGTTTGTTTCTGCTACCTCTTCTGGGTCTTATACAAAAACACAAATTCAGGCTTTTGCATCAGCGGCTGGTTTAGCAAGTTATATCCCTCTAATAAAATACGATGTTGATTTTTTTAAATTCATCTATAAAACTAACTTTAAGGGTAGCACAATACAGGTTTCGGGATTGTTAGGTGTTCCAAAAAACCTTCCCTTTGTGCCGTCGTTGCTGAGTGCCCAGCATGGAACTATGTTTAAGGCAACGGAAGCACCGTCTAACTTTCCTGCAACCTTTACCGGCTTTGAATTATTTGCCGCGGGGGGATTTGTTACCGTTATTCCTGATTTTATAGGTTATGGTGTGTCGCAACACATACCTCATCCTTACTATGACCAATTGTATTCGGGAAAGGCTGTCGTTGACATGATCAAAGCGGTGAAGTACCATCTCGCGCAACAAAAAACTGCGTTCAGCAACCGGTTGTTTTTATTTGGATACTCAGAAGGCGGGTACGTTACCATGGCCGCTCAGAAAGAAATAGAGACAAATGCAACCCATAATCTCACGGTTACCGCAGCCGCGGCAGGCGCAGGAGGTTATGACTTAAACGGCGTGCTGTCGGCTATTGCCGGCACTTCAAGCTATTCTGCACCTTCGTACCTTGCTTTGCTGCTGAACGGATATAATAGCACATATAATTGGAACCGTCCGATGACCGACTTTTTCAAACAGCCTTATGCCGACAGGATACCTGCATTATTGAATGGAACAAAAGATCGCGGACAAATAGATGTACAATTAAACAATTCGCCTACTGCATTATTTAACCCCGTTTTTTATGCAAACCTGTTGAACGCCAGTGGTGAGACTGCATTAAAGCAAAAACTTACTGCTAATAGCTTTGTTGATTGGGTACCAAAAAGCCCTACTCGTCTCTTTCATGGAACGGCTGATGAAGCGGTTTTTTATCAAACATCAGTGACCACTTTTAATAGATTTAAAGCTGCAGGAGCTACTAACGTTGAATTATTTAGTGTTCCAAATGGAACGCATGAATCAAGCGTGCAACCTATGATAGAAAACGTTTTACCATGGATTCAATCACTGGATAAATAAACAACGTTATTGAAGAAAAGGTGTTTTGTACGTTGTGAGAACATAGCTGTTAGCCAACTTTTTTTGCGAAAGTCTAATGTTTTTTCTTTTTCTTGTTGCTGCCTGTGATATTACTTTTGCCTGAGTAAGTTTATACTTTTTGTTTTTTTGCCGAAAGAATACAATCATCCTGCATTAGTTTGATTTGTATTTTAAAGGTCAGTGTGGACGCAATTCTTTACGATAACCTATTAACCTTACCATGAAAATAGCTACTTATAATGTCAATGGTATTAATGGCCGTTTACCTGTGCTGCTTCGTTGGCTGGATGAAACAGAGCCGGACATCGTATGCCTGCAGGAACTAAAAGCGCCGCAGGAAAAATTTCCTGAAAAAGCTATACAGGATGCCGGGTATAATGCGATCTGGAACGGGCAAAAAAGTTGGAACGGGGTAGCTATACTAGCTCGTTCAGGAGAAATACAAGAGGTACGTAGGGAACTTCCAGGAGATGCAGAGGATAATCAAAGCCGGTATATTGAAGCGATGGTCAACAACGTTCTTATTTGTTGCCTCTATCTGCCAAATGGCAATCCTGCTCCCGGGCCCAAGTTCGACTATAAATTGAGATGGTTTGAGAGGTTAACCGCACATGCTGCAATGCTACTTGTTTCTGGTAATCCTGTGGTTCTGGCCGGAGATTACAACGTGATGCCTACAGCGCTGGACGTATACAAGCCGGAGCGTTGGAAGGACGACGCGCTGTTTCGCCCGGAGGTGAGGCAAGCATTTGAAACACTGCTTGCACAAGGGTGGACAGATGCAATACGGAAACTTTACCCCAACCAAACCATCTATACATTTTGGGATTATTTCCGCGACGCGTATAATCGTAATGCCGGTTTGAGGATCGATCATTTTCTACTTAGTCCTGGCATCGATAACCGTCTCATTGCTGCCGGGGTTGACTCTGCTGTTCGCGGCTGGGAGAAAACAAGCGATCACGGGCCGGTTTGGATCGAGTTGTCAGATGACTAAGTTTGATTGATCTGAAACAAATAACTAAAAATATTTGCCTGACAGTAGTGCAGTGCAAAGTAAGCGGCCCAGTTTAGGAGAGCATGGTAAGGTATTCGTGTAACGTTATTTTTGATAAATCCTCACGTAATCCACGACCATCTTTTGAGGAAAAATGCTATTTGCGTCGGGACTTCCTGGCCAGTTGCCACCGACAGCAACATTTAGAATAAGAAAGAAATCTCCATTGAAAGGATTATTACCTCCGGTGATCTCCCCTTTATTTACAGTGTAAAATTTATTGCCGTCGAAGAACCATTGAATGGAGTTCGCATCCCATTCTACTGTGAAAACGTGATAGTCGTCAGAATAGTGCCCTGAAGGCAAAACATAATAGCCGCCCTTACTTAAGTGACTGGCCGGGTTTACTCCCCAATGAGCGGTGCCATAAGTCTTAGAAGGGGTTTCTTTATTTATGGCTTCCATTATATCAATTTCGCCACAAGCCGGCCAACCAACCTGGTCAATATTTTCGCCTAACATCCAAATAGCTGGCCATAGCCCGGTGGTTGCAGGCACTTTTGCTCTTATTTCAAACTTACCATATGTGAATTTTCTTTTTCCTTTTGTGGTAAGTCTGGCAGAAGAATACGCATTGCTGCCTATTCGTTCCTTTTTGGCTTCTATTATTAAATTCCCATTTTCAATATAGGCATTGTTAGTACCACTGGTATAATTCTGCAATTCATTATTACCCCATCCTCCTCCTCCGGTTTCATAATTCCAGTTAGTGGTGTTTAGTGTAGTTCCGGTAAACTCGTCACTCCACACCAGTCGGTAATCAAATCCTGGATTTTCAATAAATACTGTGGCTTTCTCAACTTTTAAAGTTGCGTTAACTGCATTAGATAACTTCAGGCTAAAATTTTGCGTGCTGCTCATTAGCTTTCTTCCAATCAGCTGTACTGCTACTTCGCCAGTGACTGAGCCAGGATTAATAGTTAGAGTACCTGCCACGGGCACAAAGTCTATATTAGCTTTGGCCGTACCCTCCTCAGTCGTATAATTAACCGTAATTGTTTTGTTACTGACAGGCGCAACAGTAACTATTAATTTTATCGTAGTGTTTACAGTATCTCTTACGGGCCAGATATCGGATATAGATAAATAAGAAGTTGGAAGATTGCTTTCCCCGGTATCTTTTTTACAATAAACAAACGGCAATAACAACAAGAGACAAACAACTGCGAAAAGTTTCATTATATTATTTTGAAGCATTGTTAGAAACCCTTAAGATCCTGGTAACTGTAGCAAATCTATGAATACAATTTCCGCAAACGTTCTGCTATAAAAAATACTTATAAGAGACATAATAAGTACACGAAGAAGCAATAGCATGGAGAATGATTAAAACAAAGAAGCCCGGCGATAACTAAAATAAAAGCCTCTGTAAATTCTGTTACAGAGGCTTTTATTTTAGTTATAGATCTTACTTCTAACTGCTATAAGCGTTTCCTTCGCCAAAATGAGAATTTGCACTGGCTGTACCACTGGTAGCACTACCTGAGGTATTACCGGTATTTTTAGAAAAAAAGCTTTTATACTTTTCAGGTACATACTCATCGTAAAGTTTTTGGCCCTTGGCTTTTAAATCACCCACCAGGGTTTCCTTTTCGGCACTACTTAACTTAGAGTACTTGTAATAAGCAAACGCAGCTAAACCAGCTAATAATAAACCTCCTGTTCCTTTTCTATTTTGCATAATCTTCTTTTTTTACGGTAAATAATACTGTTTAAATTAATAAAAACCGTGCCTTAATAAACAACAAGGCTTAACTGGTTTTTAGAAATACAATAAAAACAGTGTAATCACATGATGGGTTGTATTCGCATTTTATTAGATACTTATAGCTGTTTCTTCTCCATCACAATAAAAACTAATACTTCTTAAGCAGCTCGTGGCGTATCAAATTTTCCCACTCTTTTTGTTTGAGTTTGTTGTTGCTGTGCCTTGTTTGATCATCATATTTTTTTTGAAACTTTTGTAAATACCGAGTATAACGGTTAAAAATTCTGATAATCTCATTTTTAAAATTCTTACTGTAGACTGTTTTTTCTGCCTCTTTTTTAAATTGTCTGCCGACTACTTCGCAAATATCAAAATGTAATTGTTCGTGCCTGAGGGTACCAGCGCTTCTTTGCGATTTTTTACTCCATGATTTTGTTTTATCAAACGCTGCATCTATATCAAAGCTTACTTTAATAAGCTTTCCTTTAATGGAAGAATTGTATTTATAGTGTATTCCTACTGCTGACATTGCCGCAAAAGGACTATTTGTCTCTACTTCTCCTTTAAAGTCTGTCCACTTTATTTTTACGTTATCACCCCATTTTAAAAAGTCCTTCTGACTGTGTGCGGGAAAATAAATTAAAGTGCCGATGATTATGATTGGTAATATTTTCATTCTGTTAAAGGAATAATACATTTTAGGATCGAAGCTAATATAGAATGAAATAAAAGCGTTCCTGATATTTGCTTAGCTGCAGGGAGAATTCAAAGAAGAAAAGTTTACCATAATGAAGGATAACAAGGGCTGGTAGTTTTATGATTTTGAAGCAAAAATTGCCCAACCTTCCATAATTATTTCAACAACTGTGTAATGCTATTTAGCCTAAATCGGTAATAATTAAACAAGCAGTAGTGGAATGATATTATTAATATTTTATAACTAAAATTATTATGTATGGACTTTATTAAAACAATCGACTCTTCAGCGGGAGAGGAAGTACAATTGTCTTTTAAAGATTACGGAAAGGGCAGACCTATAGTGTTAATACATGGGTGGCCGTTGAGCAAAGAAATGTGGGAGTACCAGATTGACGACCTGATAAGTGCGGGCTTACGTGTTATAAAATACGACAGACGAGGATTTGGCAAATCATCGAAACCGTGGAATGATTATGACTATAACTCGTTGACTGCAGACCTCCATTCGATTATGGAAACCCTTGATCTTCGCGATGCTGTATTGGTTGGTTTTTCTATGGGGGGAGGAGAAGCTGTTCGCTATTTAAGCAAATATGGAAGCGACAGGGTTTCAAAACTGGTATTGATTAGTGCAGTTACACCTTATTTAAAAAAGACTGATGATAATGAAGACGGTGTGCCCGGTGAAGTGTTTGAAGAAATGATGACACAAATGAAAAAAGACCGCATAGCATTTCTCGATGACTTTGGTAAAAAGTTTTTTGGAGTCAATCTTATTAGCCATCCGGTTAGTGCACCTTTGCTAGAGTATTACCGTATGCTCGCTTCTGTTGCAGCGCCAAGAGCTACTCAACATTGTGCAGTTTCCTTTGCATCCACTGATTTTAGATCTGATGTAAAGGCTATAAAAATTCCTACACTTATTATTCATGGAGATGCTGATCAAACCGTTCCGATCAAAGCCAGTAGTGAGCGAACGGCTGCGATGATGCCAAATGCTACCTATAAAGTATATGAGGGAGCACCACATGGTTTATTTTATACACATCGTGAAAAGCTTAATCAAGACTTGATTGAGTTTTGCAGGTAAGGTAAAAAAGTGAAGTTTATTTTGGAATAGCGGCATTATTGTCGCTATTCTGCTTATATAAGCAATCTAAAAAACCCGATGTGTGTTTATGTTTCCTCAACCAAGACTATCAATAGGATTACGGCTACGAAAAAAAGTTAAAGATCGATTGTAGTAGATATTTAGAAATCTTAGCTGATGAGTTTTATATAAATGTACAAGTGAGTGACACAACAAAAGCTGCCATTAATACTGAAGATGGTAACATTAAAACTACTTCAAATCATCATAAAGTTACAACGAGTGCTTACTTGCCATCAGCTATTTACAGCATCTAGACAAATTTGCATTCGGAATACGGAAAATGTATTTTTATTACATCGGCTTGAATTATAGTTTTAATCGGTGGGATGTTTTGTGATTGGATGAAAACCAGGTTTCGATAGTTTACAAAAACCTTTTTAACCATGAGTGAAGATTTTGAAGCTTCAAAGAGCGCCGGCGTACATCATCAACTAAGTAAACTGGAAGGTAAGTGGGAGGGAATAGCCAGAACATGGTTTGAACCTGGTAAACTTGCTGATGAGTCACCGATAACCGGCACGATGCGACTTATTCTTAGTGGCCGATTTATACTTCATGAGTATGTGGGGAGCCTGCAGAATAAGTCTTTCGAAGGCATAGCCATCTACGGCTATCATCTGGGACTTAAAAAATTTCAGGGTGCCTGGATTGACAGCTTTCATAATGGCACTGCAATTATGTTTTCTGAAGGAAAAAAAGGAAGTGAGGATTTTACAATGCTTGGCAACTATGCTTATGTAACTCCCGATATTGAACAGTATTGGGGCTGGCGTACAAAAATTGATTTTGTAAATGATGACGAAGTGATGATTATGGCTTACAATGTTTCGCCGGAAGGTGAAGAAGCTAAGGCAACAGAGGTGGCTTATAAAAAAGTGAAATAGAACGAATTATTCGTGTAAACAAAAAAAATACAGATGATTACAAAGGGGGAAATATTGCTTTTTATTTTAGTTATGTTTACTGTTACTGCAAACAGTCAAACACTAAAAAACACCTCTTACAAGAACCAGGTGGGAGAAAAAGTGCTAAGACTGGAAATTACTTTACCAGATAATATCACTTCAGTCTGGAAGTTTTTTACAACTGATGAAAAATTAAAAAAATGGGTTGCCCCTATGGCACATATTGAACTAAAGTTGGGCGGGTATATGGTAACCAATTATGATAGTACTAAATCGCTTTCGGATAGCAGCTCGATTATACTGCCCATTCTTAGTTATATCGACAACGAACTGATTTTATTTAAAGTAAATTTAAACAATCACTTTTCTAAAACCGCACAAGAAAGCGATGAAAATTTGCAGGAAATCATTCAATTTATTAAAGTGGATGACAAACACACAAAGATAATTTCCTCGATGATAGGCTGGAAGCCAGGCAACGACTGGGACAAGATATATGACTTTTTTGTAAAAGGGAATGAATGGACTTACAAGGAATTATTGAAGAATTACAAATAAGAATCGAGTTAACTCTTCCCAACAAATTGTTGCCTGCTCCGTTTCACAATATTACCAGAAGCGCTTGTTCTCCTGCAAACTCTCCATAACCGCTATTCCTTTTGGAAGAATTTTAGCCTTTATTTCTTCCCCGTGACCAAAATGTTCTACCTGGTAATAATCTTCATCCACCTGGTAAACTTCACGGTCAGTACATATCAATGCGTCGTTCCTTAAATTGTAGATATACCTGTACGTCTCTTTTTTTGATTGAATGTTTAGCACGTTTTCATCCAGTGTATAAAACTTGTTATCATCCTTAAACTGGTATAAGAATTTGATTATTTGGTAATGCGAATGATTCGTAGACTCTGCTTTCACTTATTGCCTTTTAATAATTAATAAAATAATTACAATACCAATGATGACTCATGTTTTAGATAAGTTGCATTATATCACACGCAAGCGTTAGTGTAGTTTTAAATTGAGTTTTTATTGAATTACTGAGATTGTCTAAGGTTACAAACTAAAAAGCATCTCGCTTGCAGTAAATTGACAAAAGACACCCATAGTGAAACCGCATTGCGACTGCTCATATCCGGGCTCGGGCCGGTGAAGTAGCAAGGAGCCTTGAAGCAGTTGATGACATTTTTTCTAGGGGCAGAGAACGGAAATTTTTTCTGGAGATAGTGCCGGACTAACAAATGGTATATTTAGGTTTAGCCCTCTGAAGATCAATAAAATCGCCATGGTAGCTACAAAAAAAGGAACAACACGACGGATAGTATTTCGTACAGCAATACCAATCATAAAACCAAAGTAAGAAAGCAGGAACATGGCAGGCAATGTGCCTAAACCATAAGCAACCATAAAACCGGTTGCACTTGTGACGGTGCCTGCGGCTAAAGCGCCTGTGATAGCCATATAAACAAGTCCGCAAGGGAGAAGGCCGTTAGCCGCGCCAAGCATGTAAATACTACCTAAGGAAGGTTTGCCAATGAATTTTGATACAAGTGTTGTTATGGAAGCGGCAATGGCATTGTAACCAGGCAGGTGAAAGACCGGCTTTTTGAAAAAGTTTTGTACAACGATCATCAGGATAACTATTCCTGCTATTATTGAAAACCATTGCTGAAAGCCTGCAAGTGAAATTTGTCGTCCTAACAATCCGAAGATTAATCCCAGAACACTGTACGTAGTGATGCGACCAAAGTTATAAAGCAATATGGCAAAGGCTTTTTTGGCATCAGGCATGTTTTGCGTGGGGATTGAAAAAGCGAACGCGCCGCACATTCCTACGCAGTGGAAGCTGCTTATGCCACCCAGTACAAGCGCTGATATAAAAAATTGCAGGCTCATTAATCAATGGATAAATTCTGCTCGGTATAATATTGTTCATTTCCTATCTGCCAGTTCAGTTTCACCGTGTAATTAGCTTTTGCAAGCTTTGACTTATCTATCAACATTAGCCCTTCATCGTTTATGGCCAACGGCAGAGTACGGTCGTTAGTTGAGTTAACGGGGCAATAAAAAAGTGCTTGTCCTGTAAGCGCTAAACCCTGCACTTCCTTCGGCAGTTGAATGGCAACTTTATTACCGTTGTCTCTTATTACCACGTTACCTATTTTGTTTACGTTGTTCATGCCATCAATTTTATCCTGGTAGCGCAATTCTTCTTTATAATAGTCTTTTGACACCAGTTCAAAATTTTGCTTCATGCACATATACACGAGGGTGCTCATTAGTAAAGCAAATGCTGCAAACACCAGTAGTAATTTTGTTCCCCAGGTCATATTAAGTTATATGTGGTAAACCCCAAACCCCTAAAGGGCTTAAGAAATGTGTTGATTATTGATCCCTATTAATTGCTCCGCCGTAAAACGGTATTATCTGAGCACAAAAGTGGATTATTGATGTTTTTAAAAAGATGACTTGTATCATGTGCTTTTATGAACTTAGTTGGAACGATGAACTAGTTGCGGCCGGAATGCCGACAACAGTAACCTCTGTAGTAGCGGCTTTCCATCTTCAAATTTTTCAAATTTCCCTTATTTTCAAATTAATCTCCCACCGGCCCTAAAAAGTTGGTTTTAAGTACTGTAATCTTTTTGTCTCCTTCATATAAGGCAAGATTGAGTTCTGTTTTGCGTTGGTGTATTTCGCTCTTAGGTAACACTACGAAAAACGAACCGCTTCCCTGGCCTTCTTTTGCGATCGTTATGTATGATTTACCTATAATCTCTACGTTACCACCTTTCTGTTCCAGCTTCACTGTAAGTGGTATTTCGGCTTGCGTCTTATTTGCAAGCTTTATATTGTACAGGTTCGAAACACTGTCTTTGCCTCTTTCCTGGTAAAGGATGCCAGGGGTGCGCATAATGGTAGCATCAATATCCTTCCGGGTAAAAAGAATGGCTGATAAAACCAGTACTACAAAACCACAGGCAGCCGTATACCATTTCATCCTGCTTGTATACTTTAAAGGTTGTCCGTGCTTTATGCTGTTTTCAGAAGCGTATCTTATTAAACCCCGGGGCTTGCCAATTTTATCCAT
>NZ_JAOQAH010000071.1 GCF_025963695.1 Segetibacter sp. | reverse complement strand
GCACCTGAGGTTGTTTTCCTGCCATGGTTTCTGCAATTTGTATTTTTGGGTAGGGCTGCTAACTAAAACGGTACCAGAAAAAGCACAAATGGCCGCTCTTAAGAAGACAATGTAGAAATTTGCTTATGGAAACAAAGATCTATACCGATGAAAAAGTGATTACAGGTATAAACTGTATTACGAACAAAACCCAAGAATTGGTTTTTAAGAATGGAACTCTCTCACATATTCTTGCAACAGATAGCGTCGAAATCAACAACTTGCTTATCGGTTCCGGGTTAATAGACCTGCAAATAAATGGTATCAATGGAATTGATTTTAATAATCCTGCATTAACCCCTGACCAGATTATTGCGGCTACTTATTATTTGCTGAGTAAAGGGGTAACCACTTACCTGCCAACCGTAATTACCAACTCCGACGAAAACATCCTTAAAATTGTTCAAACAATCAACAACGCATGTTTATCAGATTCTCTTGTAAACGATTGTATTTGGGGTATACATTTAGAAGGGCCTTTTATCTCGCCCGTTGCCGGCGCTAAGGGTGCTCATGATGAAAAATATATTAAACCTCCTGACTGGACACTTTTTCAGCAATTCCAGAAGGCAGCAGGTGGAAGGATTAAACTTATAACCATTGCTCCTGAATGGGAAGGTTCTTATTCATTTATTAAAAAATGCAGGGAAAACCACATCCTTGTTTCCATTGGACATTCATTGGCTAATTCAGAAAACATTCGTCTTGCTGTAGCGGCCGGAGCAACTTTATCAACCCATTTAGGTAATGGCGTTCCATTAACATTGCCACGTCATCCGAATGTTATCTGGGACCAGTTAAGCACTGAAGAATTGTATGCTTGTCTCATAACAGATGGCATTCATATTCCTGATTCGTTTATTAAAGTGGTGATAAAAAGTAAAGCAGAAAAAACCCTTATTGTAAGTGATGCCACCTGCTTTGCAGGAATGGAACCGGGAGAATATCAAACCCATATCGGAGGTACCGTTACTTTAAATGAGGATAAAAGAGTATCGGTAAAAAACTCGCCTGGTTTACTTGCCGGAGCAGCTAAAACCCTGTTGGAAAACGTTGAAACCCTTATTGATCACAATCTTGCGTCTCTTAGTGCAGCCTGGCAAATGGCATCTGTAAATGTGGCTGCAATGCTTTCAAAGCATGATGCTATTTTTTCAGATAAAAACGATTTGGTCATATTTTCATTAAAAGGAAAAGAGATTCAAATTGAGACCGTTATTAAGAGGGGAGTGATAGTTTATAAAAAGTAATCTTGTCTTTTTATATTATTGGTTATTGCGATAATTTGGTCTTTAAAATGAAGGAAGCTGAAGTTGAATAGAGAAATTTTAGTTGAACGGAGCGTCGCAATTGGCGATCCACAGAGATATTTGGTTGGCAACAAAATGAGGTTTAAAACATTTAAAGCTTCTGCCGTTGTTGGTAGACTGACCACAACTTTCTGAAATTTTTTTAAAATTATTAATCGAAAACATTGAAAGCAAAACAATATGGATTTGGCATTATAGGCGCAGGTATTATTTCAGACATTCATGCTCGCGCTATAAATGCTATAGAAAATGCAAAGTTGGTTGGAGTTTTTAGTATCAATAAAAACAAGTCTCAGGCTTGGGCCTATAAGAATAATTGTACTTCTTATGATAGTTTGGATGAGATGGTTAATAACCCTGAAATAGATATAGTTTGTATCTGTACTCCCTCGGGGATACACTTTGAGCCTGCAATAAAATGTATTGAAGCAGGTAAGCATTGTGTAATTGAAAAGCCCCTCGAAGTAACGCTTGAAAAATGTGATCGCATTATTGAAGCCAGTGATAGAGCAGGTGTAAAAACAGCTGTTATTTTTCCATCGCGCTTTTATGAAGCTAGTAAACAGGTTAAAAAAGCGATAGATGAAAACCGGTTTGGAAATATGGTTTTAGGGGATGCTTACGTAAAGTGGAGCCGAAGTGAGGCATACTATAATTCTGCTGCATGGAGAGGTACATGGGAACTGGATGGGGGTGGAGCGCTCATGAACCAAGGTATTCATTCTGTTGATTTATTACAGTGGTATATGGGACGTGTTGAGTCGGTTCAGGCTATGTCGGCGAATGTAAAGCATAAAGGAATTGAAGTGGAGGATACAGTTGTATCTACCTTGAAATTTGCCAATGGCGCATTGGGTACAATAGAATGTTCTACGGCAGTTTTTCCGGGAACATTTAAACGGGTTGAAATAATGGGGACATCAGGAACAGCCATCCTGGAAGAAAGTAGTTTAATAAAATGGCAGTTTGAAAAAGAAGCAAGTGAAGACGAAACGATCCTAAAAAATATGTCTACGGGAAACCTTTCCCATGGCGGTGTTTCCAATCCTGCAGATATAAGTTTTGCCGGACACCAAAGGCAATTGGAAGACATGATACTTTCCATTGAAACAGGTAAAAAGCCTTTAATAGATGCAATTGATGGTCGAAAATCAGTAGAGATTGTATTGGCTATTTATGAAAGTTGCCGTACCGGAAGGAGAGTTGCGTTGCCCGGTTTGTAAGCGCTTTTGCCAGGTCCAGGCTTTCTTCTTGTTACTGGTATACAGTTATATTTTGATTTGTTTGGGAACAAATAGAACTATCATTTTTTTTCTTTTGCTAAAAAAGTTAGTATTTTTGTTTCTGAAAATGGTTTTGCTAAAAACCGTCATTAATATAATGAAAGCTTCAAAAGCCGATACTATTGCACAGTTACAAAGAGACATTCTTCCCTTACAGGGATATAAACCTGTAACCGGTAATATTGGTTTTGATGCGGGGCTTGGAATTATAAAAGAGGCTTTCCCAAATGCATCATTTCCTTTAGGAGCTATCCATGAGTTTTTTTGCACCGGAGCAGAAGATGCCTCTGCCACAAGTGGATTTATAGCTGGTATAGTGTCTGCGATTATGCAAAAAGGTGGAGTAGCGCTTTGGATCAGTGCATCTCAAACAATTTTTCCTCCTGCCTTAAAAATGTTTGGAATTGGGCCTGAAAAAGTCATTTTTATAAACCTTACAAAAGAGAAAGAAATTTTATGGGTGATGGAAGAAGCACTCAAGTGCGAAGGGCTTGCAGCAGTAATTACAGATACACCTGAAGTGAGTTTTACGGCAAGCCGAAGATTTCAATTGGCGGTTGAGCTGAGCCGGGTCACAGGTTTTATCATCCGCCGTAACCCCCGCAACCTCGCTACTGCCTGTGTTACCCGTTGGAAAATTTCACCTCTGCCTTGTATATCTAATGATGGTTTGCCGGGTGTAGGTTTTCCAAGATGGAATGTAGCATTATTGAAAGTTCGCAATGGCACTCCTGGTATTTGGCAGGTAGAGTGGAGGGGAAGGTTTAGGCATGTACTAAGATTAGCTTCTATAAATAAAGCGCAGCAAAGAAAAGCAGTGTAATGGAACGGCGATTTGTTTCAATATGGTTCCGGTATTTATCAACCGACTGGTTCACCCTTCGAAAGCCGCAACTCGGCAATAAAGCTTTGGTATTAAGAACGCCTTCTCATGGTCGAATGGTAGTGACTGCTGCAAATGCTTTAGCCGAGGCACAAGGAATTTATGCCGGAATGGTATTGGCGGATGCAAGAGCAATTCTTCCGGACCTGGAAGTGCTTGATGACATAACTGACTTAGTCACCAAACTCTTAAAACGTATTGCCGAATGGTGTATTAGATTTACCCCGATTGCAGCCATTGACCCTCCTGATGGTATTATACTCGATGTTACAGGTTGCTCACACTTGTGGGGCGGTGATGAGCCTTATTTAAACGATATAGTTACAAGGTTAAAAAAGCGAGGTTATTATGTACGTACTGCAATAGCGGATACAATAGGTGCTGCATGGGCAGTGGCACGATATAGCAACCGAACTTTTATCATTCCTTCAGGCCAGCAAAGTGAAACCTTGCTTACTTTGCCTTCTGCAGCGCTTCGTTTAGAGCCTGATACAATAGAACGTTTGCAGAAATTGGGTCTCCGGCAAATCAAAGATTTTATTGGTATGCCTAAGTCGGCACTCCGTCGTCGTTTTGGTAGTCATATTATTACCCGGATAAACCAGGCATTGGGAGTTGAAGAGGAATTTATTCAACCTGTACAGCCAATTGAACTGTACTGTGAAAGGCTACCTTGCTTAGAGCCGATTGTAACAGCTAAGGGTATTGAAATAGCCTTACAGCGATTACTTGAAGCTTTGTGTAAACGTCTTCAAAAAGAGCAAAAAGGTCTTCGTGCCGCAAAGTTCAAATGCTACAGGGTGGACGGAAAAATTGAGGAGATACAAATCAATACAAATGCTCCATCTTATAATGTAAAACATCTTTATAAGCTATTTGAAATAAAAATAGTCACTATTGAACCTGATCTTGGGATAGAGTTATTTGTATTGGAAGCTCCGATAGTCGAAGATCATTCTCCATCTCAGCAGCAATTATGGGAGGCAATGTATGGCCTTCATCATATTCAATTAGCAGAATTAATGGATCGTTTGTCAGGAAAAGTTGCTTCCATTTCCATTAACCGTTATCTACCCGATGAACATTACTGGCCGGAACGATCAATAAAACAAGCTTCCTCTTTACAGGAAACAACCTCCACAGAATGGAAGGTTGACCGACCAAGACCTATGCACCTTTTGGCGACACCTCAAAGTATCCAGGTAGCGGCACCGGTACCAGATTATCCTCCTATGAACTTCCGTTATAAAAACAAACTTCATAAAATACTAAAAGCAGATGGGCCAGAACGAATAGAGCAGGAATGGTGGATACAAGACGGGCAACATCGTGATTATTACGTTGTAGAAGATGAAGAGGGTTGTCGTTATTGGTTGTTTCGTTCGGGGCATTATGATGAGGATTATGAATGGTTTATTCATGGATTTTTTGCTTAGTTCTTTTTATACAAGGAAGCTTGACAAACTTAGGATGTCGTTTAAGTATTTGTGCTTTGAAACAGGTTTAGAATATTTCCTTTTTTGCTTGCCCCCTCAAAACAAAAAAAGGCCTCCGAAAACGAAACAGCCGGTTTTGGGATTTGGTATTTCAATTTGGCTTTTGTAGTACTGTGGTGAAGATCATTTGTTCCTTGATGCTTTGACTGTTTATTGACCTCATTTATTTAGAGAACAAAAAAGAATAAGCATGAAATACAAATGTT
>NZ_JAOQAH010000120.1 GCF_025963695.1 Segetibacter sp. | reverse complement strand
CTCCCTTAGTTCGCAAGAAATGTGCAACCTGGTTTACCCTTTTATTAAAAGAGCTGTAGTTTATCCTCTCTTCTTTGTAAACAATTGCCAGTTCGCGTGGCTTTTTTGCACATTGATCCTCAATTATATTAATGACACAGCGTTCAGGGAACAATGAGGTATTGTCTTTTTTCCAATCGTTATGGACTGTTCCAGCCGGAGCAGTAATCATATAGCGGATATTGTAATTATGGCTGCAAGAATTGCAGTTAAAAGTTACGGACAAAAATTATTGCGTGTATAAGATTTCACGAATTATATTTTTCCGGTACCAGTAACTCTTAATTCCATGCTGGCATGAATAACCACTAAACCGGATTGTCACGCGCCAGGGGAAATTTAGTAAGGAAGAACTGCTCCTGCAGAGACACAATTCCCAACCCGGTAAAACAGAGTAGAAATGGATGGTGACACGTATAATTTTCGACATCCATTCGTTTTTCGCTATGCTATACATACCAGCCTGTTCTGTTTTCAAATAAATAATTCAGCTGGTATTATATTTTTAAAAGCCCTTATTTCTAGATGTAAATATCTACCTCACTGCCGGAAAAGAGTTCAAAGCGGACTTAGGTTCATTATTTTGTATCAGTAATAGTAAAGGAGGGGCTTGCCGCAGTAGCTAAAATATTATCTACTTGCTACTGTCTTTATTCCAAATTTATAGTCCCTGCCAACTCTGTCAATATTTTTTACAGTTATTCCTTGAGCATGATATAAAAATGCGAGCGCCGCATGATTAGATGTAAAATAGGCTGTCCCACTGCTTCAGCACCCGCGGCCCATTGTGTCTATGTATTTTAAGAGATTTGATAATTACTGTTGTCAGGTCTGTTTTTCTACTGTTACTTTCCGATACAAAACTTACTAAATATATAGTCCAACTGATCTTCATTTGTAATCTCTCCTGTGATCTCGCCCAGGTAGTGCAGACATCTTCTGATATCAAGTGACAACAGGTCGCCGGAGATGTTTATCTCCATCCCCTTTTGAATGTCAATCAATGATTGATGCACTAATCGCAAAGCCTCGTAATGTCTTGCATTGGACACTACGCTACTTTCGTTCTGCAGCTTTCCACCTAGCACTTCGTCTACCAGCCGTTGCTTTACAACGTCTACGTTCTTTTTATTTCCTGCCGAAATATATAAGACGTTTATGTTAGAAAACTTCTCAGCAAGCTCTTTGTCTGTACTTAGATCTATTTTGTTTCCTACAAGCAGATAGTGGATACCTTTTTCATTCATTTCATGCACAACCACCAGTAGCTCTTCTGTACTAATTTCGTTTACATCAAAAAGGTAGATTACTACATCCGCCTGGCTCATTTTTTCAAGGCTTCTTTCTACCCCGATACTTTCAATTATATCGTTTGTGTGCTGTCTAATACCTGCCGTGTCAATTAACCTAAATAATATTCCATCAATATTTAGCACCTCTTCTATCGTGTCCCTCGTTGTACCTGCTATCTCACTAACGATTGCACGATTTTCATTTAAAAGTGTGTTTAGCAAAGTCGATTTTCCTGCGTTTGGTTTACCTATGATGGCAACCTGAACGCCGTTCTTTATTACATTGCCTAATGCAAAAGAGGATAATAGTTCGGCCGTCACCTTTTCGGCATTGTTGATAATACCATTCAATTGGCTTCGATCTGCAAACTCAACATCTTCCTGGCTAAAATCCAGTTCAAGTTCTATTAATGCGGAAAAAGATAAAAGCTCATCACGCAATGTTTTAAGGACTGACGAAAAACCGCCTCTAATATTTTGAAGTGCGTGTTTACGACTAATTTCTGTATTGCTATATATAAGGTCTGCAACTGCTTCGGCTTGTGTAAGATCAAGCTTCCCGTTTAAAAACGCTCTTTGCGTAAATTCACCTGGTTTTGCAAGCCTCGCTCCTGCTTTCGTAATAGCAGTAATTATTTTTTCAAGGATATAAGGTGAGCCGTGCGATGAAATTTCGACAACGTTCTCACCAGTATAAGAAGACGGACCTTTGAATAAGGAAACAACCACCTGGTCGATTGGGACACCTCCAGATTCAAGAAGGCCGACATGAAGGGTATGTGATTTGCGGGCGCAAAGGTCTTTTGACGGAAAAAGGCTATCAACCATTTCAATTGCCAACTTACCACTTACTCTTACTACACCAATTGCTCCTATTCCTTGCGGAGTTGCAAGGGCCACAATTGTATCATTCCAGTCTGCTAATTTCCCTAACATTCTTATTCAATTTTAGCAAAACTAACCTGATTTGAATGATTAGCATAAATAGCAGTTGCCACACCTTTAAGACGTGCACAACTGCAAGAAGCGCTATTTAAATTGCAGACTGAAGAAGCCAAAAGATATACAGACAAACGGATTGCGACGCAACGATGACGCAATAAAAAACAAACGCCGGTACCAATAGCTATCATAAAAAAAAATCCTTCTTGTAAGGAAGGATTTTTTTTAATTGAATAAATTGTACCGGAACTACAGCTCCTTAATTTTTAAATTTTTAAACCACGCCTCGCTGCCATGATCCTGTAAGCCAATATGGCCTTTTTTTGACACACCATAACCAGGCGCATCTTTCCATTTTCCTTCGGTTTTCTTCTTCTTCCATTCGTCTGTCCACATTTCGAAGTCTAATAGCTTTTTACCGTTTAGCCAATGCTGCACATGCCCTTTGTTTACCACTATTCGTGTGGTGTTCCATTGACCAACAGGGTTAGGTGCAGCAGTGGGCGCAGGATCCATTGCATAGTTCGCGCCGGTCTTTTGCCAGTCTTCGAGCTTCTGGGGAAAGTTAAGATCATCAATGATCTGGTATTCGGGCCCGCTTAAATAAGCTGCCTTAAACTCTTCGGTTGCCAGGTACAAAATACCGCTGTTGCCTTGTGGCGATATTTTCCAATCGATGGATAAATCGAAATTTTCATACTGCTTGTCCGTAATCATATCCGCTCTTAAATCGCTTTTATCGGTAGAGCTGCCCTTGCAATACATTACGCCGTCTTTTACTGACCACGAATTGGTTTGTTTATTTTGGTAAGCACGCCATCCATTCATGCTTTTACCATCAAATAAAAGTTTCCAGCCGGTTTTCTTTTCGCTAGGTGTAAGCGTATTATCCTTTGCCGCCATATAAGTGTAACTACTTAATATGATTACAGAAATTACAACACCAATGACTAAAATATTTTGCTTCATGACTTTGTATTTAGGTAGATAGTACTTTTAAATTTTGCGGATCCCAACGCATAATTTTATTATTGAAATAACTGTCGTTGCATAATAAAGCAGGGGCCGCGGCGCGGTAGCCAAACAGCGCATCTTCGTTTACTTTGCCCTTATTTCTGATAGCAGTTGCCCAGTTATAAAAGTGATCGAAATGCGCTCCTTTATATCCCGGCTCAGCGGTATATTCCATTTTTCCGGGAGGCATCATCGACTTACGATCGTATACATATTCTTTTCCAGCACCTGTAATTTTTGATTGTGTTAGCGGATCATTTGGATCAACATTTTCACTATTTCTAAACACTGTTACTTTATCCCACTCAACAGTCATTGATCCTTCGCTTCCCACCATTCTCAGGTAGTTGGTTCCGCCCGTTCCATCTATAAAATTTACCCTCAGCGACAAATTAAAAGCCGGATGAATTTTGGTTTCCGGATAATCAAACATGCCCAGCATTACGTCAGGCACTTCCCGTCCATCTTTCCAATACCTCAATCCGCCCGTCGCCATAATTTTATCAGGGCCTAGTGAACCTGTAACAAAATGAAGGCTTGAAAACAAATGCACAAACAAGTCGCCTGAAACGCCTGTTCCATAATCACGGTAGTTTCTCCACCGAAAAAAGCGTGTAGCATCAAAAGGCCTTTTATTGGTGTTCTCAACAAACCTGTCCCAGCCAACATTTGCGGCAGAAGCATCGGGTGGAATAGGATATTGCCACGCTCCTGTCGGAGACATTCTTGCATAAAACGCTTCAGCATAGTTCAGCTGTCCGATGGCGCCATCTTTAAGCAATTGTCTGCCTTTTTCATTTCCTAGCGAACTCATTCCCTGGCTTCCCACCTGCATGATGACCTTGTTCTTATTTTGTGCAGCTATCACTGCCGGGCCTTCAGTAATGTTATGTACCATTGGCTTTTCGCAGTACACCGACTTACCACTATTCATAGCCGCTATCGAAATGTCTTTGTGCCAATGATCAGGTGTTGCAATAATTACGGCATCAATATCCTTTCTATTAATAATCTCTTTGTAATCGCGGGTAACGGCCAAATCACTCCCCCACCTGGTTTTTGCTGCTGCAAGGCGGCCGTCATATAAGTCGCAGACTGCAACCAATTTTATTCCCGGAACGGTGATGGCAGTATTTGTATCCGCAGTTCCCATTCCCCCTGCGCCAATTAAAGCAATTTGTATTTGATCGTTGGCCGAATATTTCTGTTCAGTTCTTACAAGTTCTTCCAGGTGCCGTTTTCGGTCTTTGGCTGTAACAATCGAAGGGAATAAGGCAGCTCCTACAACTCCTTTAGTCATTTTGCTAATAAAGGAGCGTCTTGAGTCATCGTTATTGATTTTTGACATGCACGTATTTTTTAAATTATATAAACTATAAAAAGCCGGACTAAACTAAATATTTTTATTGTAACCCAGGTGTAATTAAAATTTTGTTTCAAGCAGAAGTACCGTGGTTAAGCACGGTTGCGTCGCACTCTTGTACTATAAATAACTACGTTGATCAACGTTACAAACCACCTATGCACCTGCTACCGCTGTCGCTATTGCCTATACCTTTATATAAATCCTTCGCTTATTTAACCACCAACCTACTACCCAACAAACAAGCATAAACGATATAGCAAACAGAAATGAACCTAACGCACCAGGAGCAATCGTTTGAAAAACCGTACTATTAATTGATCCAAACAGGCTTTTACCTGCAGCAGTTGGTATCATGTAAAGAATAATTACAAGCACTTCTGAAAGGATATAAATAAATAAAGGGTTCTTTCCAAAAACAAGAAAAAAGCCGGTCCATTTTAACTGGTTTTGATTTTTTATCTCTAGTATATAAACCAGGGCTGAAATTAACAGAAGGTCAATACCTGTGGTTAGCAAAACAAACGGGCTACTCCACAATTTCTTATTTATCGGAAACACCATGTTCCACCAAAGCGCAACAAAGATTAAGAGCGCACCCGTCAGCATCAGTTTTGAAATGGTCTCGTATCCTTTGCCCTTCTCTTGAATAAACTTTCCGGCAAAATATCCAATCACTACGTTTACAATCGAAGTCATTGTACTCAACCATCCCTCGGGGTCAAATGCCACACCCTCTCCGTGGTACATATGATTTGGTCCCATTAAAAATTTATCAAGATAAATACCTGCATTACCCAGCATACTGTAAGGTTGCTGACGATCGCCAAATAACAATAAGATTATCCAATACCCAACCAGCAAAAGTGCACTGGCAATAATTACTTTTTTCGTAGTTAGATAGTGAATAAGTAAAGAAGCAAAGAAATAAGAAAGTGCTATCCGTTGCAATACTCCCATAATGCGGGTATCACTTATTGGTGCGCCTATGATATGATTATTATTATCTAGCCGAAAAAATGGAAACCAGTACATTAAATATCCTATCAAAAATATCAGGAGTGTACGTTTAATGATCTTTCTAAAAAATGCTGCATTGCTAATTTGCTTATACCTGCCGAGAGAAAAACTCATAGCGTTTCCAACGGCAAATAAAAACGATGGAAAAACAAGATCAGTTGGTGTAAAGCCGTGCCACTCTGCATGCTCCAGAGGAGAAAAAGGTAAAGCTCCGCTTCCGGGTGTATTTACAATAATCATAAAGCAAATTGTCATTCCCCTAAAAACATCAAGAGAAAGAAACCGCGGACTTTGTTCACTCATATTTCAATAGTTAGTTTATGCAATTAATTCGCTTCAGCTATATGAGAATTAATCACTGATTTTCCATCAGGTGTAAATAATACAATGCCCTTTTTCTTTTGCACCTTTCCGGTGGAATCGGTGTACTCGAAATCAAGCGCATATTGTAAAGGATTTTTGAAAGTAGAGTCAGGTGAATTTTCAAGAGTATCCTGTTTAAAACCGGTGATGTCAAAAGAACGTGCTCTGTGTAGCTTCCTCCTGATTTCATCCTTAGCTATCAATTGTCTTTTGTCACTTTCAAATGAGCGGTTTTCACAGCTTGTCAATATAACAAGCAAAAGAAGGAGCACATACGGCATAAGTAAATAGATCGGTATTAATTGAAGAACCTAAAATACAGATAACATTCAAGGATGGACAAAAATTATTTCCATGGAGAAAACGGGATATATTAAATGCTGTCGAAGCGTGGAAAAGGCAGAAAAATGTGTTGTCTTTGAGGAGGTTGAATTTTATAAACAGGGTGGGATAGCAGCTACGATTGCTCAATGACATTAAAGTCGAAGTAATTGCGATGCAACAATGTTCATGAAAAATATAAAGCAGGTACGTTACAATATCTCCTTATTACCATAAACCAACCCGCGTTTTGAAATGTTACATTTATCCTTTCTTTTTTCCTTTTACCTTGAAAACCCTTACCTTTTGTAACTTAATTTTCAAAGCGTCGTTTAACTGTAAATACTATTATAAACTCAAACTCTGTTATTATGAAAAAGTTGCTTTTTGCATTATTTACTTTAATTGCCGTCGGCAGTTTTGCTCAGGTACAGAAATTAACCGGCGACGGAAATCTTAAAAAAGAAACACGGGAAGTAAGCAGTTTTACAGGTGTAATGGTGGCAGGCAATGTAAACGTGGATTTGATTTACGGTGATTCAAAAAGGATAATTGTAGAGGGAGATGAAAATATATTGCCTTACATAGAAACGTTGGTAGAAAATGGAAATCTGGTGATTAAAACAAAAGATAAAGTAGCGATAACCAGCAAACATAAAATTATTGTTCATGCCACCTTAACGACTGTAAAAAAACTAAGGGTGTCGGGAAGTGGAAATATTACCGGCAACGGAGATTTTAGCAATGATAGCAGAACTGATATTGCGGTGTCTGGCTCTGGTAACATCAACGTGGGAATTAACTCATTTGCTGAAACCAAGATAAATATTTCCGGAAGTGGAAATGTGACTTTGAAAGGAAGAAGCACCAACAACATAGATGCTGGTGTAAGTGGAAGCGGAAACATTGACTGTAGTGAGGTAAGCTGCAACGACGTTTTTGCACAGGTTAGCGGCAGTGGCAACATAAAAGTTTACGCAAACAAAAGCATCGACGCCAAAGTAAGTGGAAGCGGAAACATTTATTACAAAGGCGCGGCGACAAATATTAATTTAAAGTCTTCAGGAAGCGGAAAGATTATAAAGGCGTAGTTCCTTTTTAGAAAGATGAGTCCCTTGCAAATGTTTTTGCAAGGGACTTTTTATGTTACCAGCATTTGAACTTCACTCGCCATCGTTGTGTCACACCCTTGTACCGCCTCACCTACACTCGTCTCCCGCATCCTCTGACGGCTTCCCCCTTATAAAAACAAATTTTTTAAATAACTATAAAATTAGTTGTACAACTAAGAAATTAGTTTAATCTTTGTATAACTAATCTTTTAGTCAACAAAATGAAGAAAACGTTAACAAAGGCCGAAGAACAGATTATGCAGGCAGTATGGAAGATCGAAAAAGGTTTTTTAAAAGAAATCATTGACGCCTTGCCAGAACCGAAACCGCACTCTAATACGGTAGCAACCATTTTGAAAATACTGGTAGATAAAAAATTTGTAGGTACAGAAACATTTGGCCGTCAAAATCAATATTCGGCTTTGGTTGCTAAAGACGAATACACAAACAGTTCGATCAAGACGCTCGTGGAAGGATATTTTGATGGATCATTTAGCAATGCTGTTTCGTTTATGGTCGAGAAAAACAAACTAAGTGTTGCAGATCTTGAATTGCTTTTGAAACAGATTAAAACACCTAAAAAGTAAGTCATGCTTCCGATTGCCTGGTACCTTTTGAAAGTAGTGTTGTGCACTGGTATTTTGTTTGGATATTATCTGGTCGCGCTACGCAATAAAAAGTTTCACTTATACAACCGGTTTTACTTGCTGGCATCGGTCGCCGTATCGTGGTTAATTCCACTACTAAAAATTAATTTCTGGGAAGACACTACACAGCAGCCACAAGTAATAAATCTGTTAGCCGTAGTAGCAACAGGAGACCGCTACGTGGCGCAGGCGAATCAACTTACATGGGATTGGACCATAGCAGTTATGCTGGCTACGGTTTTCGTCTCCCTGGTATTTTTAACCCAACTGCTAGTAGCTATCG
>NZ_JAOQAH010000066.1 GCF_025963695.1 Segetibacter sp. | reverse complement strand
TTAGCACCGGTACCGGCAGCGCCGGTTAAAGCAACATCAGCCTTTGCAAAATAAGATGCGTCAGGTGCAGGCAGCCCCCATTCCTGGAACGAAAGATTTATACCGGTCTGGTAAACTGTTGCCAAAGCTTCAGAGGTCCAGCCATAATCTGCTGCCTCAGCTCTTGCCAAAGTGACCTGCGCTGCACTAAGTATCACTACTGGATCTCCTATTTCTCTAAAACTAGGCTGCAGAATATAAGACCAGGTTGGGTTTGCTCCCGTAAACGCCTCAGCCTTTGCACGCAATAGCCCAAACGGAACGCCTACACTCGAAGTGCCGTATACAGACTGACGGGCATCACCAAAACCATTTAATAAATTAATAACAACAGGGCTTTCTCCAAAATCTTTCCGGCCGTTATATGTATTGTACCATGGATTAAGAAAGTTAGCAGGGTAAGTGAGTGTGAAATTATCAGCATTAGTTGCTATATATCCTGCGGGATCATTCAAAGCTGCTTTAAATTGAGTAGCAGCATAATCAGAAGCGCCCGGAAATCTTTTGGATAATTGTATTGCCATCATCATCCTTAATGAATTAGCCAGTTTCTTCCATTTAGCAACATCTCCATTATATATGACATCTCCCTGAATAAGCGAAGTGTTATTGAACTGAGCTACAGCAGCGGTCAAAGCACTAATCATCCCTTTGTATATATCTTCCTGCTTGTCATACTTCGCGGCTATTTTGCCCTGCAACGCCTCAGAATATGGTACATCTCCCCAACGGTCTGTTATAGTCCAAAAAAGATACTGTAATAAAATTTGAGCGGCTGCACTTTGATTAACACTCTCATTAACATTTATAATGTTTTTAAGATCATTCATAGCGCCCGAATACTCACCGCTAAAATTCAAAATGGGATTGCTATAAATAGAAACGTCTGTGTACTGAGTCTCAGAAAAATACTGCGCATATAATCCCGGCCTTGTCATTGCGGCCGTTGCGCCTAATTGGGCTTCAACGTTAGTAAATAAGGCCCTGGTAATTGGACTACCAGTGGCATTGGGGTTAACGTTTGTATCCCCAAAGTCGCTAAACTTACTACAACCACCTATAACCGACAGTGATATTAAGGCGAATAAAATATATTTTGTTCTTTTCATTTTCAACATTTTTTAAATTAACTTTTTAGAATCCTACTTTTAGGTTGAAGCCAAGACCACGGGTACCAGGAAGCTGACCTGCTTCACCACTAATACGACTAACTTCTGAAGGATCGAAATCTTTTGTAGTAGCATAAATCAACACTGGATTTCTTGCAACCAATGAAAAAGTAGCGGACCTCGCAAACCTCGCAAATCCAATCTTCTTCACAGGAATGCTATAGCCTATTGATAATTCACGCATTTTAACAAACGTTAAATCATAGATATATTCATCAAACACTTTTGTATTGTAAGATTGCTGGTAGTAGGTCTGAGCAGGAACATAATGAACAACATCTTTGCCTGTTGCATCAACACCTTCTACACGCACTCCGCCACCGTCAGGTACAGCCGTACGAACAGACTCGCCTTTGTCATTTACAGAGGCAGTACGTGCTGTAAGGCCTGAATACGACCCCCACATATCAGATAAAGAAAAGAATTTTCCGCCAACCTGATAATCGAAATTAGCGTTTACTGTAAAATCTCTCATGATAGTAAAGCTATTTTGCAGACCGCCGGTATGTTTAGGTAAAACATTTCCAAAAAATACGTTTGGATCGGTTTGGTAAAGACCTGCAGCTGTAAGAACAGGTTTTCCGTCTTTACGCAAGATACCAGGACCATAAATTTCGCCCCATTCGCGGCCAACGGCATGAACAAGAATAGGAGTACTTGCACTATAAGTGTTCTGCAAACTCAAAGTTCTAGTAATACCTGCACCTAACGATACTACTTTCTGCTCAATCAATTTAGAATACGTAGCACTGATGTCCCAGGAAAAATTAGGCAGTGAAAAAGGCCTGCCAGTTAATTGAAGATCAATACCCTTTTTTGACATTTCTCCGGCGTTGGTAAGAATTGAAGAGTATCCGCTAGTTGGAGTAATCGTCAAAGATTGTGGAATGTCTCTTTCTGTACCATCCCAATAAGTAACAGCAAAACCTACCCTGCTCTTTAAAAATCTGGCTTCCAGTCCAATTTCCTTTTGAGATGTAACAGCACCATGAATAGCTGAGTCTACCAGTTGATCAGGAGTAGACATCAAAATGTTTCCTGATCCATATTGGTTCTGGCCCACTCCATAAGTAAAGCCTGGGTAACGGTAAGCACCAAAACTAGTGGTTGTTGTTCCTAATGCTTTAGGAACCTCCCCCCACGAAGCTCTCAACTTACCAAAGCTTAACCATGAAATGTTCTTCATTAAATCGCTGAAGACAAATGAAGCACCAAAAGATTTAGAGAGTACGTTGTTATTTGCGGGAGGTAAAGTTGAATACCAGTCGTTACGCAAAGTAGCGTTTACAAAAAGGAAGTTTTTATACCCTACATCAGCCATTCCAAACACTGCTCTATACTTTTCCTGTACCCTTACGTTGCTAAGAGTAGCTGCATTAATTGAGTTATTTAATGAAAAAAAGTTAGGTACACTTAAACCTTGGTTAGTATTTCCACCGTTAGATTTACTTGTTGAATTAAAGAAATCAGAACCAGCATTTATATTTACCTGAAAATCATTAAAGGCCTTAGAATAAGTTGCAAGAAATTCTAAATTTTCTCTATTTGAATAGCTCTGAAAACTAGAGTAATAGCCTCTTGCCCTTGGTTCATTTCCCTGTGTCTGTAATCCGCTATTATTTAACTCTGAGCTAAACTTCTCCTCGTCCCATGTAGTATTTTGTTGTTTCCTGTAAGTCGCTCTTACGCTCAGATCATTCGTAATTTTATAATTAAGGGCAACATCTCCAAAAAGACGGTCCCTATTTGTTTTAACACTAGTAAGATCATACCAGGTATAGAAGTTATACCAATAGTTGGCTGCGTAAAAATTTCTTGGGCTGGCAGCATTATAAGTATTTGGATTTGAGTGGTTCCAACTTGCATAAATTCCAGCTGGAGTACGAAGATCCCTTAATTCTTTCATGATACCCATATCTAAATCCCTGTGGAACCATTGGTTAAAAGAGCCGGTTGTCTGATTAGAATATTCATCATCAATGTCACCGTTAACTTTCTGGTTAACATAGTTTACATTAACACTTGCGGTCAATTTGCTGGTAACATTCAGGCTTCCTCTTAAATTCAAAATGTTTCTTTGTAAACCTGTTGTTGGTACAAGACCTTTAATACCTACGTTAGAATATGACATTCTAAAGCTGGACACATCGGTATTTTTAGAAAAACTGATCGAATTATTCGTAGTTACACCTGTATTAAAGTATTGTTTTGCATTATTCTTTTGAGGAACCAATTTAGATGTGGTATAAGAATAGGGATGTCCACCATACCATGAGTACCACGGAATATATTCCTGTCCAACCATACGCGGGCCCCAACTTGCGTCGTCAGAGTAATCGTGATAATACTTTCCGTCTAAAGCTTTCCAATCGTTAGGATCACCTGCTTTCCAGTTGTATTTAATCAAATTTGACACGCCGCCACCTGCATATGAGTTTTGGTAATTCGGTAGAATGTAAACATTTTCAAATTGTGCACCTATGTTCACGTCAACACCGTATCCTGAGGTTTTCGTACCTTTTTTCATTGTTATTACAATAGCTCCATTTGCTCCCTGTGAACCAAATAAAGCAGATGCTGCAGGACCTTGCAATACTGTGATGTCTTCTACCTCATCTAGATTTACGTCATCAGCATTTGGTAATATTGTACCATCCACTACATAAATCACATCTTCTCCGGTACCTAAACCAGAGGCTCCACGTAACCTTACCTGTGTATTTCTTCCAAGTGCAGCAGAAGATTGACTTCTAACCTGAAGACCTGACACTTTACCAGCTAAAGCATTATTAATATTTGTCTGCCTGATAGTGTTTAATTGTTCTCCTCCAACAACCTGCGCGTTATTTGTAGTACTGCGCTTAGTTCTTTTAATGTTGAACGCGCTGGTGACAACTACTTCTTCTATCACGGCTGAAAGCCTGGATACTGAGACATTAATAGAATTTCCAGCTCCCACTGTTACTTCTTGTGTACCAAAATTAGTTGCAGTGACTACTAAAACATCGCCTGTTTTTACATTGATCCTGAACTGTCCCTGCGCGTCGGCCGAAGTTCCTGTATTACTTCCTCTAACGTTAACTGAGGCACCTGGAACAACGGCTCCGGAAGGATCCGTAACAGTACCAGTAATCACCCGTGTCTGGGATGAGGCTAATATGGACGTACATATTAGCATAACTAATAATAGAATTTTTCTCATGTGCATTTTTAATTTTTAATAGATGCCGTAAAAATACTTAAATTAAGAAGTGTTAACAAAATATTAATCAAAGCAATACTTGCTTGAACGGTGAAATAGAATGACAAGCGGTAAAAAAGAAATGCTGCTTTACAATCTTAAAATAAAGTGCGACTTTTCATGAAGTAGTTCACCTGAAATAATAACAATAGAAAAAAGTTGGAAGATTTCCAACTTTAAACACAAATTTGATTGATTTTATCAAAAAAAGGTGCCAGGATTTAGAGAAAAACAAAAGCACCTTTTTTCCAATTCCAGAAGTTAGTCGTTTGCTATTTTAACTAAGCGTTTTTAGTCAACGTCATTAAATAAAATATCAGGAATACGGTAGTTGCTTCATAAAGCATTAAACTTAGTTGAGAAAACGAATTGATGAATAGTTATATTCAATCACTAAAAATTATACATCACCTGTAATTTTATTTCACTTCTTTTATTTCCTTCAATTTTATCCAAACCACTGCTTATAGAATTTTGATTTGCATAGATGGTCTGAGCCCATCTGCACCAAACCGTTGTTTTCTTATTAACGTCCCAATTGAAATTCAAGTAATAGCGCAAGCCTTCTCCCATGAATTGTGGAATTGAATAACTATATAAAACATCGTTTTCATATGCATAAAGACGGCTATCAAAACCATCTGTTTCAAAATATTGTATGCGCCCATTAAGTGTAACAGCCTTTTTTGTCAACCTATATTTTCCATCAACATAAAATAAAAACCCCTGCTGGCTTCGGCTCTTCTCATGACGGTCGAACCACAAAATTTCTACTCTTTGATGATAAGTAAACTGGCGGCTAACGTTATAAGTAATGTGTGTTCGCCAGCTATCTTTTGGCCTTGCATACGCTTGTCGCATTGCTAAACCCAGGCCCGTAAGATTAACCGCTTTGTTTTCATTTTTGAACCTGGTATATACTTCAATCTGCTTGTTTGGTTTGTACGAAACCTGTAACAAATATTCCGATCCCTGGCTTGGAGCATCAACTCTATATTTTAACCAGGGAAAACTGAAAACATCAGCGTAAGCATTGATTTTTAAAAATGAAAAAGGTCTAATTGACAGACCTGTAAATAATCCTTTTTCGTTAGTTGGGAAAGTATTTTCAGTAAACGCATTACCATAAAGTGCCTGGTAGCTTTCTTCTATACTTCTATAGACTACCGATGCATCAACCTTTTCATCCAGGCTCGCTAACACTCCTCCTACTAAAGCTTTGGAGCTGTTTTTATCTATTGCAGCCTCACCAAAAAAGTGAAAGTTGCGATAAGTATAACCATAATCAATACTGTAATTAGACCAGCCTTTTCCGGTTATAGCATACTGATTATAGGTCGCTACATTACGAACTAAAGGATTTGAAAACCTAACGGAAATGGCATTCACGCCAATATGAAGAGGATTTTTATTGTATGAAATATTACCTCCAAAGGAGCTTTGAGTCATCGCATTTTTTTTTGCCAACTCAGCCTTCGTTCTGTGGTAACCTGAATTTAAAATTGCAGAAATAAAATCATCATTTGTTTGAGATGTGTCAGTATTCAAACTTCCATCTAACTTTCGAACAGATGCAAACGTGGTGAAATCGAAATTCTTTGTAGCGACGGTAATACCGGCACCTCTCATAAAATTATATTCTCCGCTGGAGTTATAAGGACGTAAAATATCTGCCTGCCTTTTGACCGAAGTAATATCAACACTTTTTTTAAAAGCAAGACTCTGCCAATGAATTAAACCCTGTCCAAGGTTAACAGTAAAATCTCCTAAAGCCAGTAGTTTAACAGGGCCAAGTTTTCGTGCAAATAAATGAACTGAATAAAAATCAAATCCTTGTTTCTGAGTCCCGCTGAAGAACTGCTCACCCGCATCTTTGTCACCCGTTATTCCGAACTGAAACAGGTTGCGAAAATTATACTTATATCTAAAGAAAACCTTTTGTCGACTTCCCGAATACCTGTTTGCTATACTGTCAGGCCGAATGAAACCATTGCTTTTTTCAAGCACTAGTTGAAACCTTACCAGTAGAGAATGTTGCCCCAATGTTAGTCTTTGTTTTAAATTCCCGGGCAACGAGTTACTGTTGCCAACCATTAAATAAGGTAACACTTTTTGTATCGTTGCCAAATCCCATCCTGGTATTGCTTGTAGCTCATAAATGCTAATTAAACTTCCCAACAGTCTTTTATATTTTATCAAATTCTGGATTTGCAATTCAGAAATCAGTTGAAGTTGCTTTAAATCGTTCTCAACAGCATTATTAAGATTCAATTTATTCTTCCTAAGCTGATCCATTGCCTGCAAGTAAGCATCATCTTCCGGCTCGCCGTTCTGTCGCTCGGCCAAATTTTCCAATTGCTGCTCTGCTTCATTTCCGTGTTGTATTGGCTTCTCCTGCCAACTAAAAGCCGGCAGGAAAAATAACAATGCGATAAAGGATAACGAGGTTTTTTTCACTCTTCTGCCGGTTTCTTAAAATTTATCAATAGTAAAATTCCCGGAGTAAACCCTAGTTGTGGATGATAAGCAGTATTGAGATCGATGCGGCCAAAACCAACATTTAACCCAACACCAACAGAGTTGTTATTGATACCTGTAGATATTCCTGCTCTTATAAAGATTCTCGCGTGCAAATCGTATCTCAAACCTGCAATTAAACTTACGGGTTGGCCTTCATGTTTTATAATTTCGGTACCAATAAAAACCTGTTTAGACACTTCGTACCCTAACCCCCACGAATAGATTGACTCTAATTTTTCTGTAGCGGTCTTCCCAAGCTTGCTGCTGGTAGGATTGTATACATGAACGCCAGAAATCAATTTTTCAGTTAAATGAAAAATGGCTCCTATATCGAAATTAAAAACCGATACGTTTCCATAACCTGCAACCTTAATTGTGTGATAATTAAATTTGGCACCTATGTCTATAGCACTGCTAATCTTACGCGCATAAATAATTCCCAACTCTGTTTCATTAAAAAATGATGAGCCGAAGTAATCGACTTGTAATCCAAAAGTTCCTGTCGGTGTGGGCGCTGCTATTATAGCAGTATAACTGGCAAGATCATTAAGCATAAACCTTCTTTCTCCGTAAACACCAAAGGCACCTGTTTTTAAACTGGCAATGGAAGCCTGGTTTGCTGTAGCTGAAAAAATATCCGAGAAATTGTTACTGTAAGCTCCAGGCGCGGCATAACGGTTAGATAAGGATGCTCTAACAATTTGCGCCTTTAAAGCTGCAGATAGTAAAAGTATGAGCGTTGTGACAACATATCTTAATGCTAACAACATGATAAAAAGAAAATTAATAAGAAAAACACGTTAAAGTAAATTTTATTTATTTCGAGGCCCAGCCAAAGTCAGCTAAATCAATTCTCCATTAATACCTTTGAGGTATGTTAGTACTAGATGGAAAAATTGCTTCGCAGTCAGTTAAGGAAAGTCTGACTGAATCGACTAAACAGTTAAAGGAAAAAGGAAAAAGGCCACCACATCTTGCGGCGATCCTGATTGGGAACAACGGAGCAAGTGAAACTTATGTAGCCAGTAAAGTAAAATTTTGTAGTGAAATTGGCTTTACTTCAACACTTATCAGGCTTGATGATACTGTAGCGGAAAAGGAATTACTCGCAAAAATTGAGGAGCTAAACACAGACAATAAGATTGATGGCATCCTGGTTCAATTGCCGTTGCCAAAACATATAAGTGAAGCAAATATTATCGATAGTATACATCCTGATAAAGATGTCGATGGCTTTCATCCCGTAAGTGTTGGCCGGCTTGTGCAAGGTCTTGATACATTTATTCCCGCTACGCCATATGGCATTATGCTAATGCTCGAACACTTTCAATTAACAACTAAAGGAAAGCATGCAGTGGTTATCGGACGAAGTAACATAGTTGGTCGCCCCATGAGTATTTTACTTAGCAGCAATATACCTTATGGTAATTGTACCGTTACTATTTGCCATAGCCATACTCCCGATTTAAAGCAAATAACATTACAAGCCGACATTATTATAGCCGCACTTGGCAAACCCGAATTTGTAAAGGCTGATATGGTAAAAGCAGGCGCTATTGTAATTGATGTAGGTATAACACGAGTTGACGATGCTACTGCCGCAAAAGGATACAGGATAAAAGGAGACGTTGACTTTAAAGCGGTATCAACAATAGCTTCTGCCGTGTCACCCGTGCCGGGAGGTGTTGGATTGATGACTATTGCCGGCCTCATGAAAAATACATTGTCAGCCTACGAACGAAGAAATCAATAAAATTATTACGGTTAATAGAATAAGCAAATGAAACAAAGGGAAGTAACTGACAGCCAAAATACAAGATGGACATGCGTGCAAGCTTTTAGCATGGCGAAACAAGAAGCATCTAAAAAAGCTGAATCAATATCTGAAACCGAAGAAGGGAAAGTAACCGTAGTATGCACCCCAAGTGGTGGAGCCAAAACAGTTAGATTAAAATTAGACACAGACTGGCAAGAACAAATGACAGATGAAAGTCTTACCAAAGCAATTATCGCCGGTGGTAAATAAGTAGTGTTTATGGGGTCAGCTTTATAACTTTCTGCAACTGCGTTGTGTCACACCCTTGTACTTATATCCCTTTATTCGCCACTCTTATTTCGCGGATTGTACCATTGCAGCATAAATGACAATAGAAGTTTTAGAGTCTTTACCGTATCAGCGCAACATCACCTTTGAAGCTGAAAACCTCGCCGGTTTCGCATATAACTTCTATCTGGTAAACAAATACGTTTGCTTCTTGTGGTTTACCATTAAAGGTTCCATCCCACCCAGCGCCAGGATCATTTATAGCAAAATTCGTTTTTTGAAAAACGAGATTCCCCCACCTATTAAATATCTGAAGGCTCTTAACGCCCGCAATTCCCTTACCCCTCGGAAAAAACACATCATTGCTTCCATCGTTATTGGGTGAAAAGGTATTAGGAATAAAAATATTACCATTATTGCAAAACACATTCACTGTTATTCTGTCCTCTGCTTTGCACCCACCCTGGTTTGTTGCAATTGCCTTATATACTATTGTGTTTAATGGGGTGGTTACGGTTTCCGCACAATTGCTACAACTTAAACCTGTAGCTGGAAACCACTGCCAGTTTATAACATCCACCGAACTTTTGGTTTTAATTGCTGCACTACTTCCAATTGCAATTGTTATGTTATCCTCAATAATATTGAAAACAGGTTTAGCATACACCGTTATAGGAATGGTGGCCACATCAGTAAAGCAATTAAGATAATCATGGCCGGTTACAGTGTAAGAAGTAGTTGTTCGCGGACTTGCAATTGGGGTTGCACTGGTAGCATCGCTTAAGTCGGCAGCAGGAGTCCAATTATAAGTATCTGCACCAAAAACAAACAATTTAACCGACTCTCCAACACACAAAGTATCGGTTATGGTACTGGTTATTTTGAAAGGCTGAACCACTTTAATTTCAACCGAATCTGTTTTCTGACAAGATGTAATTGCGTCAGTTCCGGTAACTGAATAATACACAGAAGCAGCTACAGGTGTGGCAACGGGGCTTGCACATGCAGAGCAACTTAAAGTGGCGTTGTTACTCCACAAATAACTATCAGCACCGGAAGCCTGCAGGGCAACAGTTGCTCCGAGGCAAATAGCCGAGTCTGCGCCGGCACTTACATTAGGTAAAGTGTTTACTTTTAATGGAGTTGCTTTAGTAGTGGTACAACCGGAAGAATTGGTTACAGAAGTATTGACCTGGTAATTACCGGCAACCGTAAACAGTTGCGCCGGAGGCGAAGGGCTCATCGAGCTGCTTCCATTTCCAAAACTCCAATTCCAGGTCACTGCAGAAGTATCCTTTACAATAGCCGAGTACAACGCCGTTTGATTAACACAGATAGCGGAAGGTGCCGTAATGTCAAGCTCCGGCCGTTTTACAACTTTCACAAAAGCATTTTCTGATGAGTCTATACAGCCGGCCGTCGTCGTTACTATTAATTGAACAGGGTAAATACCTGGCGCAGTATAATTGTGAAACGGACTTACCTCGTCAGATTTGGTGCCGTCGCCAAACGACCATTGATAATTACTGATCTGGTCAAACTTTACTACAGAAGAGTCAAAAAACTGGAGTGTCGCAGTATCGCAAAATAAATTTTTGGGAGTTCTCATATAGCTGTCAATCGCAGGCACAACAATACTATCAGAACCAAAAATGGAAACTGTGCACTTTAGTTTACTGTCTATTAATAACAATTTTGGAAGGTATTTTCCTATTGATGTGTATTCATGAGAAATTGCAGGTTCAGTAGTGGTTACTGCCGTTCCATCCCCAAAATCCCAAGTGTAACTGTTGTCATTATTTGCAGCCGTACCGGTAAAGTTTATTAAAGCTGGCAAACATTTAATAACAGGATTGTATGCAATAGTGCCGCTAGGGCCCTTTACGGTTATTGTTCTTACCAATGAGTCAGCACAAGTACCATGACCGTAAGCTGTTAGTTTTATATTATAATCACGCGCAGCTAAGAAATAGTGCGAAGGATTTGAAATATCAGAAAAATTACCGTCGTCAAAATCCCATTTCAGTGAGGTTGAATAGGTGGAGCTATTTGCAAAATTGACTTGAGCGGGAGGACACGAAATATTGGAGTCACTCATAGAGAATGAAGCCTTTGCGTTCTGAATAATAATAGCATTCGGTTTTTGCAATGTATCAGTGCAACCGTATCTATCCTTTATAGCTAAAGAGATGTTATAAGTTCCTTCTGCCGCAAAGGGATGAGAGGGATTTGCCGTGGTTTCTGGCTGGCCATCGCCAAAGTCCCAGGCATATGAAAGATCAAAACCGGTTGATTCATTGGTAAACTCAATGTTTGAGTTATTACAGGAAATAGAATCCTTCAACGAAAATAAAGCCTTAGGGTCGGTAATATTAATTCCACCCGGACTAAATAAAGTATCCTTACACCCGGAATTGTCTGTTACCACCAGGAAAACTTCGTAGGTCCGAGCGGCTGAATAGGTATGAACAAATGTTGGGTACATAGTCTTAGAAGTATCGAACTTCCCATCTCCATAGTTCAGCATCCACGAAGTAATAGGGTGATTGGCGGTTGCAATACTACTGTCCAAAAATGTGAGACTCGAGTTTATACAAGTTCCCTCGGGGTGCGTCAGTTTTGCTATTGGGCCATAAATAGTGATGCCCGCCGTCTTTTGCACCCGCTGGGTGCATCCCAACCGATCGGTAATAGTCAATGCCGGACTGTAAGTACCAGCGATAAGATAATTATGGTCTATTGTAGGACTGGTAGTGGTAACAATATTTGAATTATCGCCAAAGTCCCAGCTATAGGTGGTTATATTTTGGCTATTGCCAATTTTGGCGGTAAATACAGTAGGATTGTTTCTGCAAAGCAAATTACTACTTACAGTAAAGTCAGGGTTTTCACCAATAATCTCCAGGGTATCAGAAAAAACATCAGAACAGTCTCCATTGGTTACAAGCAATTTTACAACGTAAATGCCGGAAGCTGCATAAGTATGCTCGGGATCTTTTTCATTTGAGACTGCTGAACCGTCTCCAAAGTTCCATTCAAAGGTTTTTGCAACGATCGATTTGTCTTGAAACCTCCTTGTCAAAGGAGAATCACAATTAAAGAGAACACTAAAGTTGGCGATAGGTGGCTTAACATAGACATAATCTTTTAAAATGAGCGAATCGTAACAGGCAGAATTGCCAATAAGTAGTTTGACTGTAAAATGACCGGTATCAGCATAATGGTAAAGAGGATCAGTTGCATCGGAAGTCGAACCGTCTCCGAATTCCCATTTTGTACTGGTAATTGTACCCTCTGATAGATTTTTAAACTGTACACTTTCAGAAGCGCATGCACTTAACGGTGCCGCAGAAAAACTTGCCTTTGGCTTGTCACTTATTACAATTGCATCCTTTAATTGAAAACTATCTGTGCAGCCAGTGGCAGTTGATACTCTTAAAAACACATCATAGCTACCGGCTTTAGAATAATTGTGAACAGGGTTTGCTTCAGTGGAGGTTTGACCGTCACCAAAATGCCACGAATAAGAACTAATGGGATTTGGTGTAGTAATGTTTGCTGAAAAACCAGGTTGGTAGGGAACACAACCTGCATAGGGCAGACCTGAAAAACTGTTGATCTTGACTTTTATGATGGAAACCACATTCGGTTTTACAATGCTATCAGAACAACCATTAATAGCAGTGACTTTTAGTTTGGCAGAAAAGATACCGTAACTAGTGTAAGCATGTGTTGGCGAACTGGCGTTTGAATTAGTGCTATCTCCAAAATCCCAAAGGTAAGAAGCTGCCGAAGAGGCCTGGGGCGTAAATGAAACATTTACAGGTAAAATACAACCCGGAGGAGGTGCATTATAAGAAAAATTAGCAACTGGCTTAGGAATAATGGTAATACGCTTTGTAATAGAATCTTTGCAGCCGCCAAAATTATTAACCAGTTTTACCGTATAGGAGCCCGGAGTTTCAAAACTCTTTACAGGGCTAATTTCAGACGAAGTGGTACGATCACCAAAATCCCAAAAGCTGGATGCTACAGCCGGAGTGGAGGCATTTAAAAAACTTGTTGGGGCACCCTGGCAGATAACATCGGGTACATTAATGCGCGAAGCAACTGCCCCTATAACTGTAGGCTTTCTAATTGAATCTACGCACCCGTTTTCGTTCGTAATGATGAGCGTTACGGGATAATTTCCTGCAGTAGTATAGTTGTGAGAGGGGTTTTGATCAAAAGAAACAAAGCCGTCTCCAAAGTTCCATTTATAACTTTTTATTCCCAGCCCCGTAGATGTATTTATAAAATTAACCATCACCGGAGGATTACAACTAGTCGTAGATCCTGAGGTAAAGTTAGCTTTCGGGATTTCGTTAACCTTAATGTAAGAGGTTTTGGTATTTACCTCCACGCAACCAAGACTATTAGTGACTTTTAGGGTAATCGTAAAATTTCCGGTCACATCAAAAGTATGAGATGGCGAGCGAAGCAAAGAAGTCTTACCATCGCCAAAGTCCCACTCCCATTTGGTAATGACACCCGAACCGGCAGTGCTTAGGTCTGTAAACTGAACCGGGAGGGGAATACAGCCACCTGTACTACTCGCCGCAAAATTTACCCCCGGGCTCTTGTTGACAGTAACAAAATTGCTTTTTACTACAGAATCCCTCCTGCCTGAAGCATCTCTAACCACCAGTTTTACAGTATAATTTCCGTCGGCAAAATATATAACGCCGGGGTTTACCTGCGTACTTGTAATTCCATTACCGAAATTCCACAAATAAGTAAGCTGGGTTCCCTTACTAAGATTTGTAAACTTAGGAACAACAAAGGGAGCACATCCCTGCCGGGTGTCAAGAGTAAAATCGGCAACTAATTGCCCTTTTGCTGCCGAGCAAAAAAGGATGAAGAGGAATAAAACAAATCTTCCCCATCTGATATGTAATGATAGTAGAGACAAGAGTTTGCGAAAATATAAAAGCCGGGTCTTCGAAAAACCCGCTAAATATAGTCACGTATTAGAATAAAAAGGTTGCAAGCACATTAAAAAATATTAATATCAAATTTAAAATGCACTTACAAAACGCAGTTAGTATGCCCGTCTTTTTACTACATATATTTTTCCAACTTGTTGAAACAGACCACAGTTCGACTGTTTTTAATCATTGTTTCTCTACCGTATTAATGACACATTACCTTTGAAAGGGAATATCGTATTATTGGCACAAACAACATCAATCAGGTAAACATATACGTCAGGCTGAAGAGGCAATCCATTTAGATTACCATCCCATCCATCAATTGGATTGTTAGCGCCACCGCCATTTTTCTGGTATACAAGCTGTCCCCACCGGTTAAATACCCTAAATGACAAGACGTTGAATAATCCCGAACCCCTTATATAAAATACATCATTCATACCGTCACCGTTTGGCGAGAAAGTGTTAGGAATAAACACATTGGTATTATTACAAATCAGGTTTATGGTCACCTTATCAGATGCGGTACAGTTACCGTCGTTAGTAGCTGTAACACTATAAGTGATCTGCTCTTTTGGAGACGCTAATGGTTCAGTACAAGACCCACAACTAAGCCATTGTGATGGAAACCATTTCCAAGAAGCAATGTCTTGTGAATTTTTAGTAGTTAATTTAACGCTTCCTCCTACCTGTATAGTTATGTTGTCGCCGTTTGTAATATCAATGGAAGGAAGTGGATAAACTTTTATTCTAATATTCTGTGTATCCCTAAAGCAGCCGTTATTATCTTTTCCAATTACCTGGTACGTTATGGTCGTGTCGGGTCTTGCTTTAGGCGAGGCGATGTCAGCATTATTGAGATACAAAGAAGGAGACCATTGGTAATTGTCGGCACCAGAGGCAAGCAGTGTAGCAGTCTCCCCTTTACACAATGTATCGGCTTTACTAATTGTCATTTTAAAGGTTTGCTGTACAGTAAGCTTTACAGAATCTTCGCTTGTACATCCAAATAAAGTTTTTCCGGTTACATAATAGGTAGTCAAAGTATCTGGCTTCGCAACGGGTGTCGCACAGTTTGTACAACTTAAAGTAGGATTTGACCGCCAGGTATAGGTATTGGCCCCTGTTGCATTAAGCTTATAGGTATCAAAACGGCAAATTCCTGCATTAGCACCGGCATCAACAAGAGGTTTGGGATGAATGACAGCGGTTCTGGTCAATACATTGTAGCAACCATCACTATTCGTTGCTTTTAAAGTAACCTGGTAAGAACCGCTCTGAACATAACTTTGGCTATCGGGCTTTTGTAGGTTCGAAACCGTCCCATTTCCGAAGTTCCAGGCCCAGCTTATTGCTGACGTATCAGCCCTTTTAAAATCTGCCGTCAACCTTAATTTAGCGGGTTCGCACGCCGAAGTATCTCCTGATATTTTTATTGATGGTGCATACACAACCTTTACATAGTTTTTCGAAACTGCAGTATCAGTACATCCGAAAGCGGTGGTGGTTATTAATTTAATTGAGTAAAAACCTGTATCAGAAAAATTATGAGTAGGACTTTTTTGTGTTGAAATAGATCCATCGCCGAAATTCCATAAAAAACTAGTTACTATATCATTTGAGGTGGTAGAGTCTCTGAATGCAACAATACCGCTATCGCACACCATTCTGTTATCGCTTAAAATATTTGTATTAACAGAATATATCCTGATTGTATCCAACCCTTGAAGTGCTACTTTGCAACCAAGTCCATCTTCTAGAATCACCTTAGGCACATAATTTCCTGGGTTGATGTAAGTATGCGACACACCCGGTTTAACCGAAAAGATAGTATTACCGTCATTAAAATCCCAAACGTAGCTAACCGTATTTTGAGCGCTAATCTGGTAGTCTACTTTACCCGGGTTACACGCTTGTTTAGGCTGGTAATCGAAAGATCCCGTTGGACCCTGTATCACAACTTTCTTTGTTAATTCATCGGTACAACCACCGTTGTTTTTTACCGTAAGCCTTACAGTGTAATTGCCAGGATAGGTATAGATGTGAGATGGGTTTGCAAGTTGAGAATTCCCGCCATCTCCAAAATCCCAATTTAAGTCTGTATAATTCTTAGAGCCGTTTGTGATATTGACTACTAAGGGGGGGCAGGTCGAAAAGGAGTCGCTCATTGCAAAATCAGCTTTTGCACTATAGATGTTTATAGTAACCGAATCAGAGGAGGAACAACCGTTTTTGTCAACCATTACCATAATTACTTCATAAGAACCCGGATTGCTAAACGAATGAACTGGAGAAACTGCAGCAGATGTTGCTCCGTCCCCAAACTTCCAGTTATAAGTAGCACCTACTCCCTCCGATTTATTGGTAAAAGTTATAGGTAGAGAAGGACATAAAGCAGTATCTGATGCAGCAAACCTGGCCACAGGCTTAGTAATGCTGACAAAGCTGGCCTTTGTAATGCTATCTGTGCAACCATAACTATCTTTTACTACCAGCTTTACATCAAATGTTCCAAGGGTAGCATAATTATGAGAAAAAGGGCCGTTAGCATATGCTTCAGAATTTCCTTCGCCATAGTTCCATAAATATTCTGTTATAGGATGAATACCATCGGTTTTAGTAGAGTCAGAAAAGTTGACGGTATTGCCAAAACACGTATTTGGTGCGATACTTTCAAATGAAGCTTTTGGGCCATAAGATGTTATAGGCACAGCTGTATATAAAGTATCTGAACAATGAAGTAAATCGGTAATAATTACTGCTGAGTTTCTAACTCCCGGGGTAGTGAACCGTATGGTAATTGGGTTATACGAGGTGGTAACAACGTTGCCGGGCATACCATTAAAGTACCAATTGTAAGTAGAAATATTAGTCGGTTTTACATCCTTTACATCAAATATAATTCGTGTATTTGTACAATTAATACTGTCGCTGACAGTTAATTTACCCTGCTCATTCAGCACTATAATATTCTTTTTTACGGTATGCTGACATTCGCCGTTTGTAACAGTTAAAATCGCTGTATAACCCCCCGGTCCCGCGTAAGTATGAGAAGGGTTCTGTTCTGTTGCTGTAGCGCCGTCCCCAAAGTTCCAGCTCCACGCAGTGGCTCCTAACGATTGATCAACAAAAGTCCTTGTAAAACGATCACTACATAAATAAGAAGTGTCAAATTTTGCAATCGGAGGTTTAATGTGAATGAATTTTTTTATCTCTACTGTATCACTACAGCCGAAATTTGTAGCAATTAATTTTACATTGAAGTACCCTGTGTCGTTATAAGTGTGAGTAGGGTTTTGAGCCGCCGATGTAGAGCCGTCACCAAAGAACCATTGCCATTCATCAACTGTTCCTTTGGTCGATAGGTCTGTAAAAGAAACAGGCGTAATTGCACATACATTTTTCGGATCTGCAGTAAACTTTGTTTCCGGCTTGTTACCAGCCTTTACTGCCTCTTTAAAAACCAGTGTATCGGCACACCCACCCGGGGCTGTAACAACCAGTGTAACATTAAAAATTCCGGGTGTTGTGTAAGTATGCGATGGTGTAGCATTGCTTGATGTAAATCCGTCTCCGAAGTTCCATTGATAAGTTCCTACTTCCACATTCTCATTTATTTTAGCAACGGGCGAAACTGTGATAGGAAGACACCCTTTAATACCAAGATTGTTTATGGCTTCAATTTTAAGAGGGATAAATTTTACCAGGTTGCCCTTAACAACAGTAGTAGCACATCCATTAGCACTTGTAACTGTTAAACTAACCGAATAGGTACCAGGTGCAGTGTAATCATGAACAGGATTTTGAAGAGTTGATGCAGCCCCGTCTCCAAAAGACCATTTATAAGATACCCCATTTGTGGATGCATCTTTAAAAGAAACCACCAGCGGACCAGTACAGCCTGAAGTATTTGAAGCGGTGAACGCTGCCACCGGGCGGGGAAGAACTGTTATTGATTTTACAACCGAGTCCTGGCAGATTCCAAAAGTAGTTACCAGTTTTATTTTGTACACGCCTGCAGTAGTATAAATTCTTCCCGGATTTGTTTGAGTAGAAGTTCCGCCATCACCAAAATCCCATTTCACGCTGGTAAAGTTCGATGGAGCAGAATTATTCATTAGTGCCAGATTCACACCAGCACAAATCGTATCCGCACTTGAAAAATTAGCACGTACCATACCTACATTAATGGCGTTTGCTTTTATTATAGTATCCGTACAACCATAGCTACTGGTAGCAATCAACTTTACAGTATAAATACCGTTGTTATAATTGTTTGTTGGGTTTGTTGCAGTAGAGTTTTTACCATCACCAAAATCCCAGAAGTAACTAAAATTACCGGTGCCTGTAGTTTCATTTATAAAATTAACAGGTGCCGGACTAGAACAGCCTGGAACAGTGGTGTAGCTAAAAGCAGCATTTACCCCATCACGAATGGTTATAAATGAAGGTTTAGTAATAACTGCAGCACAACCATTACTGTTTGAAACTCTTAAAATAACGGTAAAGCTACCAGGACTCGTATAGGTATGCGTAGGGTGTTGTTCTGTAGATAAAGTACCATCACCAAAATCCCATTGCCACTTTTGAACTGCTCCCGAACCTGCAACGCTGCTGTCTTTAAAGTGCACTTTCAAGGGAAAACAACCTGTAGAGTCTGAAGCAGAAAAGTAAGCCTGAGGCAATGAGTTTACGACTACATATTGATTTTTTACAATCGAGTCTTTACCGGTAGCATTTGTAACAACCAGCTTAACATTATAACTACCAGGAATAAAATATGTTGCAATTGGGTTTTGAAGGAAAGAAATAGTTCCATTGCCTAAATCCCACTTCCACGAAATAGGATTACCAGTCGAAGTATCGGTAAAACTAACCACCATTGGCGGACAACCGGTAATCGGGGTAGCTAAAAAACCTGCCTTTAATTGTGCAGATCCCGCTGTGGTTATAAACATTAGCACAGTTAGTTGCAGCATGTGCAACCATGTACCGTTAACGGTTTTCATAGAAAATTCTTAGGATTTTAATACTGGATATTGGCCCTTCCTCGACTCAATCTTATATAAACATTTTTATCGCCCTTTTATTTTGTTCATGCGATTTTTTTTTCAGGTAATCCCTTTCGCCAAGCGTTAAATAAGTTATTTAGTTAGCTACGACGATAATATAGCCTCGTACCGCGACAGGAGAAGAATTGATAGAAGTCAGAGAACCTGAATTACAAAATCGGTGACATATTGAATGTATGACGAAGTGGGTTGATGGCGTTTTTCTGATACAAACATTAGTACCAATGGCAACATTTGTTGCGTCGCATTTCGTTCATCAAGGGAATAATAATGATGCTTTTATCATTTTTTGCCTTGTTTTTTTTTCATGCATCAGCAAAATGGGTTAAAACCAAAGGCTCGGCAAAAAAAAACCACAAGAACTTTTGAGGGCTCTTGTGGTTTTTACCTTCGCAATTCATTCCTTAAAACAGTCAACCATTTTCAGGACGAGGCTATTTTGATCTAAATCGAAATTTATGCTTTATTCTCTGTTGATTTTTATTCAGCATCAATTGCTGAGCATACTATAAATCTTTTTTTAAAAGTCGCAAATCAAAAAAAAGCATTACTGCAAATTGTTCAGCTTTTCTCGTAAATATGAAACAAAAACAGTGCTGTCAAGATTTTTACCGGTAACCAAATTGCACAATGCCTCGCTCTCGTAAAACCTTCCGTGCTTGTGAACATTGGTACGCAGCCACCCTAGTAACGAATCTGTTCTTCCTTCCTTAGCAATTTCAATTTCTAAACCCGCAATATCCTTTTTAGCCTGCTGCCACAACTGGGCAGCATAAAAGCTACCGAGACTATAGGTTGCAAAATAACCGAAACTTCCATGGCTCCAATGTACGTCTTGAAGACAACCGCGCTTATCGTCTGGAACATCCACTCCAAGCAATGTTTTGTACTGATCGTTCCAGTAGAGCGGTATTTCTTTCACTTGCAAAGACCCCTCGATCAATCGTTTTTCAAGTTCGTACCGTACCATTACGTGAGAATGATAAGTCAGCTCGTCTGCCTCAGTTCTGATAAGAGAAGGTTGTACTTTGTTAATTGCCTTCAGAAACTGATTTTCTGATATGCTTTTAAATTGAACTGGAAAGAACTCAACTAACTTGGGGTAGTAATAGTTCCAGAAAGCAGTCGCTCGGCCTACACAGTTCTCCCACAAACGTGACTGCGATTCATGCATGCTCAGCGACGCATATTCACCCAAAGGAAGCCCATATTGTTCTGCAGGCAACCCTTGTTCGTATAGTGCGTGACCAACCTCGTGAATTGTACTCCACGTCATATTTGCAAAATCATGTTCGTCCACGCGGGTAGTAATTCTTACGTCCTGGCTACTAAAATTTGTTGTGAAGGGATGTTCTGATATATCCTGGCGCCCACTTTCAAAATCGAAACCTAATTGTTTTGCCAGGTATATTCCCCATTTCCACTGTTGTTGTTTTGGATAAAACTGCCGCAAAAAGCTGTCATCTCCCGATTGAACGTCTTGCACCTCCTGAAGAAGCTGGCGTAACGGAACTTTTACATCTTCAAAAATTTTATCAACCATTTTCACAGTCGCTCCCTTTTCATACTCATCCATCAAAGCATCATAAGGGTGTGCTTCGTATCCATAGCGCTCAGCCTCTTGCCTTTTCAAATCCACCAATAACGAAAGTTTTGGCTCGAAGACCTGGTAATCATTCTGTTTCCTGGCTTCAACCCAGGCAAAAAAACTTGCAGATACAGCCTCACTCATCTTCCTTACAAACGCCGGTGTGAGTTTTTTCTGGCGGCTATAGTCTTCCCACGTCAGCTCTACGTTTCTCTTTTGCTCTTGAGACAAATCCTTCAACAACAACTCCTGTAAAAGCTTTCCATTTTTATCGTCAGTAAACATGCCGTGAGCTACTTCGCTTAAAGTGGCCAATTGCCTTCCACGAAAGTCTGCGCCTTTTTTGGGTAAATATGTTTCCTGGTCCCATTGCAACACTGCTGCCGCGTATTTAACATCTGCCAGCTTTTGCATACTATTCTTGTATTGGCTATATAATTCTTCCTGTGCATGCATATTTTATTCTTCGTACGAAGGTAAAATTGATACTTGAGAGGATGAAACAGAGTTTAACAATTAACAAAAGAGGGGCTTAGTAAGTCAAGAATGAATAAAAAAAAGAATTTTAATTGAACTTTCTTTTAAAAAAACTGCTGTAAAAGATAAACAACGAAAAAGATGAACCGTTGCTTAATTGAAGTATGGAAAGATGGAGATGAGCCGTTTTTTGTAAATATGAATAATGTGGTTTTTATAAAGAAAGATATTGTTAGCAGAAGTGCTTCAACGGTCTTACCTTTTCTAATAACGAAACATTCAGGATAGCTCAGACAGTAGAAGAAATATTCGCATTGATAGAATCCACTTCTCAAAATTCGCTCTATTTACTTTAAAATTGATTTTCCCATAAAAAAAGCTCCTATATTTGCAGCCCTAAATGCCGAGGTAGCTCAGCTGGTTAGAGCATCGGATTCATAACCCGAAGGTCGGCAGTTCAAGTCTGCTCCTCGGTACTAAAGCTCAAGTATTGTTCTTCAATTGCTTGGGCTTTTTACTTTATAGGAACTTACGGGAGCAGCGTAAGATTTAGCTTTCTTATAGAAAGTAAGAGCATATAGAACAAGGGAAAAAGCGGTAAAACCGTTAACAGCACAAGGTTATTTGTACCGCGCCATTACAAGCTGTCGTATTCCCTTTTTAAAATCATATACATTTCCGGTTATTATTAGCTTTTCTTCTTCCATGGTTATAGAGTTAGTTTGAGCATAATAATTGGTGCCAAAATGAGTTCTTTGAATTCCGTTATTTCCGAACGCCTCATCTAATGATCCTTTAAAATTATATTTAAAAACAATAAAATCATCTGTGCCATAACCGGCTACTAAGATCTTGTCTTGCTGGATAATCAGAGATGCAGAACTGCTGATACCAGTTGTTTGTAAGCCATCATCACTAAAGGTCTTGTCTAGCGACCCGTCATTATTATATCTTGCAATAGCTGTTGTTAAATAACCTGTATTGGTATAAACGGCATCTCCCGCTACCACAATCTTGTCTCCCTGAATTGCCATGGAATTAGCATAGTCGCCATAACCGAAAAAGTCGGTCTTTTGTATTCCATCATTGCTAAATGTCTTATCCAGGGTACCATCATCATTATACCTTGCAATTATGAAGTCACTCTCTATAACGGGTTTACTTGTGTAACAATATCCCGCTACTAATATTTTATTTCCCTGTGTTACCACTGCATTACAAACGGCTATAGCACTAAAATCGGTTGTTAGTCTTCCATCACCGCTAAAGGTGGGGTCTAAACTACCATTTGCATTATACCTTGCTATTGCAAACATAGAATTACCGGTACTCGAGGTGCAACCAGCAACAATAATTTTATCGCCCTGAATGGCGACCGAATACGCAATATCATTACCACTACCAAAATCAGTAGTTTGCTGGCCGTCTTCACTAAAACTATTATCTAAAGAACCGTCAGGATTATACCGGGTGATGCAAAAATCATTTCCGAGTCTCCCGCGAGCCACACCGACTATTACAGTTTTACCGTCTGGTTGTATTATTTTATTATTTGCATCGACCTTATCGAAAGAACGATAATCGCTAAACAACACCCCGTTGTTTCCAAAAGAAGAATCAAGTGTTCCTACTTGTCCATTTGCCAAGTTTGAAAAACACAATAAAAAGGTTCCTAAGTATAATATATTCATGAGCGTTCAATTAATGGATACAATTAGTATTACTCTAAAAATTATTCTTAAAGATAAAATAGTGCTGGATAATTTCCTATTATGGGAACAACAATGTAAAACGTCTCGCCAATAAAAGCATTGAAAAATAAATAGCGTTTACTAACTAAAGAAGAATTATGCACCCATAAGGTTGCATAATTACTAGCGCTGGTGGTAGTTATGGGAGTATATAATTCTGCTAAGAATAAAAAAGCAAGAGGTCGGCCTTTTAAGAAATCGGGAAATACCCAAATTGAAACAAAACCTCCCCGGCTGGGAAGCTTGTTGACATGAAAAGGTAACACTCATTAAGCTGTAAGTAGGAAGGGCTTCTGTTACTCTCTTAAAGAAGAATGGCTACTACTATTGCTAATAAAATAAGAAGTATTGTGAAAATATCGTGGGTATCTATCTTGCTGATCCCCTTCTTTTGAAGTTTTACTAAACTGTCAAATACCGAGTTAGTCATTTACCTGATTTTGCTTCTAATTTAATTTATATATTCTATAATTATTGCATTTGTTAGTACTTTAATTTGGCCACTTAGTTATCAACAGATGGCAACTTTGTAAGCGCTATAAGATTGGCATTAAGTTGGCTAACTGTTGAACAAAATGCACAAGAGTGCGACGCAACGAGAGATTAATAGAAGTAGAAATGTTAGGTTTACAAAACACTTGCTCCGCTTAGTACACCCTTTGAGTATACCAACAAATCCATATTTTTAAATAATGAAGTCAAAAGGCATTTTATTGATTGTATGTTGTTTCGTTTACCCGCTTTTTTCTAAAGCTCAGCTTATGGAAGAAAAAAGTTTTTTTACAAAAGCCGACACATTAAGAGGAAGCATTACAGAATTTAGAAAAGGATGGGATGTGATAAGTTATGAGTTGACTATACAACCTGATATTATTGCCGAAACAATTGAAGGCAAAAACACAATCACTTATAGAGAGGACCTGCCGGTTTATACCATGCAGATCGACTTACAGCAGCCCCTTGTAGTCGACAGCATCACGGGTAACAATAATAATTATAGGTTCAGAAGGGATAACAACGTGTGTTATGTTTACTTACGTGATAGCCTTGCACAATATAAGTTTGCGCCTGGTATCAGGAAGCTAACCATTTACTATCATGGCAGGCCAAAGGAAGCAAAAAGAGCACCATGGGACGGAGGACTGGTTTGGAGCAATGACGCGAATAAAAACCCATGGATTGCCACCGCCTGCCAGGGATTGGGAGCTAGCGTTTGGTGGCCATGCAAAGATCATCAAAGTGATGAGCCGGATAGTGGAATGAGCGTGCATATAATTGCCCCCGACACTTTAGTTGCAATTAGTAACGGTAGGTTACAAAATGTAACCTCTTCAAAAGGCGGGTATAAAACATGGACGTGGCAAGTAAAAAATCCGATCAACTCTTATGACGTTACTATGAATATAGGAAAGTATACACATTGGAGTGACACTTTGATGGGAGAAGGAGGCAAACTGGATCTTGAATATTGGGTTTTGAATGATAACCTCGAAAAAGGTAAAAAGCAGTTTCAACAGATAAAACCGATGATTCGAAGTCATGAATACTGGTTTGGCAAGTATCCGTTTTACGAAGACAGTTACAAATTAGTAGAGACACCTTTTTTAGGAATGGAACACCAGAGCGCAGTAGCTTATGGAAATAAATTTGAAAACGGATACCTGGGCAAAGACTTGAGCGGTTCTGGCTGGGGTTCAAAATGGGATTTTATCATCATTCATGAAAGTGGACATGAATGGTTTGGTAACAGTATAACAAGTAAAGACATGGCTGACATGTGGATACACGAAGGCTTCACAAGCTATAGCGAAACTTTGTTTACTGAGACTATGTTTGGCAAAAAAGCAGCAGCGGATTATAATTATGGCATAAGAAAAAACATAAGAAACGATAAGAATGTTATTGGCTTTTACGGAGTAAATAAAGAAGGCAGCGGCGACATGTATTATAAAGCATCCAACATGCTTAACATCATCAGGCAATCTATTAATGAAGACACTAAATTCAGAAATATTTTAAGAGGATTAAACGCTACCTTTTATCATGAAACCGTTACAACCCGGCAGATAGAAGACTTTATCTCAAAAGAAAGTGGCAGAGATTTTTCTAAAGTGTTTGATCAGTACCTAAGAACTACCCAGGTGCCCCTGCTGGAATATTACTTTTCTAAAAACAAACAAAAGATTTTTTTCAGGTGGACCAACTGCGTCAGCGGCTTCAATTTGCCAATTATTATTGCTGATAAAACAGAAGGCTTTACTATTACTCCAACCCAAACCTGGAAGAATGTTTCATTACCCAAAAATTTCTCGTCAGCGGCGTGGGCTGATATAATAGAAAAGCGCTATTATGTAGCAATGCAACAAACAAAAGCACAATCTTAGTAAACCCATCAATGGCGAACATTCGGAAACAGGCAATCCTCAGTAGTATAATTGTTTATTTTGGTTTTTTTATTGGAGCTGTAAATACTTACTTTTTTACAAGAAATGGTTCTTTTTCACCTGAGCAATTTGGCTTAACCCGTATTTTTTACGATTTAGGTCAAAATATTTTCGTTTTTGGAAGCCTCGGTGTACTTCCTATTATGTATAAGTTTTACCCTTACTACAAGAACAATGTAGAGGATAAAAAAAATGATTTGCTTACCTGGGCGCTTACCAGCTCTTTTATAGGCTTTATTCTTGTTTTAATCGCAGGCTATGTTTTCGAACCTTTTATGGTTAAAAAATACATTCAAAGGGCTCCACTTATCCTAACCTATTATTACCTCATTTTTCCTTTCGGCTTCGGTATGCTATTCTTTTCGGTGCTTGAAGCTTTCTGCTGGACGTTACATAAAACAGTTGTTTCAAATTTTTTGAAGGAAACCGGAATGCGGCTGATTGTGCTCGCACTAATCCTCTTGTACTTTTCAAAAATTGTAAGCTTCGATACTTTTATAAAGCTATTCAGCTTAGTGTATCTCATATTATTTTTTGCAATACTCATATATCTTATAAGGCTTAAAAAATTTCACCTCACATTTAAAGTCAGTCATCCTACAAGAAAGTTTAAAAAGAAAATGTTCAGTATGTGGACGCTGGTGTATGGTGGAGTGATGATACAAATTGTTGCACAAACTATAGATACGTTTATTATAGCAAGTTTAAAAGGGCTGGGAAGTACAGGTGTATTCAACCTGGCGCAGTATGCAGCTAATCTTGTACAAGTGCCCCAGCGAAGTATTCAGTCTATAACTACAGGTGTGCTATCACAAGCGTGGAAAGACAAAAACTATACAGAGATTAACAGAATTTACCAGCGAAGCTGTATCAATCTGTTGCTATTAGCGGCTTTTATTTTTTGCAATATCTGGCTAAATATTAATGACGCCTTTGCAGTGTTCAATATACAGAATGATTATAAAGAAGGAATTTATGTAGTATTTGTACTGGGAATAGCAAGACTGGTAGATGCAGGCACCGGTGTAAACGGAACTATTATTGGCACCTCCAATTTCTGGCGTTTCGATTTTATTAGCGGGGTTGTTTTATTAGCTCTTCGTATTCCTGTAACCTATTTTCTAATTAAAAACTATGGTATTATTGGTTCTGCTTTTGCCGAGCTTTTTGCATATACCATTTACAATGCTATCCGTTACGAATTTCTTAGAAGAAAGTTTAATATGCAGCCTTTTACTAAAAAAACTGCCTACTCTTTACTTCTTGGTGCTGCCGCCTTTGCAGTGTCTTACTGGTTATTTAAATCCAACGGGGGATGGTTTGGCATGATCGGGAGAACCTGTGTTTTTACCACCATTTTTATAGCTGGAATTTTCTACCTCCAACTTACTCCGGATGCTATACAGATGTACCATAAATTTAAAGATAAATGGAAGGCTGATAAGTAAACAAAAAAGTAGAGAGGTTAAGATATTTTTATGGAACCATCTGCTGCTCATAATGCAACTTCGGTTGCGTCGCACTCTTGTACTATATATTCAATAGCAGCTTTTTAAAACGCTTTGTTTTGTCATCTTACAATGCCAAACATTGTAGAAAGCGGTTAGATCACATGTTTTCCCGAATGTCCTGCATTATTTTCCTGGCTATATTTTCAGCCGTAGTCTCAAAATTACTTTCTGCATAAATTCTAATAATTGGCTCCGTATTACTGGTGCGCAGGTGAACCCAATCATTATCAAACTCAATCTTCAACCCATCCTCGGTGTTGATGGGATTGTTCTTATACTTTGTTTTTATTTTGTCAAAAATTGACTGCACATTTACTCCCTGTGCCAGTTCAATCTTGTTTTTGCTTATAAAGTAATCCGGAAAAGTACCCCGAAGCTGTTTGCTGCTTTTTTCAGTCTTCGCCAAAAAGGTTAAGAACAATGCAATCCCTATCAAGGCATCACGTCCGTAATGCAGGTCAGGAACAATGATACCACCATTTCCTTCTCCTCCAATAACTGCATTTACTTCTTTCATCCTGTTAACTACGTTCACCTCCCCTACTGCACTTGGAAAATATTCTCCTCCGTGTTTTAAAGTAACATCTTTTAGCGCTCTCGTGCTCGACATATTACTTACCGTATTTCCTGGTCTCTGCTGTAAAACAAAATCTGAAATTGCTACCAAAGTGTACTCTTCACCAAACAACGATCCATCCTCATTCACAAAACATAATCTGTCTACATCAGGATCTACGGCAATTCCAAGATTCGCTTTTTTGCGGTTAACCTCTTTACATAACTCCATCAGGTGCTGTGGAAGTGGTTCGGGATTGTGTGCAAATTTGCCATTTACTTCTTCATTCAGTACCGTTATATCTTTCTCTCTAACGCCCAGGGCTTTTAACAATGCCGGTACTGCAATAGCGCCTGTACTATTAATTGCATCTAATACAATTTTAAATTTCCTTTTGGTAATTGCCTCCACATCTACCAACGGATAATTAATGACAGCATCAATATGGCGCTGTAAAGAGGTCTCATTGACAGTATATGTGCCAAGCTTATCAACTGTCGCAAAAGTAAAATCTTCTTTTTCAGCTAAAGCAAGCACAACCTCTCCGTCTTGGGCGCTAATAAATTCTCCCTTATTATTAAGTAATTTTAAAGCGTTCCATTCTTTGGGGTTATGACTGGCAGTAAGAATTATTCCACCAGCCGCTTTTTCAAATAACACAGTCATTTCAACTGTTGGCGTAGTGGTTAACCCAACATCAACAATATCTAAGCCTAATGCATTTAAAGTACTTACCACCAGCCTTTGTACCATCTCACCACTTATTCTTCCATCCCGACCTACAATAACCTTTTTTCCCCAACCCTGTTGTAATAGCCAACTTCCATAGGCTGCAGCAAACTTTACCACATCAAGTGGGCTCAGCGTATTTCCGGGCTTCCCTCCTATTGTTCCCCTTATGCCCGATATACTTTTAATAAGTGCCATTAAGCTTTCATTTATTCGAGTGCAAACATAAAAGAAAAATTCAAAGCTTACTGAATTACAATGAAAGAGCGAAGGTAGATTCCTGCAACATTATTATTACCTGCCCCTTTACAAAACCTAAAAAATCATGCAGGTGAAGATTGCTGGTTTTAATATTTAGTATGGTATAACTAGTATTAATCAATACTTTTAATAAAAATAAAATGTATGTATTTTTCAATTATCATACCTACTTGCAATCGAAATATACTATTAGGGCAATGCCTTGACTTGCTACAAAAAAAGGTACAAACAATTGGCGAGCTAGATTATGAAGTAATTATAACAGATGATAGTAAAGACAACGGTGCAAAGGATATGATACAGGAGAAATACCCATGGGCACGGTGGCTGGAAGGGCCTAAAAAAGGTCCGGCATCAAACAGAAATAATGGAGCAAGGCATGCAAAAGGTGAATGGCTTGTTTTCCTCGATGACGATTGCCTGCCAAAAACCAACCTCCTCGAAAGCTATAGTTCGCTTATTACTGCAAACCCTGAAATAAAAGTACTGGAAGGGTGGATTGAACGGGAACGCGGAATGATAAGTCCAATAGAACGAGCACCAGGCAATAGTAAAACCACCGGCGGGTATTTGCTAAGCTGCAACTTTGCAATAAAAAAAAATCTGTTTTTCGAGCTAGAAGGATTCGACGAAAACTTCAAATATCCACATATGGAAGACTACGACTTAAACGCCAGGATTTTAGCGACAACCAATAAGGTTCTTTTTGCAACCGAAGCTAAAGTTGTACACCCTTACAGGAAAATTCATAGTGGATGGAAATTGGGAAAGTTTGAAGAAATGTCGATCTATTATAATTACAAACACAACCAACCATCTGGTTTAACTCCTCTTTTAAAATCTATAGCTTCGACTCATCTACACATCATAACACGCTTTATTAAAAAACTTCGTTTCTCTTACGAGCTCTTAATAGCAATTAAGATTATGTTCCAGCATCTTGCGGTAGTATTTTTTAATTTTCATAAGTGGAATCGCAGGTATGCAAAAGCCCTGGCAAAATGAGAAAGGGTGTATTATCTCCAATTGCAATATTAAGAGCTGCCGCAAATTGATTTAATCTAGAAATGAATTATTTTGAGTACCAGAGATATGAGCCAAAAAATCGCTTTTATAATACCCTATTACGGTAAGTTTCCCTCATACTTTCCTTTGTTTTTAAATTCAGTTAAAGAAAAACCGTTTGATGTAATTTTCTTTACTGACATTGCTAAACCTAATGTTGTACCCGAAAATGTGTTGTGGAATTTAATGTCAACAACAGAAATAAAGACCCTATTTGAAAAAAGGCTTGATATAAGTGTGGCAGTTGAACGGCCCTACAAGTTAATTGACTTCAAGCCCGCGTACGGCTTCATTTTTGAAAGTTATATCAGCAATTATGATTTTTGGGGCACCCTCGATGTTGACACTATAATGGGCAACTTCTCACATTTCATTACCCAGGAGTATCTTAATAAAATAGACTTCTTTAGCGGTATTACCAGTTATGTTTCTGGCTCTATGTTTTTTATGCGCAACAATACTTATTGTAAGACTTTGTTTAAAAAGAGCAGAGACTGGCAGCATGTTTTTACAAATAAAAGAGTTTTGGGTTTCGATGAATGCGGGGGAAATTTTTTTACTAGATTGCAAGCAGGTGAGTCTATTTTTAAATTGAACACACCTATACAAAGCTTTACAGAGATTGTACTCCTGGCACAAAAAGAAGGGTTAAGAATTGCTTTTACCAATTATATTTTAGAGCCAAAAGGATCAATACCAGTTACTATTGATAAGGAAGGAATATTTTATCTGGAAAAAGAGTACTTACTAGTTCATTTTATCTACTTCAAAACCACCTACTACTTCTACACGCATAATTCCCCATTCCCTTTTCCCTATTATATAAATAGTTTAGGCACCTTTAACAAAAAGCCGACTTTAATAAAGTCACTTTTTTCTGTCAATATGATTAATGCAATTAGAAATAAGATTAAGATAAACCTGCGGAAACTAAAAACCCGAAGATAGTAGTGGAGGATGGGTGAATTGCAGCATAGCTGTACGTAATTCCTCGCAGAAAGCTACAAGAAAAGTAGAAATAAAAATACCTACCGATTGAACTAAAAGCAGAACAATTCGAATTTATTTGACGAACGCTTTTATGATAAGCGATCGTAGGTACAGGTTACAATTCTTATTACCTGAAAATTAGAAAGAGACTTCATTGAGACAGTGAACTATTCAAAATCTTCGTCAAATAGTTTTGAAATGAATGGTCTCATTAAAAGAAGTATTAGCACCAATATTATCATTAAGAGTAATCTCATTTAAAACCATTTAGCCTTGATAGACGGCTTGAACCTTTAGACGTTTAAGCCCTTTATAAATATTTAATGTATGGTCCTTCCCCATAATAGCTAATACTTTCGCGAAATCAAAAATGGAGACAATACGAAATTTGGAAACCAAATATTCCTATATGTCACTAAATCTAATTATTCTTTAGCCACTCTTGCATCATCAAGAAGGCTGTGGTGAAATAAGTGTCGGTAAACTTTTTTATAGCATAATACTACTATGCCCTAAATCTATTCAATAGCAGGCTAATTATGGTAAAATCAAAATTCTGTTTAATTAACCCAAAATTGAATTCTCTTGTTTAACCCGGTTACTTATAAAATCTATTACTGTATTTTTCAGATCATTATAATGCTTTTTTAAAGTTCGCTTCCAAATTCGGCTTATAACTGCAGTTGAATATGCAGGAACACTCTTTTCTTTAAAAGGCACTAATTTAAAAAGAACTGTCCCTTTTCCTCTTTCAACTGCATAGAGGCTGCTTAAATTACAATCTTCATCCTTCCAAATTTTCGGACATGGCGCATCAGGATTAAATTGCTTTGCTGTTAGATCAATGTGCCAACCATCTACATATAGCCAAAAATGAGGGTGAGGCTTTTTGGTGTGAATTATTTTACAATCTACAAAAGGCTTTTTTCCTGCTTCTGCTAAATTTAACATCAAAAGGTCACTCATTCTAAGGCAATGACCTTTTGCTTTTAGGGGGTCTAAACAAGTTGCAACATTTGCTGCAATCGTTTCTTCAACACACTGTCTGATAGTTTCAGGCAATTCAAAACCTTCATATGGGAGTTGCTCCGAAAATTGGTTTTTCAAGTGATTAAGTAGAGGTGTTTTCATTTATTTAGATTAAAAAAAATTCCGAACAATTGAATTTCAAGTCTTTTCAATATACCGAATAGCGCTCAAATTCTGACGGTGAGATTAAGGCGTTCAAAACATTAAAAGACATATATGAAAGATATTTTTTTAGTTATTTTCGATGCATCGTATGTAAACTTTGTTGATAAATAATAGCAAAAGCGCCTTTATTAACATATAGACAACCTGTAGTTTTACATAACCAGCGAGTTTAATTAACTAAAGGCAAATATGCTACCCGGACGAACTGCCTAACGGATTCTGGAAGTGTGATTACCGGGGGAGTAGATTTCTCCTATTTACCCTCATTTTAAAATGTTTCCGGTGAAACTTGCGGGCATTTAAAGCCAAAATTTAAAGGAGAAGATTTATAGTGTGTTAGTAATATAGGAACGGAGATCGAAAGGGTTTTCTAATCGTTACCAACCTTTATCATGTTGCAACCGTGCCTTATTGCTTAATCGTCTTGTTACCTATATAAATCTAATAGTATGCAACTAAAGTTGATATCTGTTTTCGGCGTTGTTTTAATGCCGGTTGCTGTTTTTCTAGATCTTACGAAAACGAGGTTAGCCAGGAGGAATAATTCAAAAAAAGGCTACCTATTATCACCCCAATTGCAACATTCTTACATTTTTTCTTTAAAGTATTAAACTCGCTATTTATAATGTTTCAATCAACCGAAATGCTCTTACCAACTTAATGAATTGTATAGACAGGTATTAAAGCCCACTTTGCCTAACCTGTTACTGGTAAAAACAGTACCCCCGTTCCTTATTTCAGCAGCCTCGCATAGTAAACTCCCCCGGCTATCGATCCTTCATGTGCTACAAATTTTACTGTAAGCAACGCCGACGGCGTATTCACAATTTCAGCAGGCAGCTCATACTCAACATCAAAAAACTTATCCCCTTCGCTTCCTTTCAATTCAACCGCTTTTAATAAAACATTATTTACATAAATGTAAAAAGACCGGCTTCTATCCTGTCCGGAGTAAGTGATCCGTAGTTTACGGGCTTCTTTGTTCAGATTTCTTAAGTCGTAGCTGAACCATCCACTCGCACTTCTCCAATGCCTGTCAAGATGTACTCCTGTTTCGGTTCTTTCTCCCTTAAAATTGTGGTCAGATTCAGGTTGTTGTTCACCTGGTGCAACCTGGTCTACTGTAATTGCCTGCAGTGCCAGCTTTGCTTCTTCGCTTTTGCGTAGTCCTTCTTTAATACCTTCAAGTTGATGTGGTGTTGCATATCTCCAGTATAACATATAACGTGCATCATGAATGGTATAAAAAGGAACTAATTGCAAATTCTTGTACTTAACGGGATAAATAACGTTTGAAGCTGTGTATGTAAAAGGTTTATGCTGCACAGGTTGAAGTGCAGTTGTAAAATTTCTACTCGCCGATACAATCATCGGAGCTTCATCTATAGGGTACAACAACCCGTTTGCTATATGGCCCATCCGGCTATCATCGGCTGTCAATCCAACTAAATCGGTTGTATCAGTAGCAGCGGCTAATACGATAGGTCCACGAACAAAGCTCATCCACTGGGAACTGTCTGGCAGAAACTCCGCCTTAGTTTCCATCGGCAGGTAAATAGAAAGTACGTCGCCTGATTTCCATATTCGATTGATGGATATATATCAATTAGGATTGCGCTTTACAACAACGTCTTTATTATTAACCCGTGCTTTTAGCATACCATCCCTTACCCACGAAGGATACCTGAAGAAAACCGCAAATTGCTGTGGCTTTTTCAGCGTAAGCTTTATCTGTGTTCTTTCAGTGTTTGGAAAGCTTGTTTGTTGTTCCAGCGAAATTCCTTTTTGTTTCCACTCAAGTACAGATGGAATAAAAAGGTTTATAAAAATGTCTTTATCATTATGCCCATAAATTATTTCTCCATACTTACCATGGTTCTCCAACCCCGACCCAACACAACACCAGAAGCTTTGTTGTGGCTGCGAATAAACACGGTAATGACGCGGACGTATTGGGGTAAAATAAACAAAGCCGCCTGCAGGATGCTGCGATGAAAGAATGTGATTGTACACAGTTCTCTCGTAATAATCCATATAATTAGCCGACGCATTTGAAAGAAATAATTGCTTCGATAGCTTCAACATGTTATAGCTGTTACAAGTCTCGGGACCTTCTTTTGTCTCAATCATCGATGAAAAATTGTTAGCAGGGTGAAAGTGTTCCCTTACACTATTTCCGCCTATCGATATCGTCCTGTTCTTTGTTACTGTATTCCAGAAAAAGTTGGCAGCATTCGCCCATGCAGTATCGTTGGCTACCTGGGCTATGCGCATATACCCTATCACTTTTGGTATCTGTGTGTTAGCATGCAAGCCATTCAATGCATCCCTTTGTTGAAGCAACGGATTAAGTATGACGCGGTGTGACAACCTTCTGGCTAATTCAAGGTATTTTTTATCTCCTGCAATAACAGCAACATCTGCAAACGCTTCATTCATTCCACCATGTTCACTACGTAACATTGTTTGTATTTGTTCATCAGTTAACTTCAATGTTATATTAACAAACCAATCCGACAGCTTCACCAACACTTCTTTTGCTTTAGTACTGCCGGCGATGTTATATGCATCTACCAGCCCTGCAAACAATTTGTGGATGTTATATAACGGCACCCATTTATCGTTTAACGAAAAGCTCGCAGCTTTAATGTTTCCCGCTGCAATGTCCCCCCATATCTTCTTACCGCCCGGTATTCCGCCTACATACCCGTCCGTATCTTTTCGCTGGCATTTATCTAACCAGTCAATCATGTAACGCAGCCTTTCTAATATTCGCGTATCGCCTGTTGCAGCATACATGTTTGACAAAGCCGAAATATAATGTCCCCCTATATGACCATCCAAACCTGTATTTTCCCAGTTAGGGTAACTCTTTGCCTTTGGCTCAATACCTGCTTCTCTTAAAAAAGGTGCTAGCAACCTGTCTGCATCAAGCGAAAGCATGTATTTCAAATCCGTTTCCTGTGCTTGCCTGAAAGGACTGTTCAACAATCGAACACTCGATAAAGGAAAAGCTTTTAATGCCCTAGTTTGATTAAAGGCTATCGCAGGCATAAAAAATAATACTGCATTTAAAAGAAAAAATTTCATTTACGTCGTTGTTTATCTTATTAGTAATTTTTATGTTACCGGCATTCGCTCTCTATGTAACATGGTTGTGTCACTCACTTGTACTTGTAGTGGGGCCCTCGGCAAAACTTTCGTAATGTTACACCGATAGTCACAAAAGCTTCGCATAATTTTCGGTAGTATCTATCGGCAAATTGAATTTTTTGTAAGATAGTTTTTGAAGGCAATAAGGTTTGTTTCTAGATGTCGATTTTCAGCTTTCCGATTTAATATAATGTATTTAGAGTAGTAGTCTAAAATTAGCTTCGAAAGTTTATGTTGAGGTGTGTAGGCGATGTTGATTGCCCTGACCGTAAGTACGATTTGAGATCGTAACGAATATTAAGGGCTTGTTTGTTATGGTTTTTCTCTACCTGATTTTTTGGCTTTAGCCATGTAATTATGCCGCTTGATCTTCTTTGTCCGGTAAACTTTACATTAAAGAAATACTACACTTTTTTGTTATCGCTTGATACCTTCTTAATTATGTTTATAGTCGCACAATATAGAAAAGTATGGACCAATCTGGTATCAAAAAACAAATAAGAAGTGGGGAAAAGAAAAAAAGTAACGATTTGAAATATTAAACCCTTGTAAATCAATAGTAGCTAATGAAATACAAGGGTTACCAAGTGCCCGGGACTGGAATCGAACCAGCACATCCTTGCGAACGGCAGATTTTGAGTCTGCTGCGTCTACCAATTCCGCCACCCGGGCGTTTTTCGTTGGGCTGCAATATTAAGTCATCGTTGCATTGTGGCCAAAATCCTGTTGAGATATTTTTTTTTGTAGTAGTATTCCTTCACTCTTAATAGTTCTTCTGTGGTTGTTTTACCTTCTTCATATTCTTCTATAATCTCCTTAACTGGCTCGTATATTTCTGCTTCCGCCTCTGCAACAGTTGTTTTTAATTTCCCTGTCGCTTCCTCGTCTCCCTGCATCGTGGCCTCCATCATTTGCTCATTCAAATCCATCATCTCCATCAAAAAATCGGGCTGTAAATTGTATTTCTCCTCTTCTTCGAGTAACCCTTTTAATTGTAGAACGTATTTAATTGTTTCGTCCTTATTTTGAAAAACCTTAAATGCTTTGTTTATTTGCGACGACACCTCCAACGCTTCGGACTGTTCGCCCTCTGTTTCGTTAGTGAAAAAGTCAGGATGAAATTTCCTGCTCAATTCATAAAATTTTGGTTTTAGTTGCCCCATATTGGGAGTAAGCGTAATTGGTATTTTAAACAATTCAAAGTGGTTCATAATTTTAATTTTGCCTTAGGTGCAGAAAAAAGTTCTGGTAAAGAACGTGGACAGATTTTTATAAGTGAAAAAGCAGTTAAGGGGTTTATAAGTACAAGTAGTAATCTTTTAAAAGCGAGACAAACGGTGCTGAATATTTATCCCCTTTCTTTATAGAAATCTCAGATGTTTTTTGCATTGAAAAAGACTTTGAAAATAGAAGCATTGACCGGAAACATTGATGTTCCTCCGTTTGCTTTACAAGCATCTGCTCAAACAAAAATAGATTCCGTCTTTCTGCCGTTGAAATAAAATTTTCAGACCGTGCAAAGGGCAAAAGAACTGCAAAGAAACCGTTGGGTTTTAAATATTTGACTACCTGAAATACTAATTCTTCAAAACTTAATGATATACTATGTAAAGCGAGATTACGTTGTTGGTCTACACTTTTTAGATCGTTGTTATAAAAGGGTGGATTTGAAACGATGAGGTCATAATCAGTATTGGTTTGTAGCTTTCTAACATCTCCCTTGACTATATTAAGCCGTCCGACGTCAGCATAAGGCGACTGTTTAAAATTCTCTTTTGCTTGCTCTGCGGCGGCTTCATCTATTTCAACTGCATCAATTTCTGCATCAATCTTCTGCGCTATCATAAGAGATAATAGCCCTGTTCCGGTACCTATATCGAGTACATTTTTTATTTTTCTTCCCTCCATTTTGTCAGCTACCCACGCTCCAAATAAGCAGGCATCAGTACAAACTTTCATGGCCGATTTTTGCTGATGGATCTTGAACTGTTTAAACTGGAAATATGAATTGGACATGGTTTACAGATGACGGATGACAGTTGAAAGAAAGTGTGATTAAACTTGGGAGAGAAGGCAATGTTGACGAGAGTTTAAGAAATAAGCAAAGAAAGTAGCAAATTGCAAGCGCTATAGAGCTCATGTTATACTATATAACTCTAGTCTGCTTGTTCCCCAAAGAGATAAAGATGAACGAAATGCGTCGCAACGATGCGTAATCATTGAACGACTGTTTGTACCAAAAACTACTCAATTTCTCTTAACAACGAATCAAAGTCGAGCGCCTCTGTCACCATCTGCAGATTGCCATCACCATCAACAGGCCACTGCTCCTTTGGCTTATCCCAATACAACTCTACTCCATTACCATCAGGATCGTTTAAATAAAGCGCTTCGGAAACGCCGTGATCAGCGGCTCCGGAAAGGGGATAATTTGCTACTGTAAGCCTTTTAAAAATTACAGCCAGATCTTTTCTTTCAGGATAAAGAATGGCAGTGTGATACAATCCACAAGTATTTACAGGGGCTGGGGCTGCATTTTTACTATGCCAGGTGTTTAAGCCAATATGATGGTGATATCCGCCGGCAGATATAAAAACTGCAGACTTTCCATAATACTGCATGATTTGGAAACCCAGCAAATTGTGATAAAAAGCAAGGGCCTTATCAAGGTCTGAAACCTTTAGGTGAATGTGACCTATTCTTGTGTTAGCGGGAACTACATAAGACATATAAATTGTTTTTAAAAAAGAAAAAGCCATCCTGTAAAAGATGGCTCTTGCAATATAAAGTTTTCTATTAATTCTCCCGGTCGATAGTAAGCGCAGCAGACAAATATTCGGCATTTAGCCTGGCAATATTGGTCAACCGAATTTCTTTAGGGCAGGTAGCTTCGCAGGCACCAATGTTGGTACAAGAGCCAAAACCCTCTTTATCCATTTGCGCTACCATGTTAATTGCCCGCGATTTTCTTTCTGGTTGTCCCTGGGGAAGTAACGCAAGGTGCGAGACTTTTGCAGACACAAACAGCATAGCCGAAGAATTTTTGCAGGCAGCAACACAAGCTCCACAAGCGATGCATGCCGCGGCAGCGAAAGACTTGTCAGCTTTATCTTTATCTACAGGTATAGCATTACCATCTACTGCATTGCCGGTATTTACGCTGATATACCCACCTGCCTGAACAATACGGTCGAATGCAGAACGGTCAACCACAAGGTCTTTAACAACCGGAAAAGCATTTGCTCTCCATGGCTCTACTACGACCGTTTCTCCATCTTTAAACGCCCGCATATGCAACTGGCAAACAGTAGTAGCTTTCCATGGTCCATGGGGCTTGCCGTTAATATACATAGAGCATGAGCCACAAATACCTTCGCGGCAGTCGTGGTCAAAAGCTATCGGGTCTTTTCCTTCTGTTATCAGCTCTTCGTTCAGCACGTCAATCATTTCGAGGAAAGACATTTCCGAAGAAATATTTTTTACCTGGTAAGTTTCAAAACCTCCCTTCGCCTTCGCATCTTTCTGACGCCAAATTTTCAAGGTCAGATTCATATTGTAGTGTTCCATAAAAGACTTAATTAGTCAATTTGAAAAATTTGATAATTATTTATTGAAAACAATGGGAACCAGGCAAATTTTTAGTGCTACTGATGATTCCGATAGGTTTACAAACTATTTATAACTTCTCGCCGTAGGCTTCACCACCTCGTACTTCAACTCTTCTTTGTGCAGTTGCCAATCATGATCCGCTCTATATTCCCAAGCTGCTACATACATAAAGTTTTCATCGTCGCGTAATGCTTCACCTTCTTCAGTCTGGTGTTCTTCTCTAAAGTGTCCGCCGCAACTTTCTTCGCGTTGCAGTGCGTCTATACACATCAATTCACCCAATTCTATAAAGTCAGCTACACGGCCTGCTTTATCCAATTCGAAGTTCATTTCATTTACTGCTCCGGGAATTCTCACATCGCTCCAAAATTCTTCTTTCAGGCGACGAATTTCTGTAATCGCTTCCTGCAATCCTTGTGCATTGCGGGCCATTCCGCATTTGTCCCACATAATCTTTCCAAGGCGTTTATGGAAACTTTCGACAGAAGTTTTGCCTTTGATATTCATCAGCGTGTTTATCCTGTCTTCCACATCTTTTTGTGCTGCGATAAACGCAGGGTGGTCAACAGAAGTAGGAGGATTGCGGATCTCATCGGCAAGGAAATTTCCTATTGTGTATGGAATAACGAAGTAACCGTCAGCAAGACCTTGCATTAACGCAGAAGCGCCCAAACGGTTTGCACCATGATCGCTAAAGTTTGCCTCTCCTAAAGAATATAAACCTGGTACTGTTGTCTGTAATTCGTAATCAACCCACATACCTCCCATGGTGTAGTGAACAGCAGGATAAATACGCATTGGTATTTCATACGGATTTTCACCGGTGATCTTTTCATACATATCGAAAAGATTGCCGTATTTCTCTTTAACGACTTCCCTACCCATTGAAATAATGTTCTCGGCAGAAGCATCTGCTATGCCCTTTTTGCCTGCTTCAATTTGTCCGTAACGCTCTATAGCGTTTCCGTAGTCAAGGTAAACGGCTTGACGTGAAGTACCTACACCGAAACCGGCATCACATCTTTCTTTAGCCGCTCTTGATGCAACGTCACGAGGCACCAGGTTACCAAAGGCAGGATATCTTCTCTCGAGGTAATAATCTCTTTCTTCCTCGGGAATTTCGCTTGCCTTACGTGTATCATTCTGCTTTTTAGGAACCCATATACGACCATCATTACGTAAACTCTCGCTCATCAAGGTTAGCTTACTTTGATGATCACCGCTTACGGGTATGCAGGTAGGGTGAATTTGTGTATAACAAGGGTTAGCGAAGTAAGCACCTTTCTTGTGTGTTTTCCAGGCAGCAGTTACATTACTACCCATTGCATTGGTTGATAAATAAAATACGTTACCATAACCACCAGAGCAAAGCAATACAGCGTAACCGGAATGTCTTTCTAATTCGCCACTTACAAGATTACGTGCTATAATTCCTTTAGCTTTTCCATCTATGGTGACGAGCTCAAGCATTTCATGCCTGTTATACATTTTTACATTACCTAGAGCTATTTGTCTTTCCAATGCCTGGTATGCGCCAATTAATAATTGCTGACCTGTTTGTCCTGCTGCATAAAACGTTCTCTGCACCTGTGTACCGCCAAAGCTTCTGTTGCTAAGTAACCCACCATACTCACGGGCAAAAGGAACGCCTTGTGCTACACACTGATCAATTATACTTACACTCACTTCTGCAAGGCGATGCACATTGCCTTCCCTTGCACGATAATCTCCCCCTTTAATAGTATCATAAAAAAGACGGAAAACGCTGTCTCCATCATTTTGATAATTCTTTGCTGCATTTATCCCTCCCTGTGCTGCGATACTATGAGCCCGTCGTGGACTATCCTGGTAACAAAAAGCTTTTACTTTATACCCAAGTTCACCTAAAGAAGCAGCCGCTGAAGCACCAGCGAGACCTGTACCAATAATAATAATTTCCATCTTGCGCTTATTGGCTGGATTAACCAATTTGCAATGGCCTTTGTAATCTGTCCACACGTGATCCAAAGTTCCTTCCGGTATTTTCGCATCTAACATATATGCAATTTGAAAATTTGCTAATTCAATAATTTTTAGGTTGGAAAATTTACAACCTAACTAACCCAACCAAAATACATGCTTATGGGCATCATTGCGAAAGCAATACTGATGAGTATAGAATATCCACGGCCCAAATATCTCAGCATTTTAAGATAGCGGTTATTGTGAACACCGATGGTTCTAAATGCACTCTCGAAACCATGCATCAGGTGATAAGCAAGAGATATACAACCGAGCACATATAAAATAACGACAATAGGGTTTTGAAAAACACCGATCATCTCCGCATATAAATTATGATATTGCTTTCCGAGGCCGTTTGTATAATCTACTTCCTGCAGCGGTCTCACACTCCACATACCTCCTAAACGCGAGGGAACCCAGAAATGATAAATATGCATAATCAGGAACAATAAGAGCAGCGTACCTAATAAACCCATGCTTCGGCTATACCACTTGCTTCCACGCTCGCCATACTCTACCGCATAACCAACCTTTCTTTTTGAATTATTAGCAGCATTTAACACTAGACCTTGTATGGAATGTATAATTATGCCTGCGAAAAGCCCAATTTCCATTATTCTTATAACAAGCATTGAACCCATAAAGTTTGCACCTGTATTAAACATTTGGCCACCGTCATTAGCCCAAATGCAAGCGTTTAAACCAACATGAACTATTAAAAAAGTGATAAGAAAAAGTCCGGTAAGAGCCATTGTAAGTTTCTGGCCAATCGAAGAAGTGAACATCTGCTTCCAGGTCATCGTAGCAATTTTAATTTGAGAAATGCGATGCAAAAATAGCGTACGAACAGAAGTAAAACTTTTTTATCTTAAAATATTTTAAGCTGTATACGGCTAAAAATAAAGGAATAGCATGATATACGTTTTCAGTTAATGAGTCAAGAAAGAATCGCAGCGGGGTACGACAGCAAGGAAAAAAATGGCCCTCGCAAAAAGAAAAGATGAAAAGGTATTTGCTGTAAAAGTGAGTGACACAACGATGTTGAGGAGCATTTAAACTGCTGGAAAACAACGAAGAACAACTAAATTTTAGGCATCATTAACCTTATAAAAAAAGAGGCTGCGGCTTTAAATAATATTTACAAAACCTTTTTAAACTCTACTTACATTTGAATAATGCTTAAAGTAATATCTATAGTATGGAACAGCTTTAAAATGGCATTGCAGGAATTGAAAAACAATAAACTGCGTACCTTTTTGTCGTTGTTCGGAATCACGATAGGTATTTTTTGCATTATTGGCGTATTAGCAACAGTAGAAAGCCTGCAAACTAAAGTGCAGGGCGATTTAAAGAGCCTGGGCACCAACACTATCTACATCGACAAATATTCTTACGCCAATCATGGTCCGGATTTTCCCTGGTGGAAGTTTTTGAAAAGGCCTTATGTAAAGTACCACGAAATGCAGGCCATTAAGGCAAGATCTTCACTTTCGTCAGCTATCTGCTACACCATTAGAGCTAATGGTAACCTTGAGTATAGTGACAATGTTTTGAACGGCATAAGTTCGTATGGTGTAACAGAAGAATATAACAAAGTGCTTACCATTAACATTGATTATGGCAGGTATATAAGCGAGTCGGAATTTAGACAATCTGCCCCTGTACTACTAATTGGGTACGCCAATGCGGAAAATCTTTTTGGCGCGGCCGAACGGGCATTGGGCCAGGAAGTTAAATTCCAGGGAAGAAATTTAAGGGTGGTTGGGGTTATAAAAAAACAGGGAAAGAGCATGGTAGATGCATGGCAGTTTGATGATTGTATCATAATGCCGTACAAGCAAATGTCTGCGATGTTTATAGTAGAAAATTCGCGCCCAACGATAATGGTAAAGGGGCGAGAAAACATCTCTACTGCTGCTTTGTTAGATGAATTAAGAGGCATTATGCGTTCCATTCACAGGCTTAGTCCCATGCAGGAGGATGATTTTTCTTTAAATGACATCAACATGTTTACAGAGCAAACAAATTCTATTTTCGGTTCAATAAATTTGGGGGGTTGGGCAATTGCAGGTTTATCGCTTATTGTTGGTGCATTTGGTGTAGCCAATATAATGTTTGTAACCGTGCGCGAAAGAACCGGGCAGATCGGATTAAAAAAAGCCATTGGCGCCAAGAGCTCAACGATAATGACAGAATTTTTACTTGAAAGCGCGTTTCTATGTTTATTAGGTGGCTTAATAGGATTGGTATTGGTCTTCATTTTAACCAAACTACTAAGCACCGTTATGCCTTTTCCGATAAACATCTCGTTAAACACTCTCACACTTGCTATATCTATTTGCATGGTAGTGGGTGTTCTTGCCGGAATAATCCCTGCTTCCATTGCAGCAAAAATGAACCCCGTTGTTGCTATAAGAATGAAATAAAGCCCCAACCCTAAAGGGAGTTAAAGAATTTTTACTTTTGCAAAATGAACGATGTTACAACAAACCCCTTTAGGGGCAGGGGGCTTATTTTAGCCATCGAATCCTCCTGCGACGATACCAGCGCAGCAATTTGTGCGGATGGTGAGATTCTATCGAACATCATTGCTTCTCAAAAAATACATGAACAATATGGAGGCGTAGTTCCTGAGCTGGCAAGCAGGGCCCACATGCAAAATATTGTACCTGTAGTAGATGTGGCTTTACAAAAAGCAGATATAAAATTGGCCCAGGTAGATGCCGTAGCATTTACGCAAGCTCCGGGGTTAATTGGAAGTTTGCTGGTGGGTGCACAGTTTGCAAAATCGCTTGCGTTGTCTCTGCAAAAGCCATTAATAACTGTGCATCATATGCAAGCGCATGTGCTTGCAAATATGATTGACGAGCCACGTCCGTCTTTCCCGTTTTTATGCTTAACAGTGAGCGGAGGCCATACTCAAATTGTATTGTGTGATAGCCCTTATGAAATGAAAGTGATTGGCGAAACTATTGACGATGCTGCTGGCGAAGCTTTTGACAAAAGTGCAAAGCTGCTAGGCCTGCCGTATCCCGGCGGACCATTAATTGATAAATATGCCAAAGAAGGCGATCGAAAACGCTTTGCGTTTCCTGAGCCCAATATACCTGGTCTCAACTTTAGCTTTAGTGGTTTAAAGACTTCTATCCTGTATTTTCTACAAGCCGAAAAAAATAAGAACAACCATTTTATCGAAGAAAACCTACTCGATATCTGCGCCTCCATTCAACAACGTATTGTTTCGATATTATTAAACAAGCTGCAAAAAGCTGCAAAGGATACCGGCATCAAAAACATCTGTATAGCAGGGGGCGTAAGTGCTAACAGCGGCTTAAGGAACGGCTTAACCGAATTAGGCAACAAACTAGGCTGGAATACTTTTATTCCAAAATTTGAGTATTGCACCGATAATGCTGCTATGATTGCTATAACCGCCTATTACAAATACCTGCGAAACGAGTTTGCAGAAATAACCGTTAGTCCGACTGCAAGAGCTGAGTGGTAAAAATGCTACTCGCATGCCAAATTGAACCTATTGCAATTAAGACAACAGCTTCACAGCGATATACGGATGAACGTAATGCGACGCAACCATTGCTGCTATCCGGGCTTCTGCCGGCAACCTAATGAAAAGATTCGATCATGCTTTTGTGCAATGTTGAAGCACTCCAATAGCCACTTGCAATAATTCTTCTAATGGTATATAACGGATCATCGGGATCTCTTTTTGTGCTTAAAATATAAGCAGATCTAACGCCTCTTTTCTTCAGTTCTGGTATTGCCTCCCTATTCCAAAGTCCGAAGGGGTAGGCAAAATCAATCGCTTTTTTGCCGGTAAGGTCTTCAATTGTTTTTTTAGGCTTTTCAATTTGCGTTAGCCAATCTTGCTCTGTCTTATAGCCTTTTACACTATGGTGATCCCAGGTGTGTGAAGTAACTACATGTCCTTCATCGGTTAGTTGTCTTATCTGCTCCTTAGTCATGTATTTAGGGCGATTTATCGATACGGTCATAATGAAGAAAACACCTTTAAAACCGTACTTCTTCATTTCGGGCGCTGCAATGGTAAATTGGTCATCATCGGTATCATCATAGCTGAGCATAACAGGCTTAGGTGGTAAGGGCGTTCCATAAGCAAGATAATCGTACAATTGATCAGGTAAAACAGTATGATAACCACTATCTGCCAGCAGTTTCAAATCAGCTTTAAATGCATCAACCGGTCTTATATAATCTCTTGCACCTTTAGAGTCGCTTCCTACCCAATCACGTATTTGATGATAACAGAGAATAGGCACTTCTTTTCTCGCTATAATGGTGGCCGCGTCTGCCATCACTTTTGGCCCCGAAGCTTTTGCCGGTGCATTGTCTGAAACTGTACTGTCTTTTGGGGTTTCCTTAGTAGTAGCCGGAGATGGATTACAAGCAATTGAGCAAGTAAATAGAAATACGACAAGTGGAAGAAATAATTTTTTCATAGGTTCTTGAGTAAACAGTAATATTTAAAATAGAAGATTGATTTATTTAATATCGAATTTGTAAGAATTGCGAAAATAAAAGCAAAGTCTTCAATTTGGTCAAATATTTAAACAGACGACTAATTGCTGTGGAAAAATGCTTGATATAACAATTCATCTTACTGTATAAGCAAATAGTAACGAGCGGCCGAACTTTATTGTTGCACTTATTACCACAGAAACACTAGCATAATTTGTGTGTAAATATTTTTTGAAAACACTGAGAAATGGGAACTTTTAATGCTAAGAGCCGCGTAAACGAAAAGGAAGTAATTGAGTTAATAAAAGAAAATGCGATAATTATTGACGATAAAACTGCACTTGATGCATTGTTTGAAAGAATAGGTGATGCGCGCATTGTAATGCTAGGCGAGGCTTCGCACGGAACACATGAATATTATACCTGGAGAAGTTATATTACTAAGAAGCTGATCAGCGAAAAGAATTTTAATTTCATTGCGGTTGAAGGAGATTGGCCTGACTGTTACAATATCAACAAGTTTGTAAAAGGGCAATGTGAACCTGGAACACAAATACAGCAAGTTTTAAAAAGCTTTGACCGCTGGCCCACCTGGATGTGGGCTAACTGGGAAATAGCGGCCTTGTCGGATTGGCTGTTTAAATACAATGACAACAAGGTGCAGAAAGTTGGGTTTTATGGTCTTGACGTCTACAGCCTTTGGGAATCTCTTGAGGCTATTCGTAAATATTTAGAAAAAAATGAACCTGAGTCACTTAAAAAAGCAACCGAGACTTTTCGGTGCTTCGAACCTTATAAAGGAGACGAAACTTCCTATGCCTACGCCAGCCGGATTGTTCCTGAATTGTGTGAGGATAAAGTTTTAGAGCTATTGCAGGAGATTCAAGCACGCCTTCCACAGTACCAGCTAAAAGACGAGCTGATTTTTAGTACTGAGCAAAATGCTGTGATAGCGGTAAATGCTGAAAAATACTATAGAGCGATGATCAGGAGCAACGAAGATTCATGGAACATAAGGGATAGTCATATGCAGGAAACGTTGGAAAGATTGTTAGACTTTCATGGCAAGAACTCCAAGGCTATTGTATGGGCGCACAACACACATGTGGGCGATGCCAGTGCAACAGACATGGCAGATGAGGGAACATACAACATAGGTGAACTGGCAAGAAAAGCTTTTTCGGGCCAAACTTTTTTAGTGGGTTTTGGCTCGTATAATGGAAGTGTCATCGCCGGCAACAGTTGGGGCGCCAAGATGCAGCCCATGCTTGTGCCAGATGGCCGACAGGGTAGCTGGGAATACCTTTTGCACAAGGCGGGCGGCAACAACAAACTAGTGTTGATGGATAAATTGACCAACACTGTTCTTAGTGAAAACCGCATCGATCATCGCGCCATTGGCGTGGTGTACCGGCCCGAGCACGAACGTTACGGAAATTACGTTCCATCTGTTCTACCGGCCCGATATGACGCTTTCATTTATCTTGACAAAACACAAGCGCTTCATCCATTACATATACATCCTAATAAGCTTACCGTTGCCGAAACCTATCCATTCGGCACGTAAAGAGAACTTTAGGGATTTTGAAAATCGGTTTAAAAATCTTTTAAAGGCATTAATGTACCAGGCATCATTACATTTCTCAACATCGTTGTGTCACACCCTTGTACTGGCATTTTTAATTCAACAAAGAAAAAACAACCGGAAGTTTTAAGTTTTACTGCCCGCTTCAACAAAAAAAATAAAGTAATCGAGCCATTTGCTTCTTATCCCAACAAGGCTTAAAACAGTTTATAGGTAAAAAAGAAAAAGAGCCACTAAAGGCTCTCTTCAAAAATTTTATTGCATACAAATCTTTCCTATTTGGCTGCTGCGGCATACCAGTTACGTACCCGTACGTCTATATTTTTATCCCCTGCATTTACCAGCGTTTTAAATGTGTTTACATCTTGTCCACGAAAATGGTAAGGGTAAATTGTTTTTGGCTTAAAAGCAAGTACGCCTTCCGCTGCCTGGTTTACATCCATTGTGTAGGGAAGGTTCATACAAACAAAAGCAATGTCTATACTTTTTAGCGACCTCATCTCTGGTATGTCTTCGGTATCACCTGAGATATAAATGTTCTTACCTCCAATGTTCAATACATAACCGTTCCCTCTTCCCTTGGCATGAAAAGCGTCAGCAACTTCAGGCAAATTATACATGGGAATAGCTGTAATAGAAATTCCCTCAACATTTTTATTATCCCCATTTTTCAAAATCACCACTTTTTGCTTATCCATTTCTGGTGGCAATTTATCTGCTACCGCCTGCGGCACAACCAGCGTTGCTTTCGTAGTATTGATGGCTTGAATAGTTTTAGGATCAAAATGATCCCCATGAATATCAGTGACTAAAATAATGTCGGGAGCAGCAAGACCTTTAAAGGCTTCAGCCCCACCCGTTGGGTCAACATAAATGTTCTTTTTTTGGTAGCTTAAAACAAGTGTGGCGTGGGTAATCGGTTGAATAGTGAGGTTGCCACCTCTCACCTTTTCTACGTCAGCTTGTGGTAATTGTGATTGCGCAAACAACGTTGCCAGCGAAAAACAGAAAACCACTGCAATTTTTAGTCTCATAATTTTATTTTAAATGAAAATAGATGTCATTCTTATACAAACAACTTACAGTTTTGTTTTAATAATTTAGGTGCAAGGGTACTACATCCTGTAATTCCTTGTTCTTAAAAACTAAGATTAGATATGGTGTTAAAAGTTTAAAACACACAAAACGAAAAAGCGAAGCAACCGGCAACAATAAAATAGCAACCAAAAATTGTTGTTGACTAGGTTCGGGAAGCATTTGCAGAACGCCTTTCCTCAATTACTACTTAATGGTCTTAAATATCCTGTTCCATCTTGGACCGTTGTCGCTACTAAACCAAATAAGAGAAGGTTTGCCTACAATTCTATCTTCCGGAACAAATCCCCAAAAGCGCGAGTCCTGCGAGTTGTGCCTGTTGTCGCCCATCATCCAGTAGTAGTCCATTTTAAAAGTGTAGAAAGCAGCCTCTTTTCCGTTTAGATAAAAGCGGTTGTTTTTGTTCTCCAATTGATTTTGTTCGTACACCCTGATCACCCTTTCATAAATCGGATAATTTTCTTTTGTAATGCTAAGGGTAGCGCCCTTTTTCGGAATCCACACAGGCCCATAATCATCTAAACTCCACTGGTGAATAGAATCATACGGAAACAGTATTCCCTTATACTGCGAGGCTCCTCGTATATCGGTTAGCAGTTTCACTTCTTCCGCCAACCTGCTATTCTCCATCTTTTCAGCAGCCTCGGCAGTTAGCAACATTGCAAAAGCATTTTCGCCTGTTGCCGTAACCTGCGCCGGATCAGATACATCTATAGCATACTCCTCTTTCATTACATCTTCATCCAGTTGCTGACCGCGCGTAAATACCTGGTAAAGCATTTGAGACTGCGAAGGCATTTGCTGCTTAATTCCATTGATATAAACATATCCCTTCCTGATTGACAAACTATCTCCCGCCACTCCTGTACAACGTTTCACATAATTATCCGTCTTATCAAAAGCATGTACAGCCAGTGGGTATTCCTTCGGATTTGATAGAATACTTTGTGCATTTTCATCTCCGAGTGCCGCTGCTCTTTTTATATCATAATACGGCCTTGCAGTTTGAAAGTCTTCTTTATTAATCACAGTATCTCCTGCAGGCATATTAAACACTACAACATCTCCTCTTCTTACAGGTGATGCAAACCACCTGACATAACCAAGTTGAAAAAGACTGGTATAAGACTTCAAAGTAGTTCCGGGGATATAATTGTGTATGAAAGGAATGGCAAGTGGCGAGTTTGGAATGCGGGGTCCATAGCTAACTTTATTAACGAACAGATAATCATTAATCAATAAAGTCTTTTCCATTGAACCCGTGGGAATGGCATAAGCTTCAAAAATAAAAGACCTGATTATGGTTGCAGCAATAGTTGCAAAGACAGCGGCATCTACCCATTCGCGCCATGTAGATTTTTGGTAGCGTTGTACATCTGCTACCCGCCGATAATAAATGTGTGGCGAATACCCGAGATAGAGGAAATAAACAGGAGAAAAAAAAGTAACGAGGATATGTTGACCAAGACTAAACTTCCCAAAAAGCTTTACAAATTCTATGTAAATGCTTATCGTAATGAACCAACCCACAATTGGCATTGCTTGCCAAAGAACCCAGTGTCGCGAACGCTTACCAATCGTCACCATCATCCATGTATTATAAAAAGGCACGAATGCCTTCCATGCCGGAATACCTGCTTTTTGAAACATTTTTGCAAGGCCAAAAGAGGGCAACAAGAACAGAAGTAAAGAAATGAGGCAAATGGTGAGTAGATGTTGAAGAGGCATAGGCTTATTTTTTCTATAAAGCTTGGCAAAAGCCGGAACGATTACAAGTAGCTGATGTGAAACTTTTGCAAAGTTTGATTGTCGGCAGATCAATGATTTCTACCAGGTAAGAAGTATAAACCTGCCGGTGCGTTAGTAACAGACTTTAGGTTTCGCCCTCAAGTAGCACTAACAACTTGCTATTAACCATCTGAAAAAACTTGCGACTAACGATTCAGAAACTGCGGACTAACGCAAAGTAAAATCTGCGCTCACCAGATTTATCAACACTTAAACAATTTCAATAATTTCGCCTAAAATTAAATAATGAAAAGACGATCGTTTGTAAAGGCATCAATGCTCACAGGATCTTTAACGGGCCTATCTGCTATGGTAGCCAAAGCTTCCGAAAAAGATTTTTTTGCCAAAACCTCTCCTGAATTTTATGAGTTGCGGGTCTACACCCTAAAAAATGCAACTCAACAAAAGCTGGTCGAGGACTATTTTAAAAATGCTGCTATCCCGGCTTTGAACAGGCTGGGTAGTAAAAATATAGGAGTTTTTACAGAGCTAAAACCAGACGGACAATCGAAGTTATATGCAGTTATTCCCTATAAGTCAATAAAGGACTTTATGGAGGTAACTGATAAACTTTCCACTGATGCAGCTTACCAACAAGCAGGTACAGAATATTTGAATGCCCCTGCAAAAGAGCCGGCCTACGACAGAATACAAAGCTCGTTTTTAAAGGCTTTTGCAGGAATGCCTAAAATTCAGGTACCAGAAAACAAGAGCAGAATATTTGAATTACGCCGTTATGAAAGCGCAAGTGAAGCCGCTGGCAAGAAGAAAATTGATATGTTCGACAATGTGGGTGAAATAGCTATATTCAAAAGGGTCGGACTAACGCCTGTATTTTTTGGCGAAACGATTATTGGCGAAATGCGTCCCAACCTAACTTATATGCTCACGTTCGATGACATGGCAGAACACGACAGAAGCTGGAAAGCATTCGGATCAGATCCTGAGTGGGCGAGAATAAAAGCAATTCCGGGATATGAAGATGCCAAAATAGTAAGTCGTATAACACGTACATTTTTGGTTCCTACCAGTTTCTCGCAGGTTTAAGAAAAGAAATAATAAGTTTGATAAAAGCTGTTGGTGTTAAACTAACAGCTTTTTTTTTGCAGCTATCTGTGCAAGCTAAGAAGATCATGAAGCAAAAAACCTATTCGCAATTTTAATGAAAGCATTTTTATAGTGAATGAATTTGTAGAGCAAAGGCCTGGTGTTTTGGGAGGGAAAGCAACAATAAAAGGCACCAGGATTGGTGTCGATCTAATTTTAAGAAATACAGGAGCCGGAGAGACAATTGAAGAACTGTTAATTGCCTACGCTTTTCTTACCCGAAAAGCTATTTTAGCTTGCATTTCTTGGGGTGCTGCTTTGGTAAGGAATGAAACACTGATAGATGTCGAATAACTTTCCACTAATAGTTGTAGATGAAAGTACTGATGCAACAATAACGGTCCGGTAAGTATTGACCGCGTTAGAAAAGCATTCAAAAGAGTTAGTAAATGCTTTTTTGGTTTTGAATAAAAAGAAATTGAGAATTAGAAAATGGATTAAGATACCTCTACAACTCGTGTGTGCACGCTATCATTTTGTTCCTATTTCTTTAGTTAATTTTTAGTTCTTTTGCTTTACTCCCTCTTATTGAATAAAGCAGAAGCTTGAACTCCCTTACTTTTACAAATGACTTTTTGGAAGAGCTTGTTTAGTAAAGAGAAAACCAGTAAAACAACTACGAAGCAATTAACCCTAAAAGAAAGACTTTCTGCACTTCGTAACCTTCCAAGGTTTTTTAAACTGGTTTGGGAGACCAGTAAATGGATGACCATCATTAATGCACTTCTACGCATTATTAAATCAGCCACTCCCCTCGCCATTTTATACGTTGGCAAACTCATTATTGACCAGGTACTTTTAATGAGTCAAGATAAGTCGAATCTTTCTTCTTATCTGTGGACACTCGTTGCAATAGAATTTGGCCTTGCTATCCTTTCCGACAGTTTAAGCAGAGCAATCACTTTGATGGATAGTTTGTTGGGAGATAAGTTTTCTAATCATACCTCTATCAAGATCATGAGCCATGCTGCTACACTCGATCTTGATCAGTTTGAAAATTCTGCTTTTTATGATAAGTTGGAACGGGCGAGGCAACAAACCGTTGGGCGTACAATTCTACTTTCGCAAGTCCTGAGCCAGGTGCAGGATTTAATCACCATGGCTTTTCTTGCGGCCGGACTACTAGCATTCAATCCGTGGCTGATCATTCTACTGCTGGTTGCAATTATACCAGCCTTTTTAGGCGAAGCTTATTTTAACGATAAAACATATGCGTTAAGCAGAAGACAAACACCTGAAAGAAGGGAATTAGACTATGTACGTTTTTTAGGTGCCAGCGATGAAACGGCTAAGGAAATCAAGATTTTCAATTTATCGGGTTTCATTATTAATCGTTTCAGGCAGTTGTCAAGCCAGTTTTATAAAGACAACAAGGTGTTGGCCGTGAGACGGACGGTTTGGGGAACACTCTTTACCATGTTGGGAAGTGCAGGTTACTACGGAGCTTATATTTTTATGATTGCTGAAGCAACCCAGGGGAAAATAACAATTGGATCGCTCACTTTTCTCGCGGGTTCTTTCAGGCAGTTAAGAAGCTTACTGGAAGGAATACTAATTCGCTTTACCAGCGTGTCGCAGGGAGCAGTCTACTTGCAAGACTTTTTCGAGTTTTTTGAGATTCGACCTAAAATTGTTTTATCAGCAAACCCTTTACCCTTTCCCAAACCAATTAAACACGGATTTACTTTTGACAACGTTGGCTTCAAGTATTCTAATGCTGAGCGCTGGGCAAACCGCCATTTGAGCTTTACACTCCGCCCCGGCGAAAAAATTGCCCTGGTGGGTGAAAATGGTGCAGGTAAAACAACGCTCGTAAAATTACTTGCACGCTTATACGATCCTACCGAAGGACGGATTTTGCTGGATGGAATTGATTTGCGTGAATACGACCTGGATGAATTGAGGATTCAAATAGGCGTCATCTTCCAGGATTTTATCCGGTACCAGATGAGTGTGAACCAAAACATTGCAGTTGGAAATATAGCAGAAGTTGGCAACGCTCAACTTATCCAAAGTTCATCAGAACAAAGCATGGCGCACCCCCTGATTGAGAGGTTGCCCAACAAATACGAGCAAATGTTGGGTAGACGTTTTAATAACGGAATTGACCTTTCGGGAGGCGAATGGCAAAAGATTGCACTGGCAAGAGCTTATATGAAAGATGCTCAATTGCTGATATTGGATGAGCCAACTGCAGCCTTAGACGCAAGGGCTGAGTATGAAGTATTTCAACGATTTTCTGAATTAACCAAAGGAAAATCAGCCGTATTAATATCGCACCGCTTCTCTACAGTCAGAATGGCCGACAGGATAGTTGTCTTGGAAAAAGGCCAGTTAATAGAGATTGGCAGCCACGAAGAATTGCTGGAAAAAGAAGGACGATATGCAGAGCTGTTTAGACTGCAGGCAATGGGTTACCAGTAATCCTTCGCCCAGGGCGAACAAGATGCTTTTATACTGCTGCGGAGGATTTGATAGTACAAGTGCTGGTGAACATATTTTTCTCTGATGTGCTGTAGGGACATTTGCAGGCAGAGGAAGGAAAAAGTTTGTCATGTTGACGTTCGTGTAGGAACGTTTGCTGCAGAATGAAGCCTGTATATCGAAGCATTAAAGATTGACGTAACTTCCTTTCTGCTTGCACAATCAAAATATGATGAATGACAAATCGTAGAAATTTTTTGCAGAAATCTGCCACTATGGTTGGCGGATCTTTATTAGCATCGGCAATCCATAACGATGCTTTTGCCATTTTCAACAACCGGGTAATGCCTTCTGATCAAATCAACATAGGTGCGATAGGCATTAATGGAATGGGTTGGGCCGATGTTTTGGCCGCCTTAAAAGTACCGGGAGTTAATTTGGTGGCAGTGTGCGATGTCGACAAAAATGTGATAGATAAAAGAATGGCGGATTTGACGAAAATGAAAGTAGATGCCTCAAAAGTGAAAATCTATAGTGATTACAGAAGTTTATTAGATCAGAAAGATATTGATGCAGTCATTGTAGGCACACCTGACCATTGGCATGCACTAATTATGATGCATGCATGCGAAGCGGGGAAAGATGTATATGTTGAAAAGCCGGTAGGAAATTCGATTGGAGAATGCCAGGCAATGGTTGCTGCACAACAGCGATATAATAAAGTGGTTCAGGCGGGGCAATGGCAACGTAGCCAGCAGCATTTTAAAGATGCAGTAGATTTTGTGCAAAGCGGGCAACTCGGTAATATCCGAACGGTGAAAGTGTGGTGTTACCTTGATTGGGCAAGGCCTGCACCAGTAATTGCTGACAGTGCTCCACCTGCAGGTGTAGATTATGCCCGTTGGCTTGGTCCGGCTCCTACCCGACCGTTTAATGCAAACCGCTTTCACTTTAATTTTCGTTGGTTTTGGGATTATGCAGGAGGCTTAATGACCGACTGGGGAGTGCATTTATTAGACTATGGCTTACTGGCGATGAAAGCCTCGCTACCCCGTTCCGTTTCAGCTTTAGGTGGTCGTTTCGCTTATCCCGACCTTTTTGAGGAAACTCCAGATACGCTCTCTACCACCTACGAGTTTGATGGCTTTAATATGATTTGGGACTCTGCGCTTGGAATAAATAACGGGCCATAACCGTGAACACGGTATTGCATACATTGGCAACAACGGTACGCTCATCTTAAATCGCGAGGGCTGGGAAGTCATAGAAGAACGGCAAGGCAAAAACAAGGTAAGTAAACCTTTGGTAAAGCCTTCTGACAATGGGCTCGATAAGCACATGGTTAACTTTATTAACGTAATTAAGTCCCGCAAAATGGAAGACCTGCATTGCTCTATACAGGCAGGAGCACACATAGCTACCGTAGCTCAAATGGGAAATACCGCTTACCGTAGTGGCCAAAAATTACAGTGGAATTCTGCAAAAAATAAGTTCACAGATAAAAACATAAACAACAAGTACCTGACGAAGGAATACCACAATGGTTATAAGTTGCCGAAAGTATAGACCAACGCTTTAGCAATCTCTTCAATGATATAAGTTCACAATAAAGAAGTGTTTTTTGTGGCAGGCAATTGTTCTTTGTTCAGCATTGTTGTGTCACTCACTGGTACTTTTATCTCTTTCTTCGTCCGGTGTGTCACTCAATCCATTTACTCTAATAATAATCAGGCGGACTAAGAACAACGTTTTCGCCCGAAATCCGATATCAACAATGTAACGGGCAACGAAAATTAAAGCCAAAAGCAGCAGCACAGTACGCGGCCTAGAAAAATGAGTTGTGCTAAAAGGAGGCGTTTTTCGTCCACGACGCTGGCTAATTTTGCATGGGCTCGTGCAAGGTATTAAGCCTTTTTTTTCTATTATTAAAATCTGTTATAACCGTTATAATTCATTCCGTCATCGTACCTGTTTCCTTATATTTGCCCAAATTTTTTAAAGTGAAGTCCCGGAACGTTATCCTTTTAATTCTGTTTATTCTTTTCATTGACCAGGCTTTTAAGTTTTATATTAAAACTCATTTTTTTATTGGTCACGAAGTGAAAGTACTTGGATTGAACTGGTTTCGACTGCATTTTGTAGAGAATGAAGGAATGGCCTGGGGTTGGAAAATGGGCGGCGAATGGGGCAAGGTAGCCCTAACACTATTTCGCCTGGTGGCTGTGATAGCAGGCGTCTTTATCATCCGCGATTTTATTAGAAAAAAGTATCACGCCGGTTTTATCTATTGCAGCGCTCTCATCTTTGCAGGCGCATTAGGAAATCTTATAGACAGTATGTTTTACGGTATTCTTTTTAATGAGAGTGATCCATACATGCAGAATGTCGCTTACTTCTTGCCGAAAGCAGGAGGATATGCAAGCTTCTTACATGGCAAAGTGGTTGATATGCTTTACTTCCCCCTTATTACAAATATGCATTATCCCTCCTGGTTTCCATTTTGGGGTGGTGAAGAATTTGAGTTTTTTAGACCCGTCTTCAATATCGCTGATGCTTCAATTTCCATAGGTGTAATTGCTATTCTTATTTTTCAAAACAAATTTTTTAAAAAGCACGAAGAGCAATTGCAACCCGTTAACAGGGAAATAGAAATTGACGATAAAGTGCAGGTAGTAGAATAACAGTTTTACAAATAGAAAAATTTAAAATAAAAAGAGCGGGGACCAAAGCCCTGCTCTTTTTATTTGTGCAACTGGTCTTTTATTACTACCCGATTGTCGAAAAAGAAAGAGGATTAAACTTACTGGCAAAGGTAAAATCTGAACAGCCCTTTCATACAAGCCCCACAAGTATGGTTAGCAATAGGCACCATCAAGGGGTACAACAAATTTATTTTTGGCTAAGAAAAATGTAAACGTTGTAATAGTTCTACTTCCGATTCCATCCACTTGATGGTGCTATACTAATCAAAAAGCCCCTAGAATTTTACGGGAGAACGTCCGTCCGGAAGTAAACAAAAAATAGAGTTTAAGGTATGGACAGGATTAGGAGGTTTATGACCGCCTCACGCTTACCTTCTCTACCTTCTTAACCATTTTAAAAAAAGGAAGGGGTTACCTTTTTAAGACAACCCCTTCCTTCTATCATCAAAAAAATCACTTTAAGTTTTCCTAACCTTTGCCCTAAACTTACCATTAGTAATCGGAGCAACAGCCCCTGATGCATTCACTGCTGATCCTGTAAATGTCCCTGTCACTATTCGGCTCGTTGAGTCATAAGCTGAAATCGAGATGGTTGTACTAGCCGAAGGAGTATTGAAATCTGCCGTATAAATCTTATTAATCTTTGAAGTATCACTGTAATCAGTATAATAGAAAGCGGCAAGTGAATTTGTGCTATTATAGGTAGAGCCTGCGGCGATTTTTCCTGTAGCAGAAAAGACACCAAACTGAATGGTTGTATCCCCCGTTGTAGGAGTATAGCCCAGGAAAATAAAACCGTAAATATTATTTATAGTAGTGTCGAAAACATCATAAAAAGGACCATGAAAAAAGCTTGTTCCTCCGTTAAAGCTCCAGGCCGAGTCGCGGTCATTTTCCGGGACTACACTACCAGGCGTTCCTCCAGTAACATTTACAGAGAAACTACAAGTACTGCTGCCCGCCGTAACCGGAATAGAATTAGTACCTGCCACCGTCGGTGTACCGCTTCCTTGTAATGTAATAGTTTGAGGTCCTAACGCTGTAAAAGTTCCGGTTCCGCTAAAAGTCATACCCCCTGTTGCTATTGTGCTAACTGTATAGCTTCCTAACGTAGTAACATTTACCTGAAGGGCTACTTTGTTTGCAGAGGTAAGTGCGATGCCGGTAGAATATACACCTTGCACGTTAGCAGTTGTACAACTACCGGGAGTACCGGCAAGAGAATAAGTAGCGGGAGTTTTGCTGATAACCGTTACGGTAAAAGAGCAAAAAGTAGTATCAAATGCTACATTAAAAGTAGTTTGCCTTGCAGCCAAAGGTCTGCCTGTTGCCTTCAATCTTATGGTTTGTAGCCCGGGAGCTGAATACCCTGAGTCCTGGAAAGAAAAGCCATTTTGAGTGTCTGAAAAAATTCTATAGGCGCCACCTGTTGCAAAATTAACTTGTACAGTTACATAGGTATCGATGCTTAACGTACTATCTACAATAAAAGAACCATTAACAGCAATATCTTTACAGTTGCCGACCGAGTCTAGCAACGAGCCTGTAGCTGTCTTTCCAGCAAACCCGCTATCCACGCTCAACTCTTTTTGGCAGGCGACAAAAAAAATGAGGCCGGCCAACACGATTGATAAATACTTTAATATTTTCATGAAACAAAGAAAAAGTTTTTTGCTGAAAGATTTTTTTACTCCACCACCTTTTTTACACCAATAACATTGCTTCTAACGCAGATCGTAGTTTAAAAGATATGGTTCGTCGTTATTTTAACTTTTCCATACGTTTTATAACACAATAAAATTTTCCAACTTATGACTGCCTCATCAAAAATCTGTCTTGTGTGCATACACTTATACCCAATTTAAGCAAGTGAGTTAGCCATTTCAATATCTTGATTTTTCAAAATCGCATCAATATTTGATAGCGTTACTACTGCAATTTTTGTGAGGGCCTCATCGGTAAAAAATCCCTGGTGTGAAGTAATCAGCACATTGGGAAAACTGATCAGGCGGGATATGACATCATCCAGTATAATGCCGGCTGACAAATCTCTAAAAAACAGCTTCTCTTCCTGTTCATATACGTCTATCCCTACATAGCCCAATTTACCTGATTTCAATCCGTCAATAACCGCCTTTGTATCTACCAAACCTCCGCGGCTGGTATTTATTAGCATCACCCCTGTTTTCATCATAGCGATTGTGTCAACATTCACCAGGTTATGTGTTTGATCGTTTAATGGTGAGTGAAGGGAAATAATATGGCTTGCCGCTAACACGTCCATCAAAGGCATATAACGGACACCCAAAGCTTCAACTTCCCTATTTGCAATCAGGTCAAAGGCAACTACGTTACAGCCAAACCCAATCATAATTTTACAAAACGCCCGACCAATATTGCCGGTACCAATTACACCAACAGTTTTTCCATGCAAATCAAAACCGAGTAAACCATTCAAAGAAAAATTTTGTTCGCGAATGCGGTTATAAGCTTTATGAGTTTTGCGGTTAAGAGTCAAGATCATGGCTACAGCATGTTCAGCCACTGCCTGCGGAGAATAAGCAGGAACGCGGCAAACACTTATATTATTTTCCTTGGCAGCAGCAAGGTCAACATTATTAAAACCGGCACACCTTAGGGCTATTACTTTTACCCCATTCAGTGCCAGGCATTCAATTACCTTCCTGTTAACTTTATCATTTACAAACACACAAACTGCTACACTTTTTTTAACCAGGTCTACTGTTTTTTCATCTAATCCGGCTTCCAAAAATTCAAACGTAAAGCCCAGGCCGTCGTTATGTTTATTAAAAAAATCTTTATCGTAAGGCTGGGTAGAAAAGAAAGTGATTTTCATCGGTCAAAAATAGTAAATAGCCTGACTGAACCGATTAAAACCTGGAACGAACAAAGTGCTCGCAACGTCTGACTATCGTAAATCTTCCACAGCAAAAGCAAAGGTCATCTAACGGTGTATGGTTCGAAAAACAAATTCCAGTATTCAATTTTATATTTAAATTGTTCAAAAATTTATAAACACGATTGCCCCATTAGCGCGGGTAATAAGATAAACCTTGATAGATGAAAAGAAACCTTTATGCTTTTACCGCCTGTTTGCTCTTACATGTCTTTATTTCTAAAACATTTGCTCAAAAAAATGAGCCGGTTAGAATTGTAAAAGATCCTAAGGAAAACAAATTTGACATAACAATTGGCGGTAAGCTTTTTACTAGCTTTTTATATCCTGGCGCTATAGAAAAGCCTGTCTTATACCCGATTCATTCGTCCGCAGGAACCGAAGTAACACGGGGTTTTCCTTTGCGTACTAAAACCGGCGACCCAACCGATCACCCTCATCACCTTGGCCTTTGGCTCAACTTTGAAAACGTAAACGGCTTAGACTTTTGGAATAATTCTTTCGCTATTGCACAAGATAAAAAACATTTATACGGTTGGATAAAAACCGATAAAATTCTGAAGACATCCAGCGGGGATAAGGGGGTGTTGGCATACCATGCAAACTGGACCAACCAGAAAAACGAGGTGCTGTTGGAAGAAACAACAAGCTTTGAGTTTACAGGAAAAGGAAACCAACGAATCATAGACAGAACCACAGTGTTAAAAGCAAATACGCAAGTAGTCTTCAAAGACGCAAAAGATGGCCTGTTGGGTTTAAGGGTTGCCCATGCACTTGAAATACCCTCTAAGGAAGATCAGAAATTTACAGATGACAAAGGCATTGTAACTATTGTAAAAGCAGGAACAGATAAATTACCCAACGGTAATTACGTAACCAGCGAAGGCAAACAAGGCAATGATGTTTGGAGTACAAGGGCCGTTTGGTGTAAGGTTTACGGCAAAATGGGTAACGACTCAGTAAGTATCAGCATCATCGACCATCCTTCGAATCCCAATTACCCTACTTTTTGGCACGCAAGGGGTTATGGCTTATTTGCAGCAAATCCGTTAGGAGAGAAAATTTTTACAAATAACAAATCAGCAAAAAACTTAACACTTAAACCAGGAGAGTCTGTTACTTTTAAATACCGGGTATTGATAGAAGAAGGAAAACAATCAACTTCTTCAGAACAATTAAATAAGGTGGCGGCTGAGTTTAGTAAAAGATAGTAAAGGTTTCAGTTTCTTGCGTAGTAACATAAAGTAAATAACACGGCCTACTTTTAAAAAAAGCAGGCCGTGTTATTTAAAAATTACGCTACCAACATTTCACGGTTATATTTATTCCGGTACGCTAACGGCGACAAACCCGTGATCTTTCTAAAACTCAGGCGGAAAGCTTTCGGATCAGTATAACCAACTTTATACATCGCATCGTTCACATTATCCCTCGTTGACTCAAGGCTCATTTTTGCAGCTTCAATTTTTACGCGCTGTATATATTCTGCCACTGTATTCGCCGTCGCTTTTTTAAACCTGCGCTCAAAATTTCTACGGCTTAAAGCAAACATAGACGTCAGCCGCTCAATGCTTATTTTATCCTGGTAATTTTTTTCAATAAATTCCTGTGCCTGTTTTATCGGCTCATCTTCATGGTTCTTTTGTCCTTCAAAAATTACAAACGACAATTGATCCTTCCGCTCTATTTCTATTGCAAACACTTTGGCAGTCAAAACAGCAATGTCACGGCCCGCATGCTTCTCAATAAGGTACAAAATCAGATTAAGATAAGAGAAAGCGCCACCGCTTGAATAAATGCCTTGCTGATCAGTAATAATCTTTTCAGTTACCAGGTTTACATCCGGAAATAGCTGCCTGAAACCAGCTTCTGCCATCCAGTGAGTTGCACATTTTCTTCCTTTTAAGAGACCCGTTGAGGCAAGCAGGAAGGCTCCTAAACAAAGGCTTGCCACCTCTGCCCCGCTTTTATATTGTTGTATTATCCAGGGGACAAAATCTTTATTGTTTTCTATAGCAACTGTCAGGTCTCCGTCCAATGCCGGTATAATAATCAGGTCCGTCTTTTTTACGTCATCTAACAATACATCTGCGTTTGCTGTAAACGAACCGCCGCTAAGTGGTGTTTCCTTTGTAAGTCCAACCAACTGCACTTTAAAAACAGGTGCGGTACCCTTAGCTTTAAAAAATTCATTCACCTGGCTAAATAACTGGCGTGAACCTTCAAGGCTTCCTAATATGGCTCCTTTAGGAACGAGGATAGATATATGTTTCATCTCTCAAAAATAGGTAAAGCCTTTGTCGCAATCAACCCCTTAGATTGCCGTAGTTACACCTTTTAAAACATTAATAAAGACAGTAGGTTTGTATAAGAATATGGGTGACCCGCTAAGTACCGCTATTAAACATCGTTGTGTCACTCACTTGTACCTGCAAATTTCTAATCAACTTTTTATCGCCTGGTTTAAAGATCCTGCTGGCAATATTTCGTCTGTGCTTTAAGAGAGGCACACCCCGCTATAGCTTGTCCTTTCGTAAAGTCATAAAGTTAGCGCGGTTAACAGGTGAAAGAAGCGATACAGTATAAGTGAGTGACACAACCATGTTGGGGCTTGTACAAAAGTTTGTAAACACAGGCGTGCCCTCATAAAGCATGGTAACGTTATTAAAAAAGTAACGTGCCCGATCGCTAAAATGAAATAAGATAAAAATTGAATCACGATAAAAATTAAAAACAATGACAACAACTTCAGAAAAAATTACGGGCGACAGGTCAAAGAACACAAGAATTATTTATTGGATGGCAACAGGTCTGTTAGCCCTATTTACATTATCAGGATCTTTTTTTATGAATTCACAAATGGCTATTGACGGAATAAGACACCTGGGCCTTCCCGAATGGTTTAGATGGGAATTAAATATAGGACACATTATTGGCGGCCTCATACTGATACTACCAGTAGGAAAACGAATAAAAGAATGGGGATACGTAGCACTTGGAATAGATTATATCTCTGCACTTATTGCCCATCTTTCTATTGACGGTGCTGTCTCAAGTTCTTTTTCACCTTTAATAACTATGGCATTGTTAGTTGTTTCGTATATCTGTTATCATAAAATAAAAGATCGGCGCTATTACGTCTCGAAAGAAAATAGCATCTTACAAAACGAAGCAAGTTTTTAAAAATTCATTGATTATGGTAGAAGTTTTTAAAACCAATGTTATTGAGGATGATCATGCTAACATGCTTGTTTATCATATTCATCAAAACTTCGGGGAGTATAAAGCAAACTTCGACCTCGAGGATTGTGACAGGATTTTGCGGGTAAAAAGTTCGACAGGACAAGTAGAAGCCGCTGTGCTTATTAACCTGTTAAAAGAGCTTGGATTTGATGCAGAAGTGTTACCTGATGAAAGTGTTATAACAATGTAATGGCGTTTTCTTTATAAAAAAAGTCTTCGCCCGCCCGTGAAACAACAGTGAAAATGAGTAAAAATCCCGGTTGTTCTCTTAATCATTATTGCAATCGTTTTAATTATTGCATTATTCCGAGAAAAGAATATGGCATTGAACGGGAAATCACAATCAATAAACCAAAAACGTTTTGAAAGACCTTTTGCAGGAGGATCGCGCACTTCATTTACTGCAGAATTAGTGTCACAAAACCAAACCTTTTATTTTTTTCAATCAAAAAACACACATCATGGCAACTAAAATTTTTGTGAACTTACCGGTTAAAGACCTTGATAAATCGATCGTCTTTTTTACCAAACTTGGATATTCGTTCAATCCACAATTCACTAATGAGAAGGCGACCTGCATGATTATTGGCGAAGATATTTTTGTAATGCTGCTGGTAGAGGAATTTTTTAAAACCTTTGTACCAAATGAAATTGCTGACGCAACAAAAAGTACAGAATCTATTATATGCCTTTCGGCCGAAAGCAGGGAAAAAGTAGATGAGTTGGTCAGAAAAGCGATAGAAGCCGGTGGAAAAACATACAACGAAGCACAAGACCATGGCTTCATGTATGGTCATGGTTACCAGGACCTGGATGGACACCTTTGGGAAGTGATGTGGATGGACCAGGGTTCAGGAAGTCAGAATTAATACAGCAATCAAATGAGCCAGGAACAATTGCGTTTGCAGGAATCAACAGAGGGAAAAAAGAAATGGAAAAAATGGGGACCTTATGTTTCTGACCGCCAATGGGGAACAGTGAGGGAAGATTATAGTGCAGGAGGAAATCCGTGGGAATACCTTACACACGACATGGCCAGAAGCAAAGCCTACAGGTGGGGAGAAGATGGTATTGCCGGCATAAGCGATAGCGAACAGCTGCTATGCTTTTCGGTGAGTTTGTGGAATAAAAAAGATCCGATCATTAAAGAAAGGCTTTTTGGATTGGGGGGTAATGAAGGCAACCACGGAGAGGATGTGAAGGAGCTGTACTATTACCTCGACTCCACTCCCACTCACTCTTACATGAAGATGTTGTATAAGTATCCTCAGAGCGAATTTCCCTATGTAAAGCTGCTTGAAGAAAACCGGAAGCGGGATAAAATGCAACCGGAATACGAACTAATAGATACCGGCATCTTTGACAACGACAAGTATTTTGATGTGTTTGTTGAATATGCAAAAGCAAGCGAAGAGGATATACTTATAAAGATTACAGTACATAACCGCGGAAGTGAAGCTGCAATGCTTAACGTGTTGCCTCAACTTTGGTTTCGCGATACCTGGTCGTGGGGCTATAACAATTACAAACCGCACCTTAATTCGTCTCCTAGCGGAGATATCAATATTAACCATGAAGCGCTCGGTAATCTTACGTTATATCTTGAAAACAACCCGCCCCTTTTATTTTGTGAGAATGAAACCAACAACAGCAGCTTATATGGGATAGATAACAAAAGCGCATTAGTAAAAGATGGGGTTAATGAATACCTGGTACATGGAAATGAAAAAGCAATTGCCACAAATGGAAATACCACTAAAGTTACAGCGAACTATGACCTGGTAGTAAAGGGCAACGAATCTACAACGATACGGTTACGATTATGTACCGATCGTAAACAACCGTTCAAAAATTTTGAAAGCATATTAAGAACCAGGATTAACGAGGCCGATGAGTTTTACGCATTATTGCAACAGGATATTGTATCTGAAGATGAAAAGCTGGTTCACCGCCAGGCGCTTGCAGGCTTGTTGTGGAGTAAACAGTTTTATTACTATGACGTAGAGGAGTGGCTTAAAGGCGACCCAGCCCAACCACGTCCCGATGCAGCACGGTTAAAAGGAAGAAACCACGAATGGATTCACTTGAATAATGCCGACATTATTTCAATGCCTGATAAGTGGGAGTACCCATGGTATGCAGCCTGGGACCTTGCTTTTCACTGCATCCCGTTTTCCCTTGTTGATCCGCATTTTGCTAAAGAGCAATTAATGTTGCTTACTAAAGATTGGTATATGCATCCTAACGGCCAGTTTCCTGCATATGAATGGTTGTTTAGCGACGTTAATCCTCCGGTTCACGCCTGGGCAACCTGGCAGGTGTATAAGAATGATAAAAAGTATAATAATGGAAAAGGCGATATTGCTTTTTTAGAGTCCGTTTACCATAAGTTGCTAATCAACTTCACCTGGTGGGTTAACCGTAAGGATGCAGAAGGCAATAACATTTTCGAGGGAGGTTTTTTGGGCCTTGATAACATTGGTGTTTTTGACAGGAGTGCTGCCCTGCCTACTGGCGGCACTATTGAACAGGCAGATGGCACCAGTTGGATGGCGATGTATTCGCTTAACATGATGCGGATTGCTTTAGAGCTTTCGCGAACGAATCCTGTTTATGAGGATATGGCTTCTAAATTCTTTGAGCACTTTTTATATATAGCCAATGCAATGGCAAGTATGGGAGACAAAAGTGCAGGCCTATGGGATGATGAAGACGGCTTTTATTATGATACGTTGAAGATGAAAAATAACCAAACTGTAAAGCTGAAGGTGCGCAGCATGGTTGGTTTAATTCCGCTGTTTGCTGTAGAAGTAATTGATGACAGCCTATTAGAAGAAGCGCCGGAATTTGCGAAGCGTTTAAAGTGGTTTTTGAGTAACCGGCCCAACCTGGCCAACCTTGTTTCACGTTGGCAGGACAAGAACGAAGGTGAAAAGCATTTGTTGAGCTTGTTACGAGGACACCGGATGAAAAAGATACTCGAACGTGTTCTTGACAAAAATGAATTTTTAAGCGAATATGGTGTTCGATCGCTTTCGAAAGTCTATGAAAAACATCCATACGAATTTGAGTTAAAAGGGAACAGGTTTAATATATGGTACGCTCCAGGGGAGTCGCCAATAGGAATGTTTGGCGGCAACAGCAATTGGAGAGGGCCGGTCTGGCTGCCGGTTAACTTCCTGATCATTGAAAGTATCAAGCGCTTCCACACTTACTATGGAGACGATTTTAAAATTGAATGCCCTAGGGGAAGCAACGAGTATATGTCTCTTGCCGAAGTTGCAGCGTTTCTTACCAAACGATTATTAAAGCTTTTTCTGAAAGATGAAAATGACCGACGCCCTTTTAATGGCAGCAATAATAAGCTGCAGCATGACCCTGATTTTTGCAACTATATCTTGTTTTACGAACATTTTCATGGAGATGATGGCAGGGGCGTAGGAGCATCTCATCAGACAGGATGGACAGCATTGGTTGCTAATCTGCTGCAACCAAAAAAGAATGCGGTAACTTTATGCGCGGACAAGGAAATAACTAAAGACGAGACGGTTGATGCAAATGGGGTTTAACTCTTTTGCTACATCTCAACCTAAGTCGGCTGTTACTAAACTGTACTTTTTTTAAAAAAAGTTGCCATAAAAAAATAAAGTACAAGGGAGTGACACAACCGGAGCACATGAAACTACCACTGCCTGTAACAAAAAATATACGCTCGTTTACAAGTATATTTATGCGATGACGAGCGTACAACATTAGTTTTCAGGGCCCTTTCTTACTGAAAATTAGAGGAATATTAAAAATGGTATCGGCACAATCCTTGCCCCTGGTTTAGATACTTATTCAAGTTCTGTTTTGTTAAACAAAGAATCTGTGAAAACAATTGATAAGCAGCAATCTCCTTCCATCTTACTTGTGGAAGATGATGAAGATGATATTTTCATCCTGAAAGAAGGATTCGACGATATTGACTTTAAAAACCTTCTTTTTTACACTGATGCTGCAACCGCTTTCGACTATCTTAATTCAATTGATGACGACTCTCTGCCCTCATTAATTGTTACAGATTTTAATCTTCCGGCAGTCAACGGTTTGGAATTTGTGAAATTTATAAAAAGCACTCCAAGACTTTCGAACATTCCCGTAGTAATACTTACTACTTCTATGTCTGTAATTAATAGAAAGCTTTTTTACGATGAAGGTGTAGCACAGGTAATCATAAAACCTAGTGGCTTTTATGAATATAAAACCATTGCCGGCGTTTTAAAAAACCTGGTCCATCCGCCATCAATATAAAAGTTTTTATTTTCACTTGTAATTCTGCTGTTATACTTTCATACCCATATCTTCATGAATAATTAGATCAAAAACCTTGATTTTTAATTATTCAATTCTAATTAAAAATCAAAGCTATTATCGGAATTTATAGAACCTGTTATTAAACACTCTATAAAAGAAACATTGCTTCTATAAAAAACGCTCTTGCTTATATGAAAATTCAACTCTGTCTGGTTTCTTATTTATTCCTTTTTGCAAATGCAGCCGGCGCTCAAACCCCTAAAAAATCAGGTCGTCTAACTCCACAGGTACAGGCAACATCTAAGGTTTGGTCAGCCGAAAAAGCCAACGCCTGGTACAATGAACACAACTGGATTACAGGAGCCAATTTTATTCCTAGCAATGCTATCAACCAGCTTGAGATGTGGCAGGAGGATTCTTTTGATCCCGAAACAATAGACCGCGAATTAGGATATGCGGAAGGAATAGGTTTTAATACAATGCGGGTATTTCTACATAGTCTTGTGTGGCAGCAGGACTCTTCGGGTTTCAAACAAAGAATAAATCAGTACCTGGATATTTCGACAAAGCACAACATTAAAACGATTCTTGTTTTCTTTGACGATTGCTGGAATAAAGAACCAAAACCAGGAGCTCAACCGCAGGTTAAACCGGGTATTCATAATTCGGGATGGATGCAGGACCCGGGAGACCCGTATTCAAAAGATACCACGGTGTACCCGGGACTTGAAAAGTATGTAAAAAGTATTTTAAGAAGTTTTAGTACCGATAAAAGAATCCTCCTTTGGGACTTATATAATGAACCGGGTAATAATAACAAGAGAGACTCATCGATGCCATTGTTAAGAAAAGTTTTTTCGTGGGCAAGAGATATTGATCCCGAACAGCCTGTAAGTGTTGGTTTGTGGGCGTGGGATTTTTACGAATTGAACGCTTTCCAGTCGGCTAACTCTGATGTAATTACTTACCACGATTACGAGGAAGTGCCGTTGCATAGCCGGGTAATAGATCTTTTGAAAATAACAGGTAAGCCCCTACTTTGCACCGAGTATATGGCCAGAACGCGAAAAAGCACTTTTAAAGATATATTTCCCCTGTTAAAGAAATACAATGTGGGCGCAATCAATTGGGGGCTTGTAGCCGGCAAGTCGAATACGATATATGCCTGGGACGACCCTATTCCTACGGGAGATGAACCTAAAGAATGGTTTCATGATATTTTTCGTAAAGATGGAAGCGTATATCGCAAAGATGAAACAGAACTTATTAAAAAATATACTTCACAAGTGGCACCAGACATTACATTAGACAAAAAAGCCTTTCAGTCTACTATTGACGGGAAAAGCACAAATTTATATTTGCTTAGAAACAGAAATAACTACACTGCTGCCATTACCAATTATGGGGGAAGAATTGTTGGTCTTTGGGTGCCTGATAAAAAAGGCAAGCTGACTGATGTTGTACTTGGACTTGCTTCAATAAGCGAATATCAACAACCAGCAGGTGGAGCCTTTGGCGCATTAATTGGCCGTTATGGAAATCGAATAGCAAACGCCAAATTTTCATTAGACGGAAAGGTATATACCCTGGCAGCAAACAATGGAAAAAATTCTATACACGGCGGTAAAATTGGTTTTCAAAAAGTAGTTTGGAATGCAAGGCAAATCAATGATAAAACTTTAGAGCTGAGATATACGGCAAAAGATATGGAAGAAGGCTTTCCGGGAAATCTGCAGGTGAAAGTAACGTACACGTTAAACGATAATAATGAACTTAAAATAGACTATGAGGCTGTAACAGATAAGAAAACAGTTGTCAACCTAACCAACCATTCTTATTTTAATTTAAACGGAGAAGGTAGCGGAACAATTACCGATCATACGCTTCAAATGAACGCCAGCCATTATACTCCGGTTGACGCCACGTTAATTCCAATTGGCAAAATTGAACCTGTTGCCGGTACCCCATTAGACTTTACTTCCCCTGCTACCATCGGCTCGAGAATAGATAGTGACCACGATCAGATAAAAAAGGGCAGTGGTTACGATCATAATTATGTGATTGATAAATCGGGCATAGAAAGATTGCAACTGGCAGCGACAGTTACAGGCGACAAATCAGGCATTGTTATGAATATGTATACAAGCGAGCCCGGCGTTCAACTGTATACATCCAACTTCAACAAAGGCATGTACACGTTAAAGGGCGGTGGCAAGGACGATTACAGATCAGCCTTTTGCCTGGAAACACAACATTATCCCGACTCTCCAAATCAACCTTCATTTCCTTCAACCGTGTTAGCTCCCGGTAAAACGTATAAGACATCTACGGTTTTTAAATTCATTCCAACTAAGTAGAATACTTTCCATGTCAGCTTTTTGCAAATTAAAAAGTCAGGCGATTTGCCTGACTTTTTAATTGAGTAATAGACCGTGTTGGCGCGAGCAGCGGTAAAATCAATACTCTTCAAGCTTTGACACTTTCATTAAATTTAACCAATGAAAACTTTGACAGTACAAATACCTGATATCCTAGATGAAAGAGCAGCAAAAATGCTTCTTGCTGCTAAGTTGTATGAAGGAGGTTCTTTATCTCTCGGATAAGCTGCTGATTTAGTTGGCTACTCTAAACGAACGTTTATGGAGCTTTTTGGAAATTATGAAGTCTAACCAAAAGACAAAAATTATCAATCAATAATTGAAGCTTCCGTTGACAAAGGTGAAGCCAGTGCGATTGCATTAGCAATTGAGTTAGATGAGTGCTTGCTTATCATCGATGACCGCAAAGGAAGAAAATTTGCTTATGAATTAGGATTGACAATTATTGGTACTGTTGGAATTATTGTGGACGCAAAGCTTACAGGTATAATTCCATCAGTCGGACCAATTCCTGCAAAAATGAGGACAACAAATTTCAGATTTACAGAACGACCGGAACTTTTAATTTTACAAAAGCTGGTGAGTAGTGCCTGCGTCAAAAAAGGGGTATTGCTGTAAGTGGGGCGTAATAGAGCAACGTTCTGTCGTTTCTCTATTACGCTGTGGCTCTGCAGGACGTCGTTAATTTAGCAACCGTCTTGTAAAATTTTCTAATTCGCTTCCTGTACAAGAAAAACATTAAGAGGTCGGTGATACCCTGAATGCGCCCGGCAGCTTTTTTTCTTCTACCTTATCCTCTGCAATTTCATTCGATCCTTTTACAGCCCATAATGTTATTATAGCCGACAAAAACAGCGCGCCTGACATAAAGATATAAGACGCACCAAAGCCACCTGTGCTACCATTTAAATAACCTACGAGATAAGAGCCGGCAAATGATCCTAGCGCTCCAAAACTATTGATGAGCGCTATGGCGCCACCAGCAACATTTCGCGGCAAAATTTCAGTAATGATAGCAAAGAATGGCCCGTAGGGAGCGTACATAGCAGCACCTGCAATTACGAGCAACACAAACGATAGCCAAAAATTAGTTGTACCGGTTAAGTACGAACCATAAAAAGCCAGCGCGCCGATTAACAGAAAGGGCCAGACAAAAATTTTCCGTTTTAAGGTTTTATCAGAAAAATAAGAAGCACTCAACATACCTATGATAGCAAATACATACGGAACAGATGAAAGCCACCCGGTTTTTACAATATTCATATTGGGCGCGGCATTAATAATGGACGGAAGCCACATCACAAATCCGTACACACCAATACTCCACAGGGCATACTGAAGGCATAACAAAATAACGGTCTTCGACTTAAATGCATCCGCGTAGTTCTTCACCGGTTTTATACCAGCCTGCTCTTGTTGTAATTTGTCCTCCAGTGCTTGCTTATCAGGTTCAGATAACCATTTTGCATTTTTAGGCGTTTCGTCAACAAGTTTCCACCAGAAGAAAGCCCAGATAATTGCCGGCAACCCTTCCCAAATAAACATCCATCGCCAGCCAACGGCTTTTATAAGGTAGCCAGACAAAATAGACATCCACAGAATAGTGGCAGGATTACCAAGAATTAAAAAAGTATTTGCGCGGGATCGTTCGGCTTTGGTAAACCACTTGCTTAGAAAAATTAACATGGCCGGCATTACTGCACTCTCAACTACCCCTAGCATAAAACGAATTACGATCAGCATGTTTACATTGCTAATCATACCAGTGGCCATTGCAAGCCCACCCCAAAGAATTAGGGACCAGAAGATTAGCTTTTTCGCACTTTTATTTGCAGCATATAGCGCACCCGGAATTTGGAAAAAGAAATAGCCAAGAAAAAACAGGGATCCTAATAATGAAGAAATTGACGGTGTGATATTTAAGTCTTTTGCCATTCCGCCGGCTGCAGCAAAACCAAAATTTGCACGGTCGAGGTAAGCTAGACTATAAGTTATAAATGCTATCGGTATTAATCGGTACCACCGCTGCATCGCAATCGTAGTTGACATGGAACTTAAAAGTTTAATTATGAACCCACAATTTTTAAAAAAATAATTTGTAAAGCACGATTACCACGTTCTTTTACTCATCACCTTATCTAACTCCGCACGTGTCATTTTCCCTAGCTCGGGATGTTGTTCAAGCCATTTTAGGAATGCCGTTTTAATATCATCGGTCCACTGGCTGTCTATCTGCCCTGTTGTGTATTTACCCGATTTTACCATTTCAAATCCAAACTGATCCTTACGTGTTACAAACTCGGCAGTACTTACCACTTGTTCTGCAAGATGAGCAGGTACAAAAAGAACACCTTCCCTTTGTGCTATTACTAAATCGCCCGGCAGTACCATTACACCTCCAATTCTAATAGGTGTATTCAGACCCATTAAAACCATCTCTTCTAAAAACGAAGGATGAAAATCGCGCACAAAAGCATTAAAACCTTTTATTTCCTGCAGCCCTTCAATGTCTCTTGCAGCTCCATTAAAAACCACCCCATTTCCGGTTTTACTAAAAATTGCATTACCAAGAGTTGCTCCCATAAGCGTTCCTCCGGCAATTTTTCCAAAGCCATCTGCTACATACACATCGCCTTTTGTAAGCGTTTCAATCGGCCACGAATTGGTGTTACCCTTTCTCCCTGCCGTTACACCCCGTGCCTTAATATTCTTTTCAATGTCTGGTCGGGTAGGCATAAACATCGCCGTAACAGCACGGCCAACAACAGACACATTATTTTCTACCATTTTCCAGTTGCCTTCGAACTGGTTGGTGTAGCCTTCATTTTTTAAAACCGTCCACGCGTCGTCAATCCCAATGCTTTTTGCCCTTTTCAGCAAGTCATCAGAAATCTTTGGACGTCCGTCTGCAAACCGTTCCCCTTTCCAATCCGAAGTAAGAAAAATAAGTTCGTCCTTAGAAATGGTTTGTGCAAACGAAGGGGCTATAAAAAAAAGGCTACCAACAAATGCGAACAAAAAAGCAGCTTTACATTTCATTATTTTGATTCTGATTTTAAGATGTTATTTCGTTTTAGAAAGACACTTCCCCCCGAAAGTGGAAGTATCAAAATTAATTCTTAGCGTCTTAAGCCGTACCTCATCCTCGTTCCTTTTCCTTTAACAGAAGAATGTGCATGTGCCACCACGCTTCCTGCTTTATAGGCAGGTTATTTTCAATAAAAAGTAAGTGCAATTAAGAAATCTTTTTTGGTCCAACTAAAAACCTTTCTGTAAGCATTGTTGCGTCGCACACTTCTACTGTTTTTTCTTTTAGCAGCAAAGCGTCAAGTGCTAAGCTAAATAGTTGCACTAAACAGGTTGCCATGAAAAACTATCTTTGAAACGAGCGTGGCAACGATGTTTAATAATATTACAAATGCCTGCGAAAAAGAATAAAAGCAGCAGAATAATTCAATACTTAATTACGCCCGTCCTTCTTTAAATATGCTTCCACCTCTTTCGAAGTAATGGCAGTCTTCTTTGGGTATTTTTTAAACCATGCCCTAAATTCATCTTTAATTTTATCTGCCCAGTCGCCATGTACTTCTCCTGAAGGGTATTTGCCTGACTGCAGCATTGCCCTTTCAAATTCATCACGAAGGCCAGTCATTTCAGAAGCAGTTACAAGGCCTTCCATCAGGTAAGCGGGTATAAACACTACTCCGTATTCATTTGCAAACACTACGTCGCCCGGAAGCACACTTACATCGCCCACACGAATTGGCGCGTTGATAGAAGTCGGAGTCATATCCTTAATGTAAGACGGGTCGCTTCCTTTAATCCAGGCGTTGAAACCTTTGGTTTCCTTCAGCTCCTGCATGTCGCGGATAGAACCGTAGAAAATAACGCCCTTGCCTGTCTTGCCATAAATAGCATTGCCAAGGCTTGAGCCGATGAGTGTACCATCTTTAATTTTGCCAAATCCGTCAGCGACATAAATATCATTTTTGGCTAAAATATCTATCGGCCAAATGTTGATGCCTCCATGCTGCGACCGACCTTCAGCTTTACCTTGTACTCTTACAAAGGTGTCCAAATCGGGCCGCATTGGCATAAATTGAGCAGTTACTACACGGCCTACCATAGTCTCCCCCGGTTTTAGAATTACCCAGTTTTTTTCTACCTGGTTGCGAAAGCCCCTGTTTCCAAGGTAGCCCCAAATCTGTTCGAGTGTGCAATTGTTCAGGCGCTCCAAAAGTCCGTCGGAAACCTTTGGCCGTCCATCGGCCGATCGTTCGCCGTCCCATTTTGAAGTTAACATTTTCACGTATTCAGGCGTTGAACCGACGTGTTGGGCTTTTGCAAAAAAGGATGATAGCACAAAGGCAGCAAGAAAAAATTTTGTCTTCATATTGTAGGGTTTACTATGTTATTCCTCTATTATTAAAATATTCATTAAATCGGTTCTAGTTACAAACAGGAAATTTGGTGCAACCGGCATTTTCTAACTAAAAGGCTCCAACTGTACCCAAGAGGACGATAGGCGCCACCAATTGCGAAAAACGGAACGGTCGGAGAAATGATTTTAAGTCCGGAAACTAAAGTTGGCAGTTTTATTAAAAGTTGAGGCAAAGAAGGAGCGAAGATTGTACGCTAAGAGCAGAGAGGATTTAGATTTATTAAATCTCATATAGCATCGTTAATAGTGTTTACAAAACCAAAGCAACCAGGATTATTTCGAATCCTGTAATATTTTACTCTTTTTGAGGACCGAAACAATTGAGGCAAATTCGTTTCGAATATATTATAAAGAAGCCGATTAATCAAATGCAGGTATAAAGGTTAGTGTATTTGTGTAAGCGATCTTAATGGCCTCTGCCACTTCTTAAAGTAATGGAAAGCTATTTAAACTGCCGTCATTTTGCCCCACTTAAGAAATGGCTATTTCTAACGTTTCTCATACAAATATCGCTGCTGTAAAAAAATGCCCGTCAAACAGCTGTAATTAACTTTCAAAAAAGTGTTTTGTTTACGCCTACTGGCTATTAACAAGTCTGATGCTTTGACAAACCTTTCTGGTAATTTTTAAATTTTCAAAGGCCATATAACCGGCTTTTTACAGCTTTTGAAACTAATAATGCCCCAGTTGTTGGTACAAAAATTTATATCAGTAGTAAAAACATATTTTATGGCAAAGTCAGTTATTGGAAAGCACGTTGGTGCGGGAGCAGCAAATTCACTACTTAAAGAATTTTTTGTAGATGAATTGAAAGACATTTATTACGCTGAAAAGCAAATCGTAAAGACGCTACCTAAGATGAAAAAGGCAGCAACGTCAGACGAGTTAAAGGCGGCCTTTGAAAGTCATGTAACTATGACTGAAGACCAGATAGAAAGACTTGAAAAGGTGTTTGAATTATTAGGCGAAAAGGCAAAGGGTAAAACTTGTGAGGCGATAGAAGGCATCATTAAAGAAGGTGAAGGAATAATAGCCGATACAGATTCAAAAACTGCTACAAGGGACGTAGGACTCATTTTCGCTGCGCAAAAAGTAGAGCACTATGAAATCGCTACTTACGGTGGACTGGCACAACTGGCGGAAACTTTGGGACTTTCTGAAGTTGCTCAACTACTGCACACTACATTGGAAGAGGAAAAACAAACAGATGTCTTGTTGACCAAAATCGCGGAGAATCATGTGAATTATGAAGCATCGGAAGAGAAGGCGTAATGAATTTCTTTTTTAAATAAAAGCCACCTATTATGGTGGCTTTTTTATGGGGTCAAAGGAACAGGTTAAAGTAAAGATTAAAAACGCAGTTGTACTTAGGGGAACAAAACCGGATGAATTTCCTATGGCAGTTGTTCTAACTGGAGATCTTTATAATACACCATTGTTTTTCCACCCCCATGTATTTGAAGACCGATGTGACCGGACTGAGGAATAGATTTGTCGGTTTCAGTGTAATCAACAGTCTTTTGTTTATTCAAAAATATCTGTATCCTGGCGTTGCCCGATCGTATCTCGTAATCATTCCATTCGTCCGGTTTCAGCAAACTGACGATAAGTAAGGAATCGGGTTGCGCCAGCGTTTTATTTCGGCGAGATTCGTCATATAAACTTCCCCAGTATCTAGGACCCAGGTCAGCCTTGTACCCGGTCATTTCATAGGGAGGGTTTTTCAATCGCTGACTATTGAATTGAACTCCTGCGTTTACAAAACCTTCCTTTCCAACCAGTTTAAATTTCAGGCGTAAGACAAAATTCGAATATTCTTTTTTGGTAACGATAAAGTCATTGTGCGGGGCGACTTTATCGAGCGAACCAGCGGCAATAGATCCATTTTCGATGCGCCAGGTATTAACGGTATCACCTTCCCATCCCTTAAAAGTCTTGCCGTCGAATAAGGCAACGTGCTTCTGACGATTTAAACCAATAAAACCGGTAATGGCAAAAACGATAACCAGGCCAGCAACAGTTGTTATACTTCTCATATGGGTTGTTTTTATCTGCACATTCCAACTAAACTTTACGCAAGAACTCTTGTACTTACTCCTATTTTAAAAACGCGTCTAGTGCCTTAGTCGGTTTCCCGTCACTTCCCCATGCACTTAGCCCATAACCGCTCCAGCTCTTCGCCCCCTGTGGTTCCCAATAAATAACACCTAAACCTTTTCCGTTTGGTACCGCCCTTACCTTTTGTTGAACTGCAACTAACATGTCGTATGTATTATCAGGTTTGGTGTCTTCGCCTCCCACTTCTACCACCATTACTTCCTTACCATAACGGCTCGCCATGTCGTTTAAATTATCTCCAAGATCATTAATCGAAAGGGTATAATCAGGATTTCCTTTCAACCAGTAAGGATAATACGATAAGCCTATTACATCATACTTTGCTTTGTGTACTGTTGCACTATCAAACCAGCTTTTAAAGCGTGGGCTATTATTTCCCTGGTCAACGTGCAGAATCACTTTCGAGCGGGGACTGGTAGCTTTAATAGCATCGTAACCTTTATTGATTAACTGCGCTAATTGCTTCCAGTTAGAGGTTTTGCCTTCGGGATAAATCATTCCCCCCGGCGTTTCATTTCCAACCTGTACCCACTCCGGATAAACCCCACTTGTTTTCAAGGCAGTCATTACACCGGCGGTATAGTTGTATACGTCATCCAGTAATTGCGGAAAAGTGTGCCCCTGCCAAGCCGCCGGCTTCTTTTGCTTGCCTGGGTCTGCCCAGCTATCGCTGTAATGAAAATCAATCATAATTCTCATCCCCATTTTCTGTGCACGTACAGCCATGGCTACTGTTTCTTCCTTACTGCAGTGCCCGCTTCTTTTATCATTCGAAGGATTGACAAACGTTCTTAACCTGATTGTATTTATGCCATGATCTTTCAAAATTTTTAAGCAATCCTCTTCTACTCCCTGGTCATTATAAAACTTAAAACCTGATGCTTCCATTTGCGGTAGCCAACTAACGTCACCCCCTTTTGCAAATTCTTTGCTTTGTTTTCGCTGCGCGGGTTTTGTTGAGGAGCAGGCAGAAAACAGGGTAATAGATAGTAATAAAAAAGCAAGAATTGCAGCTTTTTTATTACTGGCTGTAGCAAAATTTCCGATCATATAAAAAATATTTTTTTGGCTTCAAACTTACAACATTACACGAAGTAAACTGGTGACTGCTTCGCCGTCACTTGCAAAGCCTGAAAAAGCCAATGCCTCTTCCCTGGTTCTTTCTGATTGCTACTTTAGGCTTAGTATCGCCCCTAAATCGTCCCGTTTTCTACAACACACTAGTATTAACAATCAACTTGTTAAACCTTTCCTAACTACTTAAAATTGGCGCTTAGTTTGTATTTAGTGCATCAATAAATAACAATCTTTCAAAGACTATTACAATGAAAAAAACTATACTATCAATTGCTATAGCAGCAATATTTGCTTCATGTAGCGACAAAGCGTCGCAAGAAACAACTACTACTAAAACTGTTTCTTCAACCGATACAATTGGTTTAAGCGATTACAAGGAATGGAAAGAAAAACAGGAAGTAGCATCTCAGCAAACATTTACAAGTCCGGGTGTAGAAGAGATGCCGGCTGAAGCAGAGCCAGCACCAGCACCCGAAGTAGAAAAACCGAAAACCATAATTATTTACAGAGATGCGCCGGCAAAACAAGCTCGTGCTGCAAGACCAGCAAAGCGCCCTGTTTATAAAGCTCCGGCAGAATCAGAAAGTGCAGGAGTGGCTAAAACACCAAATCCTGTAAATTCAGGTACAAAACGAGAGCCTTACGGCAGAGGAACAGGAACAACCGGTACCGAGGGAACAGCGGGTAGTGGAACTAGTTCGTCAGACGAAGGCAATGGTGATATTGCCGGCACCTCTTCTACTCCGGCTGAAGTACCCGCTAAAAAAGAAGGTGGCTGGAGCAAAGCAGCGAAAGGTGGCGCAATAGGGGGTGCCTCCGGTGCTGTAATTGGAGCGGTAATCAGCAAGAATAAAACGAAAGGAGCCGTTATAGGCGGCATTGTTGGAGCAGCGGGCGGTTATATCTTTGGAAAGAAACAAGACAAAAAAGTTGAACAGCAATAATTGCTGATCGTCTATAATGAAAAGGAGCATAACTAGGTTTGTGCTCCTTTTTTGTTTTTAAACAGATCTGATCTTTCGAAAGGCTTTTTCCTCTAAATCATTTATAACAACAAACACCTCTAAACCTCTTAGTATGCCAGAAGGACCGCAAATGGTTTTCCTAAAGGAACAATTATCTCATTTTGTAGGGGAGACAGTTGTAGAAGCAAAGGGTCGCGAAAAAGGAATTCCTTATGACCTGGTAGAGGGACAGGCGTTAGTTGATATGAAGACTTTTGGTAAAGAACTTTTATTCTGCTTTCCTGACTTTACTATTCGTATCCATCTCGTGTTGTTTGGTAAGTATGCCATTGATTCTACTTTAAACCGTGCTCTTCAGTTAGGACTTGTATTTGAGAATGGAGAAGTAAACTTCTACGCCTGCAAGTGTAGGTTTATAAAAGAGCCGCTTGATAAGATGTATGATTGGACCATAGACGTGATAGATAAGTCTTTTAACCCCCAAAAGGCACTTGAAAAGATGGTGTTGAAACCTAGGCAACTAATTTGTGAAGCACTACTTGATCAAAACATATTAGCAGGAGTAGGAAATAAAATTAAGAACGAGGTTTTATTTAGAAGACAAATACATCCTGAAAGTTTGGTTGGTGAAATACCTGTAGAGAAATTACAAACGTTGATTGAAGAGTGCGTGAAACTAAGCTTCGAGTACCTCGATTGGAAACGCGAGGGCACTGACAACGACCATTGGGAGGTGTATAAAAAGAAAGAATGCCCGCGGGACCGTGTGCCATTGCTGAAAGAGAAGATAGGAAAGTCTGCCAGAAGTTGTTATTTCTGTGATAAGTGCCAGAAGCTATATATTCCTGATAACTTTTAGCAACTCACACTATTTACGTACTACATATTCCTCCTGGTCGAGCCAGTTCTTACCTACTGTTACATTTACTTGTAATGGAACCAGAAAGTCAGCCTTCGTCTCCATTATTTGTACAACTTCCGGAACCAGCATTTGCAACTCGTCATCTGCTGCATCAAAAACCAGTTCATCGTGTACCTGCAAAATCAGACGGGTTCGTAATTTATGATGAAGTATGAACTTGTGAATCGACACCATCGCTTCCTTAATGATGTCAGCCGCCAACCCTTGTATCGGAGCATTTACTGCCATGCGTTCAGCTATCTTACGTGTGGTACCATTACCAGAGTTAATCCCTTCAATATACCTTATCCGGCCATACCTGGTTTTTGTATAACCCCTTTCACGACTCTCTGTAACGGATCTTTCGAGATATTCTTTTACTGAACAAAACTCCTGGAAGTATGCATCAATAATTTGCTTTGCATCTTTTTGCGATATTTTTAGCCGCGTTGCCAAACCCCACGGGGTGATACCGTAAGCAATACCAAAATTTATCCCTTTTGCTTTGCCCCGCATGTCTTTAGTCACCTCCTTTTCATCCACCTTAAATACCCGGCTTGCGGTAGTGGTATGAATATCTTTTCCTGACTTAAAAGTTTCTATCATCACCTTATCCCCGCTTAAAGCAGCAAGCAGCCGAAGTTCAACCTGGTTATAATCTATACTCAGTATACTAAAATTCGATCCCGATGGAACGATGGCTTTTCGCACTTCGCGTCCTGCCTCACTTCTTATGGGAAGATTTTGAAGATTAGGTTCAGTACAACTCAGCCTGCCTGTACCCGCAACAATTTGCGAAAACGTTGGATGGATTTTGTGGGTTGATGGGTTGACATATTTAGGCAACGAATACACATAAGTAGTAATGATCTTATTAAGCTTTCTATATAGAAGCAAGTCAGCGATGAAAGGATACTTGTCAGCAAGATCTGCAAGATGAGGTTCGGCAGTTGAAATCTGTCCTGTCTTTGTTTTTTTAAGTTCAGATGTTTCGCAAACCTGTTGAAGAATTTCTGCTGTCTTAGAAGGAGAGTTTATATTAAACTTTGAACCTGCGGCCCCGTACAATTTTATTTCAAGAACGTTTAGTTGTTGGGTTAATACTTTATCAATCTCGCTTAAGGTTGGCTGATCTATTTTTAGTCCGTGTAATTCCATTGCCGCTATAGCCGATTGCAGGGGCAGCTCGATTTCGAAAAACAGCTTAGACAATCCCATTTCTTCCATCTTAGCAAGAATGTTTTTATGGGCTAAAATCATGGATGGCAAATAGTTCAACTCACCCTCAAACTCTGCCAGCTTATACTCCGCCAACTGGTATTTATCTTTTATATAGGGCAACTCAATTTTCGAGTCAGGTTCAAGTAAATAGGCTGCAAGAGATAAATCAATCCAATTACTTTGGAGATAGATATTTTCGGCGGTTATCCTTTTTAATAACGGCTTTAACTGCCAGCCCACTTTTGTTATCTCCGCATTATCAAGAAAACTAATCAACCCATTCCAATTGGTATTATCAGTAAGAAGCACTTTAAAAATTTCGGTAGTGCCAGTTCCCATGATAAAGAGATGGTCAGCCGATTTTTCTAAGAATCCAACAGCAACTATCTTGACTTCACTAAATTTTGTTATGGCTTCCTCTACAGTCACTTCAATAACCCGAACGTGAGCTGTTTCAATGTTACTGTTAGCAGAATCTTCAATCTTAATAAATCCTTGCTTTTCTAATCGCTCCCTGATTTTTACAAATTGTAATTCATCCAGCAACGGGAGCAGTTGATTTTCATCAGGCTTTTGTATTTGAACACTATCCCATTCAAATGTTACATCAAGATCACCTGTTAAAACGGCCAACTGCTTATTCTCTATTAACTGAACCTTTGATGCTATAATTGACTCTCTCACTTTCGGCTGCTTAATTAATTCAACGTCTTCAATCAGCTTTTCAACGCTTTGAAATTCTGCTAAAAGTTGGGCGGCCGTTTTGTCTCCTATTCCTTTAACGCCAATAATGTTGTCGACACTATCACCGCGTAGAGCGAGGTAATCAGCAATTTGAGTTGGTGCAACTCCATACTTATTTTTCACGCCTTCAATGTCAAGCGTTTCCATCACTGCACCTTTGTAAGCAGGCCTGAAAAGAAAAATATTATCTGAAACAAGTTGGGCAAAATCTTTATCCGGACTTACAATAAAAACATCATAACCCATTGCTTCACCTTTCTTAGCAAGTGACGCAATCACGTCGTCAGCTTCATAACCTTCTTCTTTTAAAACAGGTATTTTCAACGAGTCCAATAACCGCATTGCATAAGGAAATGCATGGTAGATTTCGGAAGGCATTTTCTCGCGGTTTGCTTTGTAGGTGGAGGACACTGCTACTCTACCTTTAGGCTTTGAGTCTAGTGCAGCGGCAACAGCACCAGGTTTTGCCTCAGTTAGTACCTGGAAGATATAATTGTAAAAAACCAAAGTGGTTCTGGTGTCAATGCCGGTAGTAGTTCCGAATTGCTTCCCCATTGTTGCAAAATGTGCCCGGTACAATAGAGGCATTACATCGAACAGGAAAAGCTTTTTATTTTTCATAGACGTATTTTAAAATTTGCTGATATTCCATTACTGCAGCTTCCTTGGCTTTTGCTTCGAGCATAACATCTACCACTTGACCGTATGTTTTCACTTCATCGTAGATGTAATCAGCATGAGCTGTAGGTGGTGAGGAAGGATCTTCATACTTTTTTTTAGAACTTGAAAAATGCACCACAGGTATTACGTCTTCTGGCCAGGTACTTATTGCTGCCATAAATGCTTCCTGCTCGCTTAAATTACCTGTACAAAACTGGTGATGGAAGTAATCGAAAACAACGGGAATATTGGTTTGTTCATGAAGCCATAAAAGATCTTTTACATTAAACATATTTGCCTTGTCATCGTTCTCAACAGTTAGTCTCTTTCTTGTATTATCAGGCAAATTCATATAGCTTTCTGCAAACCTTGAAAGGGCGGAAACCTTATCTCCGAAAGCCCCGCCAACATGAATATTAATTTTTGCGAAACAAGTCTGAGGAAGTTGCAAAAGATCAATGATCTCTGCATGTTGTTTTAACTCCTTGATCGTGTTAGTCAAAACCGTTCCTGTATTAGTTGCTAAAACATTAAACGGCCCCGGATGAAATGTAAGCCGCAGTCCACTCTCATTTGCTTTTTGTCCACAACGGGCAAGAATAGCTGAAATAGTTTCATAGTCGGGCATGTCCACAATTTCATATTCGCTCATCCATGGAAACATATCGGAACTCATTCTATAAAAGAGCAAATTGTTTTGTATGTTCCAGTCGATCACTTTCTCCAAATCAATAACATTTGCCAAAGCAAGCGTAGATGCATAAGCCATCCCTTTCTCCACAAAAGTTCTTTTAACCATAGAGCGGTTAACCTGAATTTTTTCGGCGCCTAAGGTTAAATTAATTGCAGCATATCCGTACTTCATATTGTAGGTCTGGTAAAAATCGTACCCGTGTAAATATATTTTTTGTTGTAAAAAATGGGTTAATGAGGGGGTAAGAAAGACTATAAACAATAGAGCAACTATTAAAAATATTGATGATCTTAGCGGTGCGCTTTTTAACTGTTTTTTAATCACTATTTCGAAATCTTCAATTGCTTATATGAAAACAATATCTCTTTGTTTATTCGTATCCTTCGTTTTAATTATTGGCTCAGTTAACGGCCAAAAGGGGAAATGGACTATTTTGTTTGATGGCAGCGCCACCGATAAGTTTAGGGGATATAACATGCAGACATTCCCAAATGATGCATGGAAAGTGGAGGACGGAGCTTTAGCTACGCAAACAGGTGTTCCGAATATTGACCTCGTTACAAAAGAAGCTTATAAAAACTTCGAACTAGTCTTTGATTGGAAAGTATCGAAGGCAGGCAACAGTGGCGTATTTTTTCATATGAAAGAAACACTTGCTCACCAGTCCGGCAATGGCAATAGCCCAAATTGGTTAGACAATTTTGAATTTCAATTATTGGATGATATCAATTTTAACGATACTGCAGCCATTCGGTCTGCCGGCTCTTTATATGATTTAATCATTCCTACGAATAAAACATTAAAACCTGTGGGTGAGTACAACTCAGCAAGACTGATTGTAAAAGGCAACCGTGTTGAACACTGGCTTAACGGAAAAAAAGTAGTGCAGTATGAAATGAACTCTCCTGCCATGACAACCTTGTTAGCAAAAAGTAAGTTTAGCAAAAATGCAGCCTACGGTAAATCGCCTGATGGTCTAATTATGCTTCAGCATCATGGACAGAAGGTTTGGTTAAAAAACATCAAAGTAAGAAGATTGTAAACAACGATTTGACGAACTTTCTATTTCATTACACATTTGAAATATAGTCCGGGGTCTAAACCTTTCCAAAGAACTTTAGACCCTGGACGTTCCTATGAAATCTTACTGATCCAGCACTTTTATAAAAGTTCCTGCCGCCACATTATCTGTTAGCTTCATCCCGTTTAAAACTGCTAACTCTTCCATCTTTTTATCCGGCGTGTTGTGTTGTTTTAAAGCCTGTTGCAATGTAGTATTTGTACGGGCAGTTTTTATCCTAATCCTTTCCGGCTTTTTGTTGATTTTAGCCTGGTCTTTAAGCTCTCTAAAATTCTGCATACCATTTAAAAAAGTCTGGTAATAGTTATTGAAATCAGTAGCCATTGAAACACCAACCATGTGATAGATCGTTCCACCAAATTGAATAAGGTAAGAAACCGTTCTTAGCACCGCGGCACTCTGTTGTTGTTGCTGTTGTTGCTGTTGTTGTTGATCTGCAATTATTCTCATAGCCGGAATACCATTTACTGAAATACTTTCTGTTTCTGCCCGCTGCAGGTTGTATTGTTTTACAACGTTGTTGCTAGCCTCTTGCAGCGAAGCTCCTTGCGCAGATGTAAAAATTAGTATAGCCCTTCCATCTTTAGAAGCCATTTGCACCTGGGTTGGACTATTTTGAAATGACCAGCCAGTGGGTACAGGAAACTGAAATTTTAAAACAGGATGGTAAAAAATACCCCCTTCTACAAATCCCTGCTTTGGGTCTTCGCCATATATTAAACCATCAATCCTTTTCAGGTAACTATTTCGTTCTACTTGTGCATTTGTTAAGTTTAGTTTCTGTTGCCATTCAAGGGCTAATTGGCCAACTGTCGCTTCCCTATCAACCGGTGAAGGGTGTGTAGATAGGAAAGGAGGAATTTCATTAGCGCCCGACTCACTTTGCTTACGCTGTAATGTTGTAAAAAAATGAGCCATTTGTTTTGCATCATAACCAATCTTTGAAGAATATTCCACACCAAGTCTATCTGCTTCGCGTTCGGCATCTCTTCCAAACTTCAACATCAATAAACCAAGACCTTGAGATGCCGTTTCTGCAAACCTTCCTAACTCAGGGTTTATGATAACTCCCGCCAGAACTCCAAGCTGCGCTAACATACCCTTGCTTTGTTGACTAACCGAATGTCGTGCAGTTACGTGCCCAAGTTCGTGTCCCAGCACACCTGCAAACTCTGCTTCATTGTTGAAATGACCCATAATGCCACGGGTAAAATAGACATAGCCGCCAGGTATTGCAAACGCGTTTAAGATATCGGAGTCTACGATTTTAAATTCATACTCAAGGTTAGGCCGGTGAGAGATAGCAGCCATTTGCTTTCCTTTTTCATTAATAAATCGTTGCAAAGCGCTGTCGGGATACAAGCCAAACTGTTGTACAATTTGTGGATCCGCTTCTTTTCCCGTAGCTATTTCCTGTGCTTCAGACATTAGTACTACCTGCCTTTTTCCTGTAACGGGATTTCGTGCACAGCCAGATATTATCATTAAGACTGTAAAGCTTGCGGCAATCGTGATATTTTTCATAATAAGAATTTTATTTACACAAGAAATAAGCTTGATAGCTCATAAACATTACACGACTTTGCAAACATAGTACCGCTATTGAACGTGCAGGGACGATTGCCGTTAGTTGCATGAGTATTAACGATTACAATGAGAAATCTTTTAGTTTTAAATAAATTACTGAAGTTTGATTCCATTGATTATTTGTTCAAACATTTGTTGATATATTTATGAGGTTCAAATAATTAAGCAATAAGCTGACATTATGAATTAGCTGCCAACATGAATACTAATGATTAAGATTAATACAGACTTACAACCATCTGATCTTACTAATAAACTCCAAAGATTCTGGAAACTATCCGGTGAAAAAATCCACTTGATCGAAAAGCATTATGATGGTTCAAAAGGTTCGCCGGTCTTTACAATAAAGGGCCAATATACTACACGCGGATGGACAGAATGGACACAAGGCTTTCAATATGGCTCAGGCATCTTACAATATGACATTACGGGAGACAACTCCTTATTAGACTCTACGCGACAAAAAGTTGTCGAAGTGATGGCGCCTCATATCAGCCACATCGGTGTACATGATCATGGCTTCAATAACGTAAGTACGTATGGCAATTTGCTTCGCCTGATGAATGAAGGGAAGACACCTTTTAATGAATGGGAGAAAAACTTCTATCAACTAGCGCTAAAAATTTCAGGTGCTGTCCAAGCAAGCAGGTGGACAACAATAAAAGATGGTGGGTTCATTCATTCGTTTAATGGTCCGCACTCACTTTTTGTTGATACCATTCGTTCATGCCGGGCGCTCATGGTTAGTCACCAGTTAGGGCATGTCTTCCAGGCCGAAGGAGACCAGCGGATCAGTTTGCTGGAACGTGCTGTTCAACACATGCAGGCCACCGCTAAATACTCTGTCTTTTATGGTGAAGGACGTGACGTGTATGATACATGGGGACGTACCGCGCATGAATGCATTTTTAATGTAAAAGACGGGAATTATCGTAGCCCTAATTCACAGCAAGGATATACCGGTTTCAGTACATGGACGCGTGGACTTGCATGGGCGATGTGCGGCTTTGCAGAAGAACTGGAATGGTTTGACTCAAAAGGCAACGATTATGCAGGAAAAGAAACGCTGATACCTGTGATGATCAAGGCGGCAAAAGCAACGTGCGACTTTTATATCAACCACACTCCTATTGATGGCGTTCCTTATTGGGATACTGGTGCACCTAATTTATATAAGCTTGGTAATTACTTAGATCAGCCTGCCAATCCTTATAATGACTTTGAACCTGTTGACAGTTCGGCCGCAGCAATTGGCGCACAGGGACTATTAAGACTGGGCAGGTATTTACAACAACATGGTGACAGTGAAAACGGAGACCGTTACTGGCAGGCAGGACTTACTGTACTAAATACCATTTTTGATGAACCTTATCTAAGTACCGATCCAAACCACCAGGGCTTGTTACTGCATTCTGTTTATCATCATCCTAATGGGTGGGACCATATACCAGAAGGCAGCAAAGTGCCAAATGGAGAATCGAGCATGTGGGGTGATTATCACGCACGCGAGGTGGCTCTTTACCTGCAACGAGTTATTAATAACGAGACTTACTACACCTTCTTTAATATTTAATGAATCCAGTCAATCTTACCGATACTTCCAGGTTGTGTGTTCATACGATCACAACCAAACCATGGAATATAGAAGAGGCTGCAAAGCACTTTTCTGCTGCCGGCGTTAAAGGCATTACAGTTTGGCGCGATACCCTGAAAGGAAGAAGTATCAGGCAAACCGGCCAGATGTTAAGGGATCATGATTTGTCGGTTGTATCGCTTTGTCGAGGCGGATTCTTCCCTTCAATAGATAGCAATAAAAGGGAGGCTGCAATTGACGATAACAGGAAGGCAATCGAAGAAGCACACGAATTAGGAACTTCAATGATTGTATTGGTTTGTGGTGCAGATCCATTGCAACCATTGGAAGAGTCAAGAAAACAAATAAGGGATGGAATCCAGGCGGTACTTCCGGAAGCAGCCGCTGCAGGAGTAAAACTGGCGATCGAGCCGTTGCATCCGATGTATGCAGATACTCGATCAGCAATTAACACGCTTGCACAGGCAAATGATATGGCTGAAGAAATCAATTCACCATTTGTCGGTGTTGCTGTCGATGTTTATCATCTCTGGTGGGATCCATCACTTGAGAAAGAGATAAAACGCTGCGGTGCAAACGGCAATCTTGCAGCATTTCATATTTGCGACTGGAAAGTGCCAACAACAGATTTTTTAAATGACCGGGGTTTAATGGGTGAAGGATGTATTCCCGTAAAAAAGATCAGGTCATGGGTGGAAGCTACAGGCTTTACCGGTTTTAATGAAGTGGAGATCTTTTCAAACAAATACTGGAAAGAAGATCAGAAGGAGTTTTTGGGGAAGATTGTTAGAGCATACAAGGAGTATTCGTGAGGTTTTGAGTTTTGAGTTTTGAGTTTTGAGTTTTGAGTTTTGAGTTTTGAACAGAGTGGCAGTGCTGGAATGTGATAGTTGACCGTTGATAAAATCAACAGCTTTAAAGATGGGGGACTAAGCTTGCGACTAACGATCCATACTTGCGATTAACGATCTAAACTTGCGATTAACGATCTAAACTTGCGATTAACGATCCATACTTGCGATTAACGATCCATACTTGCGATTAACGATCTAAACTCGCGACTACCGACAACTTAACGCTCAATAAAATTGCTACAAGTACAAGAGTGCGACGCAACAAAAGCATCACAAAAGTTCTATCGCCCGGCTCACAAAAAAGAAATGCCATAAAATAAACTTATACAAATGAAAGAACACAGGATTGGGATCATCATGAATGGGGTTACTGGTCGTATGGGCACGAACCAACATTTATTGAGGTCTATTGCAGAAATAATAAAACAGGGCGGTGTAAAGATTAATGCCGGTGAAACGATCATGCCTGATCCGGTACTTGTTGGACGTGATGAAAATAAATTACAAAGGCTTTGTTCGATTACCGGGATCGATAAGATGAGCACCAATCTTGACGACGTGCTCGCTGATCCCTATAACATCATTTACTTCGATGCACAAACAACCGGAAGGCGTGCTGAAGGAGTTAGAAAGGCAGTAAAAGCGGGCAAGCATATTTACTGCGAAAAACCGATTGCGGTCGATACGAAAGAAGCACTGGAATTATACAAGCTTTGTAAAGACGCAGGAGTAAAGAACGGTGTGGTGCAGGATAAACTTTGGCTTCCGGGAATTTTAAAATTAAAGAGACTTATTCAGCAGGGATTTTTTGGCAAAATACTTTCTGTACGGGGGGAATTTGGATATTGGGTTTTTGAAGGAGATTC
>NZ_JAOQAH010000042.1 GCF_025963695.1 Segetibacter sp. | reverse complement strand
AATCGTTTTCCCAATGGTTTGGGTAACGACGGAAATGTGTTAGGCAAATTCATATCGTGGCACAACTACCGGGGTAAAGGTGGGGCCGAATATGAAGGCTTTACAGACAAGACTACAGACGGTCGTAATCCCAGCAACGCGTACATGCCGCGATTTAGAAATGTTTTAAAACAGGAGACTGATTTTTTGCGCGGCTACGCGATAGGTATTGGCGGCGGAAGGGGAGCGTGGACAGATACCAGTAAGATTGGCGATGAGCTGAGAGAAAATATCTTACATCCAAAGTTAGGCAACTGGCGGCTTAGTAGTTGGATGATGGGGGAAGTGGTTCCGCTTGAAAAAAACCATGTCCGCCTTCATGCAGATTTAAAAGATAAGTATGGGATTCCGCAATTGATTGTGTCGTGCGAGTGGAGCGAGAATGATGATAAGATGGTGGCTGACTATATTGAACAAACCAAGGAGATGTTTTCTAAAGCCGGTTTTATCAGGATCAATGCTGAAGATACAAAGTCACCTCCGGGAGCTGATATTCATGAAGTGGGCGGAGTTCGTATGGGGGAAGATGCGAAAACATCGATGTTGAATAAGTGGAACCAGTTACACGCTTGTAAGAATGTAATTGTAAGTGACGGATCTTGTATGACGTCTACGGGAACACAAAATCCTACCTTGACGTTTATGGCTTTGACAGCCCGTGCGGCTAATCATGCGATGGATGAATTAAAGAAAGGGAATATATAAGTATGCAAGGCACAATTTTTTACAGTTACTAACACAACGAATTAAAAAACTAAATGTTTATTGTATGTCTGATTTGCATAATCACACTGAGAAAGATTCTTCCTTAAGCACCTTAATACTGGTAGCAGTCGTTATTCTTGGACTAATGTATTTTTTGGCAAAAGGTTGCACAAATAGTGAAGCCCATAACGCTCCTCCGGCGGCTCATAAAGAGCTTTCTATTCCACCACCACACGCTTTATAATTTCAATACAAGCCCGGCCGTTGTGATAGGGGCACTTCCAAAGCCCCACTTTATCCTCGCCTTGCATAATGGTGTAGTCTTCGTTGATGCCCCAAAACCATTCGCCATCTTTTTCATCAAGAATATACTGCTGAACAAATTTCCAGCTGTTCCATGATCTTTCAAGAAAAGACGGATCGCCCGAAATTTGGTAAGCATTATAAAAACCAACCATAGCTTCAGCTTGCGGCCACCAATGTTTCTCTTTGATCAAATGGTTCTGAGCCACGTCCTTTTCATACCACAAGCCGCCGTCAGTGTCTAGTCCTCTTGCTACAGCTTCAGCAACTTCTAGTGACCTTACTTTAACTTTTTCCGCCAGCTCTTCATCCTGTATTATTTCCGCCGCTTCCTGTACCAACCAGGCTGCTTCTATATCATGACCAAACGATATTGTGCTAGATTTCCTGTTCCATCTTTCATCAAAAAATAAAACAAGATGATTTGTTTCGGCATCAATAATGCGGGTAAGGAAAATATTAATTAGTTCCACTATCTGTTGCTTTAAAACAACATCAGGCCAAATGAGATAAAGGTTGGCAAACCCCTCTAAAATGTGCAGGTGCGTATTCATTGATTTCTTCTCGTTGGAGTCCTTCGCACTCAGACGGAAATCGCTTATCTCTTTCCAGTCTCTTGTAAAGGCTTCAAAATATCCACCATACACTTTATCATAGCTATGTTTGATGATTGCCTTATACAAATTAATTGCTAACTGCTTAGCCCTCTCATCCTCGCTTGCTTTGTAATACTCGCTTAAACCATAGATTGCAAAAGCCAACGCATAGATTTGCTTCCTGGTATCAGCAGCAGTTCTGCTATAATCAACTGTCCAGTAAACACCGTCAAACTCCTTATCTATAAAATAAGAATTTATATATTTAAAAGCCCTTTCAGCAGTTTGAAGGTAATAAGGTCTTTTTGTAAGATTATAAGCAGCTGAAAAAGTCCATAATATCCTGCTATTTAACACCGAACCCTTTGGAGCGTCTTCCTGTATTTTATTTGTATTATTTATCTTGCCGTAAAAGCCTCCATTTCTTAGATCGATGGAATACTTTATCCAGTAGGAAAGAATGTTTTCTAATTCCTGCTGCATCTCCTTCCTGTAGTTCTTCAAAAGTTCACTCATTTCTTCTTGAATATTTCTCATTTAATGCATCTTCATTTGATGATATTGCTGGTCATTTTGCCGGTTAGCAATAGCAAGGTTTCGATCAATAATTTTATTAATCGTATGAACTGTATTTTCAGATCGTAAACCATCTTCAGGCGTATTAACCACATAATCCACCAGGCGGTCTATAGTGGAAGTGGCTACATGTAGGCGGGTGTCTGAAGATGCATAATAGATAAAGACAGTGCCATCATCGTCGGCTATCCAGCCGTTGCTAAATAATACGTTTGATACATCTCCTACCCTTTCCTGTCCTTCGGGAGCCATAAAGAAACCTGCTGGCTTGTGCGTGACCTTAGTTAGGTCTTGCAGATCCGTCATAAACATATATAGTACATAGCGTAAACCTGCGGCCGTGTTGCGAACTCCATGGGCCAAATGCAGCCAGCCTTTTCCTGTTTTTATTGGGGCAGGACCTAAGCCATTTTTTGCTTCATACACTGTATGATAAACCCTTTTGTCAATTACAATTTCTTCTTTTATCACCGCATTTTCCATACAATCTGCAAGGCCAAAACCAATTCCACCACCTTTGCCTGCGTTAATAAAGCCATCTTGCGGACGTGTATAGAATGCATATTTCCCTTTCACAAACTCGGGGTGTAAAACAACGTTTCTCTGTTGAGGTGAAGGCGTCTTCAGATCAGGAAGACGATCCCAGTTTACCAGGTCTTTTGTACGTGCTATTCCACACTGTGCGTCTGCAGACGACTGATCGCTTTCAAGAGCATTAGGATCGCGGCGCTCAGCACAAAACAGTCCATAAATCCAACCGTCTTCGTGTTGCACTACACGCATATCATAGATGTTAGTAGCAGGGTTTTTAGTTTCGGGCATTGTGATAGGGCGATCCCAAAAACGAAAATTATCAATGCCGTTATCACTTTCAGCAGCGGCGAAAAAAGACTTTCTATCAATCCCTTCAACTCGTACAATAACTACATATTTACCGTTGAATTTTATCGCTCCTGCATTTAGTGCCGCATTTATGCCAAACCGTTCCATTAAGTAGGGATTAGTTTGTCGGCTGAAATCGTATCGCCACGTTAAGGGAGCGTGCTGCCCGGTTACGACCGGGTACTGGTATCTTTCATATACACCGTTACCTAATTCCTCTCTTCTATTTGGCCTGCCAATTAACTTATCGTATGCTTCCTGCAAACCCTGCAGCCTCTTTTCATAATAGTTACTCATATCCTCGTATTTTACTTTTTTGCTACAAGCGGTTAGCCTCAAGCTGCCAGCTTTTTTATTTTTTTTATTTTTGAGAACTCAATTTATTTACCCTAATCTGGCTAAAAGCTCAAAGTCGTAGCAGCTGCTTTTCTAATCTTCCAGTTTATCCCACCATGTCTTTTTAAGAATTAAAGCAATAGCCGCCAGCAATAGTATCGTAACTAATAACGGAAGCTTCATCCATAAAATCAAGTACATTGGTAGAATTGTAAGAGCAGTTTGTGCTATTACTCCAAGCACTACATTAAACATGTCCAGCTTAAATCTTTTATTAGGTACAAACTCCGGGTTATCTGCAATAACTTGTTCATGTACCGGCTTCCAAAAACCCCATGGTCTCACCGTGCTATAAAATTTTTTTAAAACTTTCATATCCGTTGGTGGAGCAGCGTAGGTACCTGCGATACAACCCATCACAGATATCAAAAACAACAGCGGCCAGTTGTAAAGTGGTAACCCAGTAAAAATGATAGGAAACACGAGCGCCGCAGTTATGCCTGCCATCATGCCCCAGAAAAAACCACTGGCATTAAATCTCCACCAATACCATTTCAGCATATTTGCTGCTATATAACCTCCGTATAGTGCGCCCACTATCCATTGCAAAATGCTGTTTACGTCTTTTGCAAAAAAGCCTATGGTAACTCCTACAGCAACCACCACAACACCTACGAGGTAATTCATATAAATAATCCTTTTATCGGGAGCCGTAGGATTAATGTATTTCAAATAAATGTCATTTACAATATAGGCCTGGGCGGCATTCAGTGTTCCTGAAAAAGTGCCCATGAAAGCTCCCAACAAACCAGTTAGTACTATTCCCAATATACCAGCGGGCAAAAAATTATTTATAGCTCCCGGAAGAATTCGCTCGAAATCTGTGCCTCCGCCGGAAATAGAAAGATCTAACTGATTATAATAAAGTACCGCCAAAACAGTTAAACCAATTACCATAGTGTAACGAATAGGCAATAATATAATTGAAACAAAACCGGTCATTTTAGAGGCATCTTTTGGCGACCGTGTAGACAGCACTTTCTGCATATCGTAGTTAGGTGCAGGACCAGCTAAACTTGCAAGCACACCTTTAAAACACATCATCATAAAGAAGATACCGAACAGGCCAAATTGATCCTCTTCAATTTTTTTGGTTGCAGCAGGAAGTATGTTGCGCCAGTCGAGGCCGAGGTTTAAACCAAAGAAAGGGCTATCCCATCCTTTTGGTAAATTCAGCTTTTGGCCCTGTAAATGTGTCATTGCTATATACCCGATAGCAACACATCCAATAGTCATGATAATATATTTCACGAGGTCGCCAATAACTATACTGTGCATTCCACCCAAGATGGAGTAAAACATGGCAAACAGCGTAAACACAATTCCGTAAAAATGGGCGACATATGCAGGTGCTATATGAAAAGGCACATAAGGCTGTACAATATTCCAGGGAATGAATATTTCCAGGAATTTACCGAGGCCTACAAAGCCATAAGCCAAAAATCCGAGGCACCCCATCAGGGCAAATACAACAACAATATTGTGTGATGCTTTCACCCCCTCACCCCTTACACCAAACCGGGTTGCAAGCCATTCGGCGCCTGTATCAGCGTTAGAACGTCGCAGCCATTTAGACAAAAACATCATATTAAAGATCTGGTTAAACACAGGCCACAGCCAGGGTATCCAAATACTTTTAAAACCATAAACAAAACACAAAGCCACCATCCACATAGTACCACTGATATCAAACATATCAGAGGCATCGCTCGTTCCTAAAAGAAACCAATGCAGCTTTTTGCCCCCCATCAGGTAACTCTCTTTATCCTGGCTTGCTTTCTTGCGCATAAATACGCCTATAAGCAGCATAGAAACCAGGTAGGCAACCATAATCAGAATGTCTATTAATTGTAGCTTCACCAATTTTTAATAGTTTTTTTTGAACCCGGCATTTTTTCTTTTATTTAGCTTCGCTTGCGTCGCACTCTTGTACATCCGCAATTTAAAGCGCCAGGATAACGATGCGTTCCAAGTTAAACTTTAACCCCCCTTATCAATACAAATTTTCTTTACTCAATTTTATGAAATAACGTTTTTTAAGTTAATAGAAGGCTTTTAAGTTTTGGAGAAAACAAGGAGTAGATAAGGTGAGGGCGTAGCGCCGACCAATTGTTCACCTTTATCATCGCCAACAAAAGAGAGACAACAGATCTTCTGTTTCTAAATCGAAAATAGCACTAATAAAAAAACCTCCTGTAGCAAGTCAAGAAAATGAATAGTATCTTGACTGCACAGGAGGCTTTTTTTATTTAAGTTGACTACTCCTATTAAAATAAACCATAATCATCAACATATATGGTGATGGTTGGAGTTCCAGCGTTTTGAAAATTCAACTCAGAAATATCTGTTGGATTACCTAATTGGCTTAATGGAATTTCGTATGTAGTGTATTCGCCTGCTTTTAAAACCAATTCTTTATTCGGGCTTTGTACTCCAGCAGCACTTTTTATAAACATGGTTACTTTAGAACCTGTAACGGTACCTGCACCACCATAAATTGAAACCCTGATAGCAGTATAACTACTTAAAGGAAAGCTCGACTTCGGATGCAGCTGAAATCCGCCATAAGCGTCGGTCCATGTTATTTTAATTGCTTTGGTTCCTGAAAGTGCCTGTTCGGTATTTGCCATATCCTGCACGGAAGTACCCCAACCGCCCCACTTTTCCCAATTGCTATCCAGAGCTTCTTCAAAAACTACTACTTTAAAAGGAGTAAGGTCAGACGCGCCAACAAATTTAATGTCATCGGCAGTTGACACTGTAAGAGTAGAATTTAGTATACTCAGTGTCAACTTACCTTTTATAGCGCCTGCAGGGGCTTTAACCACAACTGAAGTTGGAGATTGACTTACAAAACTTGTAACAGCGGTTGCAACACCTGTAAACTTTACTCCGGTAACAAGGTCAAGGTCAGTACCAGTGATAGTAACATTACCTTCAGGATTAACCGGGTTTGGAGACATTGAAGTTATAGACGGCAACACGACATCTAAATCAGTGGTAGAAACGGTAGCTACACCGGAAGCAGCAAGTAATGATACTTTACCTTTTTGTGTACTAGCTGGCACCTTAACCACAACCTGGGTAGCCGACTGACTAACAAATGTTGTTACAGGTGTGGTAACGCCAGTAAACACAACCTGTTTCACAAGGTCGAGGTTAGTACCCGTAATGGTAAGATTAGTCTGATGCTTAACAGGCGTAGGTGAAAAAGCGGTACTTACAGGTAAGGTTACTTTTACAGTATCCGCACTTTCAATATCCTTTGGTTCTGTTCCACCATAAGATAAAACAACCGGTCCGGTTTGCGCATCAGCAGGAACCCTAACCACTAACTCAGTTAATGATTTACTTACAAAAGCCGTAGTGTCTGCTACTTTATTCTTTGCAAACGTAACCCTGGTTACCCAGTTCATATATCGGCCGGTAATGGTAACATTGCCACCCGGACGCGCTTCTTTAGTTATAGATGCGATTGTAACAGGCACCATTAGGTTTAACCTGGTCTTTGAAACGATATCACCTTGGGGCGTTCTAAGCGTTACATATCCCTGCTGTGTTTGTTGAGGTACTATAAGGGAGATTAACTCAGGAGTCATTTGAATAAACGCAGATGATGGTACACTGGCGCCTGTTAAATCTATAGCTGTAACCTGGTTAAGGTTATTGCCGATAAAGCGTAACGTGTCGCCGGGTTTCGCACCTGTAGGGCCAAAACTCATTAATTCTACTTTTCCCGAATTTACATTGCTATCCTTTTTACAGGCAGTAAGTAATCCAATTAACATTACCACCCATATCAATGACAGAAGCGACTTATTAAATATCCTATTCATTATTTTTATTTGTTATACTTTAAGTAATGTTTATTTGATAACCTTTGGTACTACACGGAAATTGTCCAGGGAAATGTCAGCATCCAGATCTCCAGGACCCTGAATAAGCAATCTGGTCCAGTAGCCTTTAGGATTTACAGTAGGCTTCACTTTATAACTTGCTACGATTTCTTCAAATGGAATAGTAACTGTTTGCCACTGTCCCTTTGTATCATAAGGAGGCTTCCATTGATAAGCATCATTGTCTTCGGCATTCAATGCAAGGTTAAGCCTCATAATTCCTGCGTTGTAAGGTTTAATCGTATTGATCTCGAACTTAACATTGTAATCTTCGGGCTTAAGTATAGCTGCATCAGGAATATTTTTGCTGTGATTTGGCATTGCATCAGCTGCGCCACCTGCTATCTCATTCCAACTCCAGGCACCCAAGGTCTTCTTTACGCGGATATAATTGCCGTTAATAGCAACAGGATCTCCTGCTTTTATATCTGTTGGTTTAACCACGTATGAAGCATTCCACCAACCTTCATAAGGATCGCTACTAATAAAAATGTTTCTGTTATCTCTAAACCAAAAGTTCGACTTTGTCTCTCCAAAATTTGTTTTCACCGTTATTGGCCCGGGCTGCGCACCGTTTGGTACCCTTACCTGGATTATTTTATCGGTAACAGATACTAAATCACCGTTTACTCCACCGGTAAATGTAACTGTAAGAGGTGCGTAGAAGAAATTGCCGTTTATAGTAGCTACATCACCTGTATTTACATACTCAGAAGTCATACTGGTAACAGTAGGCTTGCTAATCTGAACCTGGAAATCATAAAGCAATGAGTCTCCACTTGCAAAATAAATTTTTAGTTTATTATTAATTGTAGTTGGAATTGGAGTGGGCACATTTACAATAATGGAGTTATCGGTAATGTAAGTTGGGTTTAAAGTGGCAGGTTGATTGTTAAACCACATACGCTGCGCTCCACCAAGGTTTTCACCAATGATGGCAATCAGGTTACCCTGCGCTGCTCCTACTAATAAAGAGTCCGCGGATGCAGGATTGGTTACTCGTACATACTTAATTCTAGGTTGACCACCATTTGGAAGATCCTCCTTTTTACAAGAAGTGAAGCTGGTTGCCACGGCGAGAGCCATGACAAATAATAATAATATCGATTTATTTAATGTTTTCATTTGACTTGCAAATTTTATACAATGATTTTAATTGCTTATGGATAATCAACAGCAGGCTTAGTTAAGTTAGGTGCCTGTGTAATCTCAGCAGATGGTATAGGCAGACGGAAATTGCCGGCGTTTGCATTTACTCTTCTATCCGTTGTAGCCCACCTTGTTTTCTTAATTGTCCACGAATTTGGATTAGGAAAAACATCAGGAGTAATGTTATAGTACCCTCTGTCCTGGCTGTTTAAAATTGCATAAGCCTTCTGAGGATTGTAATAATGCAGTCTGACCAAATCATACCATGCAACGCCTTCCATTGCAAACTCCAGCACTCTTTCTTTAAAAATAACATCAAAAGTAAGTGGGGTAGCTGCACCTGTAACAGGATCTGTAAGTCTAAATGGTGCCAAACCAGCACGTGTGTGTACTTTGTTGAAATACTCTAATGCAGTTGCATCATTTGTAGAAGCATTGTTACCAAGAACCGCTTCAGCATAAATCAAATACATTTCTGCAAGTCTCTGCATGTAGGTATCGTTAGGGTAATTTTGTTGTGCAGCTTGTCCGCCTACGTCTTCAGCCTTACCTATCACATACTTTTTGATACTCGCAAAATTCACATCACCACCCACGTAAGGAAAAATTAATTTCTGCTTACCTGTTGGCATTGCTTGGGTTATTTCCGGGTAACTTGCGCCCGGCAGCATATAAGTTGCTTTGAGCCTCTGGTCTAGTGTACGACCTGTTATCATAGTATCCGCCACCTGTGTAAATCCTTCGTATTGGCTCAGCATCCACCATGTTGCTCCTTTATCTCCACCCCATCCGTCGCCGTTAGCAATATCCGGGCTAAAGTTCAGGTAAGCGGGTGTACTATTCTGTGCGCCAAATTGGCCCGGCTGATAAACCCACTGCAATTCGAACAAAGACTCTTTATTATTATCGTAAGGGTATTTAAAGAGATCCTCGTATTTACCTAATAATTGTAAACCACTATTAGCAATAACGTCCTGTGCATAATATTTAGCACTATCAAGGAAAGTCTGGTTTCTTCCTGTTGGACCAGTTGATTCTACGCCTGCCCTTGCAAGGTAGAAGCGGGCTAACATACCTTCCGCAGACCATTTGGTAAGTCTGCCAGGTTGAACTGCAGTTGCTGGCAAGTCTTCTGCAACAGCACGCATTTCACGTGTAATGAATCTCCATATACTCGGTATTGTATTTCTAACAAGTGAAGTATCCGTTAGTACTTCAAGGTTATTTGTAATAACCGGCACTTCACCCCAGTTCATCACCAGATAACGGTAAGCTAAAGCTCTCATAAACCTTGCTTCAGCTATTGCCATCTTCTTTGTTGCAGGAGAAACTCCATCACCTGCATTGTTGTTAATATTAATGATGGTAAGGTTAGACTGGGCAACTACCTGGTAGAAAGAACGGTATGATGCGTTATTTTCTCCATTTTCCGCAGTTGTATTAAACAATACATTACCGCGGTCGTTGTAAGCCGAGAAGGTAGTTCCCGATCTGAAATCACCAATGTTATAAGAAGCCTTGTCGTTGTAATCGAACCAAACCTTGTTATATAATCCTGCAGTACCAGCCAACACCTGCTCGTCGGTTTTATAAAAACTGGCATCAGTTATTCTATCTGTGGGTGGCTTTTCAAGGAAGTCTTTTTTACATCCTGAAAGAAATACGATTGGAGCCACTAAGCCAACCAGATACATTTTATAATTAATCTTCTTCATTTTTCTAATTCTTTAAAAATTTACATTTAAGCTAAATGTGTAGATAGGAGTTAAAGGATAACGACCGTAGTCAAGTCCGATAGGACCGTTATTACCAGCATTAACACCTGTATAAGCACCAACCTCAGGATCAAAACCGGAGTAGCCTGTTATAGTTGCTAAATTCTGTGCTCCTAAAGTTGCTCTTACACCCCGAACCAGCTTCTGACGGGAGATTAAAGATGTAGGTAGGTTATAAGATAATGAGACGTTTTTAAGCCTTATAAATGAACCACTTTCTACCCACTTACTTGTTTGGCGGGCATAGTTACCGTTAACGTCTACACCTGAGATAATTCTTGCTACATCTGTTCCAGGATTTGCAAGCACTGGATTGCCATCTTTATCTGTTGTCAACTTTGCATAATCATACGCATGCGACATCATGTTACGGCCCAGGTTAATGTTATTTGGATTGGAGTTTTCCCAAGCCATAAAGTTATAAATATCATTTCCGTAAGTACCGGTAATCAGTACACTCAGGTCAAATCCTTTATAGCTGAAAGAGTTTGTGAAACCACCGAATAACTTAGGCCATGGATTACCAATATAAGTTTTGTCATCACTGGTAATCTTGCCGTCGCCATTAATATCCTTTAGTTTAATATCACCTATCCAGATACCGTTTGTTGCTGCTGTTGGACGCCTGTTGCCACTATTGTCTACCGGAACTGCGCTCTTGTTTATTTCTTCTACAGATGTGAAGAGCCCTTCTTCAATATACCCTCTCATTAACCAGGGCTCAAGACCAACTGCAGAACGCTGTGACCAGGGGTCTGCCTGGTTTAACCACCATGATGAGCGCTCTAAGAATCCATTCTTATTATTTAAACTTGTAATCGTAGTCTTAAAGTGCGATAAGTTTAAATTAGTCTCCCACTTAAAGTCTTTTGTGCTTACGTTAGTTGTATTCAAAGTAAAACTCCATCCCTTGGTTTGAAGCGATCCGGCGTTGACTGTTGGAGGCTGCACCGCTGCAGTTCCGTTCGAACCCATATACCAGGGAATAGAAGCTGATAAAAGCATGTTATCTGTATTCTTCACATAATAATCGAAGTCAACAGAAACCCTGTTTTTAAACATTCCCAGATTTGCACCTATATTTTTAGTATCTGTTTCTTCCCACTGAAGTCCTTTGTTAGGATATACAGAAGGCAAAAAGCTTGACCCCCATGGGCTTGCTCCTGCAGCAAGTGGCGAGTAGATAGGGTCGCTGGAGAAACCCTGGTTTCCCGTCAGACCTGTTTCTAATCTCAATTTTAGCTCACTGATGAAGGGAACGTTAAAGAATTTCTCTTGTGACACTCTCCACGCTGCAGACACAGAAGGGAAAGATCCCCACCTTTTTTCTGGTCCAAAATATACAGAACCATCTCTGCGATAAGTTGCAGTTAGTAGATACCTGTTATCATAGCCGTAGTTCAGTCTCGCTAAGTAAGATTCCATTCCCCACTGCCCCGATCCACCGGTATTGCTAGCCGTAGTTGCATTTCCTGCACTTAGATCTAAGATATTGTTAGTAAGAAACCCTGTTCTTCTGCCACCAACATTTTTATAAGTTGAAGCTTGTGCTTCATGACTTACCATTGCTCCAATGTTGTGTTTCCCGGCCTGTTTAGTGTACTCAAGTAACTGGTTCCAGTTCCAATAAGTATTTTGGCTTGTACCGTTTTCTAAAGCGGCAGTGGTATTGATTGCCCAACCAATTGCATAGGTAGGTTGAAAATAGGTTGAACCGCCATATCCGAGGTTGGTGTTAAATGAAGATCTGAACGTAAGTCCCTTTGTTAAATTAAGACCCAAATTAAGGCCACCTAGAAATTGTTTCCTGCTATTTTTATTTGTAGTTAATGTAGATATCGCAATTGGATTAACAGGTGCGAATTGGTGAGCCGGGTTTGAAAGATCGCCACCGCCCCATGCACCACTAATAGTTTTTACAGGCACTTCAGGACTTAATTGTATAGAACTGGAAATAAGACCATTTTGGCTGGTAGTTGTTCTTTCATTGGTCTGATTAAAACTAAGATTGGTACCTATAGTGATCCAGTCTCTTGGCTTAGTGTCAAGGTTTATTCTAAAACTATACCTGTCAAAGCCAGAACCAACCGCAACACCCGCCTGATTTAAATATTCGCCTGACATATAATAAGTGGTGTTGTTACTACCACCGCTTAAGCTTAACTGGTGCTTTTGCATGGCTGCATTATTAAACAATTCGCCCTGCCAATCAGTACCAGTACCAAGTAACGTAGGGTCTAGCAGCTCACCTCTCACAACTCCACCAGCAATTGCTTTATATGCAATCTGCATTTGGGCATACTGTTGCAAACTCATTACGCTAAAGCGTTTTGGAGGTGTTTGCACATTATATTGAAAACCATAGGTCATTCTTGCTTCACCAGATTTTCCACGTTTAGTGGTAATCAATACAACACCGTTAGTTCCACGAGAACCATAGATTGCTGTAGCAGAAGGTCCTTGTAATATCTGCATGTCTTCAATGTCTGAAGGATTTAAACCTGCAAGATTACCAGAGGAGTTTCCACTGGTAGTTCCCTGTATTTGAACACCATCAATAACATAAAGAGGTTCAGTCGCATTATTAATTGAGCTTACACCTCGTATGGATACAGATATGCCACCACCTGGCTGACCTGAATTCTGTGTAACATAAACGCCGGCTGCACGACCCTGAATAGCCTGCTCAACCGTAGTATTTACTGTTCTTTCAATTTCTTTCGCACCTACAGAAGTTTGTGCAGTGGTAAGGTTAGCCCTTCTAGACCTTCCATATCCAACCACCACTACATCATTTAAAGTACTTGCGCCGCCTGTGAGCGAGATACTAATAGGAGCAGTTCCTGTTCCAATACCAACTTCCTTTGTTTGCATGCCTACAAAAGAAACAACCAATGTTCGGGCTGTTCCGGGAACCTGCAATCTAAATGCTCCTTCCTGGTTTGTGCTTGTGCTTACGGTGGTACCTTTAACTGTGACTGTTGCGCCGGAAAGCGGAGTATTTTTATCATCCAATATTGTTCCGGTAACCGTTCTTCCCTGGGACCAGGAAGTAATAAAAAAGAGGACACTTGCTAACAATAGCAGCCCCTTTTGGAGTACATTTTTAAACATATAGCAAACTTTGAATTTGTTTTGCCAAAACTATGTTGAATAGTACCAGTACAATGATACTTTTTTATCAATAACAGGTATTTTTTATAGTATTTGATCATACTTAACCTTTTAAAAATCTTCTTTTTTAAACTTATTTTAATACAAAAAGTACTTTCTCAGTATAATTTATACTAGTAGAAGATATATTAGTTACTGTTGTGCGTGTGTGAGATCTCAAGACAAATACATACTTTTATAACCGAACAACAGTTGCATTAAACAAAAACTGCTATGCCATCTAAACTTTTAAGAGAAATCACTCCCCTCACTTCCAGTGATTGCTTTACTCTTTTTTCACGTACTAAGGACAAATTCGATTTTCCTCTGCATTACCATGAAGAGTTTGAATTGAATTTTGTTAAGAACGCAAAAGGAGCTAAACGCGTTATTGGAGACCACATAGAAGAAATAGGTGATTTTGAGCTAGTACTAGTAGGATCAAACCTGCCACATGGATGGTTTACTCATAAGTGCAAAAGCCAGGAGATACAGGAAATCACCATCCAATTTCACCGAAATCTTTTTGACGAGAAATTTTTGCAAAGGAATCAGATGAGCTTCATTAGAAGTTTGTTAGAAAGATCATTGCGAGGTGTATGTTTTACAAAGGAAACTACCATGGCAATCATGCCAAGACTAATTGAACTTCCCCAAAAACACGCCTTCGATTCAGTCTTAGAGCTAATGTCAATTTTGCATGATCTATCTATTTCAAGAAATATTCAAACGTTGTCGGGAGGCTCTTTTAATACCGTTGAAACAATTTCATACAACAGCAGGAGGATTGAAAAAATAATGACTTATTTAAATAACAACTTCGATAAGGACTTATCCTTAACCGATGCTGCAAAAATTGCTGGGATGACAGAAGTAGCTTTAAGTCGTTTCTTCAAAGCCCGAACAGGAAAAACGTTTGTAGACACTATTAACGAAGTACGTCTGGGCAATGCGTCCCGAATGTTGATAGATACAACACATAGCATAACAGAAGTTGCCTACAAGTGCGGCTTTAACAACATGTCTAATTTCAACCGGATCTTTAAAAAGAAAAAAGATTGTACCCCAAAGGAGTTCAGGCAGAGCTATACAACATCAGGGATAAGAACTTTTATTTAAGTTATAAATTGTATTAGCATTACCAGCTTAAATGCCATCTAATAACGGGTACGTAACCCATGTTTAAGGCAGTTTTTAAATTTGAGAAAAAAGCCTGGAACAAGGATTAGATTACCTTTCTCATCTCATCAACCACATAAAAGCGAACTTATTTTTACGGCTTATTAATAACTGACGATGCATCTCCCTAAAACTCCCTTCCTTCTTGCCCTTGTTATAATGATGCTTGTAGCTGTTGCCTGCAAAAATGGGACAGGCGAAAATGAACAACCTGCCGGGCCACCATTATTTACTTTACTGCCTCCCGAAAAAACCAATATCAGTTTCAATAATACCTTAACAGAAACCCCTTATGCCAACATCATGTCCTACCCGTATTTTTATAATGGTGGTGGGGTAGCAATAGGCGATTTCAACCGGGATGGATGGCAGGATGTATATTTTTCGGGTAACCAGGTTCCAAACAAGCTTTACCTGAACAAAGGCCGGATGAAGTTTGAAGATGTGTCGGTTGCCGCAGGTGTACAAGGTGCGCCAAACAGTTGGAAAACAGGAGCGACTGTGGCAGACGTGAACGGTGATAGCCTTCTCGATATCTACCAATGTTATTCAGGACCATTACCAGGAAAGGCAAGGTTCAATCAATTACTAATTAACCAGGGAAATGGCGCGAACGGGGTACCAACGTTTGTTGACCAGGCAAAAGAATACGGGCTTTCTGATTCTGCTTTTAGTACGCAGGCTGCTTTTTTCGACTATGACCGTGATGGCGATCTCGACATGTTCCTGCTTAATCACAACCCCTCACCCTTTAGTCACCTCGATGAGGCAACAATACAGCAGATCCTAAAAAAGCCGGAGCCAAACATGCACGCTAAATTATACCAGAACAAGGGGGGCAAATTTAACGATGTATCAGCGCAGGCAGGCTTGGACAAATCAGGGTTTTCCTACGGTCTTGGTGTTAGTGTAGCCGATATAAACCAGGACGGATGGCCCGATATGTATGTCTCTAACGACTATTCAGCACCAGATCATCTTTGGATCAATAATAGGAATGGCACCTTTAGCGACAAATTGAAAAGCAGTATCGGGCATACTTCCCTTTATTCGATGGGGAACGATATTGCAGATATAAATAATGATGGTTTACCTGATATCATAAGTCTGGACATGCTGCCGGAAGACAACAAGCGCCAGCGGTTATTATTTGGTCCCGACAACTATGAATATTTTGATATGATGGTTCATGCCGGCTTTAACCATCAGTACATGCGGAACATGTTGCAACTGAATAATGGGGATGGGACTTTTAGTGAAATAGGCCAATTAAGTGGAATGTCAAACACGGACTGGAGCTGGGCGCCCTTAATGGGAGACTATGATAACGATGGACTAAAAGACCTTTTTGTAACGAACGGATTTTTAAAGGACTTTACAAACATGGATTTCATTAAATTCAAGAGCTCGTATTTTCAGTATTTAAAAGGCAGAGTTACTCCTCAAAGCGTTATGGACCTGATTTCTAAAATTCCTTCTTCAAACGTAAATAACTATATATTTCACAATATCGGCAACCTCCGTTTTAAAAACCAGGGAACAAATTGGGGCTTCGATTCCTCGTCGAATAGCAACGGTGCCGCGTATGCGGATCTTGATAATGACGGAGACCTCGATTTAATAGCAAACAATATAAACCAGCCAGCTTTCGTGTACCAGAACGAGGCGCAAGGGCAACTAAAGAATCAATATTTACAGTTGAAATTTATAGGTTCGGGTAGAAATACGCAAGGCATTGGCGCTAAAGTGACATTATATAGCAGGGGTCAGCAACAATACCAGGAGCAAATCACTTGTCGGGGATTCCAATCAAGTGTTTCACCTGTTTTGCATTTTGGGTTAGGCAGCAATACCGCCACTATTGATTCTTTAAGAGTGGTTTGGCTTAGTGGAAAACAACAGGTGCTGCAAAACATACAAGCAGGCCAGGTGCTTACTTTAGAAGAAAAAAATGCAGGTTCAATATATCAACGGCCCACATTCGGCAATGCAATTTTTGCTGAAGCTACTTCGCCCCTGCCTTTTATGCAGGCAAACCATTCGGTTAATGATTTCAAGAGGCAACCCTTAATGGTTAACCCGCTTTCCTTTTCTGGCCCGTGCATGGTTAAGGGAGATGTTAACGCAGATGGTTTGGAAGATGTTTTTATTGGTGGTGCTGCCGGGCAAACTGCTGCATTATACCTGCAACAAAAAGGGGGAACATTTGCCCTAAAACCAATCCCAGGCTTTCAAACAGATAAAAACAGCGAAAACACGGATGCACTTTTTTTTGACGCAAACAACGATAAGGTCTTAGACTTATATGTAGCTAATGGGGGATACCACAATTTTACTCCTGACGATCCTGCATTGCAAGACAGGTTATATCTAAATGATGGCAAGGGGAACTTTACAAAAAGTGATAATGCTTTACCCGTCATGCTTACCAGTTCGGGTTGTGTAAGAGCGGCGGATATTAACGGAGATGGTGCCCAAGATCTATTTGTAGGCGGACGTGTTATACCAGGACGGTATCCTGAAATTCCCAGAAGTTATATTCTTATAAATAACGGCAAGGGTCAATTTAGAGATCAAACAAGCTCGATTGCACCTGCACTTGAGCATATTGGTTTGGTTACCGATGCTGCATGGTACGACCTAAATGGCGACAACATGCAAGAACTGGTAATAGTGGGCGAATGGATGCCTGTAACCGTCTTCGCTAACTACAACGGTAAGCTAACGGACAAGACTGACACTTATTTTGCGAAAAAATACAGCGGCTGGTGGAACAAGTTACTGGTTGGTGATTTCAACCACGACAATCATCCCGATCTAATTGTGGGAAACCAGGGATTAAATTCCCAGTGTGTAGCGTCAGACAAAGAACCGGCGGAAATGTATTTTAAAGACTTTGACGACAATGGAGGGGTTGACCCCATACTTTGTTTTTATATCCAGCACAAAAGTTACCCTTATGTCACCCGCGATGAGTTGTTCGACCAAATCAGCATGACTCGTGTTCGCTTTGCAGACTATAACAGTTATTCCGATGCGTCGCTAAAGGAAGTGTTTACAGAGCAGGAACTGGAAGGTGCAGGACATTTAACATCGAACTACCTGCAGACAGCTTATTTCCAGGGAGCCCGTGATGGTAAATTTAAAGAAGTATCCTTACCGGTTGAAGCACAGTTTTCGCCAGTATTTGCCATAAATGCTTTTGACTATAACGGCGATGGTGCAACAGATTTAATTCTAGGCGGTAATATCAGTAAAAGCCGTTTACGGTTTGGAAAATATGATGCGAACTATGGAATGTTATTGAAGGGTGATGGCAAAGGCAACTTCACATACATCAAACAGCAACAATCCGGCTTTAACCTTATGGGGGATGTCAGAAGTATTTTACAAATAAACAATACCCTTTTGTTCGGAGTGAACCAAATGCCGGTTAAAGCTTACAAAGTACGATGATGAAAAATGTAGGAGCTCTTATCTTTTTAATAACCGTTTTATCAGGTTGTAGTCAATCGGTAACGCACCAAAAGCAAACCCTTACGTTTAGTTCCGCGCACATAAGCGAGGTTATTAACAGGATGACGGATATTATGGTGCATGACGTAACAAATCCGCCCCTTGCTGCCCGCTTTTTTTCTTATGCTACACTTGCAGGCTACGAAGTTATTTCGCAAAATGACAGTGCGTACAAGAGTATGTCCGGCGTTTTAAATAATTATCCAACACTATACAGGCCAGATAGCATAATTGGGTACTCCATCGAGTTGAGCGCCCTGCTCGCAATGATGGAAACGGCAAAAAAGATGCAACCTTCCGGAGCTTACGTCGATTCTTTTCAAGTCATTTTTTTAGACTCCTGCAGAAGGCAAGGTTTGGCAGAAGACGTAATTGCTAATTCTACAAAATATGCGAAGGCCATAAGTAAGGCGATACTTGCATACGCAAAGGCGGATAAATATAACAGGATCAGTAATTATGCAAGGTATACCCCTCAGTCAGTACCAGGAAGCTGGTACCCGACTCCGCCTGGTTTTTTTGCGCCGGTTGAACCTTATTTCAATACTGTTCGCCCCTTCACACTCGATACCTGTATACAGTTTAAGCCTGCTCCACCAGTCGCTTTTTCAACCAACAAAAATTCGCCTTTCTTTAGGATGCTCAACTTTAATTATACGGAGAGCATCCATTTATCGAAGGAACAAAAAGAGATCGCAGCTTTCTGGGACTGCAATCCTTTTGCATTGCAGGACAACGGACATTTAATGTCGGGGCAGAAGAAAATGTCACCAGGGGCACACTGGCTTATGATTACCGGAATTGCATGTAAAGAGTCTAAAGCAGATTTTGCTAAATCAATGAAAGTACACACAATGGTTTCAGTTGCGCTTATGGATGGGTTCATTTGCTGCTGGGACGAAAAATTCCGGAGCAATCGCATTCGCCCTGAAACAGCTATTCGACAGTATATTGATCCAACTTACAAACCTTTGCTTCAAACACCCCCGTTCCCTGAGTATCTTAGCGGTCACTCCACTATTTCTGCAGCCTCTGCCGTTATATTATCGCATTATTTTGGAAACGATTTTCATTACGAAGACACTTCAGAAAAAGCTTACGGATTACCCGGTCGCAAGTTCAAATCATTTCAGGAAGCAGCTATAGAGGCGGGCATCTCTCGTTTTTACGGAGGTATTCATTTTATGGACGCGGTAGATAATGGCCGGAAACAGGGGCTAGCTGTTGGTGAATGGGTACTAAACAGAGTTGAAAATAAGTTGGCTGCAACCGTAGCTTTAAACAAAAAATAATAAGACTGCATAAGTTAGTTAAGAAGCCTAGTGTTTGAGTTCTTAATGGGACGGTACGAGGATTTTCAGTAACAGTATTTCTGTATGACGAGCCAATGAGTTCTCGAACCCAACATCGTTGCGTCGCACTCTTCAACTACAAACCATTATGGTTCGGTAGAAGATGTTTGCAGAATATGCTAAGCGGCAGGAAGTGACAGCCCTGTGTCTTTTTGTTTTTGTGCTTTTAGGGGCGAAGAAAAAGCTGCATGAAGAAATTGAAGTACAAGAGTGCGACGCAACAAAAGTTTAAAAGGCTCCAAATGCTGGCCTACAAAAAAATGAAAAATTATAGCTACCAACAAAAGCTGCCTGATTAACCAGGGTAATTATTATTCAAGATTTTTTTCTTACAACAAAACAGTCCGATTGCCGGGCTGTTTTGTTTTTTACTATTTTATTTCGCCCCTTTTACACTAACGAACCTATTTCTTTTTCTTTCTGATGTAATTGTTCTGATTGCTGTAACTCTCGAACACATTGTAACACCTTTGCTATATTGTCGGTAAGTATAGTAATGAACGAACCGGGTACTGCACCATGAATGGCCATCTCAACAGCTGCACATTCACTTGTATTGACAGTTATCTTTTTACCTGCATCATACCGTTTTATACCCGCGGTTACAAGGTGTAATATTTCATCAGGTGTTCGACCTCTTAAATCTTCATCGAGTTTCACAATGATTTCATCAAAAACTTTTGCAGCTTCTTCACCCACACTCATTAGGTCACTGTCACGCCTGTCTCCAACGCCTGCAATTATTCCGATTTTCACAGTAGCGTCAACAGACTTTACAAATTTACCAATTGCATTTATTCCATGAGGATTATGGGCATAATCGACCATAACAGTGAATTGGTTGAAGTAAAACATGTTCATTCTGCCGGGAATAGTTTCGGGCGACGGAATAAATGATTGAAGACCTGCCCGTATATCATCTAAGTTGAAGTTGCTTACAAAAGCAGCCAACGTTGCGCCTAAAACATTGGCAATGTTAAATTGCGCTTTACCCGCAAATGTTACTGGTATGTTTCCAACCTTTTCAATTCGTATTCTTTTGCTTCCCTGAAGAATAACAATATAGTTGTGGGAATATATAGCAGCGAGGCCGCCCTGCTGGCAATGTCTCTTTACGCGCAAGCTATTTTCGTACATAGAGAAGAGTGCTACTTTACTCCTTACGTTGTCTTTCATCGCAAATACAAGATCGTCATCAGCATTTAAGATAGCATAACCAGTAGGCAATACTGTTTCTGCGACCACAGCTTTTACACGTGCCAGCTTTTCAATAGTGTCGATGCCGTTTAAACCCAGGTGATCTTCTGCAACGTTTGTAATAACTGCTGCATGGCAAAACGGAAAACCTAATCCTGCTCTTAAAATTCCGCCACGTGCGCACTCCAGCACGGCAAATTCAACTGCGGGATCTTTTAAAACCAATTGCGCAGAGGCAGGGCCAGAGCAATCGCCTTTTACTACCAGCTCGTCTTTTATATAAATGCCGTCTGTAGTTGTATATCCTACTTTATATCCTACCTTTTTAGCCATGTGGGAAATAAGCCGGGTTGTGGTGGTCTTGCCATTTGTACCAGTAATTGCTATGATAGGAATGGTGCCCTGGTTATCGTGCGGGAAAAGCATATCTAATACGGGTGCCGCCACATTTTTCGGTTTTCCATGTGTCGGATCTATATGCATTCTAAATCCGGGGGCCGCATTCACTTCCAGTACTGCACCGCCGGTTTCTTTGATCGGTGACGATAAATTGGTAGCTATAATATCTATTCCACAAATGTCTAATCCAATAACCCTGGCAATTCGCTCAAACAGCGCAATGTTTGAAGGGTGAACAATGTCTGTGACATCTGTAGCAGTGCCACCTGTACTTAAATTTGCCGTAGGTTTTAACCAGCATTCTTCTCCGACAGGTAAAACTGTTTCCAGCGTATAGCCTTTTTTCTCTAATACATGCATTGTTGCTTCATCTGCCCGGATTGCCGTTAATACATTTGAATGTCCGCTACCTCTTTTGGGATTGGTATTTTCGATCTCAATTAATTGCTTAATAGTATGTGTCCCGTTGCCTGTTACGGCCGCAGGTGTCCTCATTGCAGCTGCTATAAATTTATAATTGATGACCAGGGCCCGAAAATCGTAACCACTAATGGAGCTTTCACAGATTACCCGGTTCGAATATTTTTTTGCTGCATTCATTGCCTCAAGGGCATCTTGCATTGTGTTTATCTCGGTAGTTGCACCCTTACCCTGGTTTCCATCAACCGGTTTTATTGCAACCGGATACCCAACATATTCTAGAGCCTCCTTTAATTCTTCCTCATTAGAGATTATTACTCCCTTTGGAACAGGAATATCGGCACTCTCTAATATTTTTTTTGTTGCCGCTTTGTCACCAGCTAGCTCTACCGCAATGCACCCTGTAGTGCTTGCAATAGTTGCCTGAATTCGTTTTTGGCTTGCTCCAAACCCTAGTTGAACGATGCCATGATCGTTTAGTTTCACAAAAGGAATATTTCGCCTCTGTGCTTCTTTTATTATTGAGTAAGTGCTAGGCCCCGGAAATTCTTCGTCAGCAATCTTCTTCAATTTCTGTATATCTTCTTCAATATCGTAAGTTTCTCCTTTTACCAAAGCCTCCGCGATTCGTACCGAAGCCTGGGCTGCATATTTTCCTGCGCGTGGCTCTTCATATGAAAAAGCTACATGATAGACTCCTTTTTTGCCCGTTTCCGCTGTCCGTCCAAATGTAGTATCCATACCTGCTAATGACTGTAATTCAAGTGCGATGTGTTCGACGACATGTCCCATCCAGGTACCTTGCTTTACACGATTGAGGAAGCCGCCGGCGGTGCCTTCACAACACAGGTGCGTTTCTAAAGAGGGTATCAGGTTAATTAACCTTTGATTAAAGCCGGGAATTGTATTGGTTGGGGAATTTTCGAGCACCTCCAAATCCAGCAGCATAACAACTATTTTATGCCTTTGTATTGACCAATAGTTGGGTCCGTTCAATAAACGGATATCGACAATTTTCATATGGGGACTTTTGTTAATCTATAGAAAACTTTGCACCAATTGTGTACTAATACTCCGCCTTTGGAAAAATTAAATGAGAGAGGCTATACAAATAAGAAATGGTACCAGATGTTTGATGCCACTGATTTTGCAAGTTTTTTCCGCTTGAATCTAATTGATAATATTATAGTTTCTATTAATGCATTTATCTCTGTTTTCTAATTTCTCGTAGGCGATCTAACAGCGGGAGAAGTACTTTGGTGCCGTAACTACCATTTTAAGACACTTAGAAAAAGATGATAAAACGATAATTCTTTTTTCTTTTTTTGCAAAAAAGTGCTTCTGTTTCTTTTAAGGAAAATCTTTTGGTTATTCTACTTCGATCGGTTGGGAATTTTAAAAAGTAGTGAGTTTGTTGAGGAAGGTGAACCATTATCGGGAAAAATGTTTCTCAAACGGTAGCTACAGCAATGAAATTCAAGGAAGCAATGCTGTCCTTTTTTTCTCGAACGCTGGTTTTGCCAAGCCGAAGCCAACTAGTAAGGATCATGCGGCAGCCGGTCTCTCAACTTTAGCGGGGACTCAGCGTTAAATACATATACTTCTGCATGGGCTATTTGAAATTTCCGGAGACGTTTACGTACAGCAAAAGATGGCATACAATTTTTAATAATTTTCTATTATCCATAGAAAAAGTAAGATTATGTCAGAAAATAATTCAGGCTTAAGCAATCAAAACGAGGACAATTTGAATTCATCGGTAAGTGGTGCTAATACAAGTCAACTAAGCGGAGACACAGTCACTGTTCAGGGAACGACGTTTACCAAAGAGGAAATTGAACAAGCCAACAAGCCCCAACCTAATGTTATTTTAGATAAAGTTGGTGGACCAAACACAGAAACGACCCGCGATAACGAAAGAGTAAATGCCAGGGCGAACGAGGCGTCCGACTCGACCGACACCAACACAGGTGGAATAGTTGCGGGTGCTGCAAAAGGGGCTAATCAGTCGTAAGCTATCCTGGTTTAAAAGGCGTATAAGCAGAATCGCTCGTGCAATTTTTTTAAACCCGCTGGCGGGCTGCTTGCACTTTAAGGAGAATGGAATAGGTCCTACGCGAGACCGGGTCTGGTGGCGGGTATCAAGATTCTTCGTTTTAATAGCGCTTTCATCTGCGTTGTCAAACGAGGCGAGTGTTTTACACAACTGCTTTTTATAAAGAGTATTATTTAGCAGTATATTTAAAATAAAAAACCTGTTGCTTCATCGTTCCACAATACAACTACTTCGTTTTCCTTTTTCTTATTTCTTAATGCCCGTTTACTGGTTTGCTGTAAGTTTTGTTGATACCATAAACCTTCCCCGTGCTATCTTAATTTTTATAATCCTCCACTTGCTGGTATATCCTTCGAGCAACGGTTATAATAGTTATATGGATAGAGATGCAAGTAGTATAGGAGGAATTGAAAATCCGCCGCAGCCGACCAAACAATTGTTTGTTGTAACTATTGTGATGGATTTGACAGCAGTTGTTTTATCCTTGTTTATCTCTTCTTTATTTGTAACGTGTATTATCATTTATATCATTTGTTCGAGATTATATAGCTATAGAGGAATTCGTCTAAAGCAATATCCATTAACTGGTTACCTTACAGTTATCTTTAACCAGGGAGCGCTTACTTTTTTTATGGTTTATCATGGCGTGGACTCTAATCTTACAAATCACATGTCTTTTGTAGGTTTATTAGCCGCCGCATTTCTAATTGGCGGATTTTATCCCATCACCCAAATCTACCAATACGAAGCCGATGCGAAGGATAACATTACCACTATTAGCATGAAGTTGGGTAAAAAAGGAACCTTTATTTTTTGCTCTGTCATGTATTTCATTGCTGTAGCGCTTTTATGGTCATATTATAAAAGCCACGAACTTTATAGGCCTTTTATTGTTTTAATAATCTTTTTTACTCCTGTAATCGTATATTTTCTTCAATGGTTTATAAAGGTGCTAAAAAATGAAACTGTTGCTGATTTTAAACATACAATGCAAATGAACTGCCTTGCAAGCACGTGTACCAGCCTTGCTTTTATAACAATAATTCTGCTTCAAAAATTTGGCTAATATTATATCTATAGGAACTGCTCTGCCTCAACATTGCCATCCGCAACAAGAGATCCTGAAGTTTATGCAAAAGGCGTATAGGCTTAATGACGACGATGCAAGAAAGCTGGCCTTTTTGTACAAGCATAGTGAAATAGAGAACAGGTACTCGGTGTTGCCCGACTTTGGAAAGCCCGAACACGAGTGGGCGTTTGTTGAGCCAGAAGCAGATGAAAGATGCCTTAACAGCAGGATGAATTTCTTTGATGTAAATGCGCTTGCTTTGTCGGTTGCAGCTATAAAAGACTGTCTTAAGGATCATATTGAACCAAGAGAAATCACGCATCTCATTACCGTAAGTTGTACGGGCATGAGCGCGCCCGGACTTGACCTACAGGTAGCAGAGGAACTCGGTTTATCAAATAAAGTTTTTAGAACATCGGTCAACTTTATGGGTTGTTATGCGGCTATCCATGCCATGAAGATTGCCAAAATGATTTGTGATACTACTAAAGCTGCGAAGGTTGTAATTGTTTGCACTGAGCTTTGTACCATTCATTTTCAAAAGCGTTTTACTTTAGACAATGCTGCCAGCAGCTTATTGTTCGGAGATGGCAGCGCTGCAATGCTTGTTTCAAATTCGATAATTTCTGCTAACGCTTTAAAGATAAAAAGCTTTTATGCAGAGATTTCATATAAGGGTAAGGATGATATGTCGTGGCAAATAAGTAATACCGGTTTTTTAATGAAACTTAGTGCTTATATACCTCAGTTGATACAAGAGGACATAGCGGCTTTAGTGGGCAGTGCTTTGGATGAAGGAGAACTAGATCGAAGCAACGTCACACATTGGTGTATACATCCTGGAGGAAGAAAAATTTTGGAAGTAATTAGGTCTAAGTTATCTCTAACTTTAGAAAACCTTTCCTGCTCAAGAGCTGTCTTATCGAAGTATGGAAACATGTCTTCCCCTACTATTTTATTTGTGCTTAAAGAAATAATGGAAGGAATTCATGACAAGCCAGCGAATGTTTTTGGAGTAGCCTTTGGACCAGGTTTAACGATGGAAACATTTATTGCTTCAAAGTCATGAACCTCTCACAGAGGTCATATCAAAAAGAATTTTTAGACGAAGACTTCCTCCCTTTTGCTGACATCAGGCAAAACATGAAAGAGCTGAATTTTATCAACAAATGGTTAGGGGGACATGGTATATCTATCGATGCATTCCGACAACTATTAAAAGATAAGAGAGAAATCTCGATTTGCGAGATTGGTTGCGGTGGGGGAGATAACCTTGTGGCAATTAGTAACTGGTGCAGGAAAAAAAATATTAAGCTAACTGTAACGGGAATTGATTTAAAGAAAGAATGTATAGATTTTGCAAAAAGCAGGGCAGATAAATTTTTGGATGTAACCTGGATTACTAGTGATTACAAAAAGGTTGGTTTTAAAAAAAAACCCGATATTATTTTCTCTAGTTTATTTTGTCACCATTTTACAAACGAAGAATTGGAATGCCAGTTTAAATGGATGAGTGAAAATAGCGGGATAGGTTTTTTCATAAATGACTTGCAAAGAAATATACTGGCGTACTATTCAATAAAGCTGCTTACACGCCTGTTTTCAAACTCTTACCTTGTTAAGAACGACGCGCCCTTAAGTGTTGCAAGGGGATTTAATCGGGATGAATTAATTGCGATTTGCAGGAAAGCTAACATCGGCAATACCACAATTACGTGGAAATGGGCCTTCAGATATTTAATAATTTACCAAAATGACGCACGAGGGTCTTTATGATGTAGCCATTGTAGGAGGAGGATTGGCAGGCCTCTCACTTGCCATCCAATGTGCTGACCAACATCATAAAGTGGTCCTTTTTGAGAAAGAGGAATACCCCTTTCACAAAGTTTGTGGTGAATATATTAGCCTCGAAAGTTGGGACTTTTTGCAACGGGTAGGCATAGATCTAAAGAGGTTGAATCTACCCTTAATCAACACGCTTCACCTGTCAGATGTGAAGGGAGCTATCTACTCGTTTGACTTGCCATTAGGTGGATTTGGAATTAGTCGTCACTTATTAGACGATGCATTATTCAAGCTGGCAAAAGCAAAAGGTGTAACTATATTTACTGGTAGTAAAGTCAGTGAGGTAAGTTTTAGTAACAATATTTTTGCTTTAGCAACATCAGAAAAACAACTGCGCGCAAAGGCTGTTGCAGGCTCTTTTGGTAAAAGAAGTAATCTCGACATTAAGTGGAAAAGAACATTTACAACACAAAAGACCAATAGCCTTAATAATTATATTGGTATTAAGTATCATATTCGATACGTACACGATAGAAATAGCATTTCATTGCACAACTTCCATAATGGTTATTGCGGGCTTTCGAAAATAGAAGACGACAAAAGTTGTCTTTGCTATTTAACTACAGCGGCCAATTTAAGGGCTTGCGGTAATTCGATAGAAGAAATGCAAAGGCAAGTTTTATATAAAAATTCAAGGTTGAAAGAAATTTTTACTTCTGCTAATTTCCTCTACGATGAGCCTTTGGCGATTTCTCAAATTAGTTTCGACAAAAAGTTACAGGTGGAAAACCATGTGCTGATGTTGGGGGACGCCGCCGGAATGATAAGTCCTCTTTGTGGCAATGGCATGAGCATGGCTATGCATTCGTCCAAAATAGGGTTTAATTGTATTGATTCTTTTCTTTCAGGAAAGGTTGATAGAGACACAATGGAGAAGAAGTATGAGTGGGAGTGGAAGAAAAATTTTTCAAGAAGGCTTTTGATAGGTCGATATGTTCAGAGCCTTTTTGGAGGAAATGCTTCAACTTCTATGTTTTTAAAAACAATGCATTTGTTGCCGTTTGCGGCAAAAGGTCTAATTCGCTTAACTCATGGAACTTCCTTTTAAACAAATGCCCACTGACATTCACGGTCCAATCTTTTAAAATAGAAAATTGGCGGTTATAAAACTTTGAGGAATTATTTGTAACTACCAGTTATTCATTTGTTCTTTTACCACTCTCTCATATTCAATCGCCTTCTTTTCCTTCCAATCTGGGTCGTATTTCACAAACCAGCTTAACCACAATGACCGCGATAAACGCATGAACGGAGGTTGAAGGATTAAGAGGGTAACGCCGTTAAATACGAGCCAGTAAATAATACTATTATCGTATAATTTAAAACCTAGTAAAACCCACCAGGCAACAAAAGTGGCTACGGTGTAAGCAACCGTAAGTGCGTAACTTACATAGCTGGTTCCATAATAAAACCCAACTTCAATTTCTGTAGGTTGACCACAAACAGGGCACTTTTCATGCATCTTCAAATTGTTCTTGAAATCATAAGCATTTTCAGTAACAAATATTTTTCCCTCCCGGCATCGCGGACATCGATTAGTAAGGACTGTCCACAAATACATCGGCCTCCTGTTTTTCTTAGTCATAAAATTCAACTTGTAGGTGCAAAGGTAACTATTAGTCCACTAACCGTTCGGATGTCTATCAAATCGTTGCTTTCTGTTTCACTATCGATTGTAACTGTTTTGCAGAAAGCACTCCTGATTGGCGCCACAAAGTTTGCCCATGTTTAAACAAAATAAGTGTAGGAACTCCCGAGATATTAAGTGAACTGGCAAGCTTCGGATTTTTATCTACATCAATTTTTAGGATTCTTATTTGGTCGCCCATCATTTGCCGTAATTCTTCCAAAACCGGCTTCATTGTTTTACATGGTCCGCACCACTCGGCGTGAAAGTCTACCAATACAGGTTTGTTACCTTTAATTATTTCTCCAAATGACTCTTTGGCTGCTGTATCCATAGTAAGGGTATTTGATTTTTTGTCTGGTACTCCCAGGTATTACAACAATTTCTATACCTGTAAGCTCCAAAAACAGTTTTGCTGTGAGGAATTATAGTGCTTCCGCAACTTTCTCCATTTGAATACTTCTGCTGCCCTTGATTAATATGTAGCTGTCTTTGATTTGCTGTTGCTTTACCCACTCTGATGCTGCAGTCGTGCTTTCAAAGTAAATAAAGGGATGATTAATTTTACTAAAATCTCCCCCCACAAGAATTACTTTGTTCCAGCTTGTGAGGCTTATATTTTCAACTAGATTTTGATGTTCTGCTACACTTTCATCCCCTAGTTCCATCATCGCACCTAGCATCAGTATTTTGTTATTTGCTTTAATACCGGCCATGTTTTCAATAGCCACTTTCATACTTGACGGGTTGGCGTTATATGCATCTAGAATGATATGATTTGAACCCTTCACATACATCTGGCTTCTACTATTTCCCGGGGTATATTCTTCTATTGCTTTTATAATGTTTTGAAGCGGTACATGGAAGTGTTTTCCTACGGCAACTGCACATAATACATTTGGAAGGTTATAATCTCCCACCAGTTTAGTTTCAATAGTAGCCCCCTGATCTTTTCCTGTTAACGCTACCTTCAAAAAATCCTCAGAAGTAAGAGCGTGTCCGGTAACTGCTGCTTTTTTAGTGCCGTAAGTAATAATAGGCTCAATACCCCGGGCCATCTCTTGCAGGTAGTCGTAGTCATTATAAACGAATGCTGCTCCTTCGTGCCTGCGGAGATAAGCAAATAGTTCTCCTTTGCCTTTTTTGACTCCTTCTATTCCTCCAAATCCTTCGAGGTGCGCTTTGCCACAGTTGGTTATAACGCCATGAGTCGGCTCAACATATTGGCAGTAACTCTCAATCTCTTTCTGGTGATTCGCCCCCATTTCTATTACCGCCATTTCTGCATCCTTGCCCACCCGTAGTAACGTAATAGGGATTCCAATATGATTGTTCAGATTACCTTGAGTTGTATATGTTTTGTAGTGAGCAGCCAGTACAGCACTTATCAATTCTTTCGTAGTCGTTTTTCCATTACTTCCGGTAATAGCAATAAATGGAATGTTAAATCTTTCTCTATGATGTTTTGCAAGTAATTGTAAACTTTCCAGAACATTGTCTACTTTAAGAATTCGCCCTTCCGCGTCTACAATTTCCTGGTCAACAATGGCGTAAGCAGCACCCGCTTCAACTGCTTTTAACGCGAACTGATTACCATTAAAATTTGGTCCTGAAAGAGCAAAAAATAGATCTCCTTGTTTTAATTTTCGCGTATCGGTTTGGATAGACGGATATTGAAGAAAAAGCTCGTATAACTGTTCTGTAGTCAAAGTGGGTGGTTTATAAAAACAAAAATAGAGAAGCAGCGTTAAAAGACTAACACGAATAACCTGAAATAAAGAAGTTTCAGTAAAGAGAGCGTCGGGTATTCTTTTATTGGATGCAGCATTAGGAGATTGTACAAGTGAGCGACGCAAGAATGAATCACAAGTGTACTACAGCTTGATAACCTACAAACTTTGCTATCATTATTACTCCTTCGAATTTTATGAAAATGAAAGAGCCACCCGTGACTGGATGGCTCTTTCATTTGTATTTTACTTTGCCTTATTTTTTCTGTCTGCGTTTAGGGAAGAAGTTACCAGTCTTACGACCATTACCTTCAGGTGAACCGGGAGCAATCATCGCACAGCGGAAACCTACCGTACTGCTGCTCTGATCCTCTTCAAGAAAACGACGCGTACCTGGGCTTAGCCAATAGGCTCTGTCATTCCAGCTGCCACCCTTAATAACCCTTGACTGGTCACTAACTAACGTTGTTAATCCATAACCGTAAGAAACATTGCTGGTGCTATCCCCATCCAGGTAATTGATGGCGTAAGATCTTTGATAGTTGCGGCGCATCCTTAAAGTAGAGTCGCTTTCATCTACCATTTTAATTCTACCTATACTGTCTCTTAAATTTCCCTCACCACCAGTAAGATCAATTTTTTGAAAACGATTACCCCGATATGGATTGAAGTCGTCAGCTTCCTGGTTAGTTAATGGACGATATACATCGGCCACCCACTCACTTACATTGCCACTCATATTGTAAACGCCAAATCCGTTCGGGAAGAAAGCTGTAACCTCTGCTGGTATAGCTGAACGGTCATTCAACCCACCGGCAACCCCCATGTTATCACCGCTTCCGCGTTTGAAGTTTGCCAGGAAGCTACCTTGCCATGCACCACGGCGGGTAGCACGAAGGTTATCATAACCATCATTTTGCCACGAATAAATTTGCCGGTTTGTGTTATTTTCTTCACCACGTTTTTTCTCGCTCGTACGAACCTGCGGATTTTGATTGATATATCCTAAAGCCGCATATTCCCACTCAGCTTCAGTTGGTAGACGATAACCTGGCAACAGAATTCCGTCATCGAAATTAACGTGTGTACGAGGCCGGCCTTGTGCATCTTTTAAAGCATTTTTCTTCGGTTTACCAGGTACGCCCTGGTATTCACCCATTAGGTAAGCTTTTGTATTAAAGTTTTCCTGTCCACCTCCGGCCATTTGAGTCTTGATAGTATTGCTATTCTGGTAACCAGCACTAATCAACTCACCTTCGTTAACCCTGTCGGTACGCCAAATACTAAAGTCGTGTGCCTGTTTCCAATTTACACCTACTACAGGATAAAAATTGTATGAAGGATGTCGGAAATAATATTCAACATAAGGTTCGTTAAAAGCCAGTTCGCTTCTCCACACCAACGTGTCAGGCTTGGCGCCTTGTAACACTGCATCGTATTGGGGATCAGAAAAAACGCTTTCGATCCAGTGAATATATTCGCGGTAGTGAACGTTTGCTACTTCGGTTTTGTCAATGAAAAAGGAGTTCACTGTAACACGACGTGGAATATTGTTCCAGTCTCCCATGATATCTTCTGTAGTGGCGCCCATCGTAAAAGTACCCCCCTGAACAAATACTAGTCCCGGTCCTGTTTTAACATTTTTGGCCTTTGCAACATTGTAGCCTCCCATGTTTTTATCGTTGTACTTCCAACCTGTCATTTCTGACTTAGGTCCCTTGTTTTTGTTGCACGACGCCATTAAGGCAACTGCTCCTAACAGGATGGTGAAATTTTTTAGACGCAAAACTTTGTGCATTTGAAACATTTTAACTCGTAATAAACGTGAAGAAAAGATAATTATTGTAAATGTTTATTTCATAAGCACTGCGAATATAGAAGGTTTACGTAGATATTTTTGTTAGGAATGAATTAGAAGAATGTTAGTGAAATACTAATGTTATAAAAGTAAGATAACCGGCTCTAAAAATGCGAAATAAAAGCTAATTAAAGTATAAAATTTTAAGTTATGATAACTTCTTCCTCAAATAAAAACATCCCCGCTTGTGGAGATGCTGCATGTATATTAAGCTATAAAAGTTTTATGGGAAGATTCCTAATTCGGCGTAGCTGGTAGCGACTTTATTGATAGCGCAAACATAAGCGGCTGTTCGCATATCAGGGATGTCGGGGTGTGCTTTCCACACCTCCATAATTTCGCGCGTTGCAGTTACCATTGTTTCTTCAAGCCCGCTATGTACAAGGTCAATCTCATCGGCTCCGTGTTCAATGAACTTTTTTTCTTTTGGATCAACAGTCTTTCCGGTAAGATCCTCCATTTGACCAATAATGTGCTTGTTCATGTTTTCAGTAAAGCGCTTCTCAAGTCTTCCATAACGAACGTGGCTAAGGTTTTTTAACCACTCAAAGTAGCTAACGGTAACACCTCCTGCGTTCAGGTACATATCGGGAACGACCAGTGTACCTTTTAGCGATAATATTTCATCAGCTTCCGGGGTTAGGGGACCGTTAGCTGCTTCTCCAATAATTTTTGCCTTTATTCTTGGCGCATTTTGACCGTTTATCACGTTTTCCAAAGCTGCTGGTATCAAAATGTCACATTCCAACTCAAGGGCGTCCGAAGTGAGCGGTAAGTTGGTTCCTCCCGGAAAGTTTAAAATAGTTCCATTCTCTTTTCTGTGTTGAAAAACGTCGTCTTCATTCAAGCCATCAGCATTGTAAATAGCGCCTTCCCATTCAGCGATGGCGATTACTTTAGCTCCTCCTTCTCTAAAGTATTTGGCAGAGTGGTAACCCACGTTTCCTAAGCCCTGAACAACTACTGTCTTGCCTTCGATACCTGTAGGCAGTCCTAGTTTTTCCATTACGTCAACCATGTTGCACACTTCCCTTATGCCAAAAAAAACACCCATCCCGGTAGCCTCTGTTCGACCACGAACTCCTCCTTGCGAGACTGGTTTGCCGGTTACACAGCCTGCTGCATCCACCTCACCTGGATGCATTGCCACATAGGTGTCTAAAATCCACGCCATTTCTCTTGCCCCGGTACCATAGTCCGGCGCCGGAACATCTGTACCAGGTCCTATAAAGTTCTTTTTAATCAGTTCCGAAGTATAACGGCGGGTAATTTTTTCCAGTTCAAACGCGGTATATTTTTTAGGATCTATTTTTATACCTCCCTTGGCACCACCGAAGGGCACGTTTACAATGGCACATTTATAAGTCATCAGTGCAGCAAGGGCCATCACCTCATCCTGGTTTACCTCCATGCTAAAACGAATACCGCCTTTGCATGGTGATTTATGGTGGCTATGTTGTACCCGGTAGGCTTCAATAACTTCTATATTATCCCCAATTCTCACCGGAAACTTCATGCTGTAAATACTATTGCATGCCTTTATTTGCTCTAAAATTCCCAGATCCCAACTAGTGAATCGCGCAGCCTTATCAAAACTTTTTGTTACGCTGTCAAAGAAGCTATAGTCAGCACTTACTATCATAATTATCTCCTTTTTAAAATTTCGTATTAGCCCAGCCCATCGTTATTTATTTTACGAGGCCGGCATTTGTCCTTCAACCCACATCGTTGTGTCACTCTCTTGTACTGCCAATCGTTATGCTTCCCGATGCATTTTATCAAACGGTACAATAACCTTGAATATTTTACTTCTTCTTTATTGTGCGTTTAAAAAGGATCCTTTTATTTATACATCTCCTTTTTCTAACCTTGTTATTTTTTTGTCTAATCTTATAACATAGGCCAACAGTCCAGCCAGTAAGGTAATTACAACTGCCATCACTACATATATCTTACCCTCGCTCCGCATAAGTCCATCATCTTTTGTTACTGTTGCTTCGCCTGTGGTCTGAGCTATTGCAACAAGTTGCACAAATAATGCAAGTGCTATGAAAACCAATTTTTTGTACTTAGCCATTTACCGGTTGTTTTTCTTTTAATTGTTCAAATCTGATTCTTAAAGTGGTGGTCCACACGCCCAGCAGGGTCCACCCCAAAATAGCCGGAACAAATACTGTTGCCATAACAGAATCAAGGCTGTCGCCTCCCATTCCCGGATTTCCCTCAACGCCCTTTCCTCCTGGATGAAGGCTTTCTACCATTCTTGGAATAATCCAAAGAGTAGGAAAGAGCATAGCAAAGGCAAATACATTATAAACAGCACCAAGTTTTGCTCTTTTGTCAAGGTCAGGAACGGAGTTTCTTAGTATAAAATAAGCAGCATATATAAGTAATGCGATAGCAGCGAGCAATTGTTTAGGGTCGTTGCTCCATGCTTCTCCCCATGTATAATTTGCCCAGATAGCTCCTGTTATCAGCCCAAGTACTCCAAACAAAACACCTGCTTTTGCATATTCCCTTGAATAAATATCAGCATCAGTCGTAGGGTTTCTTAGGTATTTAATGGCATACACAACAGACACTAATAATAGTACCATCATGCCAAACCACATGGGTACATGAAAAAAGAAGTTGCGTATAGAGCCGTACAAATTGCCTACGTGTGGAACTTTAATTAGAAAGCCTGCAATAAACGTATAGAGTAACAGAACTGTCGTTAGAATTTTCCACCAGGATTTCCTGATCATGGTTAATATTATTTTTTACTGCAAAAAAGAAAATATTTTCGCTTTGGCAGTTTAAGTTGCAAAATTAGGGGAAAGGGTCACATTGTAACGGTTATGAAAATAAGATTTGAGGTAAGTGCTTTTTTGATGCAACTAATCCTTCCAAAGAAATGGAAAGAGGATAATTGCCAAAACGACTACCATAGCATCTAATCCTATTAGCAGCAGAACCATCTGCCCAAGGCCTGCTTGTATAACAGATGAAAAAGCAATAGTGGCAATTTTCATTAATAGTAACAATTGAGGAATAATTATAGGAAACCCAAGAATGGCCATTAAGGCTGCCTGCTGTTGAGCTTTTGATGCAATTGCTGCTAAAAACGTAAAAACCAAGCTTAGGCTTACACCGCCTAAAGTTGCTAATCCAACAAATTGAAATGGTTGTCTTAACGGATTGCCCATAAGCACAAGAAACAATAAAAGACTCATGAGGCTCATTACAAGCATCAACAATGCATTGAAGAGTAATTTGGACAGAATGAAATCTACCGGACCTGCTATTGAATAGAAATACAACATTCTTCCCTTGCTTTCCTGTAAGAAGCTTTTTGCTACTGCATTTACACAGACAAATAATTGGATCATCCAAAATAGTCCGTTCCATACATCATCTTCTGGTTGGCCCATAGCAAGGTAGAGCACAAAAATTGTTGAAATAACGTACAACAGCACACCGTAAAAACTATACTGTTGCCTTATTTCAAGCAATAAATCTTTCTTAAAAAGGGCTGTTATTGTTTTAAGGCTATTCACTAAAAGCTAACGGTTTGTAGTAAAGGGATGTAAGAGAAACCTTTATCATTTGTAATAAGAATAGCGTTATTTAGAATTGCCGTAGCGGCAATAATTGTGTCAGGAAGTTTAATCTTAGATTCTCTTTTTAATGAAGAAATTCTATCTATTAACTCGCGATCTTCTTTTTTTAAATAAAAAACTTCGATTTCTTTTATTCCGACAGGTGTAGAAGTTAGAAACCTAAGTGCAGCATTACCGTTAAAGAATGAGATTAGGGTGCTAGTGTCTAAAATGTACTTAATCCCATTCATCTCTTAACTTTTTTTGTTCTGCTACAACATATCCTTCCCGTGTAAGTTTGCCAAAGAAATGTGTGAGGTTATATGTTGGCGTTTTTGTTTCTTTAACCGGTTCTTTTAATGGAAGAACAAGTGCTTCAATTTTTTTATATTCTATTATTTTTCTGAATGCTGTCATATTATAAGATACCTAAATTGCCCGGTAGCTGCGTGTGAAATGGGCTCGCAATGAAACATACGAGGCATTACATGATAAAAGTTTCATCAAAATTACAAGGGATGAATGTAGTGCGACGCAACGATGCAATATCAGGGCTTTTAAGTTTGTTCCCAAAAAATTTGGCTACCTGTTAGATGGCAATAATTCTTGCTGTCCTTCATTATAACATTTCCTGCACCTTGGTTCGTACACATTCTGCTCGCCCAACAACACCTGGCCTTCTTCGGCAGACTTACGATAAGAGATGTTTGCAAGATGACCACACCTCACACAAATTGCATGCAACTTGGTTATAAAGTCAGCTATGGCCAAAAGCTTCGGCATCTGACCAAAGGGTCGTCCTTTAAAATCCATATCAAGACCGGCTACTATTACGCGAATACCTTTTAAGGCAAGTTTTTCGCAAACATTGATAATCTCATCATCAAAAAATTGGGCTTCGTCGATACCAACAATATCGACGCCGTTTGCAAGCAATAAAATAGTTTGTGAGTTGTCTATCGGGGTAGAATGTATAGAATTTGAATCGTGACTTACTACCGCGGTTTCATCGAATCTAACATCAATAGCAGGTTTAAAAATTTCAACTTTCAGGTTAGCAATTTTGGCCCTTTTTAGTCTTCTGATTAGTTCTTCTGTCTTTCCGCTAAACATGCTGCCGCATATTACTTCTATCCAACCACGCCGTTCACCTGAAATATTCGGTTCAATAAACATTCTTAATATAACTTGTTGTTGTACGCAAAGAGTTAGTAATTTTAAATTTTATAACTCTAACGAAACTTCAAAAGTATATTTTCCGATGGAAAGAGTGGGCGTTTTGATAAATAAATTGCAGGAGCAGCTATCGCAGAAAGCCGATATGCAAAATATGCTTGTTACGGCCCAGTTACTACATAATGAACTGCTTATTGCGGTGGACCAGTCTACTGAAATTCAAAATAAAAAAGTTTTTGTAAGTGTTCCGGGTGCTGTAGTTATAAGTCGGCCTGTTTTGCAACAGGCAGAAGTACAAGAATTATATAAGCCGGTGGCTAAGCCGGAGCCAGAGCCTGAACCGGTTGATGAACCAATGCCAGAGCCGCAATCTCCTTTACCCAAGCCTGCTCCATCGCCAACACCAAAACCCGACCCTGAGCCAATACCTCACTTTATAGAACAAAAGCCTTGGCATTCGGTATTTCCATCGCCGGAGGAGAAAACAAGTCCATGGGCTTTAGACCCGGTTTTAGAGGTGCCGACGCTGGCTCATCAACAAAAAGTTGTATTTGAGTTAAATGATTCAATGGTTGCTGAAGGAACGGTTGAATCATTGAATGACAAGCTGAAGCAACATAAAGCAGAAATGAGCTCAGTTTTGCAAGAAGCACCTATTAGGGATTTGAAAAAAGCGGTTAGTATTAATGACAGGCATCGCTTTATAAGCGAATTATTTAGGGGGGATGAAACGATGTATGAGCGATCTATAAAAACCATTAACACCTTTCACATTTTTGCAGAAGCTGAATTTTGGATTCAGCGCGAACTGAAGGTAAAGTTGGGCTGGGATACTTCGCTTGAACTTGTAAAGACTTTTGATCAGTTAGTTAAAAGACGATTTTCGTAAATGAACTGAAGTATTTTTTCGGTAGATCCCTTTTTACTATAAACATATTGAAACGCACTTTTCGCCTTTAAACTATAAGCCGAAGTCTCAGTTAATAAATTGTCGAAAATCTTTTCTAACTCCAAACCGTTTTTCGCACTAACTCCGCCGCCACTGGTAATTAATTCGATTGCTTCATTAAATTTTTTGTATTCAGGTCCGTATACTACCGGTTTGCCATAAACTGCAGCTTCAAGTACGTTGTGTACTCCATCTTTTCCAAAACCTCCACCTACGTAACAGATAGTGGCATATTTATACAAGCGGCTCAGCATGCCCACATTGTCTATTATTATAGTATTGAAACCAGCTTTAGGTGAAGCATTGTTTAGAGAGGAAAACAATATTGAACCCTTGTAGCGCTTATTGCATTCTTCCAGCCGGTCTTTTGCAATATCATGAGGTGCGATAATGAATTTTACGTGTGTTCGTGTATTTACATAACGAGCTAATTGCTTATCATCTTGCAACCACGTACTTCCTGCCACAACGACAATTGAACCTTCACAAAAACTTTCTATCAGTGAAATCGGTTGAAAGCTTTCTGCAATTTCAATTACGCGGTCGAAGCGAGTGTCGCCTGACAGGGTAACATTTCCGGTAAATCCAATTGTCGCTAGTAGCGTTACAGAGTCTTCATTTTGTACAAACAAGTGGCTAAAGCAAGCCAACATACTTCTGTGAAAACTTCCAAATCTGGAGAAAAAAGGCTGGTTTCTTCGAAAGATAGCCGAGATAAGCAATAAAGGAATTTTCCTCTTTTTTGCTTCATTCAGATAATGATACCAAAATTCGTATTTAACGAAAACAATTAGTTGCGGCCTTGCAGCATCAAAAAATTTACTGGCGTTTTGCTCGGTATCAACAGGTAAATAAAAAATATAATCGGCGCCTTCATAATTCTTTCTTACCTCGTAGCCGGAGGGCGAAAAAAATGTCAATAATATTTTATAAGAAGGGTAGTGCGATTTAAGTTTTTCCAGCAGCGGTCTTCCTTGTTCAAATTCTCCCAGTGAGGAGCAGTGCATCCAAATTATCTTGTCGTTTGCATCCATCGTGTTCTTCATTCTTACAAGCACTTGTTTACGGCCATTTACCCAAAGTCTTGCTTTCTCATTAATGGGAGAAACAAGTTTTATAGCAAAAGGATATAGCCGGGCAAAAATGTAATAAAGAAGTTTTCCCACTGTTGATCTCATGATTTCAACAAAAATAAACCTTCCCCTATTGAAAATTGGGGCAAGTGGGCTAAAAGGCTTTTTAATGTAGCTTTGCCCGCATCCAAAAATTAGATATGAGGCCAATACAAATGGTGGATACAAAGACCCAATACCTGAAAATCAAGGAACAGATTGATACCGGTATTCACCGGGTGCTTGATAGTGCTGCTTACATAAATGGCGAACCAGTACAAGCATTTGCTAAAAATCTATCCTCATATCTTAACGTAAAGCATACCATTACCTGCGGCAATGGAACAGACGCATTACAAATCGCAATGATGGCTTTGGGGCTTCAACCGGGCGATGAAGTAATTACTCCTTCATTTACTTATGTTGCAACTACTGAAGTAGTTGCCCTGCTAAGACTAAAACCTGTTTTTGTTGAAGTTGATAGAGAGACATTTAATATTGATCCCAAAGCAGTAGAAGCCGCTATAACGTTAAAAACAAAAGCGATTGTACCAGTTCATTTATATGGCCAGGCAGCTAACATGGAAGAGATTATGGCCATCGCAAATCGTCATAACTTATTTGTAGTTGAAGACAATGCACAGGCAATTGGAAGCAATTACACTTTCGCCGACGGTACAGTAAAAAAAACCGGAACTATTGGAACTGTTGGTACAACTTCCTTTTACCCCTCCAAAAACTTAGGAGCTTACGGGGATGGCGGTGCTATTTTTACCAATGATGATGTACTGGCGAAAAAATTACAGATGATCGCTAATCATGGCCAGGAAGTTCGGTATTATCATGAAATGGTAGGATGTAATTCAAGGTTAGATTCTATTCAAGCAGCGGTGCTGGATGTTAAGTTGAAATACCTTGACGAATACATTGCTGCAAGGCAAAAAGCAGCATCATTTTATGATAAAGCTTTTGAGTCTGTTGACAACATTACTGTGCCCAAAACTGCTCATTTTACAAATCACGTTTACCACCAGTACACAATATTAGTAGAAGGTATCAATAGGGATGAGCTAAGTAAATATCTTTCTTCTGTACAAATCCCTTCCATGATTTATTATCCTGTACCAGCTCACAGACAAAAAATGTTTGCAGCATTTGGTGGAGCGGATTACAAACTTCCTGTTACAGACTGGTTAACTGAAAGAGTAATTTCTTTACCAATACACACCGAATTGGATGAAGAGCAGTTACAATATATTGTTGATCACGTTCTTCGGTTTATAAACAAATAATAATAACCCACTTTAAAAATCGTTTCATTGGAGTTATGATATTTAAAACTGCTTCTTAATCTCCCTTTAAAATGTATTCATCCCTGGTAAATAAGGATGCAAAACTAGCTGTCATTGGTTTAGGATATGTTGGTCTTCCAATCGCATTAGAGTTTGCAAAAAAATTATCTGTTATAGGTTTTGATATAAACGAAGCTCGTGTACAACAGATGCAACAAGGTATTGACCCAAGTGGAGAAATGCAGGCCAAAGATTTTGAGGGCACCGATATTGTTTTTACCAACTCAGTTGACATACTTAAACAAGCCAGCTTTTTTATTGTAGCCGTACCAACTCCGGTCGATCCTCATAATGTTCCTGACCTCGGGCCCATAAAAAGGGCTTCGGAGACAATTGGTAGCGTGATTAAAAAAGGCGATTATGTTGTGTTCGAATCTACAGTTTACCCTGGTTGTACTGAAGAAGATTGTTTGCCTATAATTGAAGCGCTAAGCGGATTAAAGATTTGTGAGGATTTTAAAATTGGGTATTCTCCCGAAAGGATAAATCCGGGGGATAAGAAAAATACGCTATCAACAATTATAAAGGTGGTGTCAGGTTGCGATGAAGAGGCCAGGGAAGAAATCGCCCAATTGTACGAACTGGTAGTAAAAGTTGGTGTTCATCGGGCATCTTCAATAAAAGTGGCTGAAGCTGCAAAGATTATTGAAAATACACAACGTGATGTAAACATTGCTTTAATGAATGAACTGTCTATCATCTTTGATAGAATGGGTATTAATACCTACGAGGTGCTTGAGGCAGCAGGAACCAAATGGAATTTTCTCAAGTTCTTTCCCGGACTTGTTGGCGGACATTGTATTGGCGTTGATCCTTATTACCTCACTTATAAGGCAGCTGAATTAGGCTTTAACTCAAGGGTAATTTTGTCGGGAAGATATATTAATGACAATATGGGTAATTATGTTTCGAAGAAAGTTATTCAACATGTAATTGCTCATTCTAACAATGTAAAAGAAGCTAAGGTGCTGGTGATGGGTGCAACCTTTAAAGAAAATGTTAGCGACATTCGAAATTCGAAAGTGCTCGACGTGATTAAGACCTTAAAATCGTATTATCTAAACGTTTTTATACATGATCCTTTTGCAAACGCCACAGAACTTGAAGAGGAGTACGGTATTCACTTGACGAAGGAGTTGGACAATGACTATGATGTGGTAATGGTAAGTGTTCCTCACGAAGCATACGCCGGTTATGATGATGCTTATTTTTCTTCCATAACAAAAAGCCACGCGTTAATTGCTGATTTAAAAGGTACTTACCGCAATAAGATAACGAGCAGAAAATACTGGAGTTTATAAAAATTATACTATGGCAAAACCAATTGTGCTTGTAACAGGGCAAAACGGACAGTTAGGAAATGAGCTGAAAATTTTAGCTGGCCGATATCCTCAATTTGATTATGTTTTTACTGATGTAGCAGAGTTGGATATTGCGGACTCTGAAAAGGTGAACGCGTTTTTTATGGAGCATAAACCTGCTATTTGCATAAATGCTGCGGCATATACTGCCGTTGATAAAGCTGAAACGGAAAAGGAGTTGGCGTTAAAGATAAATGCCGATGCCGTTGGTAACCTTGCAGAAAATTGCGCTAAAACCAAAGCAAAGTTTATTCACGTTTCAACCGATTATGTTTTTGATGGAACGGCAAGTAGTCCCTATAAGGAAGATCACCCCGTTAGCCCGGTTAACTTTTATGGCGAAAGCAAGCTGAGAGGAGAGGAGATTGCAATGGAAAAACTGGCGTCGACGGTTATTATCAGAACATCGTGGGTGTATAGTTTTTTTGGGAACAACTTCGTAAAAACAATGCTTCGGCTAATGAAAGAGCGTGATAGTATAAATGTAATTAACGACCAGTTTGGCTCACCGACGTATGCAGCTGATCTGGCTGGTTGTATTATGCAACTTGCTACAATGCCAAATGTTGAAGGTGGCATTTATCATTTTGCAAATGAAGGTATTATCAGTTGGTTTGATTTCGCCGTCGCTATTCGTGACCTGTCTGGTTTAGATTGCAATGTGCAACCAACTGATACTTCGGGTTATCCGACCCCTGCTAAAAGGCCCGGGTACTCCGCTATGAACAAGGAAAAAATTAAAGCTGTAGGTATTCAATTAAAAGATTGGAAAGAGAGCTTAAGGGATTGTATAAACCTTTTGCAGCAGTAACTAATTCTAAAAGTTTGAGTTATAAACAAATGCCGGTACTTTTTGTGTACCGGCATTTGTTTGTTATAGCATCGTTGTTGCGTCGCAATCCGTTCATCATTGGTACTGCTATTTTGCTTGAGCAACATTTATTAGCCCTTTGTTGCTGCGGATAAAAAAGCACAGGTGCGACGCAACAAAAGTTTTATAGTAGCACGGCGTTGGGGTCACAAAAAAAGAATTATAAAAAACCTACACTATCCCTGCAAGCTCCAGACTTCTTTTCTTCAGCTTTAATACTTCAAAATCTTCAATAATAGGTTCAGTAGTTAAAACAAGCGAAGTTCTATTTTCTTTCCACCAAGTGTTGTCTCTTAATTCACTTACATGAAGTACACCTACTAAATATTTTCTTTCAGCTTGTGCGTGCCATTCCTCTATCCACTCAAATTTCTCACGGGGAATGTAGGCCCAGTCGTCAAAACTCACATACACTTTTACATAAAAGTCATTTGTAAGTTCGTTCGGTACATGGTGATATAGTTTCTTGTATTCGTATTTATAATCGTAGCGTAAAGCTGACAGATCACTTAACACAGCAGAGGCCGTAGGAAAACTTCCGGCACCTTTACCATAAAAAAACTGTTTATCTGCAAAACCACTTTCTATAACCACCCCATTGTATTGGTACTTTACAAATGAAAGCGCGTCATCATGCTTTACAAATTGCGGTAACACAAACGCAGCAACTTTTCCATTTTTCAATTTCTTTGCCTGGGCTACCAATTTTATATCAACCTGTTTTTCTTTGGCAACCATAGCGTCGCTTAACTGGATATTCTGAATGCCACTAAACAGGAGATTGTTCGGATTTTCGACGATACCATAGGCGTGGTTTAATAAAATGCTCCACTTATTTACGGCATCATAACCTTCTACATCGAGGGCAGGATTGCTTTCGGCAAAACCCAGTTGCTGTGCAAGCATGAGAGCTTCCTTAAAGTCGAGCCTGTCTTCAAACATTTTGGAAAGAATAAAATTGGTCGAACCATTTATAATGCCTTTTATAGAATGTAAAAGATCATTATCATAATATTCCTCCAGGTTGCGAATTACCGGAATACTAGCGCAAGCAGCCGCTTCATAAAGAAATGGTAGCCCTGTTTGCTGTTGTAATTGCAGTATCTCTGGCAAATGGTCTGCAATCATTTTTTTGCTGGCGCTTACTACCGCCTTACCATTTTTTAGCGCCATTGATACAATTTCAAAAGCAGCTTCAGGGTCATCAATAACTTCGACAATTACGTTTATATCTTCATCAAAAAGCAGTTCTTCTTTGCTTGTTGTAAAAAGCTCGGCCGGCGCATTTCTTTTTTTACCCGGATGTTTTATACAAACTTTTTTTATCTGCGCTTTTAACGACGGGGTTTGGTGAAGAACTTTATATAGTCCCTCTCCAACAACACCAAATCCAAAAATTCCAATTGTAAGACTTTTATGGGCTTCCATGCTTGCTTAAATTTTTACTTGTTACATTCTTAAAACGTAAGAACCTGGGCAAAGAAGGTTAGATAATAATAAAAAAAGCCCCCTGTAGAAAGATGAGCTTTATAGTTTCAAATCATGCAGATTATAAAACACTTTTACTCATGCTTATCTTTCCCGTTTTGCCAGGATGGAGTTGGCACCTTCTTACAAGTAGAGTGAGATGTAAGGGTTGCCAAGGCTTCAAAGGGCCATCACCCTCTGCCTTTCTTGATAAGTGTTTTAAGAACTGGTGCAAAAGTATGAGACGGAATAGCAAAAAACAAAAAAATACGAAAAGTTGAAGAAGAGCGGGCGGCATTAAGTAAAAAACTGGCACAAAAAAAACTACTTATCCACAAATCTTTATAACTCATTTTATTTCAACCATCTACATTGATGTTAACTTTTTATTAACAGCTCGAGGAAATTTTTCTACTATTTCATTTGATAAGTAGGTCTTAGACGGTGTTTAACGGCCTTTTAGTTGCATTCGCATTGAAAATCAAAATGGTATTAAAATTGAAATTCACAATTATACTAATATTAGGATTAAACAATAAATATGGTAATTGAGATAGAGCGGGGAAAAAAAGTTGAAAGTGAAAGCTGTAAAACATACACGAAATTTTTTTTAAACTATTTTAACGCTCTTCTTAAAAAAATTAATTTTTCTAAAACTGCAGGTGGCCATACATCAAAGAAAGCTGACGGGGTAGATCTTGAGTTTAAAAAAGAAATAGTCCGTAATAATTTTTTTAATCTGCCAGTTGCTTTAGATGCCTTATCAAATCTAGTTTCCTCTGCAACAGTAACGATAGCCAAGGAGTTAAAGGAAATGGTAATCACCGACAAAGAAAATAGTGTGTTTTGGTATGGTAGGCGGATCAACAATTTTTGTCACGTTTTTCTAACTTTCTCATTATCATCCTTTATAAAAACATATCCCCAAACATGGAAAACTATTTTTGTTCACTTATTTGAAAAAAGTAATTTGTTAGTAAGATCGGATAATAATACAGTATTTCCTTCACCGAAAATGCTGCAAACAACTACTATATGAAAAGAAAGATTGCATTTATCAGCGAGCACGCCTCGCCGCTAGCATCTCTTGGCGGAGTTGATAGTGGAGGTCAAAATGTTTATGTAGCAGAACTTGCCAAGCACCTTGCATCAGGGGGACACCACGTCGACATTTTTACGCGTTGGGAGGATCCTAAACTTCCCAAAGTGATCGATTGGGAAAATAACATACGCGTGATACACGTAAAAGCAGGTCCGATTGGTTTACTTCCCAAAGAGGAACTTCTGCCTTTTATGCCTGAATTTAAAGATGATATGATAGAGTTTATAACTTCTGAAAAAGGTAACTACAACCTAATTCACGCAAACTTTTTTATGTCAGGCCTGGTCGCCATGTGGATCAAAGAAGCATTAGAAATTCCTTTTGTAATAACATTCCACGCTTTAGGATTCGTTCGACAAATTTACCAGGGCAAAAGCGACAAGTTTCCTCCCGAAAGAATCGAGATCGAAAAGCAAATTGTACAGTATGCAGATGCGGTAATAGCAGAATGTCCGCAGGATAAGAGTGATTTGATTGAATATTATGATACTCCGGTGGATAAGATAACCATCATTCCTTGTGGCTTTAGTGCTAAAGAGTTTTATCCAATAAATAAGGAAATTGCCTGCACTTTAGTTGGGTTGAAAACTGATGAAAAAATTCTTTTGCAATTGGGCAGAATGGTTCCGAGAAAGGGTGTAGATAATGTTGTTCGTTCTCTTGGAAAATTGAAAAACTCGGGCATAGCATACAGGTTGGTTGTAGTTGGAGGCGAAAGCGACGATCCAAACCCAATGGCTTGTCCCGAAATTGCAAGGCTGTTACAAATAGCAAGAGCAGAAGGCGTTGAAGATATGGTGACCTTTGTAGGAAGAAAGAACCGTGAAATGCTGAAATACTATTATTGCGCGGCCGATATCTTTATCTCTACTCCCTGGTACGAACCATTTGGAATCACCCCATTAGAATCTATGGCCTGTGGTACCCCGGTTATCGGATCGAATGTTGGCGGTATCAAATACAGTGTATTAGATGGAAAGACAGGTTTTCTAGTTCCTTCGAATGATCCCGATGCGTTGGCTTCAAAAGTTCATTTGCTTATTTCCAATCCTGGGCTGCACCAGCAAATGAAAAAAGCTGCTATCCAAAGAGTGAAAGAAAATTTTACCTGGCAAAAAGTTGCCAGTCTGGTGGCTGACTTGTACAAACAAATACAGGTGCCTGCCTTGGTGTCTAAATCACGTTCACAGGAAACAATTAATAAAAAGAGCCAGGCGGCTTAGTTATTTTCTGTTACCAGCATTAGTTTTCATTGCCTCATTGTTGCGTCGCAATACGTTCATCGGCAACTCAATGTTGATGTACAGCCTTCATCGTCGAGCGGTCGGGTATCTGCAATCTCTTAATCTTATATTTGTAAGATGTATGAAAGAAAAGTTGTGTTCCTTGATAAAGATGGAACGCTTATACCAGACGTTCCTTACAATGTAAATCCTGATTTGGTGTCCCTTGAACCTGGAGTGGTTGAGGGACTGAAACTACTGAAAAAGGAGGGCTATATTTTCGTTGTTATCAGTAACCAGGCAGGCGTGGCACGAGGATACTTTCAAATAAATGAATTAGAAAAGGTCAAACAAAAAATTGACCTTTTGTTGAATACAAAAGGAATTGAAATTGAAAAATACTATTTCTGTCCCCACCATACTGATGGAAAAGTACAGGAATATACACTAGCGTGCGAATGCCGAAAACCAAAACCGGGCATGATCTTACAAGCCACAAAAGATCTCGAAATATCTGTTGTACAATCGTGGATGATAGGAGATATTCTACATGATGCCGAAGCGGGAAACCGCGCAGGGTGCAGATCAATAGTGATTAATAATGGAAATGAAACGGAATGGGTAGAAGGCCCTTTTCGTACTCCCACATATATAGCGGAAAACTTTCTGGATGCTGCTAAATTTATCTGTGCTAACTCGCATGAAACTAAAGAATTAAATGACACAAAGCTGGCAGCACTGTAAGAATATTCTTATTATTCGGGCAGACAACATGGGAGACCTCATTATGTCTACCCCAGCAATCAGGGCTATAAAAGAAACCTTTTCTTCTAAGATCACTGTTCTTACCTCTTCAATGGCGGCAGGTATAGTTCCCTCTATTCCGGAGATAGATGATGTTATTGTTTTCGATCTTCCGTGGATAAAATCAAACGAGGCAATCGCAAGCGAAGAAATTTTTGCACTGGTACAGCAACTAAAAGAAAAAAGCTTTGATGCCGCTGTAATTTTTACTGTGTTTAGTCAAAATCCTCTTCCTGCCGCCATGATTGCTTATATGGCAAATATTCCTTTACGACTTGCGTACTGCCGGGAGAACCCTTATGCTTTACTCACAAATTGGATTCCTGATAAAGAGCCTTATACTTTTATTCAACACCAGGTGGAGCGCGATTTGCAGCTCGTGAAAAGTATCGATGCAACAACCAACGATATTAATTTGGGTCTGGCCGTTCCAGAGGCAATTAACGAAGTAGTAGAAAACAAACTAAAGTACGGGGGTATAAATCCTTCTAAGCCTTGGTTAATTTTTCATGCCGGAGTGAGTGAAAAAAAGCGCGAGTATCCAATTGAGAAATGGGTAGAAGTGGCAAAAAATATGACTGCTGACAATGGATTTCAAATCTTATTTACAGGTTCGGCGTCAGAAAAGCAGACATGCAATGAATTAGCTAGACTAACAGGCGAAAATGCCTTTTGCCTTGCGGGAATATTTTCCTTACAGGAGTTCATCGCGCTTGTTAAACAAGCACGACTAGTAGTTTCCGTAAACACGGGAACAGTTCATATCGCAGCCGCAGTTGGTACTCCTGTGGTTGTTTTGTATGCTCAAACCAATCCTCAACATAAACCATGGAATGTTCCTTTAAGAGTTTTGGAATTTGGGGTAGATGCCGATAGTCGTAGCAGAAATGAGGTTATTCAATACCTGTATAAAGATGTGTATAAAGACTCCCTGCCGATACCCTGTGCAGATGAAATTGTTGCTGCCATAACTCAACTGTTAGAAGAGACTTCTTTAGAGGCGCATTCTTCTTTAAACTTTAAGGCCATTTAATAAGAGTCCTCCTAACGCTTCTTTTACCAGGTCCAGGTTTGTCGTTACAGTCCAATCAATTGTTTTATGCAATTGTTTGTTTAAAGGCCCCCATCGAAACGGTTCTCCATCAAGGCTAATGACAATACTTTTCGTTTTAAGTGCGGCAGCAATGTGAGAAACCCCTGTGCAATTGGAAACTAAAGCTGCAGCATTTTTAATTAAAACTGCCACTGCACCAAGCGATGTTTTGCCTGCTGCATTAATAGGTTTATGCTTCATTAGCTGAATTACGCTTTGTACAATATCCAGTTCGTCTTGTGTGCCTGTAATTACAACCTTTAAACCATTTTCAAAGCAAAAATCTCCGATAGCAGCAAAATTTGCAGGTGCCCATTGCCGGTTTGCACCCCTGGCTCCCGGATGAAGAATTACATATTCTTTTTCATTAACCGGCAAAGCTGCTTTTGCAAAGTCTTCTTTATCCTTTTCTGTTATAGGGAATTCAAGGTCGGGTGAAACGTCGCCAAGGCCCAGCTTTTTTATTAATTGTAAATGGCGACGCACTTCATGAATGTTGGAAGGATATTCAATGAATAGATCTTTATCAGGACAGTAATTATCAGGTGTATAAAAGCCCGCAATGTTGTTAGCGCCAAATAAGTCGACTAAGGGATTCGAGATGATGCCACTTCCCTGCATTTGCAAAGCCAAATCAAATTGCTGTTGCTGAATCAGTTTTAGAAAATCGGGAAATGCTGCGCGATTGACAGGCTGTTCTGGGAAGCCGGGGTAGCCAGGAAAAGTAATCAGCGAATCAAAATATGCAGGAAACCTTTCTATCAGCATTTTTGCCCATGGTAACCCTACCAACGTAATTTGTGCATCGGGGTATGCTTGTTTCAAAGCTCGTATTGCAGGAATCGAACAAAGCATATCTCCAATTTGCAACGCACGAAAAACAACTATTTTTTTAATTCCTGTAAGCTTCATTAATCCAAATTTTCCTGTTGGTAATCTTAAAATTATTTCAAATGCTTTTTACTTAACCCCGTTAATCGGAGTGCTAAGAAGATAGTCTTTTATTTAAAAAAATAATACCCTGTACTTCAGGCCGCCGTATAATGTCCAGTAAACAGACAAAAAAGGGATGACAACAGATGTAACAATCATTTCAAAAATGTGGCTTCCTGTTTTTCGGGTTGATGATAATCTTTTAATAGTAAATTCTGCCGTTAATAAAATCCAGCCCAATAATGCAATAAGCATCATCCACTTTAGTCCAGGGATTGCTGCAATGACAAACAAGGCGAAAAATTGAATGATAAGATAGTAACGCCATGAAGGACCGCTCTTTATTCTTTGCCTGTACAGTGTGGGGTACTTTTTATAAAGCAAGGCATTAAAGATGGTCTTCTTTTGTTCTTTTATACTTATTCCCCATGGGGCTTTTCTTACCGGATGAACAACTATTGCTTCTTCTAATTTTATAATCGGGATGCCGTGACCAATTAATTTAAAATGAAGGTCACTATCTTCTCTCCATGCTGCTTCAAACGCTTCATCAAAACCTTCTATTTTTTGTAATGCGGCTTTAGTTACCACACAGTTCGCTGTAACAAATTCACCCTTTTCAAGCCCTTTTGTATTTAATTCAAAATCTGTAGGTGGAGCGCTAACAGGCACAACCACTTTTCCCGTAAAAGCAATTTCTTTTTCTCCGTTATACTTTGCAACAATATTCTGAAGCCACCGTATGTCCGGCAAACAATCGTCGTCAGTAAAAGCAATTATAGTTCCCAGGGCATTTTTCCAACCGAGATTTCGCGCAGCGGCAGGGCCTTTTTTAATTGGTAGAGAAAGAAAGCGAATATGTTGAAGCCCTTCTATCGACGATTCTGAAACTACCTTTTCGCTTTCCCGGTCCGGTCCATCGCTTACAACAATAATTTCAAACAGCTGTTCTTGCAGCGTTTGGTTGGCCAGGCTTTTAAGACAATTTTTTAATAGGGCTGGTCTTTTATAAGTTGGAATTACTACAGAAATTTTTATGTCTTTCATTACTTTTCCAATAGAAATGAACCTATAACAAGCGCATCAAAAGGTGAACTATAAAAACATTCTACCGCATCGCGCGGAGTACAAACGATGGGTTTGCCTAAAGTATTGAATGATGTATTAACTAAGACCGGAACGCCCGTTTTCTTTTTAAAAGCTTTCAGCAGGTCATAATACAAAAGATGCTGTTGCCGGTTTATAGTTTGTATTCGTGCTGTTCCATCCACGTGTGTTACGGCCGGTATTTTGTCGGCTTTTTCTGGCCTCACTTTGTAGACGAATAACATAAAAGGGGAGTAGTCTCCATCTTCAAACCAGTCTGCTGCATCTTCCTCCAGAACTACCGGTGCAACTGGTCTGAAGTCTTCCCGGTCTTTTACTTCATTTAGCCTGCTTTGCATTTCAGCATGTATTGGTGACGCTAGTATCGACCTGCTACCCAACGATCTTGGTCCAAACTCCATTCGACCCTGAAACCACCCAACGATCTTATTTTCTGTTAAAATCTCGGCTGTTTCTTCTGCAATATTCTTCAGCTTTCGGTACCTGGCTTTTGTCCATTTCAAAAACTGCTCAATCTCGTCCTCACTATACTGTGGTCCCCAATAAGCATGGCTCATTTCAAAATCTTTAGAAGCGCTTTTTCTTGTTTTTATATCAACCCAAATGGCGGCGCCTAAAGCAGTTCCTGAGTCTCCTGCTGCCGGCTGTACCCATACATTTTTAAAAGGGCTTTTGTCTTTTATTCTTGCGTTCATTACACAATTCAATGCTACGCCCCCCGCCATACAAAGGTTTTTTTCCTTTGTATCATGGTATAACCAATTGCAAAGTTCAAGTGAGGTTTCTTCAAGTACTATCTGAAGCGAATGTGCAATATCGAAATAGTGCGCTGTAAATGCTTCATCGGGCAATCTTGCAGGTCCAAATCTTTCGGTCAGGCTTTCGTTCTTTACGGTGTATTGCCCCTTCGGTTCTAATTGAATTATTTCCCGAAAATCCTTTACAAATTTGGGCTTCCCGTACGATGCCAGTGCCATTACTTTATATTCATCTGAGCTACGTAAAAAGCCGAGATAAGAAGTGACGTTTTCATATAATAGCCCTAACGAAGACGGCATGTTTACTTGTCCAATCCTGGTTAATTCGTTTCCGTTGCCAATGTTATATGTTGTTGTTGCAATCTCGCCTCTTCCGTCTAAAGTAATAACAGCGGCATGCGAGTACGGAGAGGGATAATATGCGCTTGCAGCATGAGCTGCGTGATGCTCAACAAAATGCCATTGACTTTCACTAATATCAGCGCCTTTAAATCTTTTTTGCAAATAATGCGGATACCCGCCCGTTAACTGCAGAGGGGCATTAACTATATAGGATAAAAATAGAGGATCCCAGGGAGATAGCCATTCCTCGCCTTTCGGCGCCTTGCTTGGCTTAAGGGGTAAATTTAAAGAATTGGCGTTTGTATGTTTACCAAGAAGTAAAGACGGGTCAAACGAATAGGCGAAATGATCAACCTCGTTTAAGTGAATATTGGCTACCTCAAGACAATAATTTATAGCGTGATAGGGAAGTTCGTATGTACTAAAAGGAACAGGTCTTTTGCCGTGCTTAATATGAGTAAAGCGTTCTTCTTCGGCGGCAGCTAATAGCTTTCCATCTTTCAATATACAAGCAGCAGAGTCATGAAAAACAGCGTTAACACCTAACGTGTACATTTTTTATATTTAGTTGAAATTCAACTAAAAAAACTATTCCATTCCTTTGTGTTAGTGGCCGATTTTACCGGGCGACTTCAATTTTTAGATACTGCAAAATTTTTGTAATAACAGGCTCGGGGATTTCATAAACACTTAAGGATCGGTTGTATTCCCAGTCGCCATTTATTTTTTCAAGATAAATGGTAGGCGGGCGGTAACCGAGAATGGAGGGCCAGGTTGTTATGGAATAACAGATAATCAATGACTCACTTAACTGATGCATTGAATAAACGGTTCGCGGAAAACTTTTTGCTTGCACAGATATATATCGTAAAAAGCCCATGCTTATACCCCCCCCCCAATCTGGTGCCAAAAGTTGCTTTTGAAAAACTTTTTTTATAGTAGCTGATTTAGTGAAAAGGAAACAGAAAGAGGGGCTTTATGGATTAACGATTAGAAGTAGAGCCGAAACCCGAACCTCTGTTTAGTGTTGCTTTTATTAGATACCATATTGCTACTTTTTGCTTGCCCTGGCTTGAAAATGCTTACGAGTAAGCAATGTTTGAGTTTGCAAAATAGCATTACAAAAGATAAAAGGAGCGTCGCAAGAAAAGTTGCTATCAGTTCAACAGTTTGTATCAAAAGACTTCCAAAAAAAGAAGATTATGGCGGTGTGAAAAAATTACTTTTTTAAGTGTCTATATAGGTTTTTTTATCAACTTCAAAACTGCTGTCACCATTGTTGTGTCACACTCTTTTACTTTAATGTGTTTATTGGGCTTTTTAAAAATGCCGTAAATAAAACACCCCGGTCGCAAAGACCAGGGTGTTTCATCTATTTCATTTAAAATTATTTAGCTATTGTGCTAGTGAAACTCTAATCTGAACTCCTGCACGGGTGTTAGTTATTGGAGCAGAGGTAGAAATGTAAGGCACTACTTTTCGCTGGTCAAAATAAAACTTTATGTTTACCCGGTTGTTTAACACGTAATCAATAGAAGGTTGCAAGGTAACTACTTTTTGGCCGCCGGTACTAAAGGCGTTATCCTGGTCAAGGCGACTGTTGCTGGTTGCGTCATCACGAATACTTAAATCAAGTCTGAAATTTACGTCGTTCTGCAGCTTCTTTCCTTTTGTACCCGGTAATTTAAAAGGCAGGTTAAAGCCTCTTTTTCTGAAACTGCCACCAAATGTAATTTCGGTACTGTTTACTTCACTTAACTGGTAGTCTACCAGGCTCAAACTTAGCTGGCGGGTCTTTCTATATTGTAGGCTCGCTGTTAGCTGGCTAACAGTAGTAACGTCAATCCCAAGCAACGGGCTGAATGACTCCTGAATAGTAATATTGGGAACAAGGAAAAAAGGAACGAAGTTTCCGGAAATGGTATCTAAAAATCCGGGAGCGCTGTAGGCAAACGGGTCGGTGAAATTTAGAGCACTATTAAAACTGTTCATACCCAAACTTCCGGTATACGCATGCGTGACGCTGATGGTACTGAAAGTTTTGGCCAATGCCGGAATTCGGGTAAGGCCGGTATAAGTAACCCGCCAGTTTGGTTTTGCCTTAATGCTGGCAAACGGATTTGATTTGATATTAGGATTTGATTGCTGAATCAGCCCGACAGTTTTAGGATCCTGTCCTGAATAGGCAGCAATGAAAGCAGGTATCAAAACATCCTGGGCGTAACGGTTATAACCTTTATAAAAGCCGTCAGGATTATTGCCCAAACCTTTTTGATAAGGGTTAGCCAGCGCTAAACGTTCAGATAGAATAAGACGGTAAGCCTCAAATTGCCTGAAAGTCTGTGAAATTTCTGTTGGTTTGTTTTTAGTAAACAGCGTTTTAAAAGCGATATAAGAAACATTGAAACCGCCCGTTGCCAAAGGACTTAAATGCTCGAATTTTCCGTTTTGAGATACTGTTTTGAATAGTTCAGAATAATCCTTTGTATAGGTTTTCTCCATGTTTAAATCAACCATAAACTCCCTGATTGGTTCTACCTGCGCAGTAATGCTAACCTTTTGGTCTATGCTTTGCCGAAACATGAAGTTCAAAGTTGTATCACGTGTTATTAAACCCCTCGCTGCTTTTTGGTTCAGCCAGTTGGTGTCTGGTTGCCTTCCAAGTACAAAGTCAAGTCCGGGTGCCATCGTGTTCCAGTTTTGGCCAAGTATTCTTGTACTGTCGGTATAGCCGGGAATGCGGCTGCGATAACTTTCACCAAAGTTTACGGTTGCACGTTTTACCATCGTGAGTAACTGTCCCCCCGCTCTTGCAATTCCAGGCATTTCAACCGGTTGAGCCGCTTTTAACAGGCGTGCTGCTTTTCGCTCTTCCCGTCTTTGTTTTCTCCATTTGCGTAAGGCTACTCTTTTCTCTTTTCCAGATAAACCTTTTATTACATCCTCCCTTAACGGTAAAGTAGACACAGCAGCGGGCGCATCAGCAGGCTTCGGTTTTTGAACTGCTCTTCTATTTTGTCGCTTTGCACTTGAATCCTGCGGGTTTGATTGCTGTGGAGCAGGAGCCTGGTCTAGCGCCCTCAACCACCTGCTTTTCGCATACAGCCGTGTAAAGTCGAACTCACCATTAATGTTATTTTCCTGGCTGTTTTCAATGGTATTACCCAAGCTTATTGCAAGGCGACTGGCGCCAATCCAATTGTAGGTAGTTGTATAACTGTACCGCGCATTGATCCAGTCGGTTAGCGGTAGTTTCGTTAGCGGGAAGGTATAGCTTGCAATGGCTCTTTGCTGATACAAAGTATTACGTCCGCCTTTCATAAAGTTTGTGCGGACAGTATCTTTTTTTAACCTGGTGTCAAGTGAACCCATAGGTTCGTCAATGCGGGCATTATTAACCGCAGAAAAATCAATATTTAATGATTTGGTTAAATCCCAACGCAAATTATAATACCTGTCAAAAGTGAAAAACTTATCAAAAGTAGTATCAACCCTATCTACCTTATTATCGAAACTATTTACAATTCTGGGTACAAACGTTCCAAACTGCCGGTTTACGTCTGCTCTAAAACTTAATAGGGAAGGCTGGGGGTTTAAGTTAAAATCACGCACCAAAGCATACCACGGCGACTTTGATTTTATGATCTTTTTAAACGGCTCGAAATACTGCGGTTGTTTATTGTAAGTATAACCTAGCCCACCTCTGTGCTTAGCAACATCATTCTTAAGAATAAGAGGGTTAGTTTGTTCGTATTTGATGTACGAATAGCTAAAGTCGAAATTACTGATGCTCCAAATTTTGGTTTTGCCGGTTGGCATTACCCGCATATTAGTGAAGTTGACTGTTTTAATAGTTGTTTTATCAATCGCTGCATTTTTAGAATTAGTTCTGTCTTTTCCTGAAAGTCCATTCAATTTGTCTTTAAGTCGAATGTCCAGATCGTACGGGTCATACTCAGGTGTAGTTACAGTTTGATTGATACTGGCATAAAGAGGAATGGAGATACCGAGTTTTTTTGGTAGCAGCTTACCCATTTCGAGGTTAGCGGCAACATCGTATTGCATAAAGTTTTCGCGGGCTCTTTCATTCACTCTCTGTTCAAGTGTACCAAAACCGGTTGTATGCGTACTTCCCGAAATAGCGACGGTTCCAAGGTCAGCCAGAGCAATGTCAACACGACCAGTGGCGGCATAGCCTCCTTTTTCATTTAGTTTTGATAAGCGAAGTTCATTTACCCAAACCTCTGCCGAGGCAGGGATACCGTCTGACGATTGCGAATTCTCTACGCCTATTAAAAATGCCTGTACTTCACCCAAATTTGGATTGCCCTTAATTGCATACTTTTTATTACCAACCGTTTCCTGGTAATAATTAGCAATATTCATCGATCTGCTATTTCGCCTCATTTTTAGTTGAACAAGATCCTGGATATTGAAATCTAAATTATTACTGTCGGGCCACACCCTTCGCTGCCCTGCCTCTGTATTCGGATAATTGCCGGGAGGGGTAACCCGAAGCGGAATTTTTATTTCATAATAGTTATTCAAGAAATCGCTTCCTATACGGATGACCGCATTAAGCTGGTTGTTGTTTATAGGTTGAGCAATGGTAGAAGGTGCACTTTCAGCATGAACAAACATGTGTAAATTTCCATATTGACGCATGTCGAGGTTCATTGTTTTAAAAACGGCTCTTACATCGTTTGTTGCAAGATTGCGAATTTGAAAACTCATGGCTTGCTCATTCTGCAAAAGATTAATTCCGTTATTACTTAGTTGCTGAACTCTTTCTATGCCGGGAGGAATTAAATAGTTAACAGGTTGTCTTTTACTGTTTTCTTCCACGTTTACTGCAAGCACATTAAAAGTAGTATTGCCCCCTCTTGGTTGCGCAACGTAGTTGCCTGTAGTGTCTAATTTAAAAGCAAAGTTTCTCCACTGGTTACGAACGAGGTCAAGGCGAGCAAAACGAAGCACCACAGAGTCCTCGAAGTCGGTCAGAAACATCCTGACAAAACGAATAGATTTAAAGTCTGGAATATTTCCTACTTTTTTCTCGTAGTCGGCAATGGGTACTCTAAACAAATACCAGTTTTCATTTTTCGAAGAACCGTCTGCGTACCGTACTGGTATCACCTGTCGATCGGTAATGTATTTTGTATTACCTACGTCCATTCCTGGTCTAAGGTCTATCGCATACTGATAGTATTCTTCTGTTTCGTTAAGTGTATTGTCGCGGTTCAAATCTTCATTGTCGGGATACAAGGTAGCAGCGGGGCTAAATTGAGAATTACCGGTGGCTATTGGCGAGTTGCCCTGGGGATTATTGAAGTTCTTATATCTTCCCAGAATACCAGTGTTGGTGGCATCATAAGAGTTGTCGCGATACCATTTATAGTTGTCGTTCGAAGGATCTTGCTGGGCTCTTGCATACAGGGCAGAACCAGGGCCAAAATTGGCGCTGATATTATTTAAATAAGCAGCTCTTTTTGCCGCTTCACCAGCATCATCTAATCCATCAAACCCAACATCCTGAAAAGGACGATCAGCAGGATCGTTGCTAAATGCCTGGGTAACCTGGATTGGGTTTACAGGTGTTCTACCCCAGGTTGTACTATTATCTACAGCCGAAGGCTGATTTGGCGAGTTGAGGCCATTCTCGTAGAACCGACGACTGTCTTTCAATACATCTTCACTTATCGAGCCCAGGTTCAGGTACAATTTACCACCTGTGCTATTTGGCTTTTTAATAAAAGGATCCTGTACCCAAAACTCAACGAATTCTACGTTACTTGTTTCAAAGTCAGTCTGGTCGATCGACCTCATAATACCACCCCAACGCTGACGGGGATTTTTTAATTTACCACTTGCCTCTACTTGCGTTTGATCGCTTACGAAATTATAAGGACCTATATCAGTGGGATAATAGGCAAGGTCAAAAGTCACCAACTGGTTTTCGCCAAGATTGTTTGTACGCTGCGGATATAGTTCCTGGTTAAAAACAGCCCTTACCCGGGGATCGCTTAATTCAGCTACATTTCTCCTAAGCGGATTGTTTACACTGTTTCTATCCTGTAGAATTGGCTCAATATTATACCATGCTAATTTTGCCCTGTTGAAGTTGTAAGGCAGGGAGTCTGTTAAACCGGCTTCTGGAAATAAGTTGTTGCCTTGCGGCGTGCTTGCCAGGGCCCATGATATAAAAGGGAAACGAAGGTCAATATTGTTTCGGGTTCCTTCAAAATCATCCACATAAATCAATCCACTGCTACCCGATCCAATTTGGCGCGGATGGCCTGGTTTCAGAAAAGCTGCCTCGCCATAAGCATTGATGGTAGACATGGTATTACTCTGGTAAAAAGGAAGTTTATTCAAAAGCCGTGTAAGGCTGGGCGACTCTGTGCGATAATTGAAATCGACTCCATACATCGTGTTTCGGATAGGGTCTTCTCCGTAATTCATCTTTGTAAAAAACGGGCGTTCTGAGAGGCGTGCCATCGTTGCCCCTAAAGCCAGTTTCTTATTAGCCACGTAGTCTGCTCGTAAGCCTAAAAAGCTTCTCTGTTGTATGCCGAATCCGGCATTATTTTCAAACTGCACATTTACCGGAATGCCGCTGTTTAAAATTGCTCCGTTTAATATTTTTACCGTTCCGAGATTATAATCTATGCTGTAGTCAAAACCTTCTCTTAGTATTTGCCCCCCTGCTGTTACCGTAACCGAGCCGGGAGGAACGTTGAAAGCACCAAGGTAAATTTCAGAAGATGAACTGCCTTTTCCTGCTCCCTGCATAACGTATCGGTTGAGGTTGGCGTACGTTTGGGCAATTGCTTTTATTGAGTCGTATAACTGTCGATAAACATACTTATTTTTTAATGTATCTGAGGCGCCGGTGAAAGCAAGCCTTTCGAGATCGCGTCCAAAAGGCTCTAATACAGGGAATATTATTTTTCCTTGTTGCGAGAGCACAGTAAAACCTTCCACATAATCAAAAACACCATCAGGCAGCGGATCGTTTTGATTGTTTAACCGGTCAAGGTTTAGGATACGAAGCAGCGTTCTTCCTTCCACTGAAGCTGCCGATTCTGGTAAATATCTTTTTAAACCTCCGCTTGGTTCCTGGTATAAGATATTCAGTTTAAAATCCTGCCTTTGAATGCCGGGAAGATCTAACGAATACACATTCTTCATCATCCATCTCCAAATGGGCAACAGGGGGCGTTGAGAAGTGGCTTTCAATAATTTCAGCAATAATACTTTTTGCACGCCCTGGGTAGAGTCTAAAGCCACATCCTGTGAAAACTCACCCACCTGGAAGACTCTTCCGTTAAACGTGTACTGGTAAGCCACCCCCAAAACCTCGTCTGACTGCAATTGCTGGTTTAGGGAAACAAAGCCTATTTGAGGATTGAAGTAATATTCGTTAGGACTTAATTTTCGCGCAAACGTTTTTTCATAATCTTCCACTGGCCGTAACCCAATTCCCATTAGGTTAGCACTAATGGTAACTGGGTTTCTGATACCCTGTTGATTTATTAACGTCGTATACAAACTATTTGCGCCATTTGCAGGAAGACCGCCATTACCCTGGAAGCGGGTATTGAAGGGTGTACCTTCTCCCAGGTCCATTAAGCCAACCACATCTCTTGTATCGGTTGTTGCGCCGGTTCGGTTTGTTACCCATACCTCCATTCTTAAAATTTGCACCTGGGTGGTTACTACCGGCAAATTTTGCATGGCTGTATTGTAGTTGGCCCTGAAATAGTCTCCCAGAAGAAAGTGCCGGTTTTCTTCGTAGTCGTCTAATTTTTTATTGAACGTGGAAGTTGCGGCTCCACCTTGTAAAGCAAGTGATTGTCGTTGTGCCTTTTGAGTTGCAATAACACCTGATAAAAACAACTTACCAAATTGTAATTGTGTTTTTAACCCAAATAAACTCTGGGCACTTGGAATAAGGGTTCCTTTTGAGGTAAATGAAACGTTTCCTGCTTCAATAGATTTAATGATCTCATCATCCATTCCTTTGTAGTCCAGCTTTAACTGGTTTTCAAAGTCGAAATTGGCAAGGGTATTATAGTTAATCGGAAGCTTTAACTTATCCCCGATGTTGGCAATCACATTAATATTCGAATTCATATTAAAGTCGAAGCCACCATTTCTTCGGGCGCTTTCAGGAAGCGTTGGGTTTTTTATGTTCTGTCCTTCATATCCTGCGGTAATGTCTACATTTCCTTGTGGGCGAATATCTACTTTAAGACCATTAGGCCCTACTCCAAAAATGCGATCAAATAATTTGTCGTAGGTTCTAAGCTTAGGCCGTTCAACTTTCCTGTTTAATACACTTAAAGTATTCGCCCTTTTTCTAAAATATTCACTTTCTGACTGCCGTGCTTTGAAACGCATCATCTCCTCGAAAGTGAGGTAAGTAGGCGTTCTATAGTAAGAACTCCCTATTTTTTCTACTATGTAATACTGCTTTGTTTTAGGGTCGTATTGAATGTCCCTTTTTATGTAAGCTGTATCAGAAAGATTGAAAGGATTATTTGAATTGTAGGTAAATGGATCTCCAACTCTGTCACTTATAGGAAAGCGGGTTGTATCTCTAGAAGTGGAACGGCTTGTATCTTGTGCATAGGAACAGGTTACCCCAAAAGCAGATAGAATAATGGAAACTGTTAAAGAAAATTTGTAATAATAACGTATCGACACCGAGGGCTGTTTAAAGTACAATTCTCTCTATAGGCTATATATTTTTCAGGGCTTTTTTTATGAGGTCTTCTAATTGAATGCTGGTGCCATTTGCTTCAATAACGTTTTTTAATGCCTTTTCTGCGTTTAGCTTGGGAATTCCTAAAGAAACTAGTGCATTCAATGCATCCATTTCCACTTTGTTAGATCCGGAAGAAGTAAGAATAATTTCATTCAGGTTCTTACTCAATTTGTCTTTTAATTCTAAACACAGCCTTTCTGCTGTTTTTCTGCCTATTCCTTTGATGCTTTCCAGTAGTCTTGCATTGCTTTGCACAATTGCTTTTATAATTTCATCAGGCTTCATTCCAGACAACATCATTCTTGCCGTTGCTGCACCAACTCCAGAAACACTTATCAGTTGTGTGAAAAGTTCTTTTTCAGACAACTCTGCAAACCCATACAGGGTCTGGTTGTTTTCAGTAATATGAACATAGGTAAACAATTGACCGCTATCCTGGTTGCTGATAGCAGAGTAAGTATTTAAACTAACCTGGCATTCGTAGCCAACACCATTCACATCAACAATAACCTGGGCAGGATTCTTAACCACAAACTTTCCTCTAACAAACGCAATCACATGTAATTATTTAACCGGGTTTCAAAAATATAAGATGAAAGGCGAAGTACAAATATTATTTTAGTTATGTTTCTACCTCCAAAAGCCTCAAACTTTGCCGCTTTTACTATTCAAGAATAAACAATTACTTTTATCCCCCGAATTAAATAATACTAAAGCAATAAATGGCACAAAAAATTAGCGCAGCAATTACCGGTGTGGGCGGATATGTTCCTGAATACAGATTGACTAATAAAGAGCTTGAAACACTTGTAGACACAAATGATGAATGGATAAAATCAAGAACAGGTGTCGAAGAAAGAAGAATATTGAAAGGCGAAGGAAAAGCAACGTCAGACCTCGGAGCGCCTGCTGTTCTGAATTTATGTGAAAAGAGAGGTATTGATCCGCTTGAAATTGACGTAATTATTTGCTGCACTGTTACTGCCGACATGTTATTTCCTGCTACGGCAAACATCATAAGTGAAAAAATAGGTGCTAAAAATGCCTTCAGCTTTGATTTGGGAGCAGCATGTTCAGGATTTTTATTCGGATTGACAATGGGTGCTTCGCTGATTGAAAGCGGACGATATAAAAAAGTAGTTGTGGTTGGGGCAGATAAAATGAGTGCAATTGTGGATTACAGCGACAGAACGACCTGTATATTATTTGGAGATGGTGCCGGCGCAGTACTGCTTGAGCCCAGTGAAGAAGGTTTCGGGGTTTTAGACAGCAACTTAAAAACAGATGGAAGCGGAGAAAAATATCTTAACATGAAAGCCGGTGGATCGAGAAAACCAGCTTCAGCAGAAACACTGGCAGCAAAAGAGCATTACATCTACCAGGAGGGCCAGTCGGTTTTTAAGTTTGCTGTAGTGGGAATGGCCGATGTTGCTTACGAACTTCTTCAAAGAAACAATCTTACCGGTGACGACATAGCATGGCTGGTTCCCCACCAGGCAAATAAAAGAATTATAGATGCAACTGCTAACCGTATGGGCATACCGTCTGAAAAAGTGATGCTTAACATTATGCGTTATGGTAACACCACTTCAGCAACTATTCCGTTGTGCTTGTGGGAGTGGGAAAACAAGTTAAAAAAAGGTGACAACCTTGTACTTGCCGCTTTTGGTGGTGGTTTTACGTGGGGTGCTACTCTTGTAAAGTGGGCCTACGATGCTAAGAGTTAACCAGGTTTTCCTTTTTTTAAAAGCTATAAAATATTGAGCCGCAAGACCATTTCTTTGCGGCCTTTTTATTTTAAGAAACTTTCGTTAGTTCTTTTTTAGCCAACTTTTGTCCTCACTTTAAACATTGTTGTGTCACACCCGTGTGCTGCAAATCTTTGCGCAGCAAACAAATGCTTTATGCTTACCATGTACGATTTCTTACTTCTGAACGTGCTAACATTGCCTCTTTAGCATACATTACTGCAACGAGGCATTTTCACTGTGGCAATAACGTATTTTTGAAGCTTCAGGTAATAATTGCAAAAAAAATGAAACACGGAATGGATAATGTTTTAATCAGGAAAGCAGTAAAAGAAGATTGTTCAAGAATTTTAGAGTTGATACACGAATTAGCCGTGTTTGAAAAAGCCCCGGATGAAGTAACTGTTTCACTACAACATTTTGAGGAAAGTGGTTTTGGTAAAGCACCTGTTTGGTGGGGTTTTGTTGCAGAAGCCAATGGTTTTGTTCAGGCTTTTGCCCTCTATTACATCAGGTATAGTACGTGGAAAGGGCAAAGAATGTATTTAGAAGATCTTTTGGTTACAGAAGAACTGAGAGGTAAAGGAATAGGCACTTTACTTTTTGATGA
>NZ_JAOQAH010000028.1 GCF_025963695.1 Segetibacter sp. | reverse complement strand
TACGACCGTCTGTAGTCTTGTCTGTAAAGCCTTCATATTCGGCCCCACCTTTACCCCGGTAGTTGTGCCACGATATGAATTTGCCTAACACATTTCCGTCGTTACCCAAACCATTGGGAAAACGATTAGAAGTAGAATTTAATAATATGGCATTGCTGTTAAGCGTAGAAGCATTCAGGAAAATGACTGATGCATAAAACTCTATCATCTCCTTAGTCGTGGCATCAATCACCCTAACACCCGTTGCCTTGCCCTTCTTTTCATCGTAAATAATTGAATGAACAACAGCATGCGGACGCAAAGTTAACTTGCCCGTTTTTTGAGCCCATGGCAGCGTAGATGCATTGCTGCTAAAGTACCCCCCGTATAAACAACCCCTGTTGCACATTGTTTGGTTCTGGCATTTACCCCGTCCCTGCTGCGTATGTATCGTCTGTGGATCAGTAAGGTGTGCACATCTTCCTTTTATAACATCGCGGTCATTGAAATGCTTTTTTACATTTTCTTTGAAATATTGCTCTATGCAACTCATTTCAAAACCCGGCATCACTTCGCTGTCCGGCAGTACCGGCAGCCCATCTTTATCACCTGCAACCCCTGCAAATTTTTCAACATAGCTGTACCATGGTTCAAGATCTTTATAACGGATGGGCCAGTTAACAGCAAAGCCGTCACGCTGTGGACCCTCAAAATCATAATCACTCCAACGTTGTGTTTGCCTTGCCCACAACAACGATTTTCCACCCATATGATAACCGCGAACCCATCGGAAAGGCTTTTCCTGGATAAAAGGTTGCTCATCGTCTTTCATTGCCCAGTTTAGCGTTTCTGCACGTAAAAACCTTGATCCCTGCAAAGCCGTTCTCTCCCGCAGTGTTACCGCGCCTCTATGCTCAAAGTCCCAGGGCGCTTTAGATGCAGCCGGGTAATCTACGCCATGCTTTACATCACGGCCTCTTTCCAGTACAAGTGTTTTTAATCCTTTATCGCAAAGTTCTTTTGCCGCCCATCCCCCACTCGCGCCCGAGCCAATCACAATGGCGTCGTAAGTTCTGTTCTTTGATGTATCTGGAATGTTACTCATGCTTATGCCTTTACATTTAAATTAGCCGGGCCGAAATAATTCAGCCTCTTTTATCCCCCTTTAGGGGTTAGAGGCACGCAGCCGTAATAATGTCCCGGTGCAACTTTATAGTTAAGTAATCCCCCCAAAACCTCTTGTGAAGTATTGTATCCAACAATGGTTTCTCTTTTTACCAGGTTGAAAAAATCCTTTTCATCTTTGTCCTGCGAACGCGACCACTTTTCAAGTTGAGCCTGCCGTTCTTGCTGAGTACAATCGGTAAATGGCTTGCCATACCCGGTTTGGGTAGCAGCTTCCAATTGATGTAATCCTTTTTTCACATTCTCCTGTTCAGCCTTTTCATAGCAGTCATCAACCACTTTTTGAAAATATTTGTCTACTCCCACTGATAAGGCGCCAATAGAATTTCCTGGCGGGATTATAGTGTCGGTAATGCTTGCAAGTATTTGCTGCTCCCTGGCAGAAAAGGATGAAAGGTGGGTAAGATTGCCGGCTCCAAAAGCCTTCATCCACAAAGGAAGGGCAATTGAACTTCCGGTAGCCAGAACTAAATTTTTAACGGCACCGCGTCGGTTCATATTGGTAGCAAGGGTTAAAAGGTCAAAGAATTAACATCGGAAGCATGAATATAAAGAAAGAATTGAAAACCGGACGGGATTTAGGATTGGGGTGAGAAAAAATCGGTGTATGAAAGTTGGGGGCTTGGATGAGGAGTGAGAGTTCTTGATTGGGTTCCGGCAGAGAAGCATTGTTGGTACATTGTTGTGTCACTCACTTGTACTTGTATTTCTTCATTCGGCTTTTTTCCAATAGCACCTTCAGCGGCTTTGTAAAAGGAACAGATCTAATGCAGGAGGCCTAAGAACGCCTTTATACGGGTTAAAATTCACCGACTAAAGCCGCCCGAATACGGGTACCTTCATTTGCTACCGAAATTATCGCCAAAACTCAGAGAAGGTTTGTTTTAGTACAAGGCAGAAGTAGAAACTAACTTTAAGCGAGACGTGTTATTTAAACCCCATTTATTAATTACTACTTAATAATTATACGAAAGTAAATTGGCGTCACTCAAGCTGACTTGTCAAAGAAAACAGGTATATCTCAAACTTCCTTATCAAAAGTAGAAAGTGGTGCTACTCCTACTAAGAAAAATTTAAAGAAGATCTGCAAGGTGTTGAAAGTATCTCCAGCTTTGGACAACGTTTTAGGAATCGATGAAGCTGATGTACCAGAAAACAAAAAAGAGATATTCAAATTATTGTTTCCATCTATTAAAAATCTTGCGTTTAAAATAATAAAGCAACAGGGACTTGTTACAGTTAGTATCAAGGCAATATTCCTTCTGCTTCTATATCACCAGATTATAAGCAGATTGTTCCAATTGGCATTAGCAAAAAAAAGCTTCGAGAAGAACAAATGAGAGAAGCGTTATAGCTGCCTGCTAAAACTTATAACTATACCCCAATCGAAACACCTGCGTTTCGTAATAGTCAACTGTCTCATAACGGAAGCCATTACCTTTAATATCTTTCCTGATATTGAGGGTATTTAGGATATCGGTTCCGTTTAAGAAAAGTTCCCCTTTGCCTTTTTGCACCTGCTTTTTAATACCCAGGTCTACTGACAATCTTGAACCAATTCGTCCCTGGGGAATAATATCGGGTGCAAGGTAAATACCGGTAAGCTGCACATCCACTTGTTTGGGCAGGTGGAACAAGCCGTTCAACTTTACGTTACCGGAAGTTGCATTATCAGTCTCAGAAGTATACACGCTTGGAACAGGATATCTATTTACTACAGAAAAACTATTAATCCGGTTACGGTACACATTTGCACTGGCATTGTAAGAAAACGCCTTAGAAATATTTTGCTGTAACACTACTTCCGCACCTGTGTTATAGCTGCGACCCGCATTTTGGAAGACGTTGTATAAGATGGTGCTTCCGGGAACCTGTGTAGCAATACGGGTGATGGTTCCGTCAATAATACGGTGGTATAAAGCGGTGTAAATACTACCCTTGCTTATGTTGCTCTTATAACCCAATTCGAAAGAGTTGGTGAATTGCGGACGAAGTGCAGGATTACCGACCTTTAAAAGTTCAGGCTCATCGTATTTTGGAAAGATCCTGATATCAACTTCATTTGGACGATCTACACGGCGATTGTAGAAGAAAGAAACTTTGTTGTTGTCGTTTAGTTTATAAGCTAAGCGAACATTTGGAAAAGGTTGGGTGTAGGTATACCCGTCACTTTTGTACGTATTGTGATTGGGGTTAACCTCGTAATCTACCCGCACATACTCCATACGTAACCCGGCCTCTAACTCAAACTTATTGCTTTCGTACACATAATTACCATAGGCGGCAGGAATGGTTTCACGATACTCAGCAAAGCCTCCAGCCTGGAAATCTATAGGTGAGTTAAGACCAGGGAAGAATTGCATGTTGATAGGTATACTTCTCAAGCGGAATTTCAAACCTCCTTCAAAACGGCCGTGTTTTAATGGACGAACATAATCGACAGTAAAATCGTTCACGTATTCATCAGACAACATTGCAAAAGCATCTTGTCCGGTGAACGTAGGCATTATGTTCGTAAAGAAATATTTCTCGTCTTCGCGATGCCAGGTATAGTTATAATTGATATTCAGTGAATGTCCTGGCTGCTTAAATTTATGCAGGTATCCAACAGTTGCTGTTACTGTATATTTAACCTCATCTTCTAAAAACTGCCATAAACGGTTTCGCTTAGAAAGGTCATTATTAAAGTAAGGAATGTCGCCACGGTCAATAATTTTTTCTCTATTGAAGAAGCCGGAAACAGTAAGAGAATTTTGACTGTTTATATTGTAATCCACTCCTGTTTTTACTGTAGCGTATGATGTATTTCGGTTTCTTTTAGCCTGTTGTTGTACAATGTCTCCGTTGTCGTAAAAACGGGTAGTAAATTCATTCCTGTTAAGGGTTTCTGTATACAACCAATCGCCCTGCAAAAAAGTGTTGACTTTGTTTTTACGGTAGTTGAGAGACAATGATGGATTTATCTTTGGAGTACGTTGGTATTGTGGACGAATGCCTGGCAGGTTTTCTCTTTTCTGCCATAATGCACCTAGCCCGGTCATTAGCCCGATTTTACCATTAAAGCCTTCCTGCTTATTTTTCTTATAGATAATATTGATGATGCCGGCATTACCGTTTGCATCATATTTTGCCGAAGGATTATTAATGATCTCTATTCTGTCTATAGCCGAAGCAGGGATATTGTCTAACCCCGTTTGCGAGCCAAAACCCGTTAAAGCTGTTTGTTTACCGTCAATTAAAACAGCCACTTTATCACTACCTCTTAGTTGCACTTTACCGTCTTGTGATGTTGTAACCCCCGGAAGATTATTCATTGCCTGCAATACAGAACCACCCGCCTGGCTAACATTGTCAGCAATAGAAAAACTCTTCTTATCCATTTTGTCCGATACTCCGCTGGCTTGCGCTGAGGTAACCGTAACTGCATCTAATACCCGCGAGTCTCTATCTAATTCTATATTACCCAAATCAAGAAAAGCACTCAATTGGCCAACCAGCACTGGTTGTGTTTTGCTTTGAAAACCTATATAAGAAATCTCGAGGTTATAGTTACCGCTCTTTACATCGGCCATTGTAAAACGACCTTCTTCATTGGTGATCGTACCTAAAACAAAGCTGCTGTCTTTTGCATTTTTCAATGCGACATTTACGTATGGTATCCCCTCTTTTCCTTTACTTTCTTTGACCAGCCCCGAGAGTGTTATTTTATTTGTTTGGGCAACAACTTTTGCGGAGAAGATAAAAAATGAAATCATTAAAAAGAAGAGAGATTGAAAAGCTGGGGTAGAAATAAAACGAGATATTGAACCTTTAATAAGTTGCATAGGAATTTGTTGGAGTGCCAAAAGTAGACATATCTTCTAATTTTTACTTTGACGTCTACCTGTTTTTAACATAATTATTGTTCTTAGACTGTGTCTTCTTTTTAACGTTGATCGTGTCGTTATCAGCTTTAAAGAACGGATCGGGGGAATATTAATAAAATGCAATAAAGTTTGATCGAAGATTTGCAGATGAACGAAATGCGACGCAACGATGAAATATCAGGGAATATATGCCTGGTAAAAAAATACTAAAAATACATTCTAGGCAAATGAAAGACATTTTTGTATTTCCTTAAAAGCTACCTCTAAAAGTAAACATGCCATTAGGCTACCTATTTACCCTTACGTCTTTTATTTTTGTTGGTAGCCACACCTGCATCTCGCTTTTTTGACGATTTGCCCAAGTGTAATAAGGGATTGCAACAATTTGTTTAGTTTCTGTGGTAATATTAGAACCATCAGAAGAAACTGTAAACCGGGGTGCCGGTCCCTGTATAGAAATAACCGGTTCAGAAAGAACAGTTTTCTCTACAGTAGTCAGACTTGCATTGAGGGGCAGTATTAAGTTCCAGGCTTTTCCATTGTTATCTGTGCTTTCAACACAATACACCAGTGGCCCTCTTTGCAGCGCTACTCTTTCAATGTTTTCAGTTACTTCAGGCCTGCTAATTACTCGTTTTATGTCCATTGGTAAGGTAAGTTCTACCACGTCTCCTTTTTTCCATTCTCTTTGCAAAACGAGGTACCCTTTTTCTCTTTTGTAAGAAACTTCTTTGCCATTTAGCTTAACAGTAAAAGGCGCTACCGAGGTATCCTCAAATCGGTACAAGTCACCAGGAACGGCCTCCCCATTTGCCCATCCGGGGATACGTAGGCGAAGTCCAAAACTTGTTTTTTTCGAAGGAGATAAAGTTAGCTGTACGTTGCCGTCCCATGGGTAGTTGGTCTTCATCGTCAGAGGCACCTGCTGCTTGCCCACCGAGATTGCTGTATTGCTTCCGACGTACAGATTAACATAAATTCCATCTTTGTTACTTCCATAAATATAATTGCCGAGAGATGCGATCAGGCGTGCAATGTTTGCCGGACAGCAAGCCGTTCCGAACCAGTCGCGCCTCGCATTGCTTCCTACCGAAGCCAGTGGATTACCGTAGAAGAACTGGCTTCCATCGAGAGAAATGCCATCGAGAGCCCCATTATATAAACTTCTTTCGAGCACGTCAATATACTTGCTTTCGCCTGTAAGCATTCCCATTCTTTGGTTCCATAGTACCATACCGACGGATGCACATGTTTCGCAATAAGCACTTTCATTAGGCAAGTCGTAATCTGTTGAAAAACCTTCATTGCGACCGGCAGAACCAATGCCACCGGTAATATACATGTTTCGATATACTACATCTTCCCACACGTCTTCCATTGCTTTTACATATCCCTTGTCACCAGTTAGCGCAGCTACATCGGCAGCGCCCGTGTACATATACATAGCACGAACTGCATGACCTGTAATTTCTTTTTGCTCCTTTACAGGTTTTAAATCCTGTGCATATGCCGTGTCTTTCCAATCGCTCCATGTATATCCTTTAGCGTATTTATGGCCCCTTTCACTTAACAACCAATCAGCAAGCTTAAGATACTTGTCATTCTTAGTGGTCACAAACAGCTTAACCAAGGCAAGCTCCAGTTCCTGGTGGCCCGTAACCCAATGTTTTTTACCGGGACCAAAAAGAGACGCAAAATGATCGGCAAACTTTATTGATACATCCAGCAACTTTCTTTTGCCAGTTGCATCAAAATAAGCAACGGCAGCCTCTATCAGGTGCCCCCCGTTATAATCTTCGTGCATGCTCATATCCGTCCATCGTTTTTCCGGAAACTGCAGCGAATAATAAGTGTTTATATAACCATCCTTTTGTTGCGCAGCGGTTATCAAATCAATCCATTCATCCGCCTTCTTTTCAAGCATGGGATCAGGACGATTCTTTAATGAATACGCTATTGCTTCAAGCGCTTTAAAAACATCGGAGTCGTCATAAAAGATACCCTCAAACTTTCCCTTGCGTTTTCCCGCAGCAATTTCAAAATTGCGGATCCTTGGTGTTTTTACTTCGGTTTGATCGATACAAACAGGAATGGTAACTGTAGATACCTTGTCGATTTTTGGCCGCCAGAATTTATCGTTGATCTCCACCTGCGAAAATTTTACATTCTGGTACTGCTGGATGGAAGTCTGTGATTTGAGGGATTGTACAAAAAGAACCGTGGCTGCAAGCAGGACGTTTTTCTTTAGGCAAGTAATCATGGTCGTTTTCTTTAAAGTTTGTATAAGACGAATACTGACAAAAATGAAATGTCTCTTTTAGCGAAAGTATTTATACCGGTATTTTTATTCAGGATGCGTTACAGTAATTAACGCCATCGACGGAAAGCTGTAACAGTTCTTCGGCAACATCGACTAACATAAAGTTGCGGCCAAAAAGATGATTAATACATGGCTACAAAACAGTAGCATCTTCTTTTCCAGTTTCTTGTCCTTTGTCTTCTCGCTTTTCCTGTTCTACTGCCGCTATTGCTTCGGTGTAAATCAAATTGATCTTTGCTGCATGTTCAGCAGCCTCTACGGTGTTGTCAACAATGACCATTTCAATTTTATCTGCAAAGAGCGATTTTGAAACATCCACTGCTATTTTTTCTCTTTCGGGCAGTTGTACATCACGTATATAGATGGCAAGCACACGATCAGGAAATTGTTTTACTACCTCCTGGTAAATCTTAGGATCTTCCTGGCCGCTATCACCGATAAGCACAAACTTCAAATGGGGGTAAGCTTCCAAAATCTGTTTTATTTCCTTGAACTTATGACCCATGTGGCCTCCGCGAAATGCGGCGTCTCCCCCAAAACCAATGTCGCGCAGAAGCAGCGGTCCTGCGGGAATATTGTTGAAGTCGAGAAAGTCTTTCAATAGGTCATACATATTCCAGGGGCTGCTGCTTACATAAAAGAATGGATTGTTGCGTTTACCATTACGTCCCAACTGTAGCGCTTTGTAAAATTCTGCTACGCCCGCAAATGGCAATCTTGTTCTTGCATTATTCATTAAGACAGTCTTACCCATTGAAAGCATGCTGGTAGCTGCGGTTTTGATTATTGTATCATCGATATCGCTGATGATACCAAATTCTGCGTCGGTTGGTGGTATCATGACCTCTGCATTTACCTTCAGATCCTTTTCAAAAGGTATTGGTGCATGGATCAAATGCAGAGGTAGGTGGTGCCATAGATCTTCATTAACGATGGGTACAACAGGATTTAGATTTAGGACAAAATATCCTTCTTTATCGGTGGTTACGGTGTGTTCCTCCTCTGCCAGAATTACCTTCAGCTCTGCACCTTGCACTTCATCGCTTTCGAAGCGCTTGTACATATTAAGCAGATTGTTAAGTATTGTATCCTTATCGCCGGCACTTGTTATTTTTTTATCTTCCAATACCCGCCCCTTAACATACACCCGTTGCTGGGTACCATAAGTTCGATAAGGTACTATTTGAATAGGATCGCTGAGGCCCAACCTGTTACTCATCTTCGAGCTGAGTTCATCCCACTTTTCTTCAATTGCCGCTGCAGATTCGATAAAAATATTTTTCCAGTTTGGCATAGATAGGTTATTAATTAAAAATACAACCGGGCTTTAATAGATCATTCAACCAAAAAAACAAAAGGCGTGTTTCTGCGACTTCCAGCTTTATCTTTTCAATTTGACCGCAATAGCCTTTTTCCAGATAGCATATCCTTTTTCGTTCATATGCAAACTGTCTGAAAGGAAAATCTCGGGAATTGCTCTTCCTGCCGGCAAAAGCATGGGATGAAATACATCTATAAAGGAAGTATTTTTTTGAGTTTTCAAAAACCTTAAAATCATTGCATTTGTCTCTATCATTTTTGGCATCAACTTTTGACGGCTTGGGCTCGGCTTAATAGATACGTAGGTAACCGTAGCTGTTGGTAGTTTGCTACGGATGATATAAAAAAGTTGTTTAAATCTACGTGTAACAATTTCAGGTGTAATGGTATCTGAAGAAGCAAGGTCATTATCGCCACAATAAATAAGTACCTGTTTAGGATGATAAGGTATAATAATGTCATCTGCATAACGAATGACATCAGGTAAAACAGACCCGCCAAATCCGCGGTTGATGATTGTATAACCAGGAAAGTAAGACTGCACGTCCTGCCACTTGCGGAACGAAGAACTACCTACCAAGAGGATGGCATTTTTTGGAGGAAAAGAAATACTGTCCTGTTTTTTAAACTGCTGTATTTCGTTAAAGAAAGGAGCGGGCTGAACCTTCGCTGGCTGTGCAGTAACTGTAAGCTGGAATAGAAAGAAGAGATAGGTAAGTGATGTTTTCATTTTTATTTATAATTCTTTTATAGCTGACCTGACTTTTAGAAAAGTTACTTTTAATACAGCATCAGATCGGAGAAGAAAGTGAGCTAAAATATTCAAACTAATTCTTTTGACCAAGCTTTACTACTAATTGAAGCCCGAGAGAAAATGCTACAACAAGCAAAGCGCCTACAGCATTTAACCACAGGAAACTTAAGTCGAGCAACCCTTTCTGGTTTAAAATAAATAACGCAACTACTATTATTTCTGAAATTACTGCACTCCAGAAAACTGCTTTTCCCCCGATTTGTTTTAAGTAAAAGGCAACCAGGAAGATACCAAGAATAACGCCGTAAAATAGAGACCCAAGCACATTTACGGCTTCAATAAGGCTGCCCATCTTATAGGCGAACTGTGCGACGATAATACAAAATATGCCCCAGGCAAAAGTGTAATAGCGTGATAACCGAAACTCCTTTTTAGATTGTTCGTCACTCACATCCTGGCTGGCGTTGTGGTAGCGGCGATGAAAATCGATCATGGTACAGGATGCCAAAGAATTTAAGGCAGCGGCAATTGAGCCCCATGCAGCTAAAAAAATTATTGCTATCAACAAGCCAATTAATCCTACCGGCAAATAGTCTATCACAAACCGAAGAAAGATATAATTGGTATCGTTATTATCATCCAGCGGCAGGGCCTTTTTAATATATGATTTATAAGATTTTCGCAGCGAGTCTAGTTGAATGTTAGTTGCCTGGATGCTATCTTTTAAAGCATTTGTTTGCACGTCGTTTTTGCCGTGAAATGCTTGTAAATACTGCATACCTAGTTCACCTTGTCTCGCATTCTTTACTACATAGGTAGCTTGCACGGCCGCAAGTGAATCTTTATAAGCTGTTTGTTGTGCTTTTCGTTCAACAGCGCCATTATGAAAAACAGGAGAAGGCTTAAACTGGTAAAACGTAAAAAGCATGGCACCAATCAGCAGGATAAAAAACTGCATTGGCACTTTTACCACCCCGTTTATCAAAAGACCTAATTTGCTTTCGGTACTATTTTTTGCTGTTAGATACCTACCTACCTGGCTCTGGTCAGTACCAAAATATGACAGGGCTAAAAAGAAGCCCCCAATTATACCGCTCCAGATGTTGTATTTATCATTCCAGTCAAAGTGACCATCTTTTATTCCCGTAGTAATTACATTCATTTTGCCCGACGCGCCGCTTACGCGTAGTGCATCAGCAAATCCGATTTCGGGGGGTAGCAGGTGAATAATCATATAACCTGCAAGAAACATCCCGATAAAGATGATTACGAATTGAAGTTGTTGGGTATAAGCCACCGCTTTTGCTCCGCCTGTAACGGTGTAAATAATCAGTAGTCCACCCATAACAATATTGGTAAGAAAAATATCCCAACCAAGTAATGAAGAAAGTATAATAGAAGGCGCATAAATGCTTATGCCGGTAGACAAACCTCTTTGTAATAAGAAAAGAAAGGATGTAAGTGTTCGGGTTTTTACGTCGAAACGTTGCTCTAAGAATTCGTACGCGGTGTACACCTTAAGCCGGCTAAATAGTGGAACAAACGTGATACATAAAACAACCATGGCGAGAGGTAAGCCAAAATAGTATTGCACAAAGCGCATTCCATCGGTGTATGCCTGGCCGGGGGCTGAAAGAAAAGTGACGGCACTGGCCTGAGTACCCATAATGCTAAGCAACACCAGATACCAGGGCATTGATCTGTTGCTAAGAAAATAACCATCAAGATCTTTTGATGTACGGCTCTTGTATAAGCCATAAGCAATGATACCTAGCAAGGTCAGTGACAATACAATCCAGTCGATACCACTCATGAAAAATAATTAGTAAACCAGGCGAGAAAGATAATGAATAGTACCAAGAACAGAATTACAAACCAGTACCAGTGGCTCCACTTTTTAAAAAGAGGGATATGATGAGTTTTAGGTTTCAAAGTTTAAGTTTAAAATCACCTGTTACTTATTAGCTGTCTTCCGTTACCCGTTTCAGTTTTCTAGTTCGCGGCTTTTTTTTGATGGTGTAGTGCAGGATGGTTTTTCACCCATCCTGAAAATCTCAATAATTCAATAAATTATGGTTCTGCCAAAAACAATTATGATAAAAGCTATATATAGATTCTTAGATGAACGAAATGCGACGCAACGATGATTAAGCAGCAAACAAATGCTGGTATCAAAAAAAGCAAACAAGCCAGTTTTCTTTCTGTCATCGGCAAGCCATCAACTGCCATCATTTTCCATCTCCTTTCTTTCCGCCATCTATCATTCCACTTGCCAGTAAACCAAACACCAATCCTATAATTAAACCAATTGCAACGTGTTTTATTGCCAGCCCTAACAGCAAGCCAATAATAACAAGCACTGCAAATCCTATCTTCTTCCTGGGCTGAAATTGTTTTGCCATGCTATTTATTTTTTGGAAGCGCTATTAAATTTGCCATTAAACGATAGGCTCCGGGAACACCACCAGGCAACTGCCTGAACAATACAAGCCCAACATACGCATAATTTCCTTTGCCATACTTTGCGATGGCGAGGCTTCCGTTGCTTTCCTTTTCACCAACATCATTCATACTAATCAATTTTTCATAGTGCTCGTCTGACTGATCAACCTGGTAGGTACTGCGCTCCTGAATCCAACCTTCAAAATCTTTTTGGGTAATCTTGTTAGGATAATTAAAAACAGGATGTTTGGGTAATAAGAAACTGACTTTCGCATTCTCCTCAGTAACCCTTGTGCCGGTAACCGTAAAAGGATAAGGGCCGGTTTGAATTCTTTTTAACCCAACCTGCATACTTTTCATATACTGCACAATCATGTTACCTCCGTTTTCAACATAACGGTTAAAAACATCATTCTTGTTACTAAGATATTCAAAGATGTTATAGGCCCGGATGCCTACAATTATTGCATCAAATTGTTTTAAGCTTTCATCGTTTACCCCGGCTTCATCAAGGTAAGAAACATTATAGCCAAGTGCTGTTAACGCTTCGGGAACTTTATCTCCTGCACCAACAATATAGCCTACTTTTTTTCCAACTGTTTTTACATCCACCTTTAACAGGTTAGCTTTTGCTTCAGGGAAATAGGTAAGGGTTGGAATGTGATCGTAAGAGATTGTCTTTGTATAGCCACTATACTTGCCGTCGATTGTACTTAAACTAATGGCTTCTGTAGTATTGGTTTCTTTAGACTTTGAGGTGAAGGTACTTGAGATGGCATTCTCGCTATTGGCTGCATTATAACTAACCGAAGGAAAGTTGTTTGCCCATGCTTCAGAATATTTTTGATTGATAATATAGTGAGTAGTATCGTGAAAATTGGTTTTAAAATGAATGGGTGCAGCAACGGGATTGCCATTTAATGAAACATAATTTTCTCTTGCATAATTAAACTCAACCTTCGGCAATACTGCCACAGGTTGGTATAATTCGCCTTTTGCCGGATCTACCACTTTATACTGAACCGGCCTACGAATAGTAAAATCAGTTTGTGCAATATTGATAGTGAAAGTGGCCTCAAAGGCAGGATCATTTTCAGCTTTTCCTATCAGCATCTGATCTCTTACATCGAACGCCCCTTCTGATTGCGGATACTCAAGCCAGTAAGGTTGAGTTATTTTTTTATCAGCACTAACACGAAAAATCTTGTTGACAGACAAGGTTTGATTTGAGGCAAGAGGCGAAGAAAAAGTAGTATCGAAAGTTTCAAAATTTATGTTCTTAACAGTTGCGTTAACCGCGCCGCGGCTATTTACAAAAAAGGTAACAGCAAGCCTGTCGCCTTGTACTATATTTTGTTCGTTGGTTGTTGCTTCAGCAAAAAGGCCGGCGCATGCTTCTATTAAAGTCTGTGTTTCACTCAGTTTTTTATTCCTCCAGTTTGTCTCAGGTAAAGCTTTTATTGCCGTATAAATTCTTACTAATGCGGGCACCGATAACGCCGGATTTTCCAATTTAAAATCAGTAATAGCCTGGTTTACCAGGCTTCCTACGTTTTCACCTCCAGGTATCCTTTTCCAATCGATCATTATTCCATCCATCAAATCTGTTTTAGGCGCATCCCCGGCAGTTGTGGTAAAATATTCGGTTACCGGTCCACGTCTTCTTGGCCTTCCTTCGCCCTGGCTTTTGTGCATGCTTCTTGCTTCACCACCCAGCTCGCCATAGCTTTTGCCAATTAGCGGATTATAGCCGCCGACCTCTACTTTTAACTGGTCTTCACTAGTAGTGTTGTTCCCACCAAAATTGAATGTATTCCATAAGATTCTTTTGGCCTGCCATGGTTTTACCCCATACTTAAGTTGCTCAGGAAAACGATTGGGATCTGCAGCTGCCGTAAATGCTTCATCCGCTAAAATTGCAGAGGCAGCATGGTGGCCATGACCGGCTCTTTTATCAGGTGGAAAACGCTTGATAATTACATCCGGCTGGTACTGCCTAATCACCCACACTACATCACTTAAAATTTTATCTCTTCCCCAAAACTTCAGGGCCTCTTCAGAACTCTTGCTGAAGCCAAATTCGTAGGCTCTGCTAAAAAATTGTTCGGCACCGTCTATTCTTCTTGCAGCCAACAATTCCTGCGTACGAATCATGCCCAGTTCATAACCTTGTTCGCTCCCTATCAGGTTTTGACCGCCATCTCCCCTGGTAAGACTTAGGTAGCCGGTACGGTAAAGTTTTTCTTTGGCGAAATAGGGAAGCAGGCCGTTATTCTCGTCATCGGGGTGCGCTGCGATATATAAAATACTTCCTAAAACATTTAATTTTTTAAGCTGCTGGTAAATGTCGGCGCTATTATAAGTAACAGGCGTTTGACAATAAACAGTTGAAACGTGAAAGCAAAGAATTATTAGCAATAAACCCTTCGAAATTTTCGTCATGCTACGAAGATAAAGGTTGAACAGCAAGCAGGTAAAAATGAGCGTTATTTTTGGCCAAAACGAAGGAATAAGTATTGAGCGGCAGTTGCGTCGCACTCGTGTGCTAAATCTCAATATGCAGCTTCTATAAAGCCAAATACATTATGCCAACTGGTAACGCAACCTCTTCCTTAGCCCGTTCATTAAACTTTAAAAGTAAAGTTTATAACCTATTTTACTTAGACTGGGACTGAATCCATTTATCCATCTTTTTTTCAAAAATTTGCAGCGGCATTGCTCCGTCTTTCAACACCTCATAGTGAAAAGCACGAACATCAAATTTTTTACCTAATGCTTTTTCAGCCTTATTGCGCATTTCTTTAATCTTCAGTTCGCCAATTTTGTATGAAAGAGCCTGTCCCGGCCACGAAATGTAGCGTTCAATTTCAGAGATAGCGTTAGCCTCAGAAATAGGTTCATTGTCAAGGCTGTACTGAATGGCTTGTTCACGGGTCCAGCCTTTACTGTGCATGCCTGCATCTACCACCAGCCTTATGGCCCGGTGCATTTCTCCCTGCAATTGTCCCATTCGTGTATACGGGTCTTTATACAATCCCAGATCTTTACCCAAACTTTCTGCATACAAGCCCCAGCCCTCAACATAAGCACCATATTGTCCTATTTTTTGGATATTCGGTATGTCTGTATTTTCTGTTTCAAGAGAAAGCTGGTAGTGATGCCCCGGTATGGCTTCGTGCAAAAAAAGATCTTCCATAGTCCAGTAATTATATTTTTTTGGGTCAATTACAGGAAAATAAAATACACCGGGACGTGAGCCGTCGGGTGTTCCCCTCATATAATTGGCTGCAGTTGTAGCGGCTCTATACTTTTCAATAGGCCGTATTTCAAAAGCAGTTTTTGGCACTACGCTAAATTGTGCTGACAAATGGGGTTTTATACTATCATAAATTTTATGAAAAGCATTCACAACATCCTCATCTTTCTTAAAAGGCGTAAACCTGGGGTCAGTTTCCAGAAAGATATAAAAAGCTTTTATATCACCTTTGAAACCAACCTGTTGTTTTACATTCTCTATCTCCTTACGTATTCTTACAACTTCCTTTTTACCTAACTCGTAAACTTCATCAGGCGTCAGATTGGTAGTTGTCATTGACTTAACTTGAAACTCATATTCTTCTTTCCCGTTTGGCAATGCACTTAAAGCAATTGTTTCTCTTGCCTTAGCTAAATATTCGTTTTGAATAAAGGAAAGCAACCGGCTGTATGCAGGAATAATTTGTTCTTTTATAGCTGTTGTATAAGCATCGGTAAGCCTCTGTTTATCCTGCTGAGAAAAAGCAGCAGGGATATTTATAATTGGTTTATAAAAATTGCTTTTTGAAGGCGTGTCAACAATCATCGCTTTTAATTGCGGTACTACCTTTTCCATCAGAATACGAGGTTGTACTATGTTAAGAGCAATACCTTGTCTCATATTGCTGATAGCAGTATCTGTCCAGGCAACAAAGCCCTGGATGCGCTTTAAAAAGTCGTCATAATCTTTTACTGATTTAAAAGGATGATTACTGCTGCCTGCTCCCATGAGGCCGAATAAAATGCGAAAATCAAACATTTGTGTAACAGGTGTCAAATAGCTCTTAAACTGCATTGCCGTAACTCCCCTTTGCATGGCATACTCAAATATCTGGTAACTAAGCTGATCTCGCGGCGACAACCGCTCATAAGAATATGATTTAAGCGAATCTAAATACCGGCGGTAAATACTTTTTGACTGATCGCGGTAAGATTGACCGGCCGGGTTTTCTAACTGGTCGTTGTACCGGTAATCGCCCCTTTGTGATGCCAGGGTCGGGTTTAATTTAAGGAATTCTTCATAACAAGAATTCAACATACTGTTAAAGGAGTTAACAGCATTTGGCGAAGTCTGACTGAAAGAAACTGAAAAACAAGTAATTGCTAAAAGAACTAACCACGATCGCATAATCTAAAGTTTAAATGATACTACTGAGGGGTGAATACGCAAAATAGCAATTTAAACAAAGATTTGGAATGTGGATTAATTTAATACGGCATTCTGTTACCCCTGCCACAACTACTTTTTTACGGCCTCTTTCTGCACAGGTGGGTTAATCATGATATGTGCACCATGAGTTCCAGGGTGCATAATCCAAGGCAAACCAGGAGCAGCAGGTTTTAATGGAAGACCGGTAGTTTCGGCGGTGGCATAAGGTATATAAATAACAGAACGAATGTATCCGTTCTTTACCCCGCCACCTCCTTCATCGTAATCCTCCTTTGAGGCAGAATATACAAATAATGTAGAAGGCTGCTTCGGCATTAACAGCTTACCAGACTTCACTTCCTCCTCGCGCATCTTAAATACTTCATCGCTGTTTTTTCCTTGTTTTTTCAAATCTCTTCCCCTTTGCATAAAAGGCTCAAGATCCTTGTGATAGCATGAAACAGATAAACCACTTTGATTAGGATCGTCGGCCAGACAAATAAGTTCATTAGTCCCTTTGCGTAGCACAGTAAAATCCTTTGTTGGGGAGTAGCCCATTACTGTTGCGCCGTCTCTTTTGTCTTCAGGTGCTGATAGCAGGGCTAGCCTTATTTGCACCTCAGGTGCCGGTACTTTTGATTGTGAAAAAGTGGTTGAGCAAGCTGTATAAAAAATAATAAGAAAGAAAACTATTTTCATAACTAATGATTTAAAAGTGAAATTATAGGGGTCTGTTTGACTCTTGAAATAATTTTTTTTGATTGTTACAACCTACCTGTTACCGACAGAAAATAAAGATAGTACAATAACTTTTTTATTTCATCCTTGAAGTAAACCAATTAAAAAACGTGAAAACTTTAAAAACACTATGAATTGGAACTAACTCTTTTTTTAATCCTTACAATTATTAATTTCGGGTACAACGATAACCAACACTTTAAAGAATACTACTATGAAAAAACAAACACGACGAAATTTTCTAACTGCCACCGGCATTCTTGGTGGGGGGCTAGCTGCTTCGGCCATGCCGCTTGGCAAAAAGCAAAATAAAAAACAAGTGGTTCACCACGTTTTCTTTTGGTTGAAGAATCCTAACTCAAAAGATGACTTAGCTAAATTGTTGGCAGGCTTGCAAACGCTGAAGAAAATTGAAACAGTGCGTGCTATACATATTGGAGTAACTGCAAAAACCGAAGAACGTTCGGTAGTTGATGCTACATTTAGCGCTTCGGAGCTTTTATTTTTTGATGATCTCGCAGGGCAGAAAACTTACCAGGATCATCCTATTCACCTTGAATTTATAAAGAACTGCTCTTCTCTTTGGGAGAAAGTTATTGTGTACGATTCTATTGATATTTAAAATACGACCGTAAATAGTGTTAACTGAGCAGCACTATTGGAAGTTTTTACGGTTTCAATCCCACCTGAAAAGGCTACATAAAGATTAATAGCTGAACGGAGCGTCGCAAGAATGCTGTATTATAGATTCTGCTTGTAACCATTAAATAAAGTGTATTTATGAGCGAAATTTGTAAGCTAATTATTTTCAGCAAAGTGAACATTACAACTTGTGCGAATGTTTACTTTTGCAAAAAAACCAGTATATGACTCAAGCTAAAGCATACGCTGCACAATCAGCAACCGACCCGCTCGGTCCATATTCGTTTGAAAGAAGAGACCTGCGGCCGCATGATGTACAGATAGAAATTTTTTACTGTGGTGTTTGCCATTCGGACCTTCATACCGTGCGAGGTGAGTGGGGACCGGCAAGCTATCCCTGCGTGCCGGGACATGAAATTGTCGGAAGGGTGACTGCGGTAGGTGAACATGTAAAAAAGTTTAAGGCGGGTGATCTGGCAGGTGTAGGTTGCCTTGTAGACTCTTGCCGCGAGTGTCACAATTGCCAGCAGGGACTGGAGCAATATTGCGAAAATGGAGCGACATTTACTTATAACAGTCCCGACAGATTGGACGGTTCAAATACTTTAGGAGGCTACTCCAATACCATTGTCACAGACGAAAGTTTTGTGTTGAGGGTATCAGAAAAGCTGGCTTTAGAAGCCGTTGCGCCCCTGCTGTGCGCAGGCATAACAACCTATTCTCCGCTTCGTTATTGGAAGGTTGGAGCAGGCCATAAAGTAGCCATTTTAGGTCTTGGTGGTTTGGGTCATATGGCAGTGAAATTTGCGGTATCGTTTGGAGCAGAGGTTACTATGCTTAGCACGTCACCATCAAAAGAAGCCGATGCTAAAAGGCTCGGAGCTCACAAATTTGCATTGACCAAAAAACCGGAACAACTAACCGACCTTGCTAATTATTTTGATTTTATAATAGATACAGTTTCTGCCGAGCACGATTACAATATGTACCTGAACATGCTAAATACAAATGGCGTAATGATTTGTGTTGGCGCACCACCAACTGCGGCTCAAATTCCGGCATCCAATCTTATTTCTCAAAGAAGAAGCATTGTTGGCTCACTTATCGGTGGTTTACCTGAAACACAGGAAATGCTTGATTATTGTGCAGAACACGGAATAACCTCGGATGTAGAAGTTATTGCCATCAAAGACATTAATGAGGCGTATGAAAGAATGCTGAAAGGGGATGTGCGCTATCGCTTTGTAATAGATATGGCGACGTTATAAGTTGACGGAAGAGGGTTGACAGTTGACTAAAAAAAGTCTGTCGACCCTTTTTTAATAAATACCGGCTTTCTTATAACAACTTCAGATCCTTTGGCAAAGAATACAGATGTTGGTTTTGCCAACAGGTACGGTTCAAATTTTTTTCCGTAAAGTGATGCTACATCACATTTCAGTTTCCATTCTTTTACTTTCTGCACCTGCCACATATTGTGCTCCACGCCGTACTCAATGGTAGTTCTCTCATCGTATTTGTTGTATCCCCAATAATGTTCGAAAATGAATTCCTCTTCGCTTTCAGGCTTAATATCACTTAGGGACGTTTCTGCTTTTACCGCTATTGTGTTCCATTTATTTTGATGCTTCCAATTGTAACTGACTGTTATTTCATCTTTATTGACTTCTGTTAAATGCTTCATGCGGCATACGCTGTAATGCTCGTGATAAAGCTTGTTAGCAATTAAGGAGATTATTGGGCTGGGAACAATTTCAGACACAAACACTACTCCCCTCTTCCAGGTTTTTCCGTTAAAGTGTTTGACGTAAAAACGCAGATTCACTTCTTCAAAATTTGTATGATAGGGCCAGCGTAAACGAAAAACCCTGGTATCATTAAACATGAACCCGACTATACTGACAAGTGATTTATTATCAAAAGTATCGAGCTCGGTGTATGCAGGCAAATGAGGTAGAAGTATGGTTGGGTCAACCTCATAGTTAACCATAATAAGATTTTCCCAACGAGCTTTTAAAAAAACCGGTTTTGACGTTTGCATGGTTAAGAAACAACCTAAAGAGGTATTTGTTAGTTAAATGAAAACAAAGATTGAGGATGAAGCACCATTTTGAGTTTTCCCACAATTCGAGATTACGTAAAAGATTATTCCCATTCTGCACTATCAACAAAACCCGCCTTATTTTCTATAAATAAAATCGCACTACAATCCGCCTAAATAAAATTGGAATGTGAATTGTAAAAATGGTACTCATATAAATTGAGCAACCAATGAGTATAATTGGATACCAGGCTTCGCACGAGCAGTTTAAGCCAAGCGAACTTGTAAGACTGGCAGTAATGGCAGAAAAAGCAGGGTTTCAGGCGATCAACTCATCTGACCACTTTCACCCGTGGAGTGAAAGACAGGGACAAAGCGGATATTCTTTTGCATGGCTAGGTGCAGCTATGCAAGCTACCTCGTTGCCTTTCGGTGTCGTTTGTTCTCCCGGTCAAAGAAATCACCCCGCTATTGTAGCACAAGCTGCAGCTACATTGGCTGAAATGTTTCCTGGTCGTTTTCATGTTTCACTTGGTAGTGGAGAGGCCCTGAATGAAAGAATAACCGGTGAAATATGGCCAATTAAGTCTGAAAGAAACGCAAGATTGCTTGAATCCGTGAATGTAATGCGCGACTTGTTTACCGGCAAAGAGGTTACACATCACGGAAGGGTTACTGTAGAATGTGCAAAGCTGTATACCCTGCCTGATGAATTGCCACTTGTATATGGTGCTGCTGTAACTGAAGAAACCGCCGAATGGGTTGGAAGTTGGGCAGACGGATTAACAACGATTCACAAACCGCTTAATGAACTTGAGCAAACTGTAAAGGCCTTTCGAAGGGGCGGCGGCGAGGGCAAACCAATGATTGTAAAAGTACAACTGTCGTATGCAAGAGACGAGCAGGCAGCAATTGATGGGGCGTATGATCAGTGGCGTACAAATATTTTTCAGGGTACCGTGTTGGGAGATCTATATAAGGTAGAGCAGTTCGATGCTCTTGGTGAATTTGTGACTATTGACAAATTGAGAGAAATGGTTAATATTTCAACAGACCTTACAGTACATACTGATCTTATAAAATCTTATATCAGTCTTGGTTTTGATACCGTCATCCTTCACAATGTAAACCGCGACCAGGAAACGTTTATCGCTGATTTTGGAGAGAAAGTGCTACCGCAGTTTGCTTTGTCTGCCCCCGCATGATATCAGCAATAAAATTTAATTTTTGAAAAGGACGTTCCTCACACCTAATATTTTAATAAGTCCTTTGAAATAGCGTCACCCAATGTTTATAAGCAAATAGACTTGACAGGTACGAAGTACCCTTCCTACGTTTATCACTCCAATTATTGTAATTGCTATCTTTTAAATCCCTGCTCAATTTTTTGTAGTTTAATTCCATTCCCCTACTTTTGCCCCGGCAAGTCTTATACGACCAGCTCCTATTGAACCCCCCAGGGCAGGAATGCAGCAAGGGTAAATGGTTGTAGCGGTGCGATATAAGTAACTTGCCATTTTTTTTGCTCGTTATTGTCCTGGCTTGGGTTCTTTCCTCCACATTGTTGTGTCACTCCCTTGTACTTTTTGCGCTTTTTTTAAACACACCTGTTATTTTTATCAAAACTGCGATTTAAAGAGCCCTTTCTTTCACAAAAGCTTATTACGTACTTGCCAGCCTTAATTCCCTAACTGATAACGCATTGCATCAAATACTCATACATCTGTTGGATAGGTTTTTGCGTTGTAGTTATATGCGAATAATTTTTTTAGTTCTGCTGGCCTTAACAACATCGTGCAAATATTATAACGGCAAAATGCCAACAACACAGCAGTTAGAAGACTCAACAGAAATTATTGAAGCAAAAGCTCCAGTTGCTGCCAGCATCGAAAAAGAGCAATCGACACCCGCAATTGCTCCCATTACAAATAATACAACTGGTAACACAATTAATACAGGTAACACCAAGCCGGCCCAATTACTTGCGTTTGCCAATTCTTTAGTTGGAGTTCGTTATAAATATGCATCTTCTGATCCTGTAAATGGCTTTGATTGTTCAGGGTTCATCACCTATGTATTTAATCACTTTAACATTGCGGTTCCCCGATCTTCTATTGATTTTACTCATTACAAAACTGAGGTTGAACTAAAAGATGCAAAACCAGGAGATTTAATTTTATTTACAGGCACTGATAGTACCATTCGCGAGGTGGGACATATGGGTATTATCAATGCAATAAACAACGACGAAGTTGCATTCATCCATAGTTCTTCCGGCAAAGCAAATGGTGTAACCGTCACCCCTTTAAACATTCATTACTTAAAGAGATTTGTAAAGGTTATTAGAGTATTTAAACTGTAGGTTTAAGAGGGACATTTTGAAGTTCGGGTCGGCCTTCCACTTTTACACGAGAATAATATTCAAATGGCGGTTCACCTTTCTATTATGGTATTTCTCCTGCTTTAAGCTTGTACGTGCTTTCTGCCTACATTTATCTAATATCCTAAAAATTGTTTTTAAAATTCAAACTCAAGCAACAGCAAAGAAGAAATTACTATCTATTTTAACTAAAAATCTCCTGTAAAACGGGCAAACTTTTTATCGCTCCAAAATCCTGCACATGGAGAGCTACGTAGTTTTGATAAGCGATAATTAAACTTCTACGTATATCCCGGCTAAAATGAATATTTTCAAGATCGTTGTAAAAATTAATAGCCAGCAGTTGCGAAGTTGCTGAGGCTAGTTGCCTATCTAAAAAATAAGAGTGGGTAGGCTTTTGTTCTACGAACTGGCCCTCCTGCAGATCCAAAAACGGCGTTTGCGTGTTATAGTCTCCGCGAATGCGAAAACCTAATTCTGCCGCAAGGTGAAGACTGAAGTATAAAGGAAGATTTGCGGTCAGGGTTGAATTAGCCGTGTCTAATTGTTTTAGGGTATCTTCTGTCAAATAAAACAATTCAGCGCCTGCCTCAGGTTGCTTCAAACTATGTTGCAGCATTTCTACTATGTACATTGACACAGTATTTTTAACTACATCAAACAACAGGTTTTGAAACAAATATGCCCATTGATACTCTTTGATAAAGTTCAGGTTCTTCAACTCGTTATGGTACACAACCATATCAAGGATGGCGGCAGGTTGAAAATAAATTGCCTTTGCCGACGACTTCTTTGAACTTTGCCTTACCCCCTTTACAATATAGGATTGAATACCAAAAAGCTCGGTGTATACAGTGGTAATAATGCTTGTTTCACCATACTTTACTGTACGTAACACGATGCCTTTTGTTTTATGTGTCATTGCGTCCTACTTCTTCTTTTATCCACATAACCCCGGTTCATACAAGTTGTAAGTCTGGTGCGGCAGGCTTAACAACTCCTCAATTGGTAAAAAATAAGGCTGCTCATTAAAGCAGCCTTATCGTAGAAATAGATTTTAGGTTTTTTAGGTTAAGCAAACCTTATAACACCTATAAACATTATTGCGTCGCACTCCTGGACTTTTAAAAAACTGCGGCAATAAAAAACTTAAACAGGCTTTACTCAAACGTACTATAGAAATAAGGGGTCTTTGCTTCAAACTCCGCGCTACATGTATCAACCATTTTGTAAACCCGCGTAATTCCTAAAGCCTTTCTTTTTTCATAAACCTGCTCCTCCGTACAATTCCGCATTATTCTCGAAATTTGCTCGTCGCCAAATCCGTTTTTCTTTGCCTCTTTCAACAAATCCTCCGGCAAAGTGTCAATAGTATATTTTAATATTTGCTTCTCGATTTCACAAATTTTCTGAATTTGAAATAAAAACCAGCGGTCAATTCCCGTTGCAGTAGCAATGGTTTTAACTGTAACACCCTGCATTAAAGCATCCTTAATTCTAAAAATTCTATCCCATTTCGGTGTCTTAATATATTCGATCAATTCACTGCTTCCCATCAGGCTTTTACCATAATAGCCCAATCCTAATGCATCATTTTCTAAACTCTGACAAGCCTTTTGAAGTGCTTCAGTAAAACTTCTTCCAATCGACATTACCTCACCCACACTCTTCATTTGCAACCCAAGTGTATCATTTCCTCCTTTAAACTTATCAAAATTCCAGCGGGGCACTTTTACAATAACGTAGTCAAGTGCAGGTTCAAAATATGCAGAAGTTGTTTGAGTAATTTGATTTTTCAATTCGTCCAGGTGATACCCTATAGCCAATTTAGATGCAACTTTCGCAATAGGGTAACCCGTAGCTTTAGATGCAAGTGCAGATGAACGGCTCACACGCGGATTAATCTCAACAGCAATTAATTCTTCCGTATCGGGGTTTTGCGCAAACTGAACATTGCAACCGCCGGCAAAATTACCAAGGCTGCGCATCATCAAAATAGCCTTGTTCCTCATTTCTTGGAAAGCAGTGTCGCTTAAAGTCATCGCTGGTGCTACAGTAATGCTGTCGCCTGTATGGATACCCATTGGGTCAACATTTTCCACCGTACAAATGATAACCACATTATCGGCTTTGTCGCGCAACAATTCAAGTTCATATTCCTTCCAACCTAAAACAGCTCTCTCAACCAATACCTCATGCATAGGCGAAGCAGTAAGACCGCGGTTAAGGGCCTCATCTAATTCATCTTTACTGTGTACAAATCCACCTCCTGAACCGCCCAACGTAAAAGACGGACGTATAACGAGAGGAAACCCTATTTGCTGTGCAAACTCTTTTCCCTCAAGCACGCTGTTAGCGACACGACTGGGTGCAACCGCCATTCCTATTTTTACCATCAACTGCCTGAACTTTTCACGATCTTCGGCAGTATCTATCGCTGCAACGTCAACCCCAATTAATCGGCAATTGTATTTTCCCCAAATCCCTAATTCATCAGCTTCCTTACACAAATTGAGCGCTGTCTGTCCACCCATCGTTGGCAAAACAGCATCAATTTGGTTTTCAGCCAGTATTTTTTCAATACTGTCAACATTCAAGGGAAGCAGGTACACTTTATCTGCCATCATGGGGTCAGTCATGATGGTTGCAGGATTGCTGTTGATAAGGATAACCTTAATCCCTTCTTCGCGTAAACTTCTTGCAGCTTGTGAACCGGCATAATCAAACTCACAAGCCTGCCCGATTACAATAGGGCCTGAACCAATTATTAAGACAGATTTTATAGTATTATCGCGTGGCATATTTAAACAAATTGTGCAAATGTAACCCCTACAATTAAAATAGAGGGTTAATTTCTTTTTCGTTTAAGGCCTGTTACAAAAAAAATTGAAAACTGCCTTTCAAACGTTAATAGTTTAAAGAAAATTTTTCATCCGAAAATTCAATTTGTTATGTTTTTAGAAGAACCACAACAAGCAACAATCCATATAAAAGAAAAGCCTTTTACGCTAAGGCATATAGCCTTTCCGCTATTGCCACTTCAAGGTCTGCCGGCACTGTGTCTGAATCATCTCCGATTGCCACATAATGTCCTACAGTTCGGTCATAGGTAAAAACAAAATCGTCGCTGCCATTATAGCTAACGGTAAACCGGGTATCTCCATTAAAGTCAAAAGGTGACGCTTTAACAATATATGGAACACCATTTAATAGTAGTTGAAATGATTGGTCTTGCATATGGGTGTTTTTAAAACCGAAACACAAAAACAGTGCCTTCACAAGGTCGTTTTGTGTAGCTAACTTTTTTTCATAATTCTTGCTCTTTCGAATAAATCAATTACAAACTATTCAACACTTCCAATCCTAACGATCAATTAATTCACCTCTCTCAATTCTATCCATCGTGTTGTATATCTTTTGCTGAGCAGTTCCTGCTTCATCTTCCACGGCCGTTGCTGACCTGATGCGGCGATTTTCACTAATTCATTTCGCATGCTGAAGTTTATATTATCCACCTTACTCATTAAAAGCCGCTGCTCAGTGGTGGAAGAGGCTGCAAAGAAGTTTGCTTGTAAAGACTCATTGGGAACAAGCTTGCTAAAAACCACACCTGCTTTTTCATAAGCAACTCCTTTTACGAACAATTTCTCCAACAACTCAATTGCCGGTTTTATTAACTCAGTTGTTACTGAAGTAGCAACGGGCAAAACAGCCTCTCTTTTAACTGGCTCATTTGGCTTATAAATGTCTCCTTTATCTAAAGCTTTTTCAATTACAAAAACCGTCATTTGCCTCGCGGCGCTTTGTTGCCTTCTAAGTTTTTCTGCAGCACGGCTAACATACATCGCAACTGCCTCTTTCATCTGATGTAGATCAGTTAGTGGATGACCAAAACGCCGCGTACATGAAACCATCTTTTTAGTTGATAGTTGTTCGTCAAAACCTATAGAATGAATTCCCTTTAGCTCCCTTATCAATCTCACCCCTACCACCCCACCTAAGTGTTGCCTCGCCCACTCCTCCGGCATTAGTTTTAAGTCAAAAGCGGTTTTCACTTCAAGCTTTTCCAGCTTTGTGGCATATTGTTTTCCTACACCCCATATTTCTTTTATAGGCGTTCGCTTTAGTGCTGCATCTACTTTTCCGGGTGTGTCTAGTATTAACATACACTTGCTTTTTTCCTTATTTTCTTTAGCAAGCCGGTTAGCAATTTTTGCCAGCGTTTTAGTAGAGGCAACCCCTATCGAAACGGGTATACCCGTCCATTGCCCTATTCTTTCTTTTAGCTCTTTTACCGTCGCGTGTAAGTCTTTTGCCGGAACATTAGACAAGTCCACAAATGCTTCATCAACAGAATAAACTTCTATACAAGTAGATGGAAACATACTTTGCATTGTATCCATCACGCGCTTACTCATGTCTCCATATAAATTGTAGTTGGAGGAAAATGCGGTAATACGGTATTGTTGTAATAAGGGTTTGCTTAAGAAGTATGCCTGCGCCATCTTAATACCCAATTTCTTCGCTTCGTCACTTCGCGATATAATACAGCCATCATTGTTGCTCAGCACAACAACAGGAATTGTCTTTAGGTGAGGTTTAAACAATCGCTCACACGAGCAATAAAAATTATTGCAATCCACTATAGCTTTCATAAATCCTTCCCGTTTTGCCTATCTCCTACTTGATTTACTTGTTTTGCCACACTTGATATTAAGTATCAACGAATCGGTCCCAAAAAAAAGTTCTGCTTTTTACTTTTTACTTCAAGGCTCATGCACCACGTACGTTACCACCCCCCAAACAGAAAAGTCAGAAAAAGGATCCACATCAATAATAGCAAGCTTAGCTGTTTCGGGTACCAGTCTTATTTTGTTAAAAGTCTTATCGAGCCGGCGAACCAGCATTTCACCATTTAAAACAGCAACTATTACTTTGCCGTTTACATTCGTAATGCTTCTATCTACAATAAGAACATCGCCACTAAAAATACCAGCGCCTTCCATGGAATCACCGTTCATTCTAAAAAAGAAAGTTGCAGGTTTGTTTTTAATAAGCTGCTCGTTTAAGTCTATCCCTCGTTCCATGTATTCGTCAGCAGGCGTGCTGAACCCGGTTGCATTTGCACGGTGAACATCATGTTGAGTAAAATTTTTTGTGCCTTTATATATGCTATTAAAAATTTCGCTTTCCATATAAGTTTGTCTTTTTGTTTTACTAATATTTTTAGTAAAACTATGCCAAAAAAATAAGCTGTTGAAAGCTTAATTCTTTTTTTTGTTCCGACACCAGCCCTGGTTTTTTATTGGGTCATCGTTGCGTCGCAATCACTTCGTCTGCAAATCTTTTGGCGGCTTCAGTTTAAACTCGTAAAGCCTTACCCAACAATAGCAGGCATTTCATCAAAAGTTTTTCCGCCCAGTAATCTTCCTGACTTCTTTTTATTAACGCCACCCCATTGCTTAAAGAAAAACGCCACATCCTCATCCTGACATTGCTTGTAGATATCCCAAACCCACTTTTCTTCCATTGATCTCGCTTTTCTGCCACTTTCCCCACCAACAATCACCCAATCAATATTTACCAAATTTATTTGCCTTAAAGGACCAATTAAAGGCTCGCAGGACAGAAATTTAACCAAGGCATTTGTTTCTCTTAAGAAATCAATTCTGTCAATTACCTTTTCATTTTCGACGGAAGTGCCCATCCAAATATTTCTTGTCCAGTTTAAACGATGATGAAGCTCGTACAGCCTGTCTGCCCTTTTTGTCAAAACCTGGTAAGTATGTTGCGGGGTATTGTTCATTACTTCAAAAACTTTAGCAATGAATGAAAAAGGAACTTCGGGATGAAACAAATCGCTCATCGAATTGACAAATAGAACTTTCGGTTTTTTCCATGTATAAGGAATGTGTAAAGCATCTTAGTGTACCGCCACTTTAAACCCGTTTTTATATTTTTCAATTCCCATTGCAAGCAAGCGCCTTGTCATTACTTCTGCATAGCAATACTTACAACCTGCTGAAATCTTGTTGCAGCCGGTTGTCGGGTTCCATGTCATCTCCGTCCATTCTATGCTTGATTGTGCCATAATTAAAAAAATAATTGTTGTGCTGACTGATATTTTTAAACTTTTTAAAAAGTCATTTCCTCGATCATTTTTTAAAAAGAAAGCTAGATAGTATGAAGGAATGTTTTTATCCTCAATTTTCACTCTATGTTTATCAACGGCTCAACGTATTCTAATGCTAGCTAAAACAACCTCATCTGCTCCCCCGGCCTTTTAAAGTTCGAGCAATCCAAATCAAGTCTTTCGTGATTCAACCCATACTTTGCGGTGTACTTACGATATTGCTGTGCTACCATTTCTGCTACATTTCCTTCGCCGCGCATTCGTGTTCCCCAACGACTGTCATTTACTTTTCCGTTGTGACTTGCCTCTATTAAGTGCCAGACCTTATCCGCACGATCAGGAAAATTTTTATACAGCCAATCATGAAAAATCAATTTGATAGCTCCATTTAAACGAATGAAGGTATAGGCAGAAAATGTAGCACCCGCCTCACTTGCTGCTTTAATAATGTCATGCATTTCATGTTCATTTAACCCGGGTATCATCGGACCTAGCATTACACCCATTCTTACGCCGGCTTTGCTCATTTCATCAATTAGTCTCAAGCGTTGTTTGCCGGTTGTCGTTCTTGGTTCCATTACTCGCCGGAGGTCTTCATTAAAAGACGTAATGGATACAAGTACGGAAACAAGGTTTTTTTTGCCCATTTCCTGTAGCAGGTCTTTATCTCTGAGCATACCTGCATTTTTAGTAATCATTGCTACCGGCTGATTAAACTCGTTACATACTTCAAGCAACCCTCTTGTAAGCCTAAATTTCTGTTCGGCGGGCTGGTAGCAGTCGGTATTGCCGCTAAGGCTTATTGGAACGCACTCCCACTTTGGATGTAATAAGAATTTACGGAGCAGATCTGCTGCGTTTTTCTTTACAATAATTTTTCGTTCAAAGTCAAGCCCTGCAGAGTAGCCCCAATATTCAAATGAATTTCGGGCGTAGCAATAAATGCATCCATGCTCGCAACCCTGGTAAGGGTTCATGCTGTACATGAGACCCAGGTCAGGGCTTTCTACCTTGTTGACGATCCCCTTTGCATTGTCCTCAAAGTATTGAGTTGCCTGGTTTTTTTCTGTCCAGTCGTCGATGCCTTCAATATGCTCTTTTACCTGCGTATTTTTAAGGAACCTATTTTTTGTATTTAATTGTGCGCCCCTACCTTTCAGGTATTGGTTTACCTGTTCCTGGCTGTTTTGTTCTGGCGGGCTTGATTCTTTATTCGTTGTCATGTCAATTCGATTTTAGTAAGCCCTCAATTTTTCTTGCCTTAGGTGGAGTGACAAGTTGAATAGTATTATCAACTGTAAAAGGGTGCGACGCAACGAAAGCATTATAGTACCACAAATGCCTGCTCAATAATATCTTCCTCATTTCCACTAAATCCGGCAAAATCCTATATTGCCGTTCATACAATTCCGCGTCACGCAAATAACTTTCCCTGCGTTGTTACCACCGGCAAATTCATAAACTCAAACTTCTGAACAACCTGGTAAGATTTACCGCCTTCCAAACGGCGCAGCAATAGCATATCGCTTGCGATAAAGCGACCAGTAAAATGCTTGTGGCTGTATTCGAGCCAGCCTTTTTCATACTGCCATGGAAGTAATTTGCGCGCGACGGCGATGTGAGGGTTATCGACGAAATATGGCTTGTACTCTTTTGTTTTCATTAGTAACTGTGCAGGCTTCAGGCTTTTTACCAGCATTTGAATGGGCACCTGAGAGGCAACATTTATATAAATAGAGTGAGATGGAAAGCTGCCAAAATCTTTAAGCTCTACCTTAAAAGCGGGCATAGCCATAGCAATCATCTTTAAACGGTTAAGAATCCGGTCTTCCATCATTTGCAACTGCCTAAATGTAACAAGGGTGATGTGAGGCATTCCTCTTTCTGCCGAAGGAGCTTCAAACTTTGAAGCAAACTCTTTTTTAGTATTCATGATTTTATTTCGAAGTTCCTCGTGGGGATGCAGTACTAGCATGTACTCACACATATGATACCCGGGAAGAGTTAAAATATTATTATTCATTTTCGTAAGGTTTTAATTCAGTTGAATAACAAGTTTCGAAAAACCGGTCTTGCGTTGGTTGCAGGCGGAACACGTGAACAATTTTGGATGTATCGAACTGGCAGCTTTTTCTTAAAAGGACGAGCTCATGCACCATAAACGTTTCATAAAAGGTCTTTTGCGAATAATCCATTATTGCTTTCAGGTAAACCGTTTCCGGAATTCGTCTTGCAATAGTTACATGCGGATTGCCAATGAGATTGGCAGGTGGGCAGGCACATGAACTTATATAATTACTTACTACTTTAAGCTCTTTAGCAAGCTGCCTAAAGGGCTGCGGGTTTTGAACGCGTAGGTAAACGCTATGTGCTGATGGAAATCCGCTATAATTGTTTAAAGAAACGTCAAAACTGTGGTGCCGGCTACAAATGCGTTGTGTGTAGCGAAGAATTGTTTCTTCCATAGCCTCGCGTGCTACAAAACTGGCAATCGTAATATGAGGCTTTGTTTTCGCTGCAATCTTTTGATGATATTCTGCTGTAAAGCTTTCCTTTTCAGCGGTTATTTTGGCATTTACCGCGGCGTCAGGATGGGCTACGAGCAAATACTCATACCTTCCAAGTTCTGCCCAACTAAAAGATTTTTCTATCTGTTTCATAACGGGATAAAATTTTAATGACAATAAAGTTAGCAATTTTACTAAAACTATTAGCAATAATAAAAAAATTGAAATTTAAAAGATAGATGAGCTGTAGAAGCAAGAGCACCTGAGCTGTGATATGTATTTGAGAAAACAGAGAACGAGTTATTACTCTCATTAGGTTTGCCGCACCGGAATGAGCGCTCAATTTGCTCAAGATCCAATTACCCTTTTAAATGAAATTTTTACGAACGAAATACAACGCAACGATGTAACATCAGCGTTTTAAAGCATGCCTGGTAAACCAACATTGGCACATGTTTTTTGTGCCAAAACAGCTAGCTGCCGTTTAATACAAAAGCTTGTTAAATACTCTTTTTGTTTAAAATGTGGCGTTGTTTTTAATATTATACGTTGACATTGAAAATAAAACATCATGAAAAAAATATACGCTTTTTGCTTTTTATTAATAAGCTCTTTCAGCTTATTGGCACAGAATGCACCCAGAGGTTTTCACCTGGATAGGCCTATAAACATGGCTGCTATTCTTGCAAAAAAGCCGTCTACAGCTATTGGCTTTTCAAGCGTTAGTGAAGCTCGTTCCATTATTAATGATATTATGGACGTTTCTAACATTCAGCAAAACTTTAAGGTGGAGGCAACTACACAAGTTGATAATGCTGCTGCTGTTATTTATCAAAACATAAGATACATTTTGTACAATCCCTCTTTTATAGATCAACTGGATAATGCAGCAAGAGATAAATGGGCTTCTATAAGTGTTATTGGGCATGAGATAGGACATCATTTGCTTGGGCACACCTTAGACGGAAGAGGAAGCCAAATACCAAAAGAGTTGGAAGCTGATGAGTATTCAGGACTGGTTTTACGTAGAATGGGTGCAAGCCTTCAACAGGCTCAGCTGGCAATGAAATTAATCGCAAGTCCGTATGCAAGCGCGACCCATCCGGGCGAGGGCGATCGATTAGCTGCAATAGCAAAAGGCTGGAATAGTACAACTATGCAACCAAACAGGGGCAATAACGATGTTGCTATTGGCACGCCTGATGATAGAAGAAATCCTTATCCAAATGGTTCTGAAACGTATCCGGCGCCTTCAAATGGAGGTAGAACATATCCCGCGCCACAGGACAGCAGAGGTAGTTATCCGGCTGATCCCAGAAGAAATCCTTCAGGAAGAAGCACTTACCCTTCTGATGATAATCGCGGTAACTATCCGCAAACTAACGATGGAACTTATGGTCAAAGGAACCGTCGCAGGGGAGGTAACGGATCTTCAAATGTGCAGCTTGTTTACGACATTAGATTTAATGGAAATAATCTGCAGCAATATTACATTACTTCTCAAAATGAAGTCATTATGTTAAGAGGCAATCAGGCTGTTACAGTGGCAAAGTTAGCCTCAACAAACAAGTCTAATTACCCTTATGTAATTTATGATGATCGTCAGCAAATATTCATTGACAGAAACGGTAATTTATTTAGTGAAAACGGGAGAAAGATTGGCTACCTTTTGAGACATACATGACCATCATCAAAGTTGTTATTTTCAATACCTCAATAAGGTTAATTCATTATAGCAGGCAAATAAACATGAGTGATTCCAGCGTGTTATTTGCCTGCTAAATTTTTCGCCATAATCACCATTCCTCTTAACTCTTTTTTCATAAGTTCATGTTTAAGGCGATAGGTTCCGGTTATTGCAAAACCCATCTTTTTATAAAATTCAATTGGTTCTTGGCTGGTGTCCATAGCTTTTAACCAAACAAAATTTTTATTAAATTTTTCTGCGATCTCTATAGTTAATTCAACTAGTTTCCGTCCTATCCCTTTGCCTATAACCTCTTTCTTTAAGTAGATACGTTCAAGCTCCAATCCGTCTTTATATTCAAATCCTTCTAGTGGTGCATTTATATTTAGCTTTAAAAAACCTACCGGAGAGCTGTTGAAGAAAGCAATATAGAAGCAGCTATTTTTATCATTAATTTCTGTAGTTAATCTATCAACGGAGAAGAATTTTTCCACGTACCACTTACCCTGGTCATACCAAAGATGGAGGTAATGATCGGCATAAGCCCTTAATGCAACCTCGCTTAATATGTGAACATTAGTTGCATCTATTTTTTCTATGTAAGAATCTTTCATCAGCACATTCCCTTTCCTTAAAACACAAACTATATTTTAGAAGACGTGTGTAAATAGGTGCTACGATATGGATAATTAATCTAGAAGAATTTGCCACCTTCTTCGGTGTCAAGGAGAGAGTTTGCAAGGGTGTGGTCAAATACCTGCTCTTTACTTGCTAATACTTCGCGAAGCAGATCGTGAATAGTTACAATACCTGCAAATTCATTATTATAACTAAAGACAGCAAGGTAGCGTGCACCACGGGTATTCATTTGATACATGCAATCTTCTACGGTGTCGGTTAGTGTTACCTCTGGCAGTTCAGTAGTCATTACCTCCCGTACCATTGTATCTCTGCTTGAACGTCCTTGTAATACAAGTTTCCTGGTGTAATCTCTCTCGCAAAAAATACCCACATATTCCCCGCCCTCAAATACTAAAAGGTAGCTTAAGTTTACTGCAATCAGCTTTTGCAGTGCTTCTATTACCATTGCTGTAGGTTCAATTGTATTTGACACATTTTCCTTTGTTCTCAATATATCTTCTACCGTTTTCATGGCACGCATTTATTTATTGTTCGAATATACTTTTTTCCTGTTTTTAAAAATGAATTAAATTTTCGTGCCCACAATCTTTGCTTATTGTAGTTTCCTGAAATATTTACATCCCTCGTTTTCTTTTTAATGCTTCCCTAAAGGCATTGTATTTGCTTGGCTTCAGGTTATAGAAAAAGCAGAAAGGCGTTTTATTTACAACTGTTATGGCTAAACTTACTTTATCAGGAAAGGATCTAAGAGCAATTGGTTATCCCGAAAGCCCTGTAATAAGCCTTGCTATTGACATAATGGAAAAGAATTACAAACGTAATTCTAAAGAGCATGCACTAGGCTTATTAAAGGCTGTATTGGTAAGACCGAAGGAATATGCGGAAGACGAGATTTTAGGAAAAATTGCAAGGGCATTAATTGATCGGGAGGAGAAAGTAGCAGCGAAAGCGGCAGCCACAGTAGACCTCAAAGTAACAGGGGTTCCATACAATATTTTTGGTGCTGAGTTTATTGAAGAGGGTGCAATGACACAGATGAACTATGCAGTTCGGCTGCCTGTTTCAATTTCAGGAGCGTTAATGCCCGACGCACATCAAGGGTATGGATTGCCAATCGGTGGTGTTTTGGCGACAGAAAATGCTGTAATACCTTACGGGGTCGGCGTAGACATTGGTTGCAGGATGTGCTTATCGGTTTTTGATATTGATCCTAAAGAACTCGGGTTTCGTACAGATTATTTTTCAAGGGAACTAAATGAAGCTACTTTATTTGGAAGTGGACGTGAGTTTAAAAAGCGCTCCGATCATGAAGTATTATATCGTAGAGAGTTTCGTGAAATACCTATTCTTCGAACGCTAAAAGACAGAGCGGAAAGCCAGCTTGGATCGTCCGGGGGAGGAAACCATTTTGTTGAATTTGGAGTTGTTGACATATTGCAAAAAGATGCCGCTTTCGGTATTGAAGCTGGCAGTTACCTTGGATTGCTTTCACATTCAGGTTCGAGAGCGATCGGTGCCAATGTCGCCAATCACTTCACAAAAATCGCAAAACACAAAAGGCATTTGCCTCCAGACGCTGCTAACCTGGCCTGGTTTACTTTAGACGAAGAGGAAGGTATTGAATACTGGCTTTCTATGAATCTCGCCGGGGATTATGCAAGTGCCTGCCACCACGTTATTCATAATAAAATAGCCGGGCAGTTAGGCAGACAACCACTAAAGATGGTTGAGAACCACCACAATTTTGCATGGAAAGAAATGTATGAGGGAAAGGAAGTGATTGTACATCGTAAAGGAGCTACACCCGCCGGAAAAGACGTGTTGGGTATTATACCTGGAAGTATGACAGCTCCGGGATTTATTGTAAAAGGCAAAGGCGAAAGCGGCAGCATTAACTCGGCCTCACATGGTGCCGGAAGAAAAATGAGCCGTACTGCCGCGCTCGATTCCATTACAGCTAATGCTTTAAAAGATGAATTACAAAAACATGGGGTAAAATTAATTGGTGGAGGTTTGGATGAAGCACCTTTCGCTTATAAAGACATTCATACTGTAATGAATGCTCAAAAAAACCTGGTTGAAACTGTAGGAACCTTTACACCTAAAATTGTAAAAATGGATGATACCCCTCCAAGGCGAAGAAAAAAGGTAAAGGAAGTTATGGGCGAGTAGATTTTTCTGTATCCCTGGGCATGGAACCAGTTGTAAAAACCACATCATTCCATTTAATACTAAAACAGCAGCGGTTATTTTGTGACCTTAATTTGTAAAATGAGTAAAAATATTAGTGCGGTTATTCTTTTTCACTACCTGATACTCCTGGCTAAATTAATCTTATTCAAAATTCAGTTTGGCTCTGTAACCTATAATGTTTATTACGGAGTTCTTTCTTTTCATCAAAATCTTGCCAGAGCTAATTTTATTCCGTTCAAAACTATTTACGGTTTACTTAAAGAACCCATAGATGTCTTTGTTATCCAGAACCTTGCCGGCAACATCATTGGTTTTTCACCCCTGGGTTTTCTATTACCAATGTTACATTCTTCGCTATCTTCTTTTCGTAAAATCGCAACAATTGCTTTTACTATTAGCCTCGCCCTCGAATTAATTCAATTAGTAAAAGTCTTAGGAATTTTTGACGTTGACGATGTTATGTTAAACACTTTGGGCGCTGTTGTCGGTTATGCAACTTATAAGCTCTTCTTAAAATACAAAGTAGCCAAAGTGTAGTGGCGTGTTTTTTTGTTCGAGCAGTTATATAAATATGAGCAGTTGTTGTGTCACTCACTTGAACTGTTTGTTATGGACTGAGCAGCCTCATTTCTGGTTTCGGTTTCATATTCGTTCCAAAAGCTGATTCAGTTACGAATAGGTTGTTTTGCTTCGCCGGAAAAATTCATCAATTCCCCTCTCCCAGATTTGTTTGTCAATTAATATCGCAGCTACAGTAACCGGCTATTGCGATCCGCCTAATCCGCCACATCTCCTGTTGAATTATTTTATTGTAATCTTTAATTTCTTTACACAATTTGTGATAACCATCCTGGTTATTAAGCGCTCCTGTTTCGCATTTTGTTATAACCTGCTTTGCCTTTCAAGACCTGTATTACACTCGGCCTGCACGCTTTTTCAATTATTTCCCGTGCAATGTTCTCTTCTTTTTTAGTTAATTGGTTAGGCATAACATCCTTTCTGTAAAATGTAAATCATTTTTTTATTCATCAAACAACCAAAAAAGCGCGACTTTGTATAGCAGCATAATGGGTGGCACAACTACCAATAGCCGGTGTAGAAAAAGCTGATCAAAGGTTTGCGGATGAACGTAATGCGACGCAAGGATGACTCGATGAAAAACAAATGCTGGTAACCAACCCAGAAAACTGCTACGTAAGAACCTAGTTTAGAACACCTAAAAATTTCCTCAAAATCCACCTTATACAGCCATCCCGGTTCTATTAATTTGTATACATTTACCGCCCCACAAAAATTTATTAATGGAAGAAGTTGTAGCAGAGATCAGCAATTTATTTGAAGCTTTCAAAAAGGTGAAAGAAGAAAGAATTGAAAAACTTCCGCAATCGGGCAGTGACAGAATTTACTTTAGAATTTACGCGGGAGATGAAACTTTCATTGCTACTTATAACATCAATATAAGAGAGAACGAGACCTTTTTTTATTTTTCGCACCATTTTAAAAATGCCGGATTGCCTATGCCAACGATTTATTCTGTTAACGACGAAAAAACAATCTACTTACAGGAAGACCTGGGAACGGAAAGCTTACTTGATAAGTTAGAAAATAATGGTCATACTGATTATACTTATAGTTTGTACCGCCAAACGTTGAGGGAGTTGGCGAGAGTGCAAATTATCGGCGATGAGGGGCTTGACTATGAGCGATGCCTTACAGCTAAGGAGTTTGGCAAGCAGGCTATTCTCAGCGACCTGTTATACTTTAAATATTACTTTGTTGACACCCTTAAAATTCCGTACGATAAACAGGCAATGCTGGATGATTTTGAGACCTTGAGCTCTTATCTCGACAATAGCAGCCAGAAGTATTTTCTTTTCCGAGATTTTCAAAGCCGCAACGTAATCGTTAATAATGACAAAGTTCGTTTCATTGACTTCCAGGGCGGAATGAAGGGGGCTTTGCAATACGATGTGGCCTCGTTACTGTGGCAGGCAAAAGCGAACCTGAGCGAAGATTGGAAGGAAAAATTGCTCGATGGGTATATTGATGAAGTGGAGTTGTTGTTGAATCAGCAAATTGACCGCAAAATGTTTTTAAGCCAATATAACGGCTATGTTCTTATACGTTTGTTACAAGTGCTTGGCGCGTATGGCTTCAGAGGGCTATTTGAGCGAAAGGCTCACTTTTTAACCAGTATTCCCTTGGCATTACGGAACCTAAAGTTTTTTATAGAGAATAAACAAATCGGTTTAGAAACTCCTGAGTTTGACAAGATACTCGGACTGATAGTAAGTGATGAAATAATTTCAAGATTCGAAACCGTTAAAGCAGATGAAAAGACGCCTTTGGTGGTCAAGGTTTGTAGCTTCTCTTATAAAAAGCAGTTGCCGGTTGATGAAACCGAAAACGGGGGTGGATTTCTATTTGATATGCGAGGCATATTAAACCCTGGTCGCTTTGCCGAGTATAAATATCTTACGGGAAGAGATAAAGAGGTTAAAGATTTTCTGGAGCAAAAGACAAAAATTACTGACTTCTTAAACAGTGTTTTTGATATTGTAGACATCTCCGTTGAGGATTATATAAAAAGAGGATTTTCAGGTTTAATGGTAGGTTTTGGATGCACTGGCGGACAGCATAGAAGTGTGTATGCTGCAGATGCTTTAACCAGGCATCTTAAAAACAAATTTGGGGTAAAAGTTGAACTATGTCATCTTGTACAAGATGCAAAGAATTGGGTAAATGCTCCTGACGCCAGCGCTTTAATTGGTTAATTATACACCTTACTAATTAGTGCCTAAGTTTTAAAAAAGATGACTGAAGAAAGTAGAACTGTTGAAGTAGCTTCAAATATTAAGGGTCAAAAGACAGTAACCAAAGCTATGATACTGGCCGCCGGAATAGGTAGCCGTCTAAAGCCGTGGACTGACTCGCACCCCAAAGCATTGGCCTTAGTAAATGGAAAAAGCTTATTGCAACGTAACGTTGAATACCTGCAACGGTACGGTATAAAAGACGTGGTTATAAATGTGCATCATTTTGCAGAACAAATTGTTGAGGCAATTAATAAAAACAATGGATGGGGTAGCAATATTACCATAAGCGACGAAACAGCAAAGGTACTTGAAACCGGCGGAGGATTATTAAAAGCTGCTGATTATTTACAAGACCGTAACCCCATTGTGCTAATGAATGTTGACATACTTACCGAGTTGAATTTGGTAGCAATGATCGGCTATCACCAGGAAAAAAAACCTTTAGCTACGCTTGCCACCACCAACCGATCAACCAGCCGCTACTTTTTATTCGACGAAGGCAATAACCTTTGCGGATGGAGAAATGTAAGCACGGGAGAAGAAAAATTAGCCGAAGCTTTAAAAGGAAATGAGACGCAGAAAGCATTTACCGGAATACATATTATTGAGCCCCGAATGCTTTCTCTCATTACCCAACAAGGAAAGTTTTCGATGGTCGATGTTTATCTTGATTTAATGAAGCAGCACACAATTAAATCCTTCGATCACTCCGAAGCAAGAATGATAGATGTAGGAAAGCCTGAAAGTATTGCAAAGGCAGAAGTCATGTTCCCGCTTTAAATATTAAATGTTGGGTTTCTTTTGTTACAAGCTTTACAACCCTGATTAATCTTTTGTTGCGTCGCAGTACGTTCATCGGTTGTACTGCTATTTTGCTTTTAGCATGTTTTGCTTACTACCATGTAGCTGTTACGCTATCCTTTTACTTCTTACACTTTTAAGCAAATTTTCTTCTTGTGTAACAAATAACCAACCGGCCAATAAAAAGCACCCATGCAAATGGCATAAACCAGCGAACCAGTTTTAAGATTATCGCTTATCGGTCTGCATACATGTTGACAAAACCAGGGTAATAATCTGTCCGCCGTATTAACGAAAGTATTTCCAGCCAGAAGTCGCTCAAAAAAAAAGATAAACAAGGGTTTTTTTCCAAACACATTAAAGAACTTCGGCAAATAAGAAAAAAGGAAATACAAGATCTGTCGGTGTACACCGGTGCCGTGTAGCGTGTTCAAAAGGAGTAAAAATATGGGCCCAGCTTCCAGCGTTATTTACAAGTATCATTTAAGCAACAGTTGCTCCACGAAAAACATCGGGGAAGTAGTGGCGTTGGTTCATAGATTAGATGTAGCTAAAGTAAATGAAAATAAATTACTTATACCGCGAGACCTGAATAGAGAAAGTAGGGTCAGTCAAAATTAACTTGATATGCTCTTATTGCCTGCAATACAGATTCTAAAGATGATTGTTTACCTACTAACGGCTGCGCTATATTTGCCCGGGATTGTATTGATAATGCAATCCTTTTCAAAAAGGCGGGTATTATAGACCTTTTTTTGCTTCTTTAGCTCTATCCGATATTGGGACTGGGGAAGCGAAGCTGTGCTAACAGTAGGGCAGCAGTACCGCTTTCACATCCCACCTATTCAAACTTCAACCCGGAAATTCATGAAAGTAGTGTTATTAGCTGGTGGCCTCGGCACAAGGCTTTCTGAAGAAACCTCTATCCGGCCTAAACCAATGGTTGAGATAGGCGGGATGCCCATTTTATGGCACATCATGAAAATTTATTCTGCTCATGGCTTCAATGATTTTATTGTATGCTTGGGCTATAAAGGATATGTGATAAAAGAATATTTTGCCAATTACTTTCTTCATAAATCAGACGTAACTATCGACTTATCTAATAACTCAGTGCATGTTCATGACTCGCAAGCCGAGCCTTGGAAGATCACGCTAGTAGACACAGGCAACGAAACGATGACTGGCGGACGGATTAAACGAATTCAACCTCATATAGCAAATGAAGATTTTTTGTTGACCTATGGCGATGGGGTTAGTGACGTTAACATTACAGAGTTGGTAGCTTTTCATAAGAGTTCGAAAAAGCTAATTACTGTAACCGCAGTACAGCCGTCAGGAAAGTTTGGCGGATTGAACATCGACCCAAACAAGCAGGTAAATACATTTACCGAAAAGCCAAGAGGTGACGGATCCTGGATCAACGGAGGATTTTTTGTGTGCGGGCCTGAAGTGTTTAATTATATAAAGAACGATCGTACGGTTTGGGAAAAAGAACCGCTCGAGCAGATCGCTTCCGAAGGGCAGATGCAGGCCTACAAGCATCATGGTTTCTGGCGGCCAATGGACACCTTAAAAGACAAGCACGACCTGAACGAAATGTGGGATTGGAATAAAGCGGATTGGAAAATCTGGTAAAGATGTTTGAAATTCTAAAAGAAGTATACAAGGGGAAAAGAATTTTTATTACAGGCCATACCGGATTTAAAGGATCGTGGCTCTTAAAAATACTTACCTTATTAGGTGCAGAAATAAAAGGATATGCCCTTGCGCCAATAACTGAAAATGATTTGTACCATGTAATAAATGGTAATACTCTTTGCAATTCGATTATAGCTGATATACGCGACAGAGATAGGTTGGCTGAAGAAATTATTGAATTTGAGCCTGATTTTATTTTTCATCTCGCAGCCCAACCGCTGGTTAGACTTTCCTATAAAATTCCTGCTGAAACTTTTGAGGTAAATGCAATTGGTACAGCAAATTTACTGGATGGAGTGCGTTTATTAAAAAAGCCTTGTAGCGTTGTTTTAATTACAACTGATAAGGTTTACCACAATAATGAGTGGATTTATCCCTATCGCGAAAATGATAGACTAGGTGGTTATGATCCATATAGTGCAAGTAAGGCATGTTGCGAATTAGTAATTGATTCTTATAGAAATTCGTTTTTTAATGTGGCAGAGTATCCCACTCATTTAAAAGGTATTGCAGTGGCAAGAGCAGGAAATGTAATAGGAGGCGGCGACTGGTCGCAAGATCGGCTAATGCCAGATATAGCAAGGTCACTTGGAACGGGGGAGAAAATCAGGGTTCGCAATCCTTCATCAATCCGTCCGTGGCAGCATGTGCTGGAGCCCTTATCAGGTTATCTTCAATTAGGAGGAAAGCTTTCCATCGATCCCCAGCGCTACTCTCAACCTTATAATTTTGGTCCCGTAGCAGATGACTCACTTTCAGTACAAGCAATTGTAAACCTCGCAATAAATACCTGGGGAGCGGGTGAGGCTGAAATAATGAAAGCAGATGGTGAGCCGCATGAAGCAGGTTTGCTTAAGTTAGATATAAGTAAAGCGACAACAGAAATTGAATGGACCCCTAAATGGGATACGGCAGAAGCTGTAAAACAAACGATCTATTGGTACAAGGCATTTTATTGTTCTCCCAACAACATTAACTCGGTAACCGGGGCACAGATTGACGGGTACCTGCAGCTTAATTAAAAAAATATTAAATGAAACTTGAAGAGATTCAGGCAAACTTGGCCAATCATACCTCAAAAGAGATAGAACTGTTCAGCGAATACGAAAGGTTTTTTGACAGCTCTCCCCTATCAGTATCTTCTAAACTTCAAAACTTTGCTAAATATGTAAGAAGGCAAGACCTATCAAGGTTTCTGGCAAAACATGAATTGTTTAAGTTACAACTTGACCTTCCGGGTTCTATAATTGAATGCGGCTGCTTTCAAGGTGGAGGCACCCTGGCTTTTGCTCAATTATCTGCTATTTACGAGCCTTACAATCATACCAGGAAGATTATAGGATTCGACTCGTTTGCCGGCTTTCCTGACGTTTCTGAAAAAGATAAAAATTTTCATAGGAACTATGAAAAAGGAGACTTAAAGGTTTATGAAGGTATTGAGGAAGAAATAACGCAGGCGGTTGATTTGTACGATAAAAACCGGCCACTAAATCATTTGCCAAAAATAGAATTGGTTAAAGGCGACGCCTTAATAGAGATACCAAACTTTATAAAACAAAATCAGCACCTGATAGTAAGTATGCTGTATCTGGATTTTGATATTTATGAACCTACAAAATTGGCACTTGAACATATTGTTCCAAGAATGCCTAAAGGTGCTGTTCTGGCATTTGACGAGTTAAATGCCAAAGTCTTTCCTGGCGAAACAGTTGCGTTATTAGAAACCTTAGGAATAAGAAATGTCAGATTGCGAAAGACAATGTTTGACGCATATATCTCTTACGCCATCATTGAGTAAGCGGCCGTAGAAAGTGAATATTTATGAGTAAGGTTTTAATTAGCGGCGTAACCGGTTTTCTGGGTTCTTATATTGCTGAGAGTTTAATAGACCACCACGACCAGGTTATAGGGTTAAAACGTTCAACTTCTGATTTACACAGGTGCAAAAATTTTCTGAACAAAATCACATGGATAAATGGTGACGATACTGATTGGAAACAACAGGTCATTCACCATCAACCAAACATCCTCATTCATTCGGCCTGGGCCGGTGTTAGCGCCGATAAAAGAACGGAATGGAAAGAGCAGCTAAGCAATTTGAATTTGGTTTTAGACTTGTTGCAAGTGGGAAGTGAATTGAAAGTATCGAAATTTATTGGGCTAGGCTCACAGGCTGAGTACGGAACGTTTTCAGGCAAAGTAGATGAAAGCTATCCTACCAACCCTAATACAGCTTATGGTGCGGTTAAATTAATGGCATCTGTGTTGATCAAAAGTTTTTGTGAGGCCAATAGCATTAATTGGTATTGGTTGCGGTTGTTCCCGATGTTTGGTGAGAAGGAAGATGGAAGCTGGCTCATCCCTTCTGTAATTAAATCTATACTTCACAAAAACAGTATGGATTTAACGCCTGCAATGCAGAAGTATGCTTATTTATATGTGAAGGACTTTGCGGAATATGTGTCCCTGTTGGTTCATAAAGATCTAGCCTCTGCTACGTGTGGTGTTTATAACATTTCCTCCGATAATGCAGTTACCCTAAAATATTTGATTGAAAAAATTCGCGACGGTATTAACTCCACTGTTGCACTCAACTTTGGTTCACTGCCCTACAGGCCTTACCAGTCAATGCATATGGAAGGCGATATGTCGAAATTCAGTTCTAATATTGGAAAAATCGATTTACATAATTTCGATGAGACCTTACAACGAACAATTGATTACTATATAAACAAGTATACCAGTTGATGGATGCTAAGTCTCTCTCTATCGGGATCAGAATAAAAGTGCTTGAAATGGTTCATCGCGCCAACGCTTCACATGTCGGTGGCGCTTTTTCGATGGCTGATATTCTTGCAGTGCTTTATGCTGAAGTTCTTAATATAGATCCTAAACATCCTGCAGATCCTTTTAGAGATCGATTCTTTTTATCAAAAGGCCATGCCTGCTCGGCCCTTTATGCAACACTAGGATTACAAGGATTTTTCCCGTTAGAACAGCTAGATACGTACGCAATGGACGGCAGTATGTTTTTGTCGCATACTAGTCATAAAGTACCTGGGGTCGAAATTTCATCGGGAAGTTTGGGCCATGTATTGTCTATTGCCACTGGTGTCGCTTTTGCTGCCAAACTAAAAAAGGCAACGTTTAAAATATTTTGTATTGTAAGTGATGGCGAACTGAATGAAGGTTCAAACTGGGAGCCAATTATGCTAGCACCTCAGCATAAGTTGGACAATCTTGTTTTGATAATTGACTATAATAAAATTCAAAGCCTGGGATTTGTAAAAGATGTTATTGACCTTGAGCCTCTAAGGGCAAAATTTGAAGCATTTCGATGGGAGGTGGTAGAGATTGACGGCCACAATCATGAGGAAATAAGTAGAACTTTATCTGGGTTGAGCGAGAACAAAAATGGTTTGCCTAAAGTGGTTATAGCACATACTATAAAAGGCAAAGGGGTAGATTTTATGGAAAACACTATTCTTTGGCATTACCGTTCTCCTAATATTGACCTTTATAATAATGCCGTTAAACAGTTAAACCAATCATGAGAACGGCTTTTATAAATCAGTTAATTGAAGAAGCCCGAAAAAACGATAAAGTTTTTTTGATAGTAGGTGACCTTGGTTACAGCGTGGTAGAACCTTTTGTACAGCAGTTTCCTGACCGCTATTTAAATGTTGGTGTTGCTGAACAAAATATGGCAGGTTTTGCTGCCGGGTTAGCTTTGGAAGGTTATTGCGTTTACATTTATTCAATTGGCAATTTTCCTACCCTTCGCTGCATGGAGCAAATACGTTACGACATATGCTACCACAATCTTAATGTAAAAATAGTTGCTGTTGGTGGAGGATATTCTTATGGAGCGTTGGGACCTTCTCATCATGCCACGGAAGAAATTGGAATGCTTCGTACAATACCCAACATGGTTGTTTGCGCACCGGGCGATCCGTTGGAATCAAAGAAGATCACCACATTTTGCACAACGCATAAAGGCCCGTGCTATGTGAGGTTAGGTAAGGCAGGAGAACCTGTGGTACATACAGACCTTAGGGAGTTAACGATCGGAGATATTATTGAAGTTAAGAAAGGGGAAACAACGGCTATATTGTCAACAGGTTCGATGCTTAAATATGTTTGTGATTTTGTAAACGATAATCATCTTAATTCCGCCATTTATAGTTTTCCCTTTATAAAGCCCATTAATAAAAGTCAACTTAAAGAGATCTTTTTAAACCATCGATCTATTATAACTATTGAAGAGCATCAGGCCCAGGGAGGATTCGGATCTGCTATATTAGAACTAGGTAACGACCTGTTAAACGAAGGTTGTATAGCAGTACTTCCAAAAATTAGAAGAATAGCAATAGATGATAAATTTTATTCTATAGCTGGTTCGCAACAATATTTAAGAGAGGTTGCGGGAATTGTTTTAGAGAAAGATTTTTTTCAATAAGTGCAAGCAAGATTTTTTATCAAAGAAGAAAACAAACGTATTATATATTTCACCCGCTTAATTAAAAATTCACTTTCTCCTGCAATTAGAACTGCCTTGGCATCATTATTTTTTACAGCATAATAATAAAATTAAAATTTAATAAATGAGCTCGACCAGGGAATATGATTATTTGATTGTAGGAAGTGGACTATTTGGTTCTGTATTTGCGCACGAGGCAAAAAAAAGAGGTAAAAAGTGTTTAATCATAGACAAGCGCAACCATGCCGGTGGTAACGTTTACTGCAAAGAAGTAGAAGGAATTAATGTGCATCAGTATGGCGCCCATATTTTTCATACTAATGATAAGCAGATCTGGGATTATGTAAATTCTTTTGTAGAGTTCAACAGATATACAAATACCCCTGTGGCTCTTTATAAGGATAAGCTTTATAATCTTCCTTTTAACATGAACACGTTTTATCAGCTTTGGGGAGTAAAAACACCACAGGAAGCGAAAGACAAAATTCAGTCTCAAATTGAAGCGCTTAATATTAAAGATCCTTCGAACCTTGAAGAGCAGGCATTGTCGTTAATAGGACCTGACATATATGAGAAGCTTATTAAAGGTTATACTGAAAAACAATGGGGAAGATCAGCAACAGAACTTCCAGCCTTTATTATTAAAAGATTGCCAGTAAGGTTTACTTACGATAACAATTACTTTAATGATAAATACCAGGGCATTCCTATAGGGGGTTATAATAAATTGGTAGAAGGTCTCTTAAAAGATATAGAAGTAAGATTGAATGTTGACTACTTTGAAAACAGGGAAGAATGGAACGCTTTAGCTGAAACAATTGTATTTACAGGAAAGATTGACCAGTATTACAACTACCAGTTTGGACAGTTGGAGTATCGCAGTTTGAAGTTTGAGCATGAAACACATGATGTTGAAAATTACCAGGGTAATGCGGTAGTGAACTATACCGAAAGAGAAGTTCCGTTTACAAGAGTGATTGAACACAAGCATTTTGAGTTTGGAACACAACCAAAAACCGTAGTTACCAAAGAATACCCTGAAGAGTGGACATCAGAAAAGGAACCTTATTATCCTATTAATGATGCGAAAAATACCGCTACTTTTAAGAAGTACCAGGAATTAGCTGATAGCGAAACAAATGTAATTTTTGGTGGAAGACTGGCAGAATATCGCTACTACGACATGCACCAGATAATAGGATCAGCTTTAAAACAAGTGTCGGTGCACTTTCAGGAGCAGTAGGAGTATTTCTGCTGCTTTTTAAAAACCGAAGAGAAAAGTTATACAAGCTGAAGGGAGTGACACAACGATGCGGGGTAAAGTTATACCGTTGGCTAACTAATTATTATTCGACATTCTTCTTGCTTTTATAAAAAAGCATTTGCGAATTATACCTGTATTTATGGTATAATTGTGAAACATGTCACAACGGTATTCCAAGTATTCTGCTGCCATTGTTTTAGTATTAGATCTTCTGATATTAAACCTCTCATTATTTATCAATTATTCTATTATTTCTAACGACGTTGTTTTCTCTTCTTTATTCTACCAGTTATTTTTCGTTTACAATATCACATGGATGTCTATTGCATTTGCAACCCGCAATATGCATTTCTCACGCCCCATAAATTATTGGGAAAGCCTGCACAAAGTGCTGACTTCATCCATCATTCATGTTATAGTCGTTTTAGGAATATTATACTTGCTTAAGCAGTACCATATTGGCAGGTTGTTTTTTGTCGCCCAGTTTTTATCATTTTCAGTAATTCTGGTACTTCAACGGATCATTATAATTTATGGCGCCAGTTATCTAAGAGTTAAGGGATACAATAGAAGGAAAATTTGGTTGTTGGGCGACGATGAAGTTTTACAGAGAGTTGAATACTCATTTAACAACCACCCCGAGTACGGTTATAATCTTATAAAACCATCGACAAAACATTTAAGCGAATACTCGATGCAAGAGATTAAAAACTTTATAGCTTTTAATCGAATTGATGAATTATTTATTTGTTTTAAAGAAATTAAAAGAGAATTTATAAACGATGTTTTAGAATATGAGAAAATGGGGGTGAAAATTAAGTTGATTTCGGACTTACAAATAGACTCTGCTAACACTCAACTTTTAAACTATCATAACTTTCCTGTAATACATATTTCGTCTAATGCTTTTGAAGACCAAAAAGCTAAATTGACAAAAAGAGCTTTTGACCTGGTTGCTTCATCCCTTATAATGATTTTTGGCTTTCCCGTTTTTTTACTACTAGTGCTAATTACAAAGCTGACTACGAAAGGAAGCGTTTTTTACAGACAGGAACGGATAGGAAAAAATGGCGTTCCCTTTTTTATATTCAAGTTTAGAACCATGCATTTGAACGCGGAATGCAACGGGCCTCAGTTAGCAAAAGAAAATGATCCGAGAGTAACTAGTTGGGGGCGGATAATGAGAAAAACCAGGCTAGACGAAATGCCACAATTTTTAAATGTTTTCTTCGGACAGATGTCAATTGTAGGGCCGAGACCGGAACGACGTTTCTTTATTGAACAAATAATTGAAAAGGCTCCAGAATATAAAAAGCTACTTTCAATTAAACCAGGCATAACTTCTATTGGGCAAATTAAATATGGGTACGCAGAGAATATCGAGCAGATGATACAAAGGATGAAATTTGACCAGGTTTATTTAAAAAATCAAAAGCTCACATTGGACCTCAATATCATTATGGCCACTGTTAGATTGATCATTCAGGGTAAAGGAAAATAATTAACTGCCAGGAGAATTGCATTAATTCTGATCAAATAAGGACGAAAAAGCGCAGAAACCTTTACAAATTATTTTGACCGATTCTACCCCAAACCCTTTAAATTGCGGTTCTTTTACATACAGAATCCGAAATAGTGAAGTTTAAAATCTTTTTTGCCAGTATTCTAATTCTACTGTCTTTCTCTTTGTTTGCTCAAATCCCTTCTTTACCGTCTAATTTATCAAATGCAAAATCCTCAGACATTAGTGAGGAACAGCTGACTCAAATTAAAACCTACTTAAGTAAAAATAACTTGTCAACGCAGCAGGCGTACGATCTCTTGCTGGCAAGAGGAATGAACCCGGCGGAAGCGACAAATTTAAGAGGACGATTGGAAGTATCGAACAATGTAATTAGCGGTAACAATACTGCGCAGGTAGATAACACAGGAGGCGGAGAACGACGTACATCGGACACAACGAACAAAACAGTGGAGGTAATTAATCCAAGAAAGATATTTGGACTTGAAATATTTAATAATGGAGTGCTTTCTTTTGAACCCAATATAAATATTGCAACTCCCGTTGGATATGTAATAGGGCCCAATGATGAAATCAACATAAATATTTTTGGTTACCAGGAGGCAAAGTACAATTTAAAAGTAGGTCCGGAAGGGGATATAAACATTCCATACGTGGGGGTGATGTATGTAGCAGGGCTAACAATTGAGCAAGCAACCGCAAGAATTAGAAATCGGCTAAGCACGGCGGGTTATGCTAATATAAGAACAGGCCTGACAAAAGTCAGTGTATCTATTGGCAGGATCAGGAGTATTAAAGTAACTATTTTAGGAGAAGTTAAAAAGCCTGGCAGTTACACGCTGCCCTCTTTAGCAACCGCATTTAACGCGCTATATCTTTCTGGAGGGCCGACAGAGATGGGTAGCATGAGAAATATTGAAATTGTTCGGAACGGAAGAGTTGTAGCCGTTTTAGACATTTATGATTTTCTTGTTAAAGCAGACCAAAGAAGCAACCTTCTTTTGCAAGACCAGGATGTGATTAGAATTCCAGCATATAAAGTAAGAGTATCGCTTGAGGGAGAGGTGAAAAGAACAGGACTATTCGAAATGAAACAGAATGAAACACTGCAGACATTGTTGGAGTTTGCGGGGGGTTTTTCTGACAGTGCGTATACCGCTAGCATAACTGGTTATAAAGTAACAGATGTAGAAAACAGAATAATAGATATTAATCAAAACCAATTTGCTGCTTACAGGCCGGGCAGGTCGGAGTCATTTGTAGTTAAGAAGATTTTAGGGCGTTTTATTAACCGCGTTACCATTTCTGGTGCGGTGTATTTACCCGGAGATTATGAATTAACTGAAGGGATGACTTTAAAAGACTTAATAAACAAAGCCCGAGGGCTTAAACAAGATGCCTATAATGGCCGGGGTTTAATTCTACGGAGCAGGGAAGATTTGACGCCCGAATATTTATCTTTTAGTCCGATAGACGTCGTTAAGGAAGCATCCGCGAACCCTACACTTAAACCAAATGACAGGGTAACAATATCTTCAGTAAGTCAGCTAAGAGAAAATACTACAGTAAGTATAAGTGGAGAGGTTAGAAATGCAGGTGGATATTCCTTTGTGGAAAATATGTCTTTAAAGGACCTTATACTTTTAGCAGGCGGATTTACAGATGCGGCCATTCCACAAAGAATTGAAGTGGCACGAAGACTCAAGACAGACTCTTTTAATATTAGTGATATCCGCGTTTCTGAAGTATTTAATATTACTTCTTTAAGTGACTTGCAAGAAAAAGGTTCAGATATAAAACTCCAATCTTACGATGCTGTAATTGTAAGAAAAAATCCTTCCTACCAGCCCCAGGTAAGTGTGTCGGTGGAAGGCGAAGTACCTTATCCCGGCGCTTATGTTTTAAAGAATAAAAGTGACCGCATAAGCGACGTTATTAAAAGAGCAGGAGGGCTTACATTACAAGCTTTTGAGCAAGGAGGGTATGTAACAAGGAGAAATAACAAAACAGTTATTGATCAGCTTAACAGCCAGAAGATAAACAGGATACAGGAAACGTTGAAAGATACCTCCGGAAAATTAGAGCAGCAGGTAGAGCGAGGTTTTGACCAAATTGCAATAGACCTAAATTCGATATTAAACAACCCTGGTTCTAAAAATGACTTGGTGTTGGAAGAGGGTGATGTAATTACAATACCTAAAGAAAAAATGGACGTAAGAATAAGTGGACAGGTTTTATTTCCAACAAGAGTAGTGTACCAGGAAAGAATGGATCTGAAAGATTATTTAAGTCGGGCCGGCGGCGTATCAGACAACGCTCGCAAGTCTAAAATTTATGTACTGTATCCCAACGGCAATGCTGCAAAAACAAGTCATTTCTTGTTTTTCAAAAATTACCCTAGAATTACTCCGGGTTCTGAAGTAATCGTACCAAAAAAACATGAGGTAGAAAGAAGGAGACTCAGCACAGGAGAAGTAATTGGAATCTCAACCGCAATTACATCCTTCGCAGGTGTTTTGTTGTCGCTATTAATAAATGCTACAAAATAGTAGCCAAGATAAGTATAGATCCTTTATGAATGAAAAAGACACCCAACCCATTAATTTAATAATTCTCTACAAGAATACCTCAAAAGCTTTCAAGTACTTATTGTCCCAATACTTAATAATACTCATAATTTCAGTAGTTTTTGGACTCATAGGTATTACCTATGCTTGGTTAAAAAAGCCCGCGTTTGTGGCTGAGCTTGTCTTTTCTGCAGAAACGGGGAGTGACAATGTTTTAAGCGGATATAGCGGCCTGGCCGCACAATTTGGATTTGATTTAGGTGGGGGATCAGGTGGTGCCTTTGAAGGGGATAACCTAATGGAATTACTACGAAGTTGGAGGATTATTAAAGCTACTTTATTATCGGAAGCACCTGGCGCCGGGGGGGACAAATTGATGATAGACAAGTATATCGAAAACCATGAAATAAATAAATATTGGTTTAAAGATTCGGTACTTAAGAAAATTAAGTTTGAAAAGAGCCTACTTAATGAAGATAGAGCAAGAGATAGTGTTTTGAAAGCGGTGTACAAAAAAATCATTTTGGATCAGCTTGATATTAGCAAGAAAGATAAAAAGCTGAATTACATAACAGTAAAAGTGAAGGATGTTAATGAAGAATTTTCGAGAAGATTTGTCACAATATTGATAGATAACGCATCCAGATACTATGTTGAATATAAAAGTAAAAAAGCTAGAAAAAATTATGAGTTAGTTAGTAGATTGACGGACTCTGTAAAAGCACTTGTTTATGGCAACATAACAAGTTACGCTGTATCGAATGATCTGAACGTAAATCCGATAAGGCAGGTGGTAAGAGCAAACACCCAAAGGATCCAGCTGAATACTCAGGCAAATTCGGCACTATACACAGAACTATTGAAACAATTAGGCATATCTCAAATCACCCTTTTAAAGGAAACACCCTTAATACAAATTATAGACGAACCTAGTTTACCCTTAAAGAAAGAAAAACCAGGGCGACTTTTAACCGGTATCGTTTTTTCAATAATAGGTGCTATTCTTACTGTTCTTTATTTGCTTTTTTCCCGCTGGATTAGAACTAATATTACAAGAAATAGCGATAACTAGTAGGGGGCACCAATACTCAATTTAATGAAACTTCTTCACGTAATTACCAAGCTAAACAACATGTATGGTGCTCAACGACATGCTGTTGAAAGCATTAAAAATCATCTATCTAAAAATCACTCTTGCTTGGTCATCACTGGTGAAGTTGGAATAGCATCTAGGGCTTTAGAAGACATTGGAGTTCAAGTAGTACTTGTTGGTTCGCTTAAAAACTCTTATAATCCAATTACAGGTTATAAAGCGATCGTTGAAACAGTTGAGATACTACAAAGCTTTAAGCCTGATCTTGTTATTTCTCACTCGACAATAGGAGGTATTATAGCTAGAGTTGCTTGTTATCAAAAAAAAATTCCAAACCTTTTTACCGTGCAGGGCTGGCCCTTTGAAATCGGTACTAGTGCACATCAACGCTTCATCGCTTTGGTAATTGAGCGTATTTTAAAACGATACAGCGACAGTTACCAATGCGTCTCAAACTACACTGCAGAGTATGGCATTAAAACGTTGAATATTAAAGATGCTAGCAGGATATATGTATGTGGGAATATGCATGTCGAGAAAGAAAACACTACAACTTCCTCTCCTTTTAAGATTTATAATAATATTCTTATGGTTGCCGGTTTTAGGGACCAGAAAGATCATCTGTCTGCAATAAGGGCATTTGAAAGAATTATAAACTCAGGAAAACTGAATGATTTAAAGCTGACTTTTGTTGGCGATGGACCTAAAAGAAAAGTTATTGAGGACTTTATTAAGAAATTACAACTTACAGCCCACGTCGTGATAGTGGGTGAAACAAAAGATGTAGATATATATTATAGCCAAAGTGATATTGTAATTCTTCCAACTTTTTATGAAGGACTTCCCCTTTCTTTAATTGAAGCTATACAAATGGGAAAGCCTGTGATTGCCACAGACGTTGGAGGAATAAGAGAAATTGTGCATGATAACGTAAATGGAAACTTAATCAAGATCGAAGATGATGAGTCTTTAGCCAACCATATACTCGATTATTATACCAATGGCAAACTTCAGGAGTTATCAATTCAATCACGAAGAATTTATAATCAGTACTATAGTTATAATAAAACTAGCGAGCAGTTGAACAAAATAATTCTTAAAGCGAGCCAGTCATCCATGTTTAAAAGACAGCAAGATTAGTATGACTTTTATTTTTCAAGCCGCCGGAAGTGTCTGACTATATAATATTATACTTTGTTTTCATTTGCCTGGCCACAGTAGGAGTTTTTTTTATAGATAAGAAACAACCCATATTTTTTTACTTTGTTATAGGCATTATATTAATACTAATTGCTGGTTTTAGAGGGGAGGGAGTAGACCGCGATTATGAGAATTATAGTTTACTGTATAAAGGCTTTGATACCCTAACGTTACTTTTAACAGAGCCAACATTTGTTTTTATATCATGGTTGATAAAATCTTCAAATGATAATGTCGTCGGCCTATTTATCATTTATGCATTTTTAGGAGTAACTCTAAAATTTTTTGCTATTCGTCTTTTGTCATATCAATCTACATTATCTGTTCTTATTTATTTTTCTACATTTTTTCTTCTGCATGAAATGACGCAAATAAGGGCTGGAGTAGCATCGGGCATTTTTCTTCTTTCTATTCAGCCATTGTTTGACAGAAAACTTGCTTACTTTTTTGCTTTAGCTGTTCTTGCTATTCTTTTTCATTATTCTTCATTTATTATTTTACCCCTTTATTTTTTATCACCTTCAAATATTAAAGTAAAACTTTGGGGAGCTGCAATTCTCGCTGTCTATTTTCTTCACTTTTGTAATATTCATTTCACCTCACTTTTGGAGTTCCTACCTCTTCAAAACGTGCAGTATAAGTTAGAGGCCAACAAAGAAGTAATGGCAATAAATGAGGATAAAATAAACGTCTTTAACATCTTACAAATTATGAGACTTATTTTTTGTTTTTTATTTTTATCCTTTATTGATTTAATACAAAAAGCAAATAAGTATTCAATCCTGTTATTAAAAATTTACATTCTTTCTGTTTGTTCCATGGTAGCTTTTGCAGATGTTCCCACTTTTTCAGTAAGAATAAGCGAGTTTTTCGGCGTTGTAGAACTTATAATTATTCCTTTCTTAGTTTATATTGTATTACCTAAAAGAGCCGGTGCTATTGCAGTTGTTATTGTTGCTTTAATACTCATTACGACAAATTTATTTTACACAAAATTGCTATCGTTTGTATAATAATTTCCAATGCGCTTTGCTATAATATCTGTTGCCTTTATAGGCTTTTTCACATTGCATTGCAAATTCTCCTTTTGCCAAAAAAAGCAAAAAGAATTTGTATTAGCTGCATATTGGCCGCCTGCTTTAAATACTACAAATTATAATTCCGGAAGTTTTAATAATCTAGACGTATACAACTATAAAAAGTTGAAAGATTGTGAATTCGGTCTTATTATAGATGGTATGCAGTTCCTTCCTCAAAGTACTACTTATGCACCGTCGGTGATTAAACGATATTATCTTGCTTTGTTGAAAAAATTTGGGTTAGCCACTTTCATAGCGGAGTCTAGAATTTCCCTTTTTTCAATTCCAGACTCCACAAACTCGAATCAAAGCATGTGGAGTTTTTATCAAAATAATACTGCTTTAAAAGCTGCGGGTGACTTGCCAGGATTATATCTTGGAGATGAGCCGAAAGATCCTATGGCTTTTGAAGCCATAAAAAGATGGACAGACATTTTTACAAAGCAATTTCCAGAAAAGTTCACGTTCATCAATCTATTACCTCGTTATGCTTTTAAAACTGATACTTCTTACCTGGCCTATCTGAACGTTTTTTCTAAATATTCCAATAAAATATCCATTATTGCCTTTGATCATTATCCTTTTAGAATAAACCCTGATAGAACTGCTTTTTTTTTATCGTCATATTTTTACAATCTAGAATTATTTAGAAATGTCTTTAAAAGAAAAAACATTTGGGCTACTATTCATTCTGTAAACAATGACGGAAACATTGCTAGTGCTACTGGGGCTCAACTCAAATTTATGGCCTTTTGTCCAATTGCTTACGGGGTAAAAGGTCTCACCTATTGGCCGTACCACGTTTACAAAAACACTCCAAATTTAACCTCTGCAATTGACGAAGACGATAAAAAATATTCGCAGATTAAGGAGATTAATACGTTTATAAAATCTGTTGTCGGACCAGTTGTGATAAGATTTCAAAATCTGGCCACTCTACATAAAAGCAATACTTTTTTAAACGCTCATTACCCTTTCAAACCTTCGGAGCTTATTGAAAATTATAAAGGTATAGTTCGCAACGTCAATGAAAATGAAATATTGTTAGGCATTTTTGGCGCGAAAAAATTGGAGGGGCAAGATGAAGTCAGTTATATATGGATTGTTAATAAGAGTACAAATAGCACTCTTAAAGACGTAGAAATTACTTTAAAAGGAGATTTTCGTAATAGAGTTAAATTGTCTGTTCGTTCTGTCGGGTATCGCAGTAATATTCATAGCCATTATGAAAGAGTTAAGAAGGTTTTATATAATAAGAAAACCAATTACTCCGTAGTAACCACCTCTAGCTTCGATCCTGGGGAAGGAAGAATGTTAATGCTTTTAAAGTAAGTAACTTTTATATTAAATAGGGACACGTACAATCTTCAAATTAAAAATCATATGCAATAAATGATAACAGGTGCAGTAGTAGTAACTTATAATCCACTTATCTCAGATCTTACAATTTTAATTGAGAATATAATTGAAACTGTAAAAACCGTTGTAATTGTTGATAATGGAAGTAAGAATATAAATGAGGTTCAAAACTTTATAGAACGATATAAAAGCATTCACTTAATGCTTTTAGGAGAGAACAAAGGAATAGGGTTTGCTCAAAACAGGGGTATAGAGAAAGTGTTCTCAGATGAAGCAGTTCAGGGAGTAGTAATTTTTGATCACGATAGTCACCCCGAACCAGATATGATACAAGTACTGGCTTCAGAATATGAAAGACTTATAAGAGAGGGCGTAAAGGTGGGTGCATTAGGTCCTGTGTACGTCGACCCACGTACCCAGAACAATTATCCTATTTCTGTTTTTTCCGGTTTTTCTTTAAAGAAGAAATATCCTGTGGCAGGCATCTCAACACCTATTCCGGCTTCTTTCATTATTGCTTCAGGATCTTTAATACCGAGAGGTACTTACCAGGATGTGGGCGGTATGAATGAAGCGTTTTTTATAGATTATATAGATATAGAATGGGGGTTTCGAGTTCAGTCAAAAGGCTATCATTTGTTTGCATGTCCCTTTGCTAAAATGTATCATCAGGTAGGCGATTCGCGACTAAAGGTTTTAGGAAGAGAAATATCGATTCACTCTCCTCTAAGAAGGTATTACCTCGCCCGCAATTCGGTTTTTATGTTAAAAACAAATTATATCAACTGGAGGTATAAGGTTCGTGAATTCTTCTATTCAATATCACGTGTTTTTATTTTCGTTGCACTGGTAGATAAAAAGCGCACTTATTTAAGATATATTTTAAGAGGCTGGTATGACGGTTTAAGTGGCAAAACCGGGCCGTGTACGATAGTTTAAAAAAACAAGATTAAGCACAATCAATATTTCAGCCACTAGCAGAGATTGTATAATGGAAAAAACTGAATTTATAAAGAATGCATTGATGCTAAACACTAGTAGTATAATAATAGCTGAAGCGAGAAAATAAGGAGAATTTCTAGAATCATTAAAATGATTATGAACCAGAAGATTTAAAAAATAGCGGGTATTTATGCTAATAATTATAATGGTTAGCATAAAATAAAAAAGACATTTGTAGAAGATATAATTCAACTCCTTTGGCTGCTTAAAGTAATCAAAAACGATTGGTGAAATAAAATAAGTAAACGCACACCCTACCACTATTAGTAAATAAAAAAATAGAAATAGACGATTTGATTTTTTGCTAGTAACAGAACCTTCTGCACAAATAACAGGAAATATACTATTGACAAAAACGGCAAGTAATGCTCTGATGGCCATAAATATTTTCTCTGCAAATGCATATATTATAACATGTTGGCTATTTTTTATAAATCCGACAAAAAAGCTAAGGCAGGTTGTAGGCGTCATTATTAAAAATGAATTGGCAACAAACGGCCAGTCTCTTCTTATTATTGTAACAGCATTTTTTACAATACCTCCAGACACAACTACTCTAATTTTATAGACAGCACAAAATCTTATAAAAGTAACTATTGAAATTACAATTGTAGCCAACCCAACTAAGGGCATCAGGAACGACATATTGAAATTGAAGAAGATAAATGCAAGGAGTAGACACAAAAAAAATATCCGGCTAATAAAGTTCGAAATGATAAAAAAATATTCTTTACTGCTACACATGTATAACCAGTAGAAATTAATATTTATTCCAACGATGAAAGTGTAAGCTAAAATATTAGACAATGCATGTCTTTGTAATATCGGTGTATAAAAGACGATAGGTATCCAAACAATAAAACCGATAATAAGAATTAAAATCTTAATCCCAATATAAGAGTGTATGTCGTTAATAATATTGGAAGATACCCGAGTAGATGAGATACCTCCTTCACTAAGAGCAGCCTTTAAAAAAATAGTATTTGACGAATAATCAGAAAAAAGAAGATAAATGTTAGAAAAGTTTATAAGTAAAAAGATTGAAGCAATATCATTACTATTTTTAAGTTTTATTAAAATTCCTATAATTAGAACGGGAAAGAAAGAATTAAAAATTTGGGAATAGAATACACGAAAAAATTTTTTCATCAAGAGCTCGTTAACGTTCAATTTTTATAAAAGTAATGAAAGATTTTTTATCAGTCCGAAGCCGAAATGCGACAGTTAGAATAGGAATGCTAAGTGACAAATTGTTCAATGCGGCAAATAGCGCTTTCAGTAGAAGTAAAAGCTTTTTTTTGGATAAAGCCGGTATCGAAATAGGAGGTCCAAGTCATTTTTTTACTAATAAAGGATTATTTCCAATATATACTTTGGCCCGCAGTGTGGATGGTTGCAATTTTAGCTCGAACACCGCATGGGAAACTGATATTAGGGAAGGCAAGACTTATAAATATTTTAAAGACAAATTAGGTTACCAATATATTTGCGAGGGAGCAGACGTTGCATCAATCCCAAAGAAACAATATGACTTCTTATTATCGTGCAATAATCTTGAACATATTGCTAATCCCCTAAAGGCGATTTCTAATTGGCTTAACTTATTAAAAGATGGTGGAGCCGTGGTTTTGGTTTTACCGCGAAAAGAATCAAATTTCGACCATAATAGACCTGTAACCACTTTTAATCATCTTCTTGAGGATTTTAAAAACAACATAAAAGAAGACGACCTAACTCACCTGGATGAAATACTTCTGCTGCATGACCTGAAATATGATCCACTGGCGGGCTCGTATAATGATTTCAAAAACCGTTCATTGGATAATTTCCACAACAGATGCCTTCATCAACATGTTTTCGACTTCAATCTTCTCGAGCAAATTTGCCATTATTTTGAATTAAAAATAATAGCACATAAAACACTTACTTCTGACCATATAGTTGTGGCTCAAAAAAAAATGGAAATACCTGCTAGTTAAAGCATTCACGCTGCGGGCTATTGTTAGCCCCTCTTTTATTACCTTTCTATATTCTTTTAATTAAATCTGTAACGGAACAATGAATATTTGCATTATTGGTGGGTCTGGTTTTATTGGTGGGTATTTAATTGATCTGATTTCACCTACTCATCATTTGTTAAACATAGATAAGGTTAGTAGTTTAAAACATCCTGATCTTTCATCTGTAGGGTGTGATATTACCAACTATGAAAAGCTTTGCCAAAGCGTACCAGCCGAAACCGATCTGATTGTCTTGCTTGCTGCTGAACACAGAGACGATGTTTCTCCCACTTCGCGGTACTACGATGTAAACGTAGAGGGTACGCAAAATGTGCTGAAAGTGATGACAGAAAAAAATATTCATAACATCATTTTTACCAGCTCTGTTGCAGTATATGGCTTAAACAAACACAAGCCCGACGAGTTTTCGGCTACCGATCCCTTTAATCATTACGGCAAAAGTAAATTAGAGGCAGAGAGCGTGTTAAGAAGATGGTATGACAATGACCAGAACGGAAAATCTCTGATTATTTTAAGACCTACTGTTGTGTTTGGTCCAGGCAACCGGGGAAATGTATACAACCTGCTCGAACAGATAGCTTCCGGCAAGTTTATAATGATCGGTAATGGCAATAATAAAAAGTCAATGGCATATGTTGAAAATATTGCAGGCTTCATTGCTCACTGTATTAATTTAAATTTTAAAGGATTTCATCTTTTCAACTACATAGACAAGCCTGATCTTTCAACAAAAGAACTGGTAGAACAATCTGGGTTGGCATTGGGAACAAAAACTATTCCCTTTAAAATCCCATATTTTATTGGTTATTCTGTTGCCAAAAGCCTGGATATTGTATTAGGAATAGTTAAAAAGAAGAACCCAATCAGTGCAGTTAGAGTGAAAAAATTTTGTGCGACTACACAATTTGAATCTTCGACTATTCATACCACGGGCTACAAACCACCCTTTACTTTGCAGAAAGGATTGGAAATAACAATAAAAAGTATCGTCAATGAAAAAGTGACAAAATTTATTAAGTAACGGTATTTACCTCGCTTCGACTACTTATTGATGTTTGCCCCGGTAAAAGGTGCCGTTTTAATAAACTGAGCTTGAAAAGAGAATAGAAACTTGAGTAAGTGCCGCTTAAAAACAATGGTCTGAACAAACCGCGCCTCCTTATTATCCTCAACCGTTTTGTAATCGGAGGTCAGGCAGTTGATACGCTTCCCCTTGCCTACTTCCTGCAAAAGGATTTTGAAATACTTATTATCTACGGTCAAAAAGAAAAGGATGAAGTAGAACCGCTCTTTTTACTCAACAAATATCCCGGTCTTCACTTGAAGAAGATAAGCTATTTAAAACGTAGCATTAACCCTTTGATTGATGTCTTCGCCTTCCTTAGCGTTCTATATACCATTATCAAATTTAAAGCTGATATTGTTCATACTCACGGGGCAAAGTCTGGCTTTATTGGTAGGCTGTCAGCATGGTTAGCAGGTGTTCCCGTTATCATTCACACTTTTCACGGACACTTTTTTCATTCTTATTTTTCCACAACAATATCCCGTTTCATAGCCCGGGTTGAAAGGTTGATAGGGAAAATAACAACGTGTGCTGTCGCATTAAGCGATGCTCAGAAAAAAGAATTAGTAGAGAAATATAAAATACTTCCTGCTGCCAAAATCAATATTATTCCGCTTGGCTTTGCATTCGATGAACTTAATGACTCTGTAACCCTTCGCGATAGTTTTAGAAATAGATACGGATTGCAGCCTAATGATGTTGCCGTTGGCATCGTAGGAAGAATTGTAGCGGTGAAAAATCATTCTTTTTTTAATAAGGTTGTTCAAGATCTTATCACTGCGCCGCCGGCTCATCCAACCGCATTTTTCATTATCGGAGATGGAGACTTAAAAGTTCAGGTACAAAAAGATTTGCAACTAAAAAAAATCTCTTTTAATACAAGCTCGATCACCAATGAAAACAGAATTGTCTTCACTTCATGGCTCACCGAGATGTACGAGGTAATGAACGGACTCGATATCATCGTACTAACTTCTTTAAACGAAGGAACTCCGTTATCAATAATAGAAGCACAATACTTCAAAAGACCTGTAGTCTCAACAAATGTTGGAGGTGTAATAGATACCATGGTTGACGGAAAGACAGGCTTTCTTAGCGAAAGCAATGATGAAACAACATTTGCCAAAAAACTGCGTTTACTCATTGAGAATGGAGCGCTGCGCTGGCAAATGGGCAACGAAGGTTACAAGTTTGTATCAGCCAAATTTTCGAAGCAAAAAGAAGTTGAAATAACAAAGAAGCTGTACCAGATCTTACTAAGAGAAAAAAGAAAAAGTCAGCAATAGCTGAGGCGGTTATTATGCTGTAGCTAAACAATAAACTCTGATGAAAATTTTAGTAACGGGAGCGGCGGGATTTATAGGTTTTCATTTGGCTGCAAGATTGTCATCACGGGGCGATACTGTGGTTGGAGCCGACAGTATTAACGACTATTACGACGTTCAGTTGAAGTATGACCGGCTTACTGAACTTGGTTTTGATAGAAATTCAATTACTCCTAACGAATTAATTCAAAGTGCTACTATACCGACTTGTTCTTTTATCCAGGTGAAGTTGGAAGATAAAGCATCGTTGGATAAATTATTTGAACAGCAGCAATTTGATGTGGTTGTAAATCTTGCCGCGCAGGCAGGAGTACGTTATAGCCTCACAAATGCCCAGGCTTATATCGACAGCAACATTATCGGCTTCACTAATATCCTTGAATTAAGTAGATACCATAAAATCAAGCACCTGGTATACGGCAGCAGTAGTAGCGTTTATGGTTTAAATGAATGTGTTCCTTTTTCAACGGCTCATAATGTAGACCATCCTATTTCGCTGTATGCGGCCAGCAAGAAGAGCAATGAATTGATGGCTCATGTTTACAGTCATCTTTTTAATGTTCCTACCACGGGTTTACGTTTTTTTACAGTGTACGGCCCTTGGGGAAGACCAGATATGGCTTATTACATTTTCACCAAATCTATTATAGAAGGTAGCCCGATTAAAGTATTTAATAATGGCAACATGGCCAGAGACTTCACTTATATTGATGATATCGTTGAAGGTGTAGTGCGTGTTATTGACAATCCTCCGGGGGGAAATGTAAGTTGGAGTGGTAAAGCGCCAGAACCATCTAATTCTAAAGCTCCTTATCAAATTTACAATATAGGAAAAAACGAACCCGTCAAACTGCTTGACTTTATAACAGCTATCGAAGAAGAGCTGGGGATCGAAGCTAAAAAAGAATATCTCCCATTACAGCCCGGCGATGTCACAACCACTTTTGCCGATGTAAGCGGCCTCTTCACTAATTTGGGTTACAAACCTGAAACAGTCGTAAAAGATGGAATTAAAAAATTTGTAAGTTGGTACAAGGATTACTACAAAATGTAAACAATCCCGACTTACAACTTCGTAGAGTACACACGCTATTCTTAATTTTATAATTCAAATTACTAATCTTCTTCATCTGCAAACTTTTTCGCTTACAGGGGAAATGCCTTTTATAACGTTCGTTCGATCTAAACCATTTGTAAATATTATTGTTGCAATAACATGAATGCGTTTACTATAAAAGATGTTGAAAACCTTTCGGGTGTAAAAGCTCATACTATTCGTATTTGGGAGCAGCGATACGACTTTTTAAAACCTCAGCGTACTGGTACAAACATCCGGTATTATAGTAACGAAGAATTAAAGACCATTTTAAATATTGCACTTCTTAATAAGTATGGATTTAAGATCTCGCATATCAATAAAATGGATTTTACTGAGATTAATCAAAAACTTGTTTCTCTTTCTCACCGGTACGCTCAACAGGAGTGGATCGTAAACCAGTTAATCAGTTTTATGATTGACCTCCATTTGGATTTGTTTGAAGAACTGCTCAACGACCAGATTGAAGCAAAAGGCCTGGAAAAGATTATTAATGAAATAATGTTTCCTTTTCTTGAAAAAATTGGAATTCTATGGCTTACAAATAACATCAACTCTGCACAGGAGCACCTTGTTACAAATATTGTTCGGCAAAAATTACTGGTAGGCATTGAAACAACTGTAAGTCAGATCAAATCAGAAAAAGTGGCGTTGCTGTTTCTGCCCGAGGGTGAATTTCACGAACTTGGACTGCTGTATGTTTATTATTTGCTTAAAAATAAGGGAGTTAAAGTCCTTTATCTAGGTGCTGATGTTCCCTTACAGGATGTAGATTTTATTGCTAAAGCCAAGAAACCAGATTACCTATATACTCACTTAACATCCCTCGCTGCTAACTTCAACATTGAAAAATTCTTACATCAGCTACATTTAAAGATCGGCGACATTCCCGTGTTACTATCAGGCCCTTTTACGTTAACCTACAAAAAGAATATCCCTCCCAATTTTTACTTCAAAAAATCTCTTGAAGAAGTAAAAGAATACATCTCCTAATTCGTTGTTCAAATTTTCCTCATCAATATTTTCCCCTTTCCAAATCCGCTTTGTTTTTTATTCGTAGATAAAAGTAGTATTCGTTAAAATAGCGCGTGCCGTTCAGAAACTTGCTTGAAATGCGCCTGTTTTACCGGAAAATTCTGTAGTAATTTGTTACTTTATAAACTATTAATTTAATCTAATAGTGCGATGGAATCATAATTACTAAAACATGCTATGTTTAATAAAAAAAACAAAAACTTAAACAAAACGTTCGTGATTTTACTTGTTATTGTTTAATTTTATTAAGTGAAAGTATAAACACAATAATACATGTCTACAATTGAATTCAACCAAATGTTACTGGCCAATGCTGAATTTTTAAGGCCTTTTGCTATAACGCTTACACGCGATCATGAAACCGCTAAAGATCTCTTCCAGGAAACTTTATTTCGGGCATTGTGTAACAAAGAGAAGTATAACGTAGGTACTAATATTAAAGCATGGCTTTATACAATAATGCGCAATGTTTTTATAAACAATTATCGCAAAAAGGCAAGACAAAATACTGTATTAGATAGTACTCCAAATGATTTTCTGTTAGATTATAATCAAACTACCACACATAATAACGCTGAAGCTAATTTACAATTAAAAGAAATCCAATCGTCCATTCACGAGCTTCCCGACATTTTTAAAAAGCCTTTCATGCTTTATTTCGATGGTTTTAAATATCACGAAATTGCAGGAATGCTGAAAGAGCCTTTGGGTACAATAAAGAGCAGGATACATTTCGCACGAAAACTTCTAAAAGCGCAAATCCAGCGATATTGATTTTTTTATAAATGGCAGCAAAAAAAGTGGTAATTATTGGAAGTGGTTTTTCAGGTTTATCGGCCGCATGTTTTATGGCGAAAGCAGGCTGGCAAGTTACCGTAATAGAAAAACACTCAATACCAGGTGGAAGGGCTAGGAAAATGGAGGCTGAAGGTTTCACTTTTGATATGGGCCCGAGTTGGTATTGGATGCCGGATGTTTTTGAACGATTTTTTAATCATTTCGGTCATCAAGTCTCCGACTACTATACACTTATTAGGTTAAATCCTTCTTACAGAGTTTATTGGCAGAGTGGTGGCGTGGATATACCTGCAAATTATTCTGACTTAAAAAAACTTTTTGAAAGCTTTGAGCTTGGTGCTGGTGTTCAATTAGATGCTTTTTTAAAAGAGGCAGAATATAAATACAAAACAGGTATCCAAAAGTTAGTTCTGAAACCTGGATTATCTCTTGGTGAATTTGTAGAATGGGATGTAATAAAAGGTGTTTTTAAACTGGATCTCTTTGGCTCAATGAAAAAACATGTTGCAGGCTATTTTAAAGATGAAAGATTGAGAGAACTGTTGGAATTTCCGGTTTTGTTTTTAGGTGCTTTACCCGAAAATACTCCAGCCCTTTACAGCCTTATGAACTATGCCGATATTATAGGAGGCACGTGGTTTCCAAAAGGAGGCATGTATAGCGTAGTGGAGGGCATTTTTGAAGTTGCTAAAGAATTGGGTGTGATATTCAACTTTCAAAAAAATGTAACTAAATTAAAGGTTAACAACGGTATCGTGAGTCGGGTAATAACTTCCGACGGCGATTACGAAGCTGACGTTGTGATTGGTAGCGCTGATTATCATTTCATAGAAACTAGCCTGCTTGAAACTGAGTACAGAGGCTACAGTGAGAAATACTGGCAAAGTCGTGTAATGGCTCCAAGTTGTTTAATATATTACGTAGGGCTAAATAAGAAACTTGAAAATATAAAGCATCACATGCTTTTTTTTGACGCGCCTTTTAAGAATCATGCCGAAAAAATATATACCACAAAAGAATGGCCGGACGAACCTTTGTTTTACGTAAGCATTACAACTGCTACCGATGAGTCTCTGGCTCCTTCAGGCTGTGAAAACTTATTTTTTCTAGTGCCTGTAGCGGCGGGATTAGAGAACGATGACGAACAACTTCGTGAACATTATTTTAAAAAGATTGTTGCAAGGTTGGAGAGTAAAACCGGCCAGAGTATAACAGAGAATATTGTTTATAAAAGAACGTATGCCTATAGCGATTTTGTAAGTGACTACAACTCATTTAAAGGTAACGCTTACGGACTCGCTAACACTTTAAAACAAACTGCAATTTTAAAGCCTTCTATTAGAAGTAGAAAAGTTAAAAATTTATATTACACAGGGCAATTAACTGTACCTGGGCCGGGGGTTCCACCAAGCTTGATAAGCGGTGAGGTTGTGGCAAAACAAGTTGTAAAAGATTGGCAATAAATGCCGATCTAAATAAAGATGTTTGAACTAAATAATAACAGGAAAATTAAAAGGTTATGATGCACTTATTTAATGAAGTCGGTCATATGTGCAGTAAAATAACAACTGAGAAATACAGCACCTCTTTTGCGTCTTCTATCAGGTTATTGCATAAAGATTTACGAACTCCCATTTATAACATTTATGGTTTTGTTCGTTTTGCTGATGAAATAGTAGATACTTTTCATAATTATGACCAGAAATTTTTGCTCGAAGAGTTTAAGTCTCAAACGTACGATGCAATAGAAAGAGGCATTAGTCTTAATCCTATCCTCCAAAGTTTCCAGGAAACGGTAAACAAGTATAAAATTTCGAATCACTTTATTGATGCTTTTTTCGGGAGCATGGAACAGGACTTGTATAAGCTTGAATACGACAACACCACTTATAACGAATACATTTATGGAAGTGCCGAAGTGGTCGGTCTCATGTGTTTATATGTTTTTTGTGAAGGTGATAAAGTAATGTACAATTCACTAAAACCCTATGCGCAAAGCCTGGGTGCAGCATTTCAAAAAGTTAACTTCTTAAGAGATCTGAAAGCCGATACACAAACACTGGAAAGAATGTACTTTCCTGGTTGTAATTTTTTGAATTTCAACGAATACGAGAAGCAACAAATAGAAGCAGACATATTTAACGACTTTCAAGAGGCCTATAAAGGAATTGTAAAACTGCCCATAAAAGCACGTTTTGGAGTTTACGTGGCTTATAAATATTACATGTCTTTATTTGATAAAATAAGAAAAGTAAAGGCAAAGCAAATAATGGAAGAACGCATTAGAATCCCTAACTACAGTAAAGCAATGATATTGGCGAAGGCAGGTGTGCGTATTCAGTTTAATATGCTATAGCTATAGCTATAGCTTTCCCTTATTTTTACGGCATGGAAGAAGTGATTCTGGTAACCGAGCAAGACGAGCAGGTAGGAAGTATGGAGAAGATGGAGGCGCATAGAAAAGGTGCGTTGCATCGTGCTTTCAGTGTTTTTATTTTTAATGAAAGGAATGAAATGTTGCTGCAGCAAAGGGCTCTTGTAAAGTATCACAGTGGTGGTCTTTGGACCAATGCCTGTTGCAGTCATCCAAGGCCGGGGGAAGATGTTGAAGCTGCAGCTCTACGTCGCTTGCATGAAGAACTAGGCTTTACAACAACCCTTACAAAAATTTTTGATTTTCATTATAATGCCGCTTTTGATAATGGTTTAATTGAACATGAATTTGATCATGTTTATGTAGGAATTTACTCCGGTAAAATAAATCCTAATCCTTCTGAAGTAAAAGATTATTGTTACAAAAAAATGGATGAGCTTTCGGCAACTATTCAATCTTATCCCCACAAATACACTGCATGGTTTTGTATAGCTTTTCCTAAGGTAGCTGAATGGCTGGCGGGCAAATAACAAAACTTTCGGACTGGCATGTGTCTTTCTCAATTTATTTCCGGAAGTAACACATGGAGAGGTAATATGAAGATTAACGTGCAACAATATTACCGCTCTTCCAATTCATTACCACTCTCCCAATTCACCAATAAATAATTCCCTTTCAACTCAGCTAATTTCTTCTTTTCCCCCATCTTCTATTCGGCCGATTTTCTTCTGTAGTAGCATAAAAACCGATATCGCTATCCAACCGAGCCAAAAAAGATAAACTCCGAGATGAAAACGTTCTCCTAACCAGCGGTGCGAAAGCGAATTTCGAAAGTCGGAATATGACATGTACAGTCCTGCAAGTGCAATAATCAAAAGGGCTGCCTGTACTATGATTGATGCACTTTTACTCGCTTTTTTATGAACATACAATTGGATCGCTAACAATATTACCCAAACGACAAATACGAGTAAAGCGCCTTTCCACCAATCTTTGAGAAACTTGTATTGGGTATAAAATAAGTTAATCCCGGTTCTGCCAGCAAGTGAAATAGCAGATAGCAGGTAACCACTAATTAAAGCGAATACGGCAAGTAAAAAGACAAAAACGGAACTACGTTTCAAAGACATGATTTTAATACAAATAAAAATAGGGCTTTACGCCGATTTCTAAAATAGGTTATAGGGATTACAACAGTCTTTCAGGTAACGCTGTTTGTAAACTTGCCATATCTGACAGCTTTAGATTCTTAAGCAAAACAACTCCTGGTTTTTTTCCTTTCTCAAAACTTCCAAGTTGGTTGTCCATTTCAAGGGCTTTTGCCCCGTTTAGGGTAGCCCACATTAACACTTCCTCAACCGCCACCTGTGGAAAACCCGCTAGAACCGTTTTTATTTCGTCGAAAATACTGAGGCTCCAATTACTCGCAAGACTGTCTGTACCTAAAACAATTCTGCAATTGTTCTTTCTAAGCATTTCTATTGGTGGCACAGCTTGTTCAATGTACTGGTTTGCATTTATACAAAGGCAAAAGAAAACAATGTTATCAGTGATTTCTTTTTTCAAGAAGGTCACATCATTTTCTTTTGTAAAGGTGTTATGAACCAGTAGAACACGAGTCGCTCCAGAAAGGTTACCGAAGTATGTTTGAAGGCTGCTTTTACCACTAGCTTTATAAAAAGAAGTATCAAGCTTCATCATTTCGTACATCCTAACAAAATCACCGGAATTTTGCATAAACAACTCATCTTCAAAAACCGTTTCCTGGTTGTGGATGCTTACTACTTTGTTTTTGAAGAATGGCTGGATAAGTTTCCACAAAGAGTCAGATACTGAGTAAGGTGCATGTGGTACAATTGAGGCTGGAGAGGTGGCTGATAAAGCATGATAATTTAGAAGGCTTCTTTCAAATCTCTGAGGGGCAACTGCCGGTATCCAGCCACTTGCTTCGATAAAGTTGTAATAACGAAGATTTTGCTTTTCCTTTTGTTGAAGTGTAAGCAGGTTGTTGCAAATGTCGCCTACGGCTATAATACCGTTTTGTATCATTTCGTTTTCCGCCGCGGCAATGGCTTCCAGCACTTCTTCTTCAGGAAAATGTCTTTGTGTTACTACAGAAAACACGAAATCAATCAATCCTGTTTTTTCAGGTATCAAAGCTTTCATATGGCTAAGCTCCAGGTGGCAGTGACAGTTGATAAACCCTGGTGTGAGCACACCCCTCAACTTTTGTATGTTATCGCCAGCTTCTTGTTCGTCTACGATTTGTTGCACGGTTCCATCTTCGTTACAAATCAACACCTGGTTTGAAGGAAGCATTTCCGTTCCGGTAAAAAGATGATCCGCCTGAAATTTTCGAAAACGCATATTACTCCAAAAGTAAGACAACCGAAGGTTACGCAATGGAAGTGGAAAGGCTTAACTTAGCGGCCACAAAAAAAATTGGGTTTTGGGTTTTGGAAATAAATACAAGTACAAGTGAGTGACACAACGATGATGAGGTGAATTACCACAGTTGGTCCAGAAAAATAATTTATTATAATTAAGATGTTAGATAAACTTGATGCTATAAAAGGCCGCTTTGAACAGGTTGGAGTTGCACTTACCAATCCTGAAATTATTGGTAACCAAAAAGAGTTTCAGCGGTTAAGTAAAGAATACCGAAGCCTTGAGAGGATAATGCAGCCTGCAGAGGAATATAGAAAAGTATTGGCAGATTATGATTTAGGCCGTGATGCATTGAACAGCAATGATGATGATATGAGAGAGCTTGCTAAAATGGAAATGCCAGAACTGGAAGAGAAAAAAGAAAAACTTGAAAAAGAATTAACAAAGCTGCTGATTCCTAAAGATCCGCAGGATGATAAGAATGCCGTTCTTGAAATAAGGGCAGGCACCGGCGGCGATGAAGCTAGCTTATTTGCCGGTGACTTATTAAATATGTACTTGCGCTATGCCAGTAAGCGGGGTTGGAAAACTGCGTTGGTTAGTGAAAATGAAGGTACTGCAGGAGGATATAAGGAAGTTTTGGTAGAACTGCAGGGAGAAGATGTGTATGGAATAATGAAGTTTGAGAGCGGAGTTCACCGGGTACAAAGGGTTCCGAATACTGAAACACAAGGACGTGTACACACCTCTGCGGCAACTGTAGCTGTTATGCCTGAGGCAGAGGAGATTGATTTTCAACTGAATGAAGCCGATGTAAAAATGGAAACCGCGCGAAGTGGTGGTGCGGGTGGCCAAAACGTAAACAAAGTGGAAACAAAAGTTTTGCTTACACATATTCCTACAGGAACGGTGGTTGTTTGCCAGACCGAACGGAGCCAGTTAGGTAACCGCGAGAAAGCTATGAATATGTTGCGGACCAGGCTTTACGAGGAACAAGTTCGCAAACAGGAGGACGAAATTAGTCGGCACCGTAAAACCTTGGTTAGTACCGGTGACCGTAGTGCAAAAATTCGTACCTACAACTGGCCACAGGGAAGGGTTACTGATCATAGGATCGGGTTGACCTCTTACAACTTAGATGCAGTAATTAATGGTGACATTGATGAATTTATTGAGCAATTGCAAATGGCGGAGAACGCCGCAAAAATGACTAACCAGGAGAGTTAACTAATCGAATTCATATTTAAGGAACGATGGCTTAATCTTTTTACTCAGAAAAGATGTAAAACCATAATTATGCTTGAAAATCTTCAAAACCTGGTAAGGGAACATGCCGGTGATGCTATTATTAATAACCCGGCGATTCCTAATGAAAGAAACGAAGAAGCCGTGGCTGATGCTTCAAGTTCTATCATAAGCGGGCTAAAGACTGCTGTTGCAAACGGAAATACTGATGAGGTGCAAAGCTTATTTAAAAACGGGCCGGCAGGCGCATCGACTTCGCCTGTTGCGCAAAATATACAATCGGGTTTTGCACAAAATCTAATGCAAAAATTTGGACTAGACTCAGGTAAAGCCGGTGGAATAGCAGCTTCACTCATTCCAATGGTGTTGCAAAAGTTTGTTCATAAAACAAACGATCCTAATGATAAAAGTTTCGATTTGTCTGACGTACTGGGAGGTTTAACCGGAGGTGGTGGATTAGGTAGCATTATGAACAGCCTCGGGGGTGGAGATAAAGATGGTGGTGGAATAATGGGTAAAATAGGCGGCATGTTTAAGTAGAAAAAAGGATATTTAAAGTTCTTTTGACATTTTGTATGCGCTTTCCTTATTTATTTCGCACATTCTTATTTTTGACCCGGTAAGGAAAAATAGTTAACAACAGAACAAACAAGGTTGGCATAAACTTTGTCTTAAACATATAGGATTACTATAAGAAAGTAGTCAAATTTTCTCATAAGCAGTTAGTTTTGGTTGCGGCCCCGATTTCTATTGGGGCCTATTTTTTTGTTGTGATATTTCATCATCAATAGCAGTCCTGCCACACTACCCAAAGTATCAAAGACAATATCAATAAGGTCAAAAGAACGCCCGTACACCAGGTATTTTTGTACAAATTCCATAGTAATCCCATATACGATCGAATACACCGTTACCTTAATAAACCATGCTCTTACCACCGACCCGGTGTACAAAGATTGAATAAAAGGATAGCAAAATAAGGTCGTAACCAGAAAGAACATTGCGAAATGAACATACTTGTCAAAATAGGGAATGTTGAAAAAGTCAGCGTGTGGAAGATCGCTACCAGGAAGAGCAAGCAAAAAAGCAGAAATAACAAACCAAATGATACCAGGAAGAAAGGAATTAAATCTCATAAATCAGCAGCCAGTTTCAACGTTAAAAAACTCGCTAAAGATAAAGGGATATTTATGGCAAGTGGGATGAAAGAAAAGAACTACACATTTCCTATAACAAAAAGAGCTTTAAGATTAGGAATTTTATTGCCACCTTCCCTTTCTAATGTAATCGCGAAAGCCTGCGCCCTTGGAACATTCTTCATTTTACAAACACTAGTGCAAGAGAGATCAAGAATACCTGCGTCTACGGGTTGTCCATCAACCATAGCCCACAACTGGTATTGCTTTCCAACTTGTGGTTCAGGCAATTTATTTACCATTACAAAAACATCTTTGTTACGTTTATCCCAAAATACAGTAGCGGCATCGTCTTTTCCCTTGGCACTTGCCATTTTAATCATGGCCATCCCGGTGTCTGCCATCATTGCTGCAGCCGATTGCCATTCTTTTAACTGTGTGTGATAAACATCGTTTTTTGCTTGTAACGTTTCTCTTTGAGATAAAAGGGCCTCGTAATCGTCTTCCTTGTTTCTGTACTGTTGGTATAAATAAAAATTCGCTGCTGCGCTGACTATAAATAAAATAACTGAGGCTGCAGCAATCATCCTCCAACTGGTTGTTTGATGGAGTGGAACAACGAAGCTTTTTTCGGTTTGCGGTGCCATTGCGGTGGTCGGCTCTTCTACCCCACGCGCTTCTTTGATCGCAGCTAATACTTTAGCCTTTAATTCAGGTGGGGGAATAATTGCATTTTCAAATGCATGTTGCTCTAGCGCTTGCGAAAACTCAGCTATAGCTGCTTCAACCTCAACATATTCAGTTCGGAATTTTTCAACTTCAACAGACTCTTCAGTACTCGTAAGGCTAAGTACGTAACTCTCAATGATTCCACTTTCTATGTAAGCGTGTATATCCACTAAGGTTTGATGACTTGTTTTAATTGAATTAAGGCACTTCTAAGCCGGGTTTTCACTGTACCCAATGGAATTTTCAACATTTTTGAAATTTCATCCTGTGTGTATCCTTCAAAGTAGGATAGCTCCACCAACACCCTATATTCATCCTTTAATTTGTACACTATTTTTCGCAACCCTATTTTGTCGGTATTCATCTGCACACTTCCGCCCTCTTCATATATGTTTTCCGTCAGTTCCCTGTTTTGCTGGTTTTGCTGATAATTTTTACTTCTAACTGCATCAATACTTGCATTTCTGGCCACATTAAGCATCCAGGTAAACAGCCTGCCTTTTTCATTATCATAGGTTGCAATTTGTCGCCATATTTTCACAAAAACCTCTTGCAGCAAATCATTCGCTAGCTCCCTGTTGGGAACAATGCTAACAATTACAGAATACAAAGAGCCCGAGTAATGGTCATACAAATAATTGAATGCATGCTCATGACGTTGTTTTAGCAACGACACCAATTCGCTTTCATGATATAAATTGCCGGTATTCAAATAGCAGCGGAGTTAGAAAAATAATGAAGGGCGAAAGCGAACTTAACTAATGTACGGAAAGTAGTTCTCGCCGGATTTTTTTAAGCAACAAGTTTAGAATATGCTTCGGCACTCATTAATGTTTCGTAATCAGTAATATTACTCACAGTTAATTTAATCATCCATCCATTGCCGTAAGGGTCAGCGTTTACAAGCTCGGGCTGATTGGCTAAGGCAGGGTTGACCTCAGCAATTGTACCTGCAAGCGGTAAAAAAAGATCACTCACAGTTTTTACCGCTTCAACGGTACCAAATATTTCTTCAGCGTTTAGTGTTTTGCCAACACTGTTTATATCAACATATACTATATCACCCAGTTCACTTTGTGCAAATTCAGTAATGCCAATGGTTGCAGTATTGCCTTCCAATTTAATCCATTCGTGATCTTTTGTATACCTCAAGTTCTCAGGAAAATTCATACGTTCGATTTTATATTTACAAATATTAAATTATTTATCTCAAAAACATTCAATTTAAAAGCTTGATTGTCATGCGAATGTTTTCCAGAGGTCTGTCAGTTGCGTCTTTAGGTGCTTTTGCAATTTTATCAATTACATCTAACCCGCTGACGACTTCTCCAAACACAGTATAACTCTGATCTAAAAAAGGCGTTCCACCAATTCGGGTATATACCTCCCTTTGGCTGGACGTATAACTGAATAATGGGTTTGAAGCTTTTACGCGCTGGTCATACACGTTATCCAATTCTTGCTGGGTCATATTTTTCCCTTGTACAATATAAAACTGGCAATTGCTACTTGCCTTTGCTGGGTTTTCGTCTCTTGCTGCTGCAAGTACTCCTTTTTTATGGATGAAGTTGGATTTGAACTCGGAAGGAATTCTATCACCAGGAAGTGACCCTGAACCTAGACGCGTCCCGACAGCAGCATTTTTACTGGCAGGATCTCCGCCTTGTATCATAAACTGATCAATAACCCTGTGAAATAATAAGCTGTCGTAAAACTTCTGCTCTACAAGCTTTACGAAATTATCACGATGGAAAGGAGTACTGTCGTAGAGTTTTGCAATCATAACCCCATAATCGGTAGTTATCTCTACCAGTCTTTCTTTTGTAGCAATTTGTTTCCACGGCGCAATAGCTGCTAATCCGGTTTTGGCCATACCTTGTTTTACAGGCTGTTTTCTCACAACTGTTTTAACCGGAGGCTGTGCTGTTACTTGTTCAATCTGGTAGCAAAAAAAGACAACAAAGGGAACTAGCCTTCTCAAAATATTATTTATCACAATCCGTGTTTTTCAAAGTATAACAATACATGGTCTTTTAAAAAATTCTCTTGTTCAATAACATGTAAAGAAGGTATTTCTTTTAACTGTTTAAAATGCGGCCAGCCTTCTTCATCTTTTCCTTCTATCAGGTAGTAACCGCTTTGACTTAGCAAGGTACAAACAGCAACATGCATAAGATCCTGCTTTTGTTCTTTGGTTATTTTAGATTGCACAAATCCTGTCTCCTGCATTCCAACGAGAAAAAGTATGGCTTCCATATCCGGCTTTTTACCAAAACGTTCTACCAGCTTTGCCTCCAGGTTCCACCAACGACTCTGTAAATCATCACTTATATTCATAGCCTTGCAAAAATACAGTTTTCCATGGAGCAGTTTCGACTGTTCAATTACACCCATGGCTTAAAGAAACCATTCCTCTTTTCCTGATTTTCGATAGGCAAAGGTCCAAAAGCTTTAACACCTTAATTTAGAACGGGTTTTATTTGGGTTTGTATTACGGCAGTCAGCCTGATTGCTACTATTAAACATTCTTGCGTCGCACCCCTAAGCCGTTAAATCTGTTTTTGCAATTATTGCCTATGTTTCTGGTTCTTTGCCTAAGCAATTAAAAAAAGCACCAGAACAATGAATTTAAAAAGTCTTCGTTACCAAACTCTAATAAATTTTATTCCTACTGCTAATAGCTCAATCGCTTAAAGTTGTATGAGGTAGTTTAGAAGGTTAATGTTAAGAACAACTTCTCTTATGGTAAGATTTTTGTTTTTCTCACGTGAACTTTAATAATAGTAACTAAAGCATTGATGAAAGCATTACTCGTATTCCTCCTTTTGTTTGCGTATTCTTTATTCTCAAAAGTTTCTGACGCCCCAGTGACTAAACCAAAGATGCAAGCGCAAACTACTACAGCAGAGTATCCGCAAGGCTACTTTAGAAATCCTCTTGATATCCCTATTAAACTTGCTGCGAATTTTGGGGAGTTAAGGCCAAATCACTTTCACATGGGTCTTGATATCCGTACCAATCAACGAGAAAACCTGCCTGTTTATGCGGCAGCCGAAGGATATATAAGCAGAATAAAAATTGAAAGGTTTGGCTTTGGTCGAGCTATATATATAAACCACCCTAACGGCTATACTACTTTATATGCTCATTTAAATGACTTTTATAAGCCTTTAGATGACTATTTAAAAGAGAAACAATATAACGATCAAAAATGGGAGCAGGAGTTTGAGTTTGAACCTAATCAATTTCCTGTAACAAAAGGTCAGTTCATAGCTTTCAGTGGTAACACAGGAGGGTCAGCAGGTCCACATCTTCATTTTGAAATCAGGGATACAAAAACAGGCAACAATCTAAATCCCTGGCTTTTCAATTTCGGTTTAGACGATAATATTAAACCAACTATTTTCCGCCTTTATGCTTACGATAGAAGGTACAGCACATACCAGGTCGGCCCTACTTCAATACCTATATCAGGATCAAATGGAAATTATTCTGCAACAAGTAACGTTGTAACGCTACAGTCTCCTTTAGTAAGTTTCGGTATTGCTGCAGGTGATAAAATAACTGCTGTATCAAATTATTATGGTATTTATGAGGCGAGTATTTCAGTTGATAATTCTTTGCGATCAACCTTTAAGTTAAACGACTTTTCGTATGATGAGACAAGGTATATAAATGCAAGTATCGATTACAAAACAAGGCTGTCAGGTGGAAACTTTATTCAACACTTAAGTAGACTGCCGGGTAATTACAGTCTTATATTTTCACAGGACGATGACGGCCAAATTGTGCTTTCAGATACGTTAATTCATCAGGCTGAAGTTGTAGTTAAAGATGTAGCAGGTAACGCGTCCGTGATAAAATTTAAGTTGAAATGGGACGGATCAGCAAATGAAAAGTTGATGTTTAATGCAAATAATCTCTCAATGATACCGGGGAAAGAAAACGTTTTTAAAACAACCGATGTTGAAGCGGTTTTTTCAGAAAAAGCTTTTTATGACACTGTTCCTTTTGTTTACAAATCTGTTATTTCTAATGATACCAAGGCAGTGTCGCCCATTCTTTACCTGCATAATAATACAACACCGGTTCACGACAGTTTCACTGTACGTATAAAACCTTCTGATTTCCTCACTACAGAGGATAGAGAAAAAGTAGTGGTGCAACTGGTTAACAATCGAAAAACAGACGTAGTAAAAGGGTTCTGGGTAAATGATTGGATGGAAGCAAAATTCAGAGACCTTGGAATGGTAAAATTGGTGATAGATAACATCGCTCCACGAATTACTGCAACAGGTTTTGTAAATGGGGGCTCTGTTAGCAGCAAAAAATCAATTTCTTTTCTGGTAACAGATAACCTTGGAGAAATTAAAAGCTTTAGAGCTTTGCTTGATGGCAACTGGTTGCTATTTAGCAGAAAAAAAGACTCTTTTATTCATACTTTCGACTACAGAACATCTCCGGGAAAACATGAACTCATAGTTACAGTTGAAGATCTTGCAGGAAACGTAAACGAGAAGACTTTTGTTTTTACCCGGTAAGAACCGAGGATTCGTTGGGTAACAAGTTTCCAGGTAACCGAGCTTTAACTGCATTCAATTAAGCTTAGTAAAAACACATGGTACAGGTCTACATGTAAAAGAAGCGTAGGTTTTAGAAAGTGTGGCAACTCGAAATCCCGTACTTTTTTACTGGTCAGAAGTTGCTATTATTAAAACCAACACCTGCGTTATGCAAACCCGAACACGAATTACAAAAACTCCTGTTTCAGCAATTAAAATTCTTATAATAGGTATGGATGCTCATTAAAAGCAATCGACTGTAGCCACCCACTTTGGTGGCACTTATATTAAAACCATGGCTGCCTCTTTTTCATAGCAGTGAGTGACATAACCTTGACGGCATCTTTATTCACCTGCTTGCAACCAAAGCTTCCTGATTTTCTTCTTTAAGACATAAGTCGAAAAAGACTTAGGTATACCAATTGTTAGGTTTTAAACAATTTACAGATAAGAGCTGTTAACTGAAATTATTTTAAACCCAACAATTATGACACAATTGACAGAAGGAGCCCAGGCGCCAGTTTTTGAAGGAGTAGACCAGAATGGCAACAAAGTATCATTAAGCGATTTTAAAGGCAAGAAAGTGATTTTATATTTTTATCCTAAAGATGATACTCCGGGTTGTACAGCACAAGCATGTAACCTCAGAGACAATTACCATGACTTGATTAATAAGGGATTTCAAGTGGTTGGAATAAGTACCGACAGTGTAAAAAGCCACAAAAAATTTGAAGATAAGTTTCAGTTACCCTTTCCTTTAATCGCTGATGAAGAAAAGAAAATAGTTGAAATGTATAATGTCTGGGGAGAGAAAAAATTTATGGGTAATACCACAGTTGGTACTATAAGAACAACTTATCTGATTGATGAAGAGGGAAAGATAAAGAAGATCATTACAAAGCCTGATACAAAAAACCAAACTCAACAAGTTTTAGACGCGTGGAACTAAGGGCGATTGAAAGGTTATGTAAAGGAGGAGGAGAATCATACTCGGTAAGCGTAATTAAACTTTTGACATTAATGAAATGATCATATATTCGTGTACCCCCACTCTTTTATTAGCACACCCTGAAATAACCCACACTTTGACCAAGGTAAAAATTAAAGAAAATTCGTGGTTGGCAAAAATTGCTGCCAGGAAATTGGATAGTTCCTCAATGGCGATGGTGGTAGGTAGAACTATTCACCTACACAATTCTTCTAAAGCAGATTTCTTAAGAAATAAAAGATGGGTACGACATGAAGTTGCGCATGTAAAACAATATGCAAAACTGGGCATATTACGGTTTATCTTTTTTTATCTCTTAGAGTCTTTCAATAAAGGGTACGAGAACAATAGCTTTGAAATAGATGCACGACAAAAAGAGAAAGACCTTTCAATACTTTCAGAAGTGCATTTTAATTAAGGTAAAACCCATTTAACGTCGTTATAAGAAACAGGAGAACTGTTGTTTTTACTTATCAACAGTTCTCCGTTTTTATTAACCCCTTTAATAATACCGTTAAAGCGCACGCTGTCTTTCTCGAAAGCTGCCTGCTGATTGATCTTGTACAGATGGAGGCAATATTCCTCTATTATAGCTGGAGCAGGCGAAGTCAGGAGCTGTTGCCAACGATTCTCTAAACTTGCACAAAGTTCTTTTGCAAGTTCTATTACATTGTATGTTTTTCCGGTTATTTGCTTCAACGAAACAGGATTTCTTATTTCTTCAGGAAACAAAGTTTGGTTAATATTTATTCCAATTCCAACAATAGCGTATCTCCAATTTTCTCCACTTAATACGTTTTCAATTAATACGCCACCTGCCTTTCTGTCTCCCCAATAAATATCATTTGGCCATTTAATGTAAGTTTTATCAACAGCATATCTTTTGAAAAAATCATGACAGGCTAAAGCGACTGTAGCATTTAAAAGAAATTGATTTTCAACCAGAAGCATCTTTGGTTCGAGGATGGAGCTGATCATTACGTTCTGGCTGCGCTCCGCATTCCACCGCTTTCCCCGCTGGCCTTTTCCCGCGTTTTGATAATGAGCAAACCATGTTGTACCATGTACTGCCAAATGTGCTTGTGCCATTTGCATGGCATAGTTGTTGGAGCTTTCTACTTCACTTAATTCAAAAAACGGTTTACCAACTGGATTATGTCTTGGCAAAGAATTAGTATTTTTGACAAAGATAGAATCCTGAATCGTTTCTGAGGTAAAACTCAAGTTGATTAAACAGAATTACGTATCATTTTCCGTTTGAACTTAAAGCCTAAGTTCTGCGTTTATCGCTAACACAAACAGTATTATTAATTTAAAGATTTGAATTTATTGGAACCACTTTCATTATTATCCACCCGTAAAAAAAATACGGCCACCAAACTTACCCGAAGCTCTAAGCTTTTTAAGACGATTATTAAAGCTATTCAGGAGAAAAAAGGCGAAAATATCGTTTCGCTTGATCTACGTAAAATTCACGAGGCAGTATCAGACTTTTTTATTATTTGCGAAGCCAGTAACCCACAACAGTTACGAGCCATTGGAGAGTCTATAGAAGAAGAGGTTAAGAAGAACTGCGACGAAGTAGCCTACAAACATGAAGGTTACCAGGCATTGCAATGGGTGCTGATAGATTACGTAAACATTGTTGTGCACGTGATGCTTCCCGAACCAAGGAAGTTTTACCAACTTGAAGAAATGTGGAGTGATGCACAAAGAGAGGAGCACGCGGATTAATTATCACCGTAAAAAATTAAAAAAGGGAGTTTCTACCTTACAGAGATGAAGAAATATGGCACAAGAAGATAAAAAAGTAAAAAAAGATTTTAGAAATATCCCTGGTATTCCTCCATCGGGTGATGATAAGACTGGGCGTAAAGGCCCGAAATTCAGCATTTATTGGATATATGCGATAATAGCAGTTGTACTAATTGCAGCTAACTTATTTAATATGTCTGCTGATGCTGTTAAAACGAACGAGATGGAGTTCAGGCAAGAAATGCTGGCAAAAGGAGATGTTGAAAAGCTAGAGCTTATAAAAAATAAAGAATCAGTTAGGGTTTACATTAAACAAGAAAGTTTAAGTAAGCCTTTTTATACAAGTAAATTAAAAAGACCTTCTAACGGAAATACCAAAGGAGGACCGCATTTTGAATTTACTGTAACTGATTGGGAGAGTTTCAACGCAGGCCAAAACGCTTTTTTCAGAGACTCTACAGCAAACCCCCTGCGCATTAATGAAGTACCTGAGCTTGTAACAAACGAAGGTGAATGGTATGGACCGGTTTTAAACACTTTTGTAACTATAGCATTATTTGTTGGCTTATGGGTATTGCTTATGCGGAAAATGGGTGGACCTAGTGGTGGAGGTGGACCGGGCGGAATATTTAACATCGGAAAATCTAAGGCTACTTTATTTGAAAAAGGTACTCGGGTAAACATAAATTTTGGCGACGTTGCAGGTTTGGATGAAGCCAAAGTAGAAGTGATGGAAATTGTTGATTTTCTTAAAAATCCTAAAAAATATACTGCGCTGGGTGGAAAAATTCCGAAGGGTGCACTTTTGGTAGGACCTCCGGGTACAGGTAAGACATTACTTGCCAAAGCTATGGCAGGTGAAGCGCAGGTACCCTTCTTCAGTTTAAGTGGTAGTGATTTCGTGGAGATGTTTGTAGGAGTAGGTGCAAGCCGTGTAAGAGATTTGTTTAAGCAGGCAAGAGAAAAGGCTCCATGTATCATTTTTATAGATGAGATTGATGCAATAGGTCGTGCACGGGGTAGAAATGCCATCATGAGCAACGATGAAAGGGAAAACACGTTGAACCAGTTACTAGTAGAGATGGATGGTTTTGGAACAGATATAGGTATCATTATACTTGCTGCTACCAACCGCCCGGATGTACTTGATACTGCCTTGTTAAGACCAGGACGTTTCGACAGACAAATATCTATTGACAGACCAGATGTAAAAGGTCGTGAGGCAATCTTTAAAGTGCACCTAAAGCCAATTAAGATTTCGCAAACATTAGATATTCATAAACTTGCCGAACAAACACCTGGATTTGCCGGCGCAGACATAGCCAACGTGTGTAACGAAGCTGCCTTGATCGCAGCCCGAAAAAACAAAGATGCAGTTGACATGAGCGACTTCCAGGATGCAATTGATCGTGTTATCGGAGGTCTTGAAAAGAAGAATAAAATTATTCTTCCTGAGGAGAAAGAGATTATTGCTTATCATGAGGCTGGTCACGCAATATGTGGATGGTTTTTGGAACATGCTTATCCACTGCTAAAAGTTACCATCGTTCCCCGGGGAACTGCAGCTTTAGGATATGCTCAATACACGCCTCGTGAACAATACTTGTATAATACTGATCAACTTTCTGATCAGATTTGTATGACCTTGGGTGGCCGGGCTGCAGAGGAGATCATTTTTGGAAAAATTTCGACCGGAGCAAGTAATGATCTACAACAGATTACCAAGATGGCTTATTCCATGGTAACTGTTTATGGTATGAATAATAAGATTGGGAATATTAGTTACTACGATCCAACCCAGGAGAACACTTTTACAAAGCCTTTTAGTGAGGAAACGGGTAAAATGATTGATGAGGAAGTAAGAAATCTTATTGCAGAAGCGTATGTGCGTACAAAAAACCTACTGACTGAGAAAAGAAGAGAGGTCGAAATATTAGCTAAAGAACTTTTGGAAAAAGAAGTATTATTCCAAAGTGACGTAGAGACTTTGATAGGAAAAAGACCTTTTGAAGACAAAAAAATTCTCGACGTGCAGCCGGAAGTTAACGCAGAACTTAGCGCACCTCCTGAAAAAACAGTGGTAGATATGTAAACGATCAAGCAGTATAAATATGCAGATATCTTCTTCTAAGGAAAATGTTTTAAAAAAAATAAGACAGGCACTGGCAAACCCGGTGCCTGTTCCTTTTTCTAACAGCGAAGGAAATACAAGTGTTTTCCAGCCTTCAACTAAAGAACTTGAAATTGAATTTGCCGAGAATTTTACAGGACTATTAGGAAAATTTTCTTTCTGTATAGATGAAAAAGAATTGGCTCAGCAACTTCAACAATTGACTGTCGCTAAAAAACTAGAATCAGTTTTTTGCAATGAAAAAGAAATAAGGCAGAAACTAGTAACGGCCGGCTTTAATAATTTTTCTGCTACGGACGTAGCTTCTTGCGATGCCAGTATTACCGGCTGTGAGCTGTTGATTGCCAGAACCGGTAGCTTGCTAATGAGTTCAGCTCAAACTAGCGGAAGAACAGTAAGTGTGTATGCCCCGGTTCATATTTGCGTAGCTTATACAAGGCAGTTAGTATATGACATTAAAGAAGCCTTATTGAATGTAAAAGAAAAATATGCTGGAAAGCTTCCTTCGTTAATCACCTTAGCAACTGGGCCAAGTCGCACCGCAGATATAGAAAAGACATTAGTAGTAGGGGTACATGGACCTGCAGAGGTTTACGTTTTTTTAGTTGAAGGATAATTGCCGGCTTTTTTGTGTCGAATAAAAAGTACGAATTATAAGATTGCCGGCGATGCGCTTTCCTAGCTATCACCATCCATCTTCGCATTAAAGTTTAAGATGCAAATATGAACGATGTTGCAGCAAAGGCCAAAGCTGCAAGTTGTTGTAAAAGTTGAACGAAATGCGTCGCAAGAATGACGTAATGAAAATCTATCGCTGGTATCATAATTATCCTACCATCTTTTTTTAATGACAGTAATAAATGCAATTTGTACAATTGTAATTATTTGTAGTCGCATCCTTATTTACCTTTAGCAGTATGAAGAATAATATAACCAGTCTATTTGTATATGGCACTTTGAGAAAAGGCTTTCATAATGCTGCTTACGACTATATCAGCAAGCACTTTAATTGGATTGGGGAAGCGAAGGTTAAAGGGGAGTTGTATGATTTGGGAGAGTACCCGGCAGCTATACCGACCGACGAAGAACTTTTTATCAAAGGCGAATTGTATGAATTAAAAGAAGCGGGTGAATTTGATTGGGTAATTGACCAACTGGACGACTATGAAGGGTTGAACCCGGAGGAGGGAGAGGTAAAATTGTATACGCGTGAACCAGTGCAGGTGTTTTACAATCATCAATCTACGCAGGCGTGGATTTACTGGTACAACAAAGATGTGACAGGGAAACCTTTAATAGCTTCGGGAGATTTCTTTGAAGCCACCACTTTTAAAAGCAAGGTATAGCGGATGGAAGTACCTGCAGGAAAAAAAATATACTTCTTATCCGACTTCCATTTAGGCGCGCCTGATTACGAAAGCAGTTTAAAAAGAGAAAAAATAATTGTTGCTTTTTTGGAGTCAATCAGGCCGACTGCTTTAGCCATTTTTATTGTTGGAGACATGTTTGATTTCTGGTTCGAATACAAGCAGGTGACGCCTAAAGGATATGTACGCCTGCTCGGAAAGCTTGCAGAAATAACTGATAGCGGCATCCCAATCCATTTTTTTGTTGGCAATCATGATATGTGGATGCGTGGTTACTTTGAGAAAGAGTTAAACATCCCTGTTTACTTTGAGCCGAAGACTTTTGAATGGAACGGTAAACGTTTCTTTATTGGTCATGGAGATGGTCTTGGGCCCGGCGATAGCGGCTATAAGCTTATGAAAAAAGTTTTCAGAAACAGGATGAGTCAACTCCTGTTCGGAATGTTGCACCCCAGTTGGGGTATTGGATTAGCAAATTTTTTCAGTCGTAAAAGCAGGCAGAAAACGGGCAGTTCTGATGATGTGTTTTTAGGTGAAGAGAATGAATGGCTCGTAATCTTTTCGAAACAGGTTTTAGCAAAAGAACACTACGACTACTTTATTTTCGGGCATCGGCATTTACCTCTGGATGTCTCGCTTTCGGGAAAGAGCCGGTATATAAACCTCGGCGATTGGATAAAGCATTTTACTTTTGCCGAATTTGATGGCAACCAAACCCAACTTAAAAAACTGGATCAGTTAGATTGAAAAAACCGCTCATCATACTTGTATGTTGCTTTGCCGTCATGCTCTCTAACGCGCAGGAGCCGGCAATTCTAAAAGTATCTCTCCTTCAAACATTAAAAGCAAGCGTAAAAGACTTTACAACTGACCATCTTGGAAACATGTACCTGCTAACGGCAACAAACCAGGTAAAAAAGGTAAACGAGAGGGGCGATTCAATTGCTGTTTATAACGATGTAAGAAGGTATGGCAAGGTTTACTCAATAGACGCTACAAACCCTCTAAAGATTTTAGTTTATTACAAAGATTTTTCCACGATCATCATTTTAGATCGCCTATTGAATATTCGGGGGATGGTGAATTTGAGACAGCAGAACATTCTACAGGCCACTGCAATAACCACTAGCTACGATAACAATATTTGGGTATTTGACGAGTTAGAAAACAAGCTGAAGAAGATTGATGATACTGGTAGGGTATTAACAGAATCGTCTGACTTCAGGCAAATATTCGATTCTGTTCCTACACCAAATGCCATGTACGATCGCGATGGCCAACTCTACCTGTACGATCCATCAAAGGGATTGCTTGTTTTTGATTATTATGGAGGCAGAAAGAACAATTATCAATTACTGCACCTTACCGACTTACAGGTAATTGACAAAAACACCATAACGGGCAGAGATAGCGCGTATATTTTTTTGTATAAACCTACCAGCCTCCAGTTATCATCTTTTAAAGCTTTTGCTGATCAGGGCGTTTTTAGAAAGATTAATTTCAATGGCAGTTTGCTGTATTGCCTTACCAATAATGATCAGTTGCAAATTTTTAAGGTAGTAAAGTAGTGTTGTAAAAACGCTTTGTACCCAACGCTACATCGCTGTTGAGGCTTCCGTTGCGTCGCACACTTGTACCCGATCAATTAATTCCACAATTCACTTCAGCAATGCTTTCACAGAAATGCAGTCTTCATTATGGTTCTAAATTCGCCTTTAGGTCCAATAAAAAGCTTTTGAACTTCTGCAACGTGTTCGTCAGCTGTAACTGTATATCGGCTTTTTTCTTATGGGTTTTAATGTACTCTTTAGCGCCTTCAATTGTGTATTTTCTTTGGCGCAGCAACTGGTAAATGAGTTGTAAGTTTTTTACATCTTCCGGTCTAAATAAGCGATCGCCCTTCCGGTTCTTTCGTGGTTTTAGAACATCAAATTCATTTTCCCAAAAACGCAGCAGGGAAGTGTTTACCCTAAACCATTTTGCCACTTCACTTATCGGGTAATATTGTTTTTGAAACAAAATTTCATCTTCCGGAATTTCTATTAAGTCTACTTCTGCGTCAATCTCTTTAAAAGATTTTCTACCTCTTTTTTGTAAAGGCTTCTTTACTTTCTCCTTTTTTACTTTTACAATTGGTGCAGGAAAAGGACTGGCATTTTTAATCTTAACCGTAATCTTTCCATCATCAAAAATTACTGATCCGTTTCTTTGAAGTTCAGGTACCTGTAGTTTTTTTTGTTTTAGAGATACCGCTCTTTTCCTCACCTCTACTACTGGTGGTTCTGCTATAAGAGAAACCTTTGATGATATTTCTACCTCATCTACAATTAATATTTCCGGTATTGGCGATACTGCTTCAAAAACCTCTGTTGTATTCACCTGGTCTTTAAAGTCTTCTACTTTTTCTGGTTCATAGTAAGCCTCATTAGAACCTTGAATTTCTTGCTTAATTTCTTCTATAATAGTTTGTATCTCTTGTTCGGTTGCTTCTACTACAGCAGGCGTATTAAATAAAGAAGAAAGAGATGGGGAAGCTGGTGTGGGTGGTAAAATTTCAGCCGCGGGCACTTGCATCTCCCCTACTACCTCCTCCATTTTGCCCGTCGGCAACTTTTCAAGGTATAATCGCTCACTTCTTAAGGCGTTTCCAGAATAAGAATGCGAAACGGCTTTGGCGGCATTTGCGTCATTTTCTTCTTTTTTTGAAACAACCGCTTTTTCCTCAGGCTTTTTTTCCTGTGGAGGGGTTTCAAAAACAGAACCGAACAAGTCAAGCTGGCGCATACTGTAAAAATAGTCAATGAAGACGCAACACTAAAGGGAGTTTTTCCACAGATTTGAAACAAAACCCCATTTAATAAATTAGTAACAGCTGCAACCTGCTGACAAAATGATTTGCCGTACCAGTGAGTGACACAAGGATGTTTAATAGATTTTCTAAAGCCGTGTTCAACAAAGTTTTTTATAAAAAATATGGGCGTCCATCAATCGAAGCTTTGGTTAATTGTGGCAGCAAGTTTAACCAGGCGATCAAACTGCTCTGGAGTAAGATCGTTATAAAAGAAGTAAATGGGATTTACCTGGTCTCCATTTTTGCGAACTTCATAATGGCAATGAGGTCCGGTACTTTTACCTGAGCTTCCTACCCAGCCGATTACTTCACCACGCTTTACAACTTTACCTGCACGTGCTTTTATTTTGGACATGTGTGCGTACAACGTCTCATACCCGTAACCGTGATCGATCACCACATTATTTCCATACCCTCCTTCTTCGCGACCCGCGTTTTTTACCTTACCATCGGCAGTTGAGTAAATAGGGGTTCCAATGGGAGCCGCAAAATCGAGACCTGCATGAAACTTTGAAACTTTGTAAACAGGGTCTATACGTGAGCCAAAACCCGACGCAATGCGGGTAAGTTCTTTGTTACTAACAGGCTGAATAGCAGGTATCGAAGCCAACAGTTTTTCTTTATCATGCAGCATCGCGTCTATCTCCTGGTAACTTTTATCCTGGAAAGCGGCCCTTGCGTTTAGATTGTTTAATTGACCCACTATGCTGCCAATAAGTTCATTATCGTCCATCTTTTGAATAAGCGCTATTTCCTGCGACCTTTCAATTTGCTTTGCCCTCGCGCTATCGGGGATGGGACTCGCTTCAAAAATTGCACGGTAAACCTGGTTATCTCTTTTTTCGAGTTCCCCTAGTTTTTGCTGCAATTCCTGAACGCGTTTGCTTAGCAGGGAGTAATTATTTTGGTAGCTTTCAACTTGTTTTCGTAGGATGCGTTCGTTGGGAGAACCTATGTATTTGAAACCTACCCATACAATTATAGCAGCCGATACAAGTGAAGTTGCAATAAATCCAAACACGCGTAACAGCTTAACCCGCAAAGGAACCGTAAGCTTTTCGTAACGGAGTGCGTGTGTATTGTAGAAATATTTTACTTTCTTCAATTGCCTGATTTTCCGTTTTTAAAAAATACTGCTACTCCCGACAAAGTTCCGTCAATAATCGCTTTAAAACAATTTGGAGCATAAACTCTTCAACCGCGAGCGAGGAAAGTGTTTTCATTTCTTACCTTCGCCCCCTGAAATTTTAGGGGTTTAAATTAAAATTTGATATCAAATAATTTTGATTGTTATGATGACGAGTGCAGAAATAAGAAAGGAATTTTTAAATTTTTTTGCTCAAAAGGAACATCTGATTGTTCCCTCTGCGCCGATTGTTATTAAGAATGACCCTACCCTGCTGTTTACCAATGCAGGCATGAACCAGTTTAAAGACTATTTTTTAGGCAATAAAAACCCTGAGAAATCGCGCATAGCCGATACGCAAAAGTGTCTTCGTGTAAGTGGTAAACACAACGATTTGGAAGAAGTAGGTGTGGACACCTATCACCACACCATGTTTGAAATGTTGGGTAACTGGAGCTTTGGCGATTATTTTAAACCCGAAGCAATTGCATGGAGCTGGGAGTTGCTGACGGAAGTTTACAAACTGGATAAAGACCGGTTATATGTAACCATATTTGAAGGAAGCGAAAGAGAAAACCTTCCAAAAGATAACGAAGCTTACAATGAATGGAAGAAGGTTATTAACGAAGACAGAATTATTTTAGGAAATAAGAAAGATAACTTTTGGGAAATGGGCGACACCGGGCCATGTGGCCCTTGTACTGAAATACACGTTGACTGCCGAAGCGATGAGGAAAGAAAAACGGTTGAGGGAAAAACGCTGGTGAACAACGATCACCCACAGGTGATAGAGATTTGGAACAATGTATTTATTCAATACAACCGGTTGAAGAATGGCGATCTTGAAGCGCTGCCTTCGCGCCATGTAGATACGGGTATGGGGCTTGAGCGTTTGGTTAGAGTACTACAGCAAAAGAGCAGTAATTATGATACTGATCTTTTTACTGGAACAATTGCCCATACAGAAAAATTAACCGGCAAGAACTACACAAACACCGATGATAAGAAAGATGTAGCATTTAGAGTAATAGCCGACCATATACGGGCAATTGCATTTACGATTGCTGACGGCCAACTTCCATCAAACACGGGAGCCGGATATGTTATCAGAAGAATTCTGCGTAGAGCTGTGCGGTATTACTATTCATACCTCGATTATAAACAACCCTTATTATTTGAGTTAATGCCTGTGTTAGGTTGGCAATTTGGTTCTGTTTTTCCTGAATTGTACGCTCAGCTTGATTTTGTAACGAAGGTTGTGAAGGAAGAAGAAGAGGGGTTTTTAAGAACGCTGGAAAAAGGCCTTAAAAAGATTGATGAGCTGATGGCTCAAACTTCTAGTAGTGTTATTGATGGGAAAGCAGCATTCGAATTATTTGACACTTACGGCTTTCCTATTGACTTAACACGTTTGATTGCTTCCGAAAACAATTTACAGGTCGACGAAGAGGGGTTTGAAAAAGAATTGCAACAACAGAAGACCCGCAGCCGGGCAGCTACTGTAATAGATACTGAAGACTGGATCGTATTAAACGAAACTCCATCAACTGAATTTGTTGGTTACGACAGCCTGGAAGTTAAAAGTAATGTTGTGAGATACCGAAAGGTAAAAGCAAAAGGCAAAGAAGCGTTTCAGTTGGTTTTAGATACGACGCCCTTTTATGCAGAAAGCGGTGGACAGGTAGGTGATAGAGGTGTGCTTACTTTTGGAATGCAGACAATTGAGGTAATAGACACAAAAAAAGAAAATAACGTTACTATTCATTTTACAGAAAAGCTTCCTGAACAAATTGAGGGGGAGGTGATAGCCAGGGTTGACGAAGCGTTTCGAAGGAGTACCGAAGTAAATCATAGTGCAACACATTTACTGCATGCAGCTTTAAGACAGGTTCTGGGAACGCACGTAGCCCAAAAAGGTAGCCTTGTAAATAACGAACATCTGAGGTTTGACTTTTCTCATTTTTCGAAAGTGACAGATGAGGAAATTGCACAAATAGAGTCAATTGTAAATCAGAAAATAAGAGAAAATGTGCCGGTTGTCATCAAGCAGATGAGCAAAGAAGAAGCTGTGGGAATGGGGGCAATGGCGCTGTTTGGAGAAAAATATGGGGATGTAGTGAGAGTGGTTGTTATGGATCCGTCCTATTCAGTTGAGCTGTGTGGAGGAACCCATGTAAGCAATACCGGCGAACTTGGATTCTTTAAAGTTAAACACGAAACTGCTGTTGCAGCAGGTGTACGAAGGATAGAAGCAGTAAGCGGGAAAGCTGCCGAACAACTTATACACGAGCAATTTTCTTCTTTGCAGCAAATTAAAGAATTATTGAAAAATCCCAAAGATGTAAAGAAAGCAGTAGAAAGCCTGCAGTTGGAAAATGCAGAACTAAAGAAAAAAATAGAAAGTCTTGAAGCAAAGCAACTTGCTGCAATAAGACCCACATTATTAAAAAAGGTCGAACAAGTAAATGGGATAAACTTTCTGGGGCAAATTGTTGAAGTAAGTAACGTGGAAAGTTTAAAGAAACTGTGTCTGGACCTGAAACAGGAATTACAAAATTACGTAGTGGTGTTAGCAGCAAAGGCTGATGGAAAAGCCCATGTAGTAATTATGCTAGATGAGGCAGTTGCGGCAGCGAAAAACCTGGAAGCACCTAAAATTATTAAAGAACATATAGCCCCTTTAATTAAAGGTGGTGGCGGTGGACAAAAGACACTGGCAACGGCCGGTGGGCAAGATGCAAGTACCTTATTACAGGTTATTGAAAAAGTGAAAAGCTTATTGTAATACTTAAAGAATGTTGTTTTAATCTCAAAACCTCTGCAATCGCGGAGGTTTTTCATTTTATGCCTCAAAACATCTACCGCTCATCCAAAGGGGTTCATTAATCTTTTCATTCTATCACTGATTTTACGCTTTTTTATCTTCTTGCATTAAAAACCGGCAAACCCACGCCAGCATTAGCTTTTCAGCCATTTATTTTAGCCTGGCTAATACCGCTCATCAATAACGCTTCAAATACAAACAGGCTTCATCCTATTTCGCTTCATCTGCCTCTTTCCCCTATATACTTTTGACTAGTCAATCAAAAACAACTGACATAAATTATCAAAAAAAATAAAAAACCACATCATGAAAAAGTTATTTATCGCCGCTTTACTTACCATTACAGTTGCTGCAAGCTCATTCGCAACCCCTGATAAAAAGATTAGCAACCTTGCAATCAACAACTTCAGGTTCGAGTTTGCAAAAGCTTCAAACGTCTCATGGTCTACAGCGGAGAACTACTACAAAGCAACTTTTAATATAGGCGCTGAAAAAATGGAAGCTTTTTACAATGCAAGAGGAGAAAAAGTTGCAATCAGCAGAACTATATCAATAGACGAATTACCTGTTAAAGCTAAAAGAGCCTTTGCAAAAGACTATAGCGACTATATTGTAAAAGAAGCTGTTGAAATGGAGGGAATGGAAGAAACAGCATATTTTATAGCTGCAGAAAACGATAAAGAGTCTGTAATACTTAGAGTAACCGGCACAGGCGGAGTGTCAAATTTTAAGACAACAAAAAAATAAAAGCAGCAAGCATTCGTTCGAAAAGCCTACGCCTCGCGTGGGCTTTTTCTATTTATTTTCAGCTCGTTAAAACCACCTGTAAATCGCTTTTTATTTTTTTAAATTAACAATTCCGAAAGCCTTCGTATTTAAAAATCTTTCTTACATTTGATGTACTAACACTTTCGTAAATCAAAAAATAAAACATTATGAAGAATTGGATTAAATATGTTGTACCGGTATTGGCAACAGCATTTATTGGTACCGCTGCTTCCGCACAGGATCAAAGAGAAAAATCTCCAGGAGACCAGGAAGAGAAATCACAGGAAATTGTGATTCGCAAAAAAGGTGGCAAAACAGAAAAAATGACAATCGTAGTTGATGGTGACAATGTAACTATCAACGGCAAGCCGGTAGATGAATTTAAAAACAAAGACGTAACTGTTTTCAAAAGAGATCGCTCAAGTACTGCCCCTCCACGGGTAAGGGCTTTTTCAAACCCAAAAGGTTTAATGAACGGCGAAGGTTTTGATCGCGCTTTCACCCCTGCGGCTCCCTCAAATAAAGCCTTGTTAGGGGTAATCACTTCCAGGTCCGATGATGGAGTAAAAGTAACTGATGTTACTAAAGAGAGTGGAGCAGAGAAAGCGGGTTTAAAAAAAGACGATATCATTACAAAAGTAGGTGACAAAAAAGTGGAAGAACCCGCCGACCTTATTAAAGCAATTGCTGGCCAAAAACCAAACGATAAAGTCGACATCACCTACAAACGCAATGGCAAAGAAGGTAAGACTACTGCTGTTTTAAGTGAAAACAAAGCACGTTCCTTTGCGTACAACTTCAATAAAGACTTCAACTTCACTCTGCCTGAAGGCGTAATGCCTCCCATGGAAAACTTCAATTTCAACTTTAATAGAAAACCGAAAATTGGTTTACAAATACAGGATGTTGAAGAGGGCAAAGGGGTTACCGTAAAAGATGTTGACGAAAATTCGCCCGCAGCAAAAGCAGGTATTAAAGATGGCGATGTAATAACTGAGGTAAACGGTAAGGAGGTTGCAGGAGTAGATGAGTTGCGTACTGCTATAAAAGATTTGAAAGAAGGCGAAGCCGTTAAATTTTCTTATAAAAGAGGTGGAAAGTCTCAGACTGCAGAAGTTAAAGTTCCGAAGAGATTAAAAACAGCAGACTTGTAACAAAAGCTATCTTTTGCGCAAGCCGTTACAGAAGTGTGGCGGCTTTTTTATTTATATATTATTTGGAGCTTTTTTTAATGTAGCGATAGAACAAGCATATAACATTGTTGTGTCACTCCCTTGTACTTTTTATTCTATATTCAGCTGCCACCTGTTTTACTTTATCTACCATTAGCTTTTCCTTAAAAGTCTTAAAAGCATAGGCAAGCTATTGCCGCCTTTGGTGCTTATCAATGAGCTATGTTGCATTTGCCAGAAGGCCTGAATAAAGCTTTGCAGTACAAAGAGAGTGACACAACGATGTTGATTGAAATTACAAACGTCCATTTATAAAACCCTCCTTACTCACAAACATTTGTAACAAGGCTTAAACAAGCCTTTATCTTAATTCTAATACCTTTACACCGTAACAGCAGGTTTTATTTTTATACTATGGATGTAAACGGAAAATATGAAGTTGTAATTGGACTTGAAGTTCATGCACAGTTACAAACACAAAGCAAATTGTTTAGTGGCGACAGTGCATCATTTGGAGCAGAACCTAACACGCACATCAGTCCCATTACTCTGGGCCATCCCGGCACTTTGCCAAAAACCAATAAAAAGGCCGTAGAATACGCAATTATGATGGGGCTTGTTTGTCATTGCGAGATAGAACGCTTCAATTACTTTGCTCGAAAAAATTATTTTTATCCTGACCTCCCCAAAGGCTACCAGGTTTCTCAACATACTACCCCGATTTGCAAAGGAGGATGGGTTTTTATCAAGACAAAAGATGCAGAGAAAAAAGTGCAACTAAACCGTATCCACCTCGAAGAAGATGCCGGCAAAAGCATTCATGATGCTGACGAAGATTATACGTGCATCGATTTAAACCGGGCTGGCGTTCCGCTGATTGAAATCGTTACAGAACCCGACATGCATTCGGCTGAAGAGGCTTTTCAATACGTTACAGAAATAAGAAAACTTGTTAGATGGATTGGGGTTTGCGATGGAAATATGGAGGAAGGAAGCTTGCGTTGCGATGCAAACGTGTCGATAAGATTAAAAGGTGAAACTGCTCTTGGAACCAAGGTGGAAGTAAAAAATCTGAATTCTATCCGAAACGTAAAAAAGGCAATTGAATACGAAATTGAACGAATGATTGCAATGGTTGAAAAAGGTGAAACAATCATACAGCAAACAAGAAGCTTTAATGCTGATAATGATACCACATTTGCTATACGCGATAAAGAGGAAGCGAATGATTACCGCTATTTTCCCGAACCTGATTTAACTCCATTTCGGTTAAGTGAAGAATTTATAACTGGTATACAAGCGAAGCTACCTGCCTTACCTAACGAATTGTTTGAGAAATACAAATTGTTGGGTTTAAATGAATATGACGCACAGCAAATGTGCGATGAGAAAGCAACTGCAGCATATTTTGAACAGGCTATTTCCTATTCAAAAAATTACAAAGCAATTGTAAACTGGATGACGGGGCCTTTGCGCCAAATACTTAATGAAAGAGGTATTTCTTTCAACGAACTTTCAATAACACCAAAAACACTTGCAGGTTTAGTGGCTATTATTGAGGAAGGAAAAGTAAACTTCTCGGTTGCTTCTTTAAAAATTCTACCGGTTTTATTACAAAGCCCTGCAAAAGAACCCTTACAGGTAGCTAATGAACTCAATCTTTTACAGGTTAGCGAAAGTGCCGATATAGAAAACTGGGTAAATGAAGTGCTGGCAAAAATGCCGGAAAAAGTAGTAGAATATAAAAAAGGTAAAAAAGGTTTAATAGGGCTTTTTGTAGGTGAAATAAAAAAAGTGAGCAAAGGCAAGGCAGACCCTAAGGCGGCAACTCAACTATTGGAAGAAAAATTAAAATAAAAAGTAGCATTTAAATTTTGTTGTTACAATATGAAAAACATGATATACCTGGTACTGCTAATTAGCATCCTCACATCTTGCCAGGAGAAAAAACACGGGGGATTTGTCGTATCAGGAGTTATAGAAAATGCGCCGGGAAAGAAAGTGACACTGATGGAAACTCCCTATGCAAATGCACAACCGGTAGTTCTTGACTCGGCTATTTTAAAAGATAAAGGTTCGTTTACGTTAAGGGGGAGAGCAAATGAAGAAGGAATTTACAGGCTGGTGATAGACAACGGACCCGATGTGATTTTAATAAATGACAACAACAGCATTAAAGTTCATCTTAATGTGAATGACTACAGAAATTATTCTGTGGAAGGTTCCCCAGCTTCGGAGAGCTTACATAACTTGTTTGAAGACTACAGAGCAAAAGACTCGGCAATTCTTGCCAACTTCAAGGTAATAGATAGTATTAAAGCCCTTCAAGGCCAGGATAGTTTGTCAGAAACATTGCAGACTAAGAATGATAAACAGGTTGCCAGTCTAAACAACTTACTCAAAAATTATATAAATAGTTCACCTAGTGCAGCCGCCTCCTTATATGCCTTAGGTATTGCAAGCCAAACGATACCAAATGAAGAAATAATTTCTATGGTGAATGCTACTGCTCAAAAATTTCCGGAGCATACTGGTCTTGCTAAGATCAAAAGCCTGCTAGCTGTTAAAACACCTGCACCGTCAACAAGCGACAATACAAATAGCAGTTATGCACTTTTAAATAAGCAGGCCCCTGATTTAACTATGATGGATGTAAATGGAAAACCTGTTAGTATTAGTAGTTTTAAAGGCAAGTATGTGTTGATTGATTTTTGGGCAAGCTGGTGCGGACCTTGCAGGCAGGAAAACCCGAATGTGGTTGCTGCATATAACCAGTTCAAGAATAAAAATTTTACTATTCTCGGTATATCTCTCGACCAGGACAAGGCAGCCTGGCAAAAAGCGATAGCCAAAGACCAACTAACATGGACGCACATGAGCGACCTAAAACAATGGGAAAGTGCCGCTGTACCCGCTTATGGTTTTGACGGAATTCCTTTTAATGTATTAGTTGATCCTAATGGAAAAATTATCGCAAGCGCTTTAAGAGGAGAAGAGTTAGTGAAGAAGCTGGGCGAAGTGTTGAAGTAAAAAGCAGAATGAAGAAACATCAAATAATTATTAATAAAAAGGCGGCTAACTTTTGTAAAAGTTAGCCGCCTTTTTATTAATAACGAATATAAAACTAATAACCCGGGTTCTGTTGTCCTTTTAAAGTAGGATTGATATCAAGTTCTCTTTGAGGAATGGGTAAGATGATTTTTTGACCTGTACAAGGTGCCGAGATAGCGGCGGTTGGTCCTGTAGTTCTTAACGGTTTACCTTTTCTTAATAAATCCATTCTTCTATGTCCTTCGAAAGCAAGTTCTTTACGTCTTTCATTTAAGATTGCATCAACAAACTCCTGTTTTGAAGAGAATGTGGTAACATTCCATTCTGCCAGGCCAGCTCTTCTGCGTAAAGCATTCATCAAATCAATAGAAGTTTGATTAATCCCGCCAGCTTCAGCTAACGCCTCAGCCCTGTTTAGGTACATCTCGGTAACACGTATCAAGGGTGCGTCGTCTGAATTATTTGTGGCATCGGGGTATTTTAAAGTAAATCTTCTCCTTACGTTATCTGCCGCTACTGCAGAATCGCTTAAGCTTAAACGCTTGTCTCCAGGCTCTGCCAGAAAAGCCTGAACAAGACTTGTACTAAACGGAGCATCACCGCGACCAGCCGGACTTGGGCGGTAATAAGAGCCCCACCCCCCAGACCCTGTACGGGAGTTATCTGTTGTAGTCATAATAGAAACAAAAATATCTTCGGCGGTAGTTTGATCAAAATGACTGTAATTAGGGGCGAGAGCATAGGTCGGTGTTGCAGTGATTACCTCATTAGCACGAGAAGCAGCTTCCGCCCACTCTCCTCTATATAAATGAAACCTTGATAAAAGGGCTCTTGCCGCTCCCTTAGTAGCTCTGCCTCGGGTATTAACAGCAGTAGTATGGGTAGCAGGAAGATCGGGAACAGCTTCTTCAAGATCTTTCTTAATTTGCGCATGTACTTGAGCCACGGTACTTCTTCCCGGAAATTCAACCTGTCCTGCAGTAAATTCTTTCAATACCAAAGGAACGCCGGGAGTATTACCGCTATTACAATTATAGGGTTGTGCAAACAAATTAACGAGTTGAAAATAGGTAATAGCCCTCATAAACTTCGCCTCTGCTACCATTTGTTTCTTTTGAGCATCGGTAAAGCTATTTTCAGTAACGCCGGGCACTCTTTCAATTATGGTATTTGCTCTGATTATAACTCTGTAATGATTTTGCCAAATCAACTGGACATTTGTATTCGTAGCAATTGTAGTGAATTGATTTATCTCTTGCAGCGTCGGAAACGAGCCAACAAATTCTACATTATCTCCCAGGTAGTCATTTATTAGTTGGGGCAAAGCACCAAAAACGTCTAAAATCTGGGCAGAACTATAAACACCTGTCAGTGCAGCCTGCGCTCCGGCTTTGGAAGTAAAAACAGTTTGGTCAGAAACTGATTGTTCAGGTTCTATAACCAGCTCTTTTTTGCATGCTGCTAAAGAACCGGCAAGCATTATTATTAGTGATATTTTCTTTAAGTTCATATAATTTGTTTTTTAAAAACTGTATTAAAGGCCAATATTCAAGCCGAAAGTGATAGTTCTTGACTGAGGTAAAGCAAAAAAAGACTCTCCCATAATCTGGCTGCTGCCGTTAGCAGAAACTTCAGCGTCAGGTCCTCTGAAATTTTTATCTTGTATGATAAACAGGTTTTGCCCTTGAACGTAAAATCTAGCGTTCGATATGTACTTCAACCGACTTAACACAGAAGTTGGAAGTCTGTAACCAAGCGATAAAGTTTTTAAACGGGCATAAGAACCGTTTAGTAATTGCAAGGTTGATGTTTGATGAAATATTGGCGCAGTAGTGCTTGACAATTTTGGCGCAAAAGCCTGGTCGCCCGGGTTCTTCCAATAATTCAATACCGTTGTTGATTTATTAAATCCCGACTGAGTTAAGTTTTCGGTAAAACCTAAACCACTTATCAAGACTTGATTTCCATAAGCGAAATTAAAAAAAGCGGTTAAGTCAAACTCTTTAAAACGAACAGTATTTGTAAAGCCGCCGGTATACTTGGGAATTGCGCTACCAACAATTTGTCTGTCAGCGGCAAGAAGCGTTTTAACAGCTTTACCCGTCTTATCCTCCCACTCTGCGTCCCCGGTTTCTGGATTTACCCCAATATATTTGTTTAAATAGAAGGTATTGCGTGAATAACCTACTATCGCCCTTTGAGCAGCAGAAATTGAAAGAAAATCCCGACCGGCCTCGTCTTTATTACTAGGTAACGAAAGCACCGTATTGCTAACGAAGCCCATATTTAACGAGGTACTCCATTCAAAATTTTTCGATCTGACATTTACAGTATTAAATTCAACGTCAATCCCTTTGTTCTCAATCTCTCCCACGTTCTGATTAACAGAAGGGAAGCCCGTTGTAAATGGTAAAGGAACGCCTATCAGATTATTTACTGTACGCTTGTTATAAACGTTTACATTTAGATTAATCCTTGACTGAAAAAACGAAGACTGAACGCCTATGTCCCATTGTTTGGTTTCTTCCCATTGAAGATTCGGATTAGGAATTTGACTTGGTGTTAATCCTGCCGCACCACCATAATCAGAAAGAGTACCTCCGCCAAATAAACCAAGAGACGGAAAATCGCCACCGATTCTATCGTTTCCTGAGGTACCATAGCTAGCTGTTAGTTTGAGGTTATTCATGAACGTCACATTCTTAAAAAAAGCTTCATCTGAAACAATCCATCCTCCGGAAACAGCGTAGAAAGTACCGTACCTTTTTTCAGCACCAAAACGTGAAGAACCATCACGACGAATAGTACCCTCTAATAAATAACGGTTTTTAAAACGGTAATTAAGTCTTGAGAAGTAGCCTTCGATACCGTAAGCGCTTCGTGATGCAAAAGTAGTCGTTGGGGTTGATCCCGAGGCTACGTTTGGTAAACGGTCGCTTGCAAAACCTGTAGCAGCAACAGTAATGTTATCGTAGTTCGTCTTTTCTATACTATGTCCTAACAATACACCCAAATAGTGTTCATCAAAACGCTTTTCGTAGTTGAGTGTGTTAGTGCTTAACCATTTGCGATTCTGCGAAACGGCACGTGAGGCAGAACCACCTGGGGTAATAAGTTCAACGCTCCTTTGCCTTTCTTCCGCTTGAACATTATCTATACCCCAGTCTGTTCTAAAACGTAAACCTTCTATTAGCGTAAACTCAGCAAACGCATTACCTGTGTTACGGGTCGATATAAAATTGTTTGTATTTAATTCTTCTATCGCCAGCACGTTTGCTATAAAACCTGTATTAATGAAGTTGCCATTTGCGTCTCTTGGTTGAACATAAGGTAAGAATAACGCGGCGGCGGTAAGCGGGGCAAAAGTGTTATTTTCCGCGCCAATACGATCACTATTAGTGTTAGATAAACTGTAATTCACCCCTACTTTAACTCTCTTTGAAATATCATGATCCAGGTTAATTCTTCCTGACAACCTGCGGATATCATTGCCTATCGTGTACCCGCTTTCATTATAGTATGTTCCACCTAAATAAAACCTTGTTCTTTCATTGCCACCCGCAGCGGACAAAGAGTAAGAGTTTACTTTTCCCTGGCGAAGAACAGCATTCGTCCAGTCAAAATCACCTTGAGGAAGCGTTTGCGCTGCCTGACTGCGCGCTGCCCTGTATTCTCCAATATATTTTCTATATTCATCCCCGGTCAATAATGGCAAAGTAGCAGTCGGTTTTGAATAGCCTTTAAAAACATCCAGGCTTACTCTCGTTTTTTGGTTAGCTCCCCTTCGGGTTCTAATCAAAATAACGCCATTTGTACCACGGCTGCCGTAAATTGAAACAGCCGCAGCATCCTTTAAAACAGTCATAGATTCAATATCATTAGGATTTAAATCAAGCAAGGGATTTAAACCAGTACCTCCCCCCTGAGCACCAGACAGTACCTCATCATTTAAGGGTACTCCATCTATTACATAAAGCGGCTGTGTTCCCCCAATAAGTGAAGAAGCACCACGAACCTGCACGTTTGAGGCAGCACCCAACAGGCCTGATGAGTTAACCATATTAACACCCGCAGCTTGCCCTTGTAGAGCTTGTGTTGGAGACACGATAGCCATATTCCTAAAGCTTTCTCCTTTCACTACCGAAGCGGCTTGAACTCTTGTTCTTTGAGTTTGGGTGCCATAACCAACCACTACTACTTCAGATAAATTACCTGCCGATGCTTTTAACTGAACTACTAAAGTGCCTGTATTAGTTACAGCAACATCCTGTGCGGTATAATTTACAGAAGAAACAGTCAAGGACCCGGAGTTGGTCGGTAATTGGAGTGAAAAGTTTCCAGCTGCATCTGTAGTAGTACCGCTTCTGCTTCCTTTCGGTTGCACAGAAGCACCAACAACAGGGTTTCCAGCTTCATCAGTAACCCTTCCGGTTACTGTTCTTGTTTGTGCAAATACCTGCGTATTAGCAAAGGATATGCACAACAGCATAAACAATAAAATTTTTCTCATGTTTTTTTGTTTAAAAAAATAGAACGCATTGATAAAATAAAAAGGCACAAAACACTTAGCAAACGAAAACACCGGAACTGCTGCTTAAGGCAGCATTTATAAAACAATCAAATTCTGCTTTTCGAACAAGCATTCCAAACAGGAAAGACAAACGAGTTTTGATAGTTATAAGAATAGTCAGGAGATCTAACAACACAAATCATAAAAAACTATCTATATCTTTTAAATGTGAGTGCAATTTAAGTGTAGAATTAATAATTAAAAAAAATTTACTTCTTCTATTGCATTTTTTAAAATTTCTTGTATACGAACCGATTTCATATCCTTATAACTAAAAAAAAACACTTGTATAAGAATGATGGTGAACACGAGTATTAATTTACGGTCGTTTTTAAAAAAAAGTTTTATTAATACTAGTATTGATTGACGTGCGGCATAATTTTCAAGCTGCATCCAAATTTTTTAGATCTTTCTATTGTTTCTGCCGCGACGAAAAGAATAGATCTGACCGTTGGTTTCAATAGAAAAACTTTATATCCCCTTAGCATAAACACTTTTTTCGTTCTAAAAAAGTTACTATATCTTCTTCTATCTTCGCAAAATGGAAGAATTGTTGAAACAAATCGAATCTTGCAAAGAAGAAATATCAGGTTTCCAGATATTAAATGCCGATGATCTGGAAGTATTTCGTATTAAATTCCTAGGAACAAAAGGCGCAGTGAAGAACGTAATGGCCGAAATGAAAAATGTTCCTGCTGAAAGAAAAAGAGAATTTGGCCAGGTTCTGAATGCTTTTAAAATATTTGCAGAAGAACGCTTTGAAACGCTAAAAGAAAGCCTTACAGCTGCGACCACCCAAACCGCATCTAATATTGACTGGTCGCTTCCGGGCGATCCTATTCTTGTAGGTACGCGTCATCCTTTAAGCGTTGTTCGCAACCAAATGGCTTCCATTTTCAAACGGCTTGGATTTGCCATAGCTGAGGGACCTGAGATTGAAGATGATTGGCACAACTTTACAGCCCTAAATCTTCCTGAAAATCATCCCGCCCGCGACATGCAGGATACCTTCTACCTCAATCAGAACCCCGATTACCTCCTGCGCACCCACACAAGCAGTGTGCAAGCGCGCATTATGGAAAAGCAAACACCTCCAATTCGCATTATATGCCCCGGTCGCGTATACAGAAATGAGACTATTAGTGCCCGCGCTCATTGTTTCTTCCACCAATTAGAAGGGTTGTATGTTGACGAAACTGTCAGCTTCGCGGATTTAAAGCAAACGTTGTACTTCTTTGTTCAGGAAATGTTTGGGAAAGATGTTAAGGTTCGCTTTCGCCCCAGCTATTTTCCTTTCACCGAACCAAGTGCAGAAATGGACATTAGCTGCACGGTTTGCGCAGGTAGTGGCTGTAGTTTATGTAAACATTCAGGCTGGGTAGAAATTTTAGGTTGTGGTATGGTGCACCCTAAAATGCTCGATAACTTTAATATAGACTCTAACAAATTCACCGGCTTTGCTTTTGGAATGGGGGTAGAACGCATTTGCCAACTTAAATTTCGTGTCAACGATTTGAGACTGTATTCGCAGAACGACATTAGATTTCTTCGACAATTTACAGGTGCTGTTTGAGGAAGTTTTCTGTGTCGAACATGTGCTATAATGAAGCATTCTTGCGTCGCACCCTTGTACAATTAAAACAATTTTACAGCGTTTACCAATTGCTATTATTTCACTTTGGCATTAAATCTGCAACATGGCTTTAATTACCTCAACCTTTTTAACAATCCTTACTTAAACACTTAAATCATCTCTGGCGTTAATGGTTTACATTTGCGCCTTCAATATTTTAATTAGTTTTTAATGTTAGCTATTCTTACTTTTTTCTTCGCTCACTGGTTTCTATCGTTGTTCTTTCACACATTTTTCCTGCATCGTTATGCATCCCACCAGATGTACACGACCAGTAAAACCTGGGAAAAAGTGTTTTATTTTCTGACCTGGTTTACCCAAGGTTCGTCGTTTTTAGTGCCAAGAGCATACGGGGTTATGCACAGAATGCACCACGAGTATAGCGATACGGAAAAGGATCCTCATTCTCCCCACTTTTTTAAGGACGTTTGGCACATGATGCTACACACTGCCAGAATTTACCATTCTTTCCTTACCAACGAAACTTTACCTGAAGAGAAATTCACAAGAGAATATCTGCCCGTTTGGGAAAAACTAGATCGTATTGGATATAGCTGGCCCTCAAGATTATTATTTTCTGCAGCTTACATCAGTTTCTATATCTACTTTGCCCCGTCAATTTGGTGGTTTTTACTGTTGCCGTTTCATTTCTTAATGGGACCAATACAAGGAGCTATTGTTAATTGGTTCGGACACAAGCTAGGATATCAAAATTTCAAAAACGGAGACCATTCAAGAAATTCAACTCCATTTGGAATTCTTTTAATGGGTGAGCTGTTTCAAAACAATCATCATTACGCAAAAGACAGTGCTAATTTTGCTAAAAAGTGGTTTGAATTTGACATGACCTATCTAATAATGCGGGCGTTACATACTGTACGTATTATTCGCCTAAAGCCCACTGCTTTAAGAAGTAATAACACTTCTTATCAGACCCAATTATAATACTCGTTATATCATTAGTTTTGTTTCCTGTTTTATTCTTTTTAAGTTAAAAGAATAAAACAGGATTTTTTTTATTTCGAAATTTGGCTAAAGTAACTATGATTGAGCAATCGGTAGATGAACATGCACCTAATCATGATGAGTATTCTGTAACGGGAAAAAGTTTGGTACTTGTTACCGGTGGTACAGGTCTGGTTGGATCATATGTAATACAACAACTTATTAAAGAAGGCAGGAGCGTTAGAGGTTTATACAGATCAAAAATACCACACGTTCCAGGAAAAGAAAAGGTTCAATGGGTAAAAGGAGACATTTTGGATGTGATATCACTTGATGAAGCATTTGAGGGCATTAGCCACGTTATTCATTGTGCTGCCATTGTATCGTTCAGCTTAAAACGAAAACGGGAACTATTTCTCACAAATATAGAAGGGACAGCCAATGTGGTAAATGCAGCGTTGAGCGCTGGCGTAAAAAAGCTTTGCTTTGTCAGTTCAGTTGCCGCCATTGGTAAAATCAAAAATGGCGGTATAACAAGTGAAAATTTAATTTGGGACGAAGAAAATAATAACAGCAACTACGGTAAAAGTAAATATTTAGCAGAAGTAGAAGTCTGGCGGGGGGTTGCAGAAGGGCTACCAGCGGTAATAGTTAATCCTGCAATTATTTTAGGAGCAGGAGATTGGAACAATGGCTCAACCAAAATATTTAAAACCGCTTACGAGGAGTTTCCGTGGTATACTGATGGAAGTACAGGTTTCGTAGATGTAGAAGACGTGGCTAACGCTATAATACGTTTGTTAGACAGTGACATTACAGGACAACGTTTTATTTTAAGTGCGGAAAACAGGCAATTCAAAGATGTTTTTACAATGGCGGCAAATGCATTTGGAAAAAAACCTCCTTATAAAAAAGTTAGTCGTTTAATGGCTAATATGGCACGTCGTTTCGAAGCAATTAAATCGATGTTATCGGGTACAGAACCTCTGCTTACAAAAGAAACAGCTGAAGCTGCTCAACAACGTGTTTTATTTGATAACACTAAACTGCAAAGTTATCTGCCTTCATTCGTGTATACTCCACTCCACGAAACTATCAAACGGGTATGTACAGAGCTCGTAACAAAAAATAAATTAAGACCCTAAGGTTCACTAACAATCTAGTATCTACCACTCTACTTACCATCTATGGCATAGTTCTTATGCTATTTTTTCTATGTCAAATTCTCCGAAATTTATTGTTGTTGCGGGTACTTCTGCCGGTGGCGTTCGAGCTTTGGAAGAATTAGTTGCCCAACTTACGCCAGATATGGATGCCGCTTTTTTTGTTGTACTCCATTTATCACGAAAGGGTATTGGCGAGTTTCTTTTTCAACGCCTTCAAAAAAGCACGTCACTTCCGTGCAGAGTAGCTACAAATGGTGAAGCCATCGAAAAAGGGGTAATCTACATTGCTCCCCCTGATAATCATTTGCTTGTTTCCCGGGGCAATGTAGTTGTAGGAAGAGGTGCCCGCGAAAACGGATGGCGCCCATCTATAAATAATTTATTTCGTTCGGCGGCTGCCACTTATAACTCAAGAGTTATTGCAATTATTCTCACCGGCTTGCTTGATGATGGTGCTACAGGTATGCGATCAGTTATTCGATGTGGCGGAGCCGGCATTGTTCAGGATCCTAATGAAGCTGATTATCCTGATATGCCATTATCAGTACTTGATGCAATGGAGGTTGATCACGTTGTATCATTATCGAAAATGGGCGCGGTACTTTCTGAGATTATGGATAATAGTGATGATCTAATTGAAACACCTGTACCCCCAGACGTGTTAACGGAGGCAATAATTGACCTACGAGTATCTACGCGTATTGATGATGTAAGCCAATTCGAAAAAATAGATATCAATTGCCCCGATTGCGGTGGAGGGCTTTATTTAGCTCAAAAGGAAGCTCCTGTTCATTTTCGATGCCATGTCGGTCACTCTTATTCAGAAAGAGAACTTTTAATCCGCGTATCTGAAGTCATGGAAAATACCTTTTGGACCTCGTTACGAATGATGGAAGAAAGGCGCACATTGTTAATGACCCTGTTTAAAAAAGATGTTGAACGAGGTTATGCCAAAACATCTGAACGTCACCTTGGTCTTGCAAAGGAAATGGAAGTGCATATCGAAAATCTAAAACGGATATTATTTACGGCCACAGAAGTTGACTAAGAAATTTCTTCAAACTTTTATTTCCAACCACAAATCATGTCGGGAGATGAAAATTTATACAGACTTACTCTTGCTCTTAAACTTTTGAATCGCAGCTCTGCTATGTTCGCTTAAGATTAAACGGCCGCTGATGCTAGCCCTTTCTTTCAAGAGTTCATCCCAATCTTCTGTACCTGCCCAAAACTCTCGTTTCAATTCTTTCATCGCTTCAGGATTACTTTGAGATAAGGTAAAGGAAAGCCTTTCAATCGACTCTTCCATACCGGCAGCTTCAGGGTGTAACTCTGCATACAAACCCTTGCGTTTGGCCCAATCAGCAGAACGCCAGGTATTAGAGTCTATGGTCAATTGAGAAAAAGAAGAAAGACCAATTCTACGCTGAATAGCCGGACCAATAACAAAGGGTCCAATACCTATTGCAAGCTCTGTGAGTTTGATGTCTGCACCCTCTACCGCGATAGCATAGTCTGCCGCGGCTACTATCCCAACCCCGCCTCCAAGGCATTTTCCATGTATGCGTGCTATTACAAATTGAGATGCTTTCCGCATTGCATTTATAACCTTCGCCACTCCGCCAAAGTAAAGTGCCCCTTCCTGCGCACTTGTAATCTTTTCAAGCTCACCAAAAGATGCACCCGAACAGAATACCCGATCACCTCCTGACTTCAGAATAATAACTTTTGTATTTGCATTAACCCCTTCGCTATGTATTGTTTGGGCGAGTGCTTCCAATAATTTTGCAGGCATCGAATTGCTTTGCTCATGGTAAAATTCTATGGTCGTTATACCATGTTCCTTATCCGTTTTTACATACCCGGCATCAAGTTCTGTAATCATAATTTTAATTTTAGGCCGTTACTTTTGAGGGCTAATCTAACAATTGCAAACTTGCTTAGTGCCAAATGTGCTGTACCTCTATGTCGACGGTTACCAACTTCAATTTATATGCCCGCTCCTGACTAACAATGACGGTACAAAAAAAGCCCTCCTATAAAAGGAAGGCGTGCAGTTGGTATTGGTGCGATGTAAAGTTTATTAGCTTCGTTTATCTATCTCGACACAGAGACTGTTAAAAATCTCGTCAACAGATCCCTCACCAGGTATATCAATTACTTTATTGAATTTACGGTAATAATCTGCTACTACCGAAGTTTTTTTGTGATATTCTATAATTCTTGCCCTTACCACTGCTTCACTATTATCATCACTTCTTCCGCTCGTCAGGCCGCGGTTTAATAAACGTTTCACCAGTTCCTCCTCACTTACCTGTAAAGCCAGTACTACCGCAATTTCTGTCTGTTCTAATTGAAGCAAGTTGTCCAAAGCCTCTGATTGAGCTTCTGTACGGGGGAAACCGTCAAAAAGAAATCCATTTACCTGTGGATTTTTTTCAAGGGCAGACCGTATCATTCCTATCACTACATCGTCCGGTACGAGTTCTCCCTTATCCATGAAGTTTTTTGCTTCCAGTCCTAATCTTGTTTGACTCGCAATCTCACTTCGCAAAATGTCGCCCGTAGAAAGATGTTTCAATCCATATTTAGAAATAAGCCTTTCACTTTGTGTACCTTTACCGCTGCCTGGAGGACCAAACAAAATAATATTGAACATTATCGAACTTATCTTGAATAAGCAGCAAATATAAGGGTTGAGTATTAAAATTCCTTTAACAGTTCCGGTTTTTTGCTAGTGTTTCTGCCCATCCGTCACAATAATTTTATAAAACCCTTTAGAAACATAAATCGTATTTCTTTAAATGAAAAAGCTTTTATGAAATTTTGGATCTTTATCGTCGTTACAACCTTCGCATGGTACGGTTGTTATTCTCAAACAGAAAAAAAGATTATTATGGATACTACTAAAAAAGACAACTCTGCTACCCCAACACCTGATAGCAGTAAGGCTATATTGAGTGATGAAGAATATAAAAAAGTTCTTTCACCGGAGGTGTTTTACGTAGCCCGCCAAAAAGGAACGGAAAGGCCGGGGACAAGCAAATTTGAAAACTTTAAAGAGATTGGTACTTATTATTGTGCTGTTTGTGGCAATGCACTTTTTAAAAGCGATACAAAGTTCGAGAGCGGATGCGGCTGGCCGAGTTTTTACGAACCTATTAGTAAAAGTTCCATTATCTATCTGCCTGACAACTCGCACGGCATGACTAGAACTGAAGTTGAATGTGGAAAATGCAAGTCTCATTTGGGGCACGTGTTCGAAGACGGCCCTCCCCCTACAGGTTTAAGATATTGTATTAACGGTGTAGTGTTGGATTTCGAAAAAGCAAAGGCTGCAGAAAAAAGTTTTAATGCACAACCAGCTAAACCTAAAGACCCGAGCTAATTGTTTCCACATCCCTTTATTTAATAATGCTGCTACTTAGATCAAATCTTTTTAGCAGCATTATTTGTTTGAACTGTTTTCTTGCAAAAGTTTTTTTTGAGCAAGCATCCCCAATTCTATTCAACATCGTTGTGTCACTCACTTGAACTTATAGTAAGAAAATCAGCATTTAATTTAACAGCATTTAAAGTCCTTTTAGGGGTTTAGGGTTAATTTTGCTGCATGAAATTAAGCAACCTTGCTGAAACCCTTATCGGTTCAGAAATCGTAAAACTCGGAAACGCTATTAGTGAGCGGGTACGCCAGGGCGAAAAGATTTACAACTTTACTATTGGCGATTTTGATCCCGAAATTTTTCCTATACCACCCGAACTCGAAGAAGCGATTATAGAGGCTTATAAGTCACACTACACAAATTATCCTCCTGCAGATGGCATCCTTGAATTAAGAAACGCTGTTTCCTCTTTTCTAAAAGAATGGGAAGGTTTGGATTACAGTAACAATGAAATTCTTATTGCTGCCGGCGGTCGCCCGCTTATTTATACCATTTTTAAAACCATTGTAGATAAAGGCGATAAAGTAATTTATGCAACCCCGTCATGGAATAATAATCATTACGTGCATATGACCGAGGGGGTTCACTGCATGATTAATGCGGAGCCTGAAAACGACTTCATGCCATTAGCATCTGATATCGCTCCACATATTAATGGCGCTACCTTACTTTGTCTTTGTTCGCCACAAAACCCTACCGGCACCACTATAAGGCAGGACGAACTTGAGAAAATATGCGACCTCGTTTTACAGGAAAACAAAAGACGAGGCGAAAGTGACAAAAAATTGTACGTGTTGTATGACCAAATGTATTGGACTCTAACTTATGGTGACACGGTTCATTATAATCCCATTTCTGTTAGACCTGAGATGAAAGCGTATACCATTTTTGTTGATGGCATTTCTAAAGTTTTCGCTGCCACTGGTGTTCGTGTTGGCTGGTCTTTAGGACCTGCAACTATTATTGCCAAGATGAAAGCTATCCTTAGTCACCTCGGCGCATGGAGTCCAATGCCGGAACAAAAAGCTACTGCTAAATACCTGTTACAAAAAGAAAATATCCAAAACTACCTGGTACATTTTAAAGCAGAAATCGAGGAAAGGCTACGAAGAATATATGAGGGGTTTACCAGTCTGAAAAATGAAGGATTTAAAGTAGATGCAGTTTCGCCCCAGGCTGCTATATACCTGACAATTAAATTAGACTTGGCTGGAAAGACTGTAAAAGGTGGTCGTTTGCTTCAAACTCAGTCGGATGTAACAGATTATTTACTTAGTGAAGCAAAACTTGCTGTAGTACCTTTTTATGCATTTGGAGCTGATAAGGCGTCTTCGTGGTATCGGCTAAGTGTAGGTACTTGCAAAAAAGAGGAAATAAATGAAATGATAGGAAAACTAAGGGAGTCGCTGTTAAAGCTACAATAGTAAATTAAAAAGAGACCTTCTAGGTCCCTTTTTAATTTACTATTGTCAACCTAGTTTTTATTGTTGACAAACTGAAACGACTTTAATTTATTCTTTGTAATTATTCTTTTAATTCTGATCGGATCTCCAATAATCCTGTAACTATTCAAGTCAATAATCTCATTTGCAATGCAAAAATTATCTACAGATTCAACATGAAATAACAAGTTGTGCAACTTTTCTACTTCTAACTGCAACTCTTTCTCGTCAACCGATACTTTTTTTGTTAACACCAACAAATCTCTTTTCGACGATCTCATACTTTCTAAATTGTCTGGAATACTAAACTGAAAATTGTTATCTCCTTTTTAACCAACCGATTTTTTATTGACCATCGGGCAACCGCATCCTTTCGCCGATCTGCTGGCTCCACATCCCGTTAAAACTATTGCAAGGGTAAAAAACAATAATGCGGATATTTGATTTATCTTTTTCATAATTACTCTCTTATTTCTTTACAAAAAGCGGGCAGATTTGTTTGTGACAAAAAAAATTAACATTAAAATCCTTGTTGCTCCGCTAGATTGGGGTTTGGGACATGCAACAAGATGTATCCCCCTTATAACTGATTTACTTAAATTGGGCTGCAAAGTAGTAATTGCTGCAGAAGGAGCGCAGGAAAAATTGTTAAAAACAGAATTCCCCGATCTTGTATTCGTACACTTACCTGGCTACCGCATTAAATATTCTAGTAACCAACGTTTTTTTTTATTAAAAATTATCCTTCAGCTTCCGAAAATTTTTTTTGCTGTAAGAAAAGAGAACCGATGGCTAAAATCCTTTATTTCTCACACCCCTGTAGATGCTGTCATCTCTGACAATCGCTATGGCATGCGGTTGAAGCATTTGCCGTGCGTGTTTATTACGCACCAGCTACTTATTAAAGCACCATTTACTTTTCTTGAAAAGATGGTGCAACGGGTAAATTATGCTTTGATAGGCAAGTTTACTGCTTGCTGGGTTCCTGATGAAAAGGGACAAATTAATCTTGGAGGTGAATTATCGCATCCTAAAAAATTACCTAAAACAGAGTTGCAGTATCTGGGGGGCTTAAGCCGGCTGACAAAGCAGTTGAACTGTAAAATAAAATACGATCTCCTTATTATCCTGTCGGGCCCTGAACCACAAAGAACTTTACTCGAAAAAAAAATGCTGACGGAACTGGAAACTTTTGAAGGCAGTGTTTTGTTAGTCCGCGGTTTACCAGGGCAGAAGAAAGTACTAGAAGCAAGAAAAAATATTGTGATAAAAAACCATTTAGCTTCTGAAGAACTGCAAGATGCATTTTGCGAAAGCAATCTTGTTATTAGCCGAAGCGGTTATACCACTCTGATGGACATTTGCAAACTCGAAAAAAAATCGATCCTAATTGCCACGCCGGGGCAGACTGAGCAAGAATACCTGGCCTCACATTTCGAACACCAGGGTTGGTGCATTGCAGCTTCACAGGCTAATTTTTCGCTACAAAAACTATTAAACGATGCACGACAGTTTGAGTATAAGCTTCCTCAACTGGGTATGCAGTCTTACAAAAGTGTGGTGAAGGAATTCGTTGATAAACTTAGCTATTAACTAATGCTAATGCAGGTTGTATAGCTTTAAAACCGAATAAACGGGCTTCGACTTTTATTTACAATTAGTGTTGTTATCTCACAACAATAAATAGCTTTTTTATTGGTCCAGTTATTAAGATTGGCTCTTAATAAATACGAATAGTTCCGCTTAATGGATAGTTTTTCATTAAGCCGTAATCTTACAAAATTTTAATTCATTTGGGTAATAGTGCTAAGGCTCACTTCTCCGTTATGGCTGCCAACCTGATTTTTGCTGCCAATTATAGTATCGTAAAAATCGTAACTCCTTCCATTATAAAACCTTTTGGTCTAAACGTGTTGCGGGCCCTGGTCAGTGTTTTCATGTTTTGGGGACTTTATTTGATGAAACCGTCAAAACCAGGAATTCGGAAAGAAGACCTTGGACGTTTTATTATCTGTGCTGCAACAGGTATTGTAATTAATCAACTGCTTTTTATAAAAGGACTGTCGCTTACAACCTCTATTCATGCATCGCTGCTAAGCCTTGGGACACCTGTCTTTATAACGATTATTGCAGCATGGCTGCTAAAGGAAAAGCTTACTATAAATAAAATTGCAGGATTAATGCTGGCAATTGCAGGCGGTGTTTTATTAATTACTGCAAAAGAGTTCGCAGGCCACGGAAGCGACATTTTTTTTGGAGATATGCTCGTGCTAATAAACGCTATCTCGTACGGCTTCTTTCTTGTGTTGGTTCGGCCTTTAATGGACGCATATTCTCCGATCCACGTGCTGCGGTGGGTATTTACGCTGGGCACCTTGATGATTCTTCTTTTTGGCTGGAACCAATTTCTTGAGGTTGAGTGGAAAACGATAAGCAGTTATCATTGGGTGGCGCTGGGATTCATAACTATAGGAGCAACTTTTCTAGCCTACCTGCTAAACGTGTACGGCATTAAAACCCTGGGATCTTCGGCAACTGGTACCTACATCTACACCCAGCCTGTTTTTGCCGCTGTTATTGCTGCTTTGGCATTTGGAGAAGGAATAACAATTACAAAAATCATTTCTGCACTATTAATTTTTGCAGGGGTCTTCGTGGTAAATATTAATATGAAGGACGAAAGTGGCGCGGGAATAGATAGGAAATGATGAGTTTTTTTAAACGATCATAAACAAAACGATTATAAAATGACGGTTACGCCGGGAGGTGAAGATTATTGGTTTGTAGTACAAGTGAGTGACACAACAATGTTGATGATGTTATAAAGCTGTGACAACAAAATTTTCTTTCCTACCTCCTGCTAACATCTGTTATTTCATAACCATTGTATCTATTAATTTTTTGAATGGAAGTTAATCAACAGTTTCTTACGGCAAGGCGAATTAGAATAAGCTTATTTTTCTTTTTTTATGGTTTCATCTTTGCCTCCTGGGCCTCGCGCATTCCCAACATTCAGCAGCAACTGAACCTGTCTGAAACCGAGTTGGGGGCGGTTCTGTTAGCAATGCCCGTAGGCTCTTTTATAACCCTGCCTTTTTCGGGTTACCTGACGTCAAAAATTGGAAGCCGAAAAGTAGTTATTGGAGCATCAACAATATATTCTTTTATTTTTTTAGGGATAGGATTTTCGCAAACAGTCTGGCAGCTAACAACCTGCCTTTTTTTGTTTGGGTCTGCAGGAAACATGATGAATATTGCAATAAACACCCAGGCTCTTGAGCTGGAAAAATTATATAGCAAAACTATCATTTCTTCTTTTCACGGTATGTGGAGCGTGGCCGGCTTAGCAGCTGCTTCATTAGGTACCTACTTCATTGGTAGGTCGTTTGCTGTTTCGTCTCATTTTTTGCTGATTGCAGCAATAGCACTTACCAGCTTTTTACTTTGTTCTTCTTACCTGTTAAAAGAGACCCTAAAGAAACAGGACAGACGACCCTTTTTTACAAAGCCGGATAAGGCTTTTTGGGGGCTAGGAATTATTGCCTTTTGCTCAATGATTTGCCAGGGGGCGATGTTTGACTGGAGTGGTGTTTATTTTAAAAAAGTCGTAATGGCTAAACCCGCATTTATTGGAATTGGCTATACAGCCTTTATGATTTCGATGGCGGTAATAAGGTTTGTTACCGATTGGCTGACAGAAAGCATTGGGTTTAAAAAGATAATTGTTTGGTGCGGCATTTTCACGACTGTAGGTTTATTAGCTACTGTTTTTTTTCCCTATTTGTTGCCGGCAACAATAGGGTTGCTATTAGTGGGAATGGGTGTATCGCCCGGGGTTCCATTGGTTTTTAGTGCTGCCAGTAAATCTAAAATTCTGCCTCCACCGGTAGCAATCGCTGCCGTGTCTTCAATTGGTATGATTGGTCTTTTGATTGGTCCGCCTATCATAGGTTTTATTGCAGGTGCCACCAGCTTAAAGACTTCTTTTTTAATTCTTTCTTTTTTTGGCGCAGCAATTATTGTTACTGCTTTAAACTTGAAGAAACAGGAATGATTTGATGAAGAGTACTTCAATGTGCAATTGTGCAATGTGCAATGTGCAATAGGCAAGAAGCAATATGCAATATGCAATGTGCAATATTAGGCAAGGTTTAAAAAAAGCAATTTCATTGCACACTGCCTACTGCACATTGAAGATTTGTTTTATCAGCAAAACTTTTGGTAGTAATGGCTATTCCGCCACCACGGGCGCATCCTTCCAGTTCCACAAATGCAGGCAGGCATAGGTGCGGTAAGGAGCCCACTTTGAAGATATTTTAAGCATTTTTTCCTTTACTGCTTTTTTATCTTCAGATGCTATTTTGTACACCTTTATCATCGCTTGTTGAATGCCAAGATCGTCTACAGCAAAAACATCTTCGCGACCAAGTGTAAACATCAGCAACATTTCTACAGTCCATTTACCTACACCTTTTATCTGGGTTAGCAGACTGATGATGTCTTCGTTACTTAAAGACAAAAGTTTTGTATCTGTTATTTCATGTTCGAGGCAAAATCTTGCAACGTTTTGTACATAATTTACTTTGGCATTTGAAAGGCCGATACCACGCAAAGTTTCAAAAGGGGTATCAAGTACCAAACCCGGCTCAGGTTCCTCTCCACCAAATATTTCAAGAAAGCGGTTGTAAATTACTTTGGCCACTTTGGTACTTAGCTGTTGGCTCATAATGCTGGCCATTAATCTTACCGGAATGTTCTGGCGCATTTGTAACAGCGGTAAAGGTTCTTTTAGAACTTTTGCCAGTTTCTTATCTTTCTGCAAGTGAAGTAGATAATCCATTTTTTAAAATTAATACATCGTGCCTTACATTGTGTGATGGCTGATACAAAAACCAAATGGCATGAAAACAAACAAACCAACTGTAGTTTTTAAAAAAATATTTTATCTCCTCATAATTATTGTTTTGCCGATTGTAGCACAAGCCCAAAGTGCAGATGAACAGGCAATAAAACAAGTACTTGAAAAACAATTACAAGGGTGGAACAAAGGCAATATGGAAGAATACATGAAAGGCTATTGGCAAAGCGATAGCCTACTGTTTATTGGAAAGAGCGGTCCGAAATGGGGCTATGAGACTACCCTTGAGAATTACAAGAAAGGTTATGCCGACACTGCAGCCATGGGAAAGCTTCAATTTGATTTGTTGCAATTGCAGAAACTGGCTGTGGACTATTATTACGTAACAGGCAAATGGGCATTGAAAAGATCGATAGGCGATGTGCAGGGTTACTTTACTTTGCTCTTTAAAAAGATAAAAAACAACTGGGTAATTATTTCAGATCATAGTAGCTAGCATACACACTTTACCCCTTCGTAAACCACATCTTTTTATAAATAACAATAAGAATAATGGTACTTACTATTAACCATATATAAAACAAAATATTCCCCGTTCTAATATGTTCTCCTACAAAAGCATTGTCGCCTTTTATGGCAGCAGTGGCAGTAATAGCGAGCCAGCAAAAAGCAATCGTCAGGCTTTTACCAACACGCCTTAAAAAAGCGACCATCTCGGGTTCCATCTGTAATGATTTATATAAATTTTCGGGTAGATGTAAAGTTACATGTAAGTCTTGTATTACTTAATCAGCAGGTTTTCGAAGTCTGCACTGTCGCCGTTAAAAACATTAAAGTCAACTGGCATCCCAATCCCATTTACTCTTCCCTTTTCACTGTGTTGCCAGAAGATCCACCGACGGCGAATGCGGGGCCGATCTTTTTCGAGGTAGTGAGCCGCCCACAAAGGGTAGTCATCAAACTCGCCAGACATGTAGCTTGAATAGAAATTTACGTAAGTATATATAATAGGTTTTACCTTATAATAATCCTCAACAATGGTAAGCCAGTCCTGTACTTCTTTGCGCATTTTCTCCGGCTTTACCCCGTATAACTGTTCAATATCTAAAACGGGGGGTAAGTCTCCCGGTTCAAGGCTTACCCGGCTGATAAAGTTTTCTGCCTGTTTTTTACCGCTTTTGGTAGCCAGAAAAAAATGGTATGCGCCCCTTACAATACCCGCTTCCTTCGTTTTCTTCCAATTGCGCTTAAACAACCGATCTGTATTTCCCAAACCTTCAGTTGCTTTAATAAAGGCAAAACCGATGCGCACATCACGTACTTTCATCTCTTTAACCGACGGCCAGTCTATATAACTCTGGTATTTGCTTACGTCTATACCATGTATTTCATAAGAGGCAGGCATGTCAATTCCAAAGGCAGGATAACGTACAAATTGAGCATGGTTTATTTTTAAAACTTTGTACCAAATGTAGGCACTCAAACCAGCTCCAACCATAATAGCAGGGATAATGAACCACCATTTATTAACCGACTTTTTTCTTTTGGTTTTGCGTTTCGCCATAGCACAGCAGCATCTGCTGTAACAAATATGACTAATAATGTGTGAAGTAAAATTGAAAACTTTCAGGTAGCCGGCATAAGTATTCTATTTAGCATTGCTTGCGACGCTCCTTTCAAAACGGTATCAATGCGCAGCTTTTACCGGCTACAAAGTGGTAAGCTGCAGATAAAAAGAAGGGCTTTTTGTTGCTGATGCCATGTGCATGTAGGTACAAGAGTGCGACGCAACAACAGCTAAAACATGTTATTACGCCTGGCCTCAAAAAGAACATTACGTGCTTAATTCTTTGCTCAATCTAATAACCGCAGATATGGCTGATTAAATTTTAACTGCTTTAATACGCAATACAAGCTTTAATTTTACATCATGCCTTATTTCAATCTGAATGACAGCTTAAACTTAATCTCTAAGATAACGCCTGCGCGTGGCTGGAATGCATTGAAGGTTTGGTCCAGTTACCGGCTCAGCAGAATTTTAGGCAGGCCAATACAATGGGGCTACCCAATATCCGTTTCGTTTGAACCTACTACATCTTGCAACTTACGCTGTCCCGAATGTCCAAGTGGTTTACGAGCCTTCACCCGTCCAACCGGGATGCTTAAAAAAGACTTTTTTCGACGCACTATCGATGATATTTATAAAGAACTTACTTACCTGGTATTTTATTTTCAAGGCGAGCCTTACCTGAATACTGAGTTTTTAGACATGGTGAAATATGCCACAGATAAAGGCATTTACACAGCAACCAGTACAAACGCGCACTACCTGACAGACGCAAATGCGAAAAAGACCGTGGAAAGCGGCCTTGACCGTTTGATTATTTCAATAGACGGAACTACGCAAGACGTGTATAAACAATACAGGGTCGGCGGAAACCTTGAGAAAGTAATGCAGGGCGCTAAGAACATAGTGAAGTGGAAAAAAGAGCTGAACAGCAAAAAGCCATTTGTGTTTTTTCAATTTTTGGTAGTTAAACACAACGAGCACCAAATTGAAGAGGTTAAACAACTGGCAAAGGAAATAGGTGTTGACCAGGTGCGGTTTAAGACAGCCCAGGTGTATGACTATGAAAACGATCCAAACAACCTAATTCCATCTATAGAAAAATATAGCCGCTACCGTAAAGGTAAAGACGGAAAAATGAAGTCGAAAAGCGGGTTGGGCAACCACTGCTGGAAGCTTTGGCAGGGCAATGTAATATCGTGGGACGGGTTAGTTGTACCATGTTGTTTTGATAAAGATGCTGCACACCGTTTGGGAAACCTGCAGGTGCAAACCTTTAAAGAAGTATGGAACAATGATAACTATAAACAGTTTCGGAAGGAAATTATGACCAGCCGCAAAAACATTGACATTTGTGCGAACTGTAGCGAGGGGCTGAAAGTGTGGGAAGACTAGCCTTGTTTTAATTATTGCAATTACCTAACTTCAATTACATCAATTTTCAAAATAAGCAGAATGGGCATCGAAAAAGAAATTCCTAAAAGCTATTTTCGCAGCCACAGGCATAAGGCACTGGTAAACGTCTTATTCACTTCCAATTGGATTTCTGAAAGACTTAAAAAATTTCTTGAAGCTGACGATATTACTCCTCAACAATATAACATTCTCCGCATTCTTCAAACCAGCGACATTCCCCTTTCTACTTTGAAAATAAGAGAACGGATGATGGATAAAATGAGCGATACAAGCCGCATTGTTGAACGTCTGCTAAAGAAGAAATTGGTAAACAAACAAGTATGCTCTTATGATAAAAGACTTGTGGATGTAACCATTAGCGAAACGGGGGTTCAACTTTTGCAAAAGCTGGATAAAAAAACGGATGAGCTAGACTCTATTATTTCCAACCTCACCGACCATGAAACAGACTCCCTTAATGCTTTGTTGGACAAATTGAGAGAAAAAGGATAGGGGGGTTTTGTTGCAACACATCAAAAAAAAAAAATAGTAAGAGCGCATGAGGAGTTTTATTGTTACGGTATTTTCAATCTTTTTTTCAATTGTTTCGCTAGCACAAAAATCACCACAATACGAATTCAGAGCAGTATGGATTGCAACAGTTGACAACATCGACTGGCCAAGCAGAAAAGGATTGCCTGTTGAAAAACAAAAAGAAGAATTTATTCGGCTGCTCGACATGCACCAACGAAACGGAATGAACGCGGTGGTGATGCAAATACGCCCGGTTGCAGATGCTTTTTACCCCTCGCGTTTCGAACCCTGGAGCGAATACCTGACAGGTAAACAAGGCCAGGAGCCAAATCCGTATTACGACCCTTTGCAGTTTATGATTGAAGAAACGCATAAACGGGCAATGGAATTTCATGCATGGATGAATCCGTACCGGGCTGTGTTCAATGTTAATCGTTCTTCGATTTCGCCAAACCACGTTACAAAACTATTTCCTCAATGGTTTCTCACTTATGGAAGTACCAGGTATTTTGATCCGGGACTACCAGAGGTGCGTGATCATGTAAACAAAGTTGTAAGAGATTTAGTGGAGCGGTACGACCTTGATGCCATTCATTTCGATGACTATTTTTATCCGTACCGGATAGCAGGCAAAGAGTTTCCAGATGCTGCAAGTTTTGCAAAATATGGCAACGGGATGGCCATAGGTGACTGGCGTAGAAGCAATGTTGATTCTATTATAATAATGCTTGGCAAAACTATTAAAAGCGCCAATCCCAGGGTAAAGTTTGGTATTAGCCCATTTGGTGTATGGCGGAATAAAAGAACCGATCCGCGTGGAAGCGACTCTAAAGCCGGCGTTACTAACTATGATGATTTATATGCCGACATTCTGCTGTGGTTACAAAATGGCTGGATTGACTATGTAGTGCCACAGTTGTATTGGGAAACAACGCATCCTTACGTTGGATTTTATATGCTTCTTGATTGGTGGGCCAACAACACTTTTGACAGGCAGTTGTTTATCGGCCAGGGTATTTACAGGGCACTGGAACCAAAAAGTCTTCCATGGCATAAGAAAAACGAATTGCCTAACCAGATAAAGGCAATCAGGGAAAATGGTATCGCACAGGGCAGTGTCTATTTTAGCAGTGCTACCTTTTCAAAAAATCCGAATGGCTGGAACGACTCCCTTAGAAATAATTATTATAAATATCCGGCGCTGGTTCCGCCAATGCATTGGATAGACAGCGTACCACCGCTGGCTCCTTTGTTCGATAAACTAAAGCGTGACGAGTTCAGGATTTATTATCGTGGAGCAGAGCCAATTAAAGGTTTTGCCGTTTACACCTTACCGCGGCGTGAAGACGAAAACATAAACAATGCTACCCTGGTTCAAGTAATTGTTGCAGACAAAACCATTGATATAAACCTCGATGACATTCCTACACCAGACAGGGAAAGAATTTTCATTTCTTCCATTGACAGAAATAACAATGTTAGTGAATGGGTGAATTTGAAATAGAGGATTTTTTTTATGGTAAGCGGTAGCTTGCTTCTATTGCTTCTCTGGTTGTGCAAAATTACTTGTAATTGCGTGTGCGAGAATCGCCACGTGACAGGTGTCAACGTGCCAGCGGAACATTTAGCAGATAGAAGTTTGAAGATGCTTTTTAACGTCCCATTTGGGATGTCCGTTGTTTCAATAATACAGGTTTCATTCTACACCAAACATTCTTATAGAACGTCAACACAAGAACCTTTTTCTTTCCCTCCTTCCCCCTTGGTTGCCAGGAGGTGTTTCGACCGGGTAGCACGTGTACGGCATCTCTACACCGGGTTTCCTAATCCCTTGCTTACAAAACCCGCCGCGACATAAACAACAGACGTTTGCACCAGATGCAACAAGCGTGATCATAGTGGCTGCAAGATTTACCTCTAAACTTTTTTATTTTCTTCCCGCTTCTATCTTATAACTTTATCCAGTTCTAAAACAATAAGCTTTATGAAATTTCTTTCCCGCACTTTTCTTCTGGCAATTTTATGTGTAACAGCTATGTCTATGATAAAACAAAAAAAGACACGAATTGTATTTTTCGGAGATTCGATTACCCAGGCAGGCGTTGGTAAAACGGGCTATATTACCAAGATGCAGGAGATGCTTCAGCAAAAAGGAACAGCAGCACAATATGAATTAATGGGGGCAGGCATTGGAGGTAATAAAGTATACGACTTGTATCTGAGAATGGAAGATGATGCACTTGCCAAAAATCCTGATGTAGTAGTAATTTGGGTAGGCGTAAACGACGTGTGGCACAAAGCTTCTTCAGGAACAGGAACAGACGCCGACAAGTTTGAAAAATTTTATACTGCAATGATTAAGAAGTTCCAGGCAAAAAACGTACAGTTGGCCTTGTGCACGCCCTCAACAATTGGTGAAAAGACGGATTACTCAAATCAGCAGGATGGGGATTTGAATAACTATAGCAATATTATCAGGAGGCTAGCAAAAGCCAATAACTGTAAGTTAATTGACTTGAGAAAGGATTTTCACGACTATAACGTAAAGAACAACACAGATAACAAAGAGTCGGGCATACTAACTACCGACCGGGTTCACCTGAATGAAAAAGGCAACACTTTTGTTGCAGAAAGGATGATGGAAGGCCTGGGTTTGAAGTAATAAGCAGCAATAAGCCAGACGCCAAAGAAGTTGAACAGCAATAAACTGTTGCAGTGAGTGACACAACAAAAGCCCGGCAGGGGGCAAAAGTTCAACGAAAAAAAATAAAAAACAAACAGGGCAACTAATAATTGCCCTGTTTGTTTTTTTACCCAGGTTAGAAGAGGCTTAAGCAAATTTTGAATTGTTAAACTACTAGAATCAACAGGTTTTAAATAGGTAATTACAGTTTGTATTAAGAATTTTGCTAATTATTAAGTTGTATGAAATTGCTGGTAAGTTCAGTTATTGCATTGTTACCGTTGTTTGCTGTATGCCAGTACTCAACCAAAAACTTGCATACGATTAAACGCCCTGAATATGTTTTAACTCCTGATTCTCTCGCCCGCCAACTTACTGCTAACTATACAACTGATCGCGAAAAGGTTACTTCCATTTTTCGCTGGATAACAGAAAACATCACCTACAACGTACGACCTTTCTATAACGCTACTCACAACCCTTCCACTGCACATTTGCCGGATGATGACGATACCGCGGCGCTAAAGTCCTTAAGCGAAAGAGTGGCTGTTGATGTTTTAAAAAGAAGAATTGCTTTTTGTGATGGGTATGCGAGATTATTTAAAACGATGTGCGATTACTCAGGTATCAAGTCAGAAGTGATTACCGGGTATGCTTCTACTAATATCGGCAGAGCAAAATTCAGGTCTAATCATCGTTGGAATGCAGTGTATCTGGATAGCGCATGGCATTTGCTTGACCCGACGTGGGCAAGTGGTCACTTAACTTACAGCACCAACGATTTTATACAATCCTATAACAATCACTACTTTTTAACCCCTGCACAGGACTTTGCCCGGGATCATTACCCCGAAGACCTTCACTGGACTCTTTTGCCTGAGCCACCTTACCGAAGCGAGTTTCGCAGTTCCCCTTTTAAAACCCATGGTTTTTTAAAATTTAATGTACGTTCTTTTAAACCACAGGCGGGAGTGATTGACGCCGTCGTAGGAGATACTCTACGTTTCGAGTTGGAAACGTTTAACGAAAAGAACCACATGATGGTGCTGGATACTGCCTTTGTAGACTCTGCCGTTATTGCTACCGCCAGGCACGATATATTTAAAAACACGGCAGTTATTTCAGGCGATAAAGTAAAATATACTTACATCGTTTCTTCAGATGCTGACAAGTGGTTAAGCATTGTAATGAACGATGAAGTGATTATGCGGTATAAATTAAACATCAGGAAAAACTACACTGCAGCTAAATAAGCTGTTTTTAAAAATCGCTCTTGGTACGCGCCTAATCAGGGAAACCCGAACTGGCAGGTCGAAGCATCAAAGCAGACCTATTATTTAACCTATTTTAGTTTACTTCTGCACAAATAGCAACTTACAGCTGGGTCATAATTTTTTAAATTTTAAACCCGTCTTCGCCCCAAATCGTGTTTTGAAGATTTCCCGATTATTTATCTTTTCCCTCTAAAAACGCTTTACTATAATTAGCCTTCCATAGGTCATAGCGCTTAAACTGGTTTTGTAGACGCGGTTGAAAATTGCTCCAATTGCGGGCCTCCTTAGGACTCCAAAGCACTTCGCTTAAAGCGCTCATCCTTGGAAAAACCATGTATTCAATTTTGCTTTCGTAAGGCATATATTCTGTCCAAACATTTGCCTGGGCGCCTAATACATACTTCCCCTGCTCCTCGTTTAACTCTTTAGGCACGGGTTCGTAGCTGTACACTTTTTCAAGAGGAAGATAACCGCCGATATGCAAAGAATCTTCTTTTTGTACCTGGGAATGATCAAAGTACACGTACGTAGCAGGTGTCATTATCACTTTATGATTTTGCTTTGCTGCAGCAATACCGCCTTCTTCTCCCCGCCAACTCATAACAGTAGCATTAGGTGCGAGCCCGCCTTCCAGTATTTCATCCCAGCCAATTATTTGTCTTCCCTTGCCATTAAGGTACTTTTCGATTCTTTGTATGAAATAGCTTTGCAGTTCATGCTCATCCTTCAACCCCTGCTCTTTAATTCTTGCCTGGCAGCGCGGACAAATTTTCCAATTTGTTTTCGGGCTTTCGTCACCTCCAATATGTATATACTGTGAAGGAAACAAGGTGAGTACCTCGTCTAACACATCTTGTATAAATTGAAAAGTTGAGTCTTTACCAGCGCAAAAAACATTATTAAACACGCCCCATCCCTGTTGAACCTGGTAAGGGCCTGTACCGGGACAACCTAAAAACGGGTAAGAAGTAAGCGCTGCCTCAGCATGACCGGGCATTTCAATTTCAGGAATAACAGTAATACGGCGGTCAGTTGCATACTTCACTACTTCTTTTATTTCATCTTGTGTATAAAAACCACAATAGCGAATACTGTCGTTGCCAATACCCGGATGATGCCCGATAATTGTTCCATTGCGACAAGCTCCAATCTCTGTTAATTTGGGATATTTTTTAATCTCCATTCTCCAACCCTGGTCTTCAGTCAAATGCCAGTGGAAGTAATTCATTTTATGAAGAGCGATATAATCAATATATTTTTTTACAAATGATACAGGAAAGAAATGGCGGCCAACATCAAGATGCATTCCCCTATAAGCAAAACGAGGAGAATCAACTATCGTAACCGCAGGAACTGCAAGTGAAGAACTGACCTGAACAGGCAATAATTGAATTAAAGATTGTATACCATAAAAAGAGGCATTGTAGGTGTCGCCAACAAGTCTGATTGCATTAGGAGTAACTGTTAAAGTATACCTATCTGTAGCAGGCGCTCTAGTAGATTTCCTGGTAGAAATCTCGATAAATTTACCCGATTTTTGCTTGTTAACAGGAAGCTTAAATCCATAGATTTTAAAAAGGTAATCATTAAAAAAGTTCGCCGATTTAACGTCTTCCTTGTCAATTGCTGAGATGATCGTTTTCTGACTAATTACAAAATCCCCCTTTCCTTCCTTCACACTTACCGGTTGAGGTATGATACTTACCCGTTGGCAACAGGCTGTAAAAGAGATTACAATAAGAAACAAAAAAGTGGCTAGGTGTTTTAGCATAACGATTTTTTTAAATTATACGTTCTGTGAGTACCGTTAATGTGCTATGCATTAGCAAGCGACCGGTCAAGATGAACATAACCGCCGTCCACATGTATTATCTGGCCTGTTGTATGACTCGATTTTTCGGACAATAAAAAAGCAACCATGTTTGCAATTTCTTCAGGGGTCGTCATTCTTTGTTCTAACGGAATTTTTGCTGTTATCTCTTTCAACTTCGCTTCAGGATTTGACAGCGTTTGTATCCAGGTTTCATATTGAGGCGTCCAGCTTTCGGCAACTACAATGGCATTTACACGAATGCGATATTTCAATAGTTCCACTGCCCACTCCCGCGTCAAAGCGTTTCGGGCGCCGTTAGCAGCAGCATAAGCAGAAGTATTACCTTGCCCGGTCTCAGCCGTTTTAGACGTAATGTTTACAATGCTCCCTCTCGACTTAATCAACTGCGGAAGTGCAAAATGCGCCAGCAGGTAATAGTGTACCACATTTCGATGCATAGATGAAATGAAACCTTCATAACTTCCCTTTTCCAACCCTATTCCGTCATTTACGCCGGCATTATTCACCAATCCTTCTATTCTACCAAACTTTTCAATAATAGTTTTAATTACTTTTTCACACTCCTCTGGCCTCGTCAATTCTGCTTCCACCTCGAAAGCTTTTCCGCCTGTTTCAGCAATTTCATTTATTACTTTATTATTATCCTCCGCATTCCTTCCAACAATAACCGGGATGGCTCCTTCGGCTGCCAATACTTTTGCAATCCCTTGCCCTATGCCTTTTGCTCCACCCGTTACTATAATTATTCTGTCTTTTAACTGTAAATCCATTTAAAATCGTTTATGGCATTAATAAAAAAGTAATCGTCAGCCCTTCGAAAGCTTATGTCATTTTTTGTAGACGAGCTTTTAAAACTGTATTCAACATCCTTGTGTCACTCCCTTGTACTTGTTATTCTTTATTGAGCTTTTCTTGCCGACGCTCAATACTTATTTTGCAGTATACGCCCTCACAGTCTGTCTTGAAGTTCCTAACCCGTCAATGCCCAGTTCCATCACATCACCCTCTTTCAAATACAATTGAGGGTTCATTCCCAACCCAACACCTGCAGGTGTACCGGTAGAAATAATATCTCCGGGAAGCAACGTCATGTACTGACTAACATATGCCACAACAAAGGGTACATTAAAAATTAGATTAGCGGTAGTGCCATCCTGCATCATTTTGCCGTTCAACTTCAACCAAAGGCGCAGGTTTCCTACATCCTTTATTTCGTCTTTTGTAACAAGCCAGGGACCCAAAGGAGCAAACGTATCGCACCCCTTTCCCTTATCCCACGTACCACCTCTTTCTAATTGAAACTCTCGCTCGCTAATGTCGTTGTGCAGGCAATATCCCGCTACATAATCCATAGCCTCAGCTTCTTCAACATAACTTGCTCTCTTACCAATTACCACCGCCAACTCAACTTCCCAGTCTGTTTTCTTTGAATTTTTGGGCATGATAACATCGTCATTAGGACCACACAAAGCAGAGGTTGACTTTAGAAAAATAACAGGCTCAGAAGGAGGGGTGGCATTGGTTTCGCGTGCATGATCTATGTAATTTAAACCGATACAAATTATCTTAGAAGGCCTGCCTACAGGACTTGCTAATGGCGTGTCCGCAGCCAATTTTTCTAGCTTATTTTCATTTATAAATTGTTCCAACCGACCCAGGCCGTCATTCTCGAAAAATTTTTCATCATAGTCCTCTCCAAAAGAAGATGCATTGTACAAGTCTTCATTTATCATTACCCCTTGCTTAACCTGGCTACCGTTTAGGAATCGTACCAATTTCATATGTCTGTATTAATTGTTAGTTGTTTAGTTTTATAGCACCCCCATCAATCGGGTAGTCGCTCCCTGTAATAAAAGAAGCCTCATCAGAAGACAAATACAAGATAAGATGAGCAATTTCCCGCGGCGTTCCCATTCGGCCAATTGGCTGGGCTTTACTTAGCTTTTCAAACATTTCCTCCTCTTTACCAGGATAGTTCTTTTTCAGAAAGCCATCCACAAACGGGGTATGAACACGAGCAGGAGATACACAGTTGCAACGAATGCCGTTTTTTATGTAATCCTTAGCTACAGACAACGTCATAGCGTAAACGGCCCCCTTGCTCATAGAGTAAGCAAAGCGATCAGACAAACCAATACTGCCTGCAATAGAAGCAAGATTAATTATTACTCCACCGCCACCCTGTTGCATTACAGGAATAGCTTCATGAAGGCAATTGTAAACGCCTTTTACATTCACATTAAATACCCTTTCAAAGTCAGCCTCCTCAGTATTACCTGCATTACCAATATGCGAAATGCCCGCACTGTTGACAAGAATGTCTATTACCCCAATTTCAGCGAATATCTTGTTTACCTGCTTTTGATTTGTTACATCACAAGCATAAGTTTTTATAGCGCCTACTTTCGCTTCAGCTTCAAATGCGCTTAGAGCTTCTGCATTCAAATCAACTGCGTGGACTACGGCACCTTGCGCCACAAATAATTCAGCAACTGCCCTACCTATTCCACTTCCCGCACCTGTTATAACTGCCTGCTTATTCTGAAGGCTAAACATAATTTTTACTTTTTATTTAAAATTGATCACCGTTCTGTGTGTAGATGCTTTTATACTCAAAGTTAATTCTACGCCATTGAAACTATAAGAAAAGCCCCCTAACTAAAACATGTCGTTCAGTTACTTCCCAAATCTAAAACAAAACAATATCATCTAAAGGGATACGTATTTATTATTTGCAGCGAGTAATAAGTGAAGCACTACAATTAATACAGCAAAAAGAGTTTTTACTTTCTAAAAGAAAAATTGCTTGCACTTGTGTTATTTCAAGTAAGACAATTTAAAATCTTTATTAGAAGAAGAAAAATAGGAGAAGAAGTGCGCAAGTAGAAACAAAAATAAGAGGCAGTTCAAACGCTAAGACTAAAAACTACTTCTGCTCAGTAGTAGAAAAATAATTAATTGAAAGAATAATCCGGCTAATTGAAATAGCCAATGGTGGGATAATTTATGCGACTGAATAATAGAACTTATTCCTCAACTATTTCTATCCAGGTTTTTTCCTTTTTTTCTACTCCTTTTAATATCGACACAAGGTTATTTACCTTGCTTGCGCAATTAGAGATGCAACTTTTTAAATCACCGTTCGCACCAATTAAAATGCAGCCGAGGGAGTCTTCTGAAGTATTTCCTCCGTGTATTCTAATACCTTGAAAGCAAGGAACATTCAACAATAATGGAAGGTACTTTTTAAAATGTTCGCTGTAGCTTAATACTACTTCGTAACGACCAGCATCAATTGCTGTTTTTCCGTATATCTTTTTACTCTTATCTCCCTTTAGGTTTCTCACTTTATCCTCGCAGGTGTATGCGTAGAACTCGTTGTTCATAAACATTTTTCCAAATGTTGAATTTTCATTACGAACAGAACGTACAACTTTAATTTCCATTTCTTTTGCAGTTAGTAGGTTAATAAAACTAGCGTTAAGACGAGGCATCAAAAAGGACCGTTAGCTTCTTATTATCTTAAAAAGAAAGTAATAGATCCCTGGAACTAAAAATAGTTTTCTTTAATGAGAGAAGCAATAGGGCTAGAGCGTTTCTCGTAAAATTCCTACTTGCCACCTACTACAGAATTTGTTGCGGCTTATAAACCTGCCAGCGGCAGAACGCACCGGTTCATATTACTATCACCTCTCACGTATTGAGAGCAGATTAAATAAGATTTGCGGGATGAATTAGCGTAAGAAGAGAATGGGGCATGGCCCAAAAAGGAAGAGTAATAAGGCCGATGCGGTTTAGATAAATTGTTTTAGTAAGAATGAGAAGATCTACCTTTTCAAACGCTCATCTTCACTTGTCTCCTCTTTATCTTTAGTCTTTTTCTTCTCTTTTTTCTGTTTTGCTAATTTAAAAAGGCTACTCCTGTTTATTCCATATAAGGTGGCCGTCACCTCCTTGGTTTCCTCGCACGAAAAGTAGAGATTGTTGTTGTTGCCATAAGCTATTCCTTCCAGTTGCCAATCCCAGTTTTTATCGGCCAGCTCAATCTTTTGATGTTTGCCGGAAAAAAAATTTTCTCCCCGGAAATCGTTGAATAAATAAATAAACGGGAAAGTATGACCCTTGCGGTATCCAAGTAGCGCTAGTTCATTACCTGCCTTGTTTAACGCGGCATCTGTAATTAGTCCTTCACTATTAAAAGTATTGATATACCGGGCTGCATACTTACCAGGAGCTTTAGGAATAGCATACAATTTAGTTTCCTTATCTTCTCTGTCCTTTGTAAAAAAATACAAGGAGTCTTTGAAGCTTAACATGGATTCACAGTCGTAGTTATTTTGCTTCTTGCTTTCCACTACAACCTCGTTTGGAAAAGTAAATTCAATTGTCTCACCAGTTATCTCAACTTCCTCTCCTGCAGGAATGCTTGCAATAGCAATTCTAATAACTTTTCGCTCTACCCTATCTCCCATATTATCACCAACATCTGCCAAATAAATAAAAGTAGCGTCAGAAGCAATTGCTTCAACATCTGTTGCTTCAACATTTGAAACATTTACAATTTGTAAAAGCCTGCCTTGAGCACTCAGCTTAAAAACTCTTGACTTAGGTTTGTCTGTTATCACCCACAGGTCGTCTCCTACCGAAGTAATTCCTGATATTTCCTTTAATTCTTTAGGTAAGATCGTTTTTACGATCAACGGACTTTCTTTTTTAGGCGAGATGGAACAACCCATTAGAAAAACAAGAAAAATAAGAGGAATTAATTTTATCATAACAGTGTATAATACGTATTTATTCAAAAAATTGAAGGTGCAAAACTTATTCCTCCATCGTAATACTTATGAGGGTAAGTATGTAATTAAAACCCCGAACATATAGTGCAATTAACGGTCAAAAGGTATAACTAAAACCGTTTGTGATAGTAAAATTTACGTTCGGAGTACCGAGCGCAGGAAAGGAGTCATAAGAATAATCCCAGTTGGTAGAGATGGAAAAATGCCGCGTTGCTTTAATGTTAAATACAATCTGATTCAGTATTCGAAAATCACTAAACTGCTTAAAAAGCGGCTGATAAAAAGTAGTACTTGTTACATCAAAAACAGGATTTGGCTTAAAGGTAAAAGAAACATAATTGTCACTTCGAATATCATGAAGCACTACTCTAGGATCGCGGTCAACCTCGTATTCATACATGGCTAAAGCAGCCGAATATATTCTAAATTTCTTATCCTCGTGTACTTTAAACCGGGGTCCTGTACCAAACAAAGCCCTCAAATCAATATTGCTAATCCTGTTTTGCTGCCACTGGGTAAATGCTTCCCACCGTACTACTTTTCCTAGCTTTCGATTGTACCTTAAGTGGTAAAATACGTTGTTAAGCAACTGCTGATTAAAATTGGTAAGCCTGTTATAATTGGCTAACAGAAGGTATAAATCTTTTTCCGTTTTGTATTGCACATGCGCAGTTGCATTGATATTAAGAATTTGTTGCACATTTTTGCTATAAGAAAAGGAAGTTCCAACACTACCATTCCAGCCTGTTGTATCTGACTGAATTCTGCTATTTTCAACATTTACAATCAACTGGCCAAAGGTGGTAATAGAAAAAGCAATAAAAATCAGAAAGTGCAGTAATAGAACCATAATAAAACCTGTCTTAATATATTAATTCATAAAAACTGAACCATTGTAATTGTTACCGTCTCTTACCCCGCGTCAGCAGGTATCAGAAAATGTAGCCTTTCGTACCGTATTTTAAGCCAATATCTCAACTATAACTGTCGGCGCTACATATCCCTCAATTAAACAGATCTTTTTAATAACCATTGAGATCTTTTCTGACTACTGAGTTTTATCTTTAGAAATAAACCTAGCGTATGCATTTATCAACCTTCACCGAAAGTTTAAGAGGAAACTCACCACCCGAATTATCGGTTTACCTGAAAGCATTATGGTTCGATGCGAAAGACAACTGGAAGTCGGCGCATAACCTGGTGGATGATTTAGACGATAAAAAGGCGTGTTGGGTACATGCCTATCTGCATAGAAAAGAAGGTGATATCTGGAATGCGGATTACTGGTATAACCGTGCAGGAAAGACAAGACCTTCGGATAGTTTGAATGATGAATGGGAAAAATTAGTACAAGCTTTTTTAGCAGACAATTCTAAGTGACTGACGCTGTTTTTAATTGGGTTGAATGAGAACGGACCCATCAACAATAAGTCTAGTTATCATTAAGGCTACACCTGTACTTTATAGTGAAATACCTGTATTTCTCTGTATCCAACCTGTGTAAAAACCGACTGCTATCAGAATAATCAGAATAATTAAAATCAAGAGAAAAACTCTCAAACCTGATCCTGTGCTCTTGCGGGTCTTGGTAACAGTGGTACTTTTCTCGGTTGATGATAGTGCCTTTGCCTTTATTACCTTACCTGCGTACCTGTTAGAAAAGGTTTCTACTTCTTGTTGACTATTTACAATCTGCTCTGCAACAAAAAACTCTTTATTGTCACTTATGTCAAACGCCTGGATAGTAATCGGAAATTCATTTGGATGAAGTGTCATAATTGTAGAATGATTGTTTGAGATAATAGTGAATAGAAGCAGAAGTGCAATTTTCCTGCCATTGCTTCTGCTTATTTACCCTGAATCAAACGGCCATAGAGGTTTAATATAGGATTGTATGTAGTATTATTCAAAATTTACTTTTATGCTCGTGGCACAACTTTGGTAACCATAAGAGAAATTTTAAAACTTATAATAATGAACGAAGAACAGAATGCTGCTGAAGAAGCTTTAGGAGCAAAAAACGATACAAGTAGAATTTTCGCCGGAGATGGGGTATTACAGTCTAAGCAAGAGTTTGAGAACGATAAGACGAATGAGAAGGATCATTATTATGATGTAGACAAGCCTAAGAAAGATGGAGTTACAAATATTGGTGACGGCGAAATGCGCAATGAAGGATTAGTTGGCGAGGGTAATTTGGATGAAGAATTACCCGTCATTGTTGAAGGTGCAAACGATCAACAGGACTAGGACCAAACCCAAGATTACCGGTAATACAAGAATAATTTCTATAAAGCATCCTTATCAGGTGCTTTTTTTATGTAACCTCATCATACAAAATCGTTGCTATCAGGTTACAGGTAGGGTCTTATTATTCCTTCCCATATCTTGTGCGAACCGCATAAGGAAAGATTGAACCGGAGGAAAAATATTCAGAATTTGGTAAAAATGAAAAAGCCGCTCATAATTTTGAGACGGCTTTTTCTTGACAATTATGTTACTAGGCTTCAATAACAAGATCTGATTTCTTTTCTCCCTGCATCAATTCCACACTACGATTAATAAATGAAGTAAGTGCATTCCCCTTTAGTAATCCCTGTCCAAGCAAGGCAAGGTCTGCAAGGTTTTTAACCTGTTTTTCCTGCATCTGTGTATCGTCCTCCTTCAATAACGCCTGGTAAATTTTGTGGTTTCCGTTTACTGTCAGGGTTACTTCATCAGGCATGTTTGCATACCAGCTCGCCATACCACCACCCATTGCCCCCATGTCTTTCATACGACGCATAAATTCTGGCCGGGTAGCAACAACCGGAGGTGCATCAGTACTTAACCCCTTTACCTCCACTGTCACATGTAATTCAGGAATTTGTATTCCAAAAAGGCCCCTTAGTTTCTCTTCTTCCTCTTTACTCAGTACGCTCGATTGTTCCTCATTCTTATCAATCAAATTCTCAGTAATGTCAGCATCTACACGGGTAAATTGTACATTCTCCCATTTTGTTTCCATCTGATTTATAAATGCAGCATCAACTAAAGTTTCCATCTTTATAACCTTATAACCCTTGCGTTGCGCTGACTGTATATAAGCATCTTGTTGTACGGGGTCAGTGGTATATAAAACAACAACTTTACCATCTTTATTTTTTTGCAAAGTTTCAGCTTCCATTTTATACTCATCAAGTGTATAAAACTTCTTTTTACCGTCTTGCTCAAGAGCGTCCTCCATTACCAAAAACTTGTTTGCCTTATCCAGGAACTTATCGTCTGTCATCATGCCGTACTTAACAAAAAGTCCCAGGCTCTCCCATTTTTCTTCAAATGATGGTCTTTCGTTTCTGAATATTTCTTCAAGTTTGTCAGCAACCTTTTTAGTTATGTGTGCATTTATTTTCTTTACGTTAGGATCGCCTTGTAAGTAGCTACGGCTAACGTTTAATGGAATATCAGGGCTATCAATTACACCATGCAACAGCATTAAAAATTCAGGAACAATATCTTTAACCTCATCCGTTACAAACACCTGGTTACTGTACAACTGTATTTTATCCTTCTGAATTTCGTAGCTCTGTTTAATTTTAGGGAAGTATAAAATACCTGTAAGGTTGAACGGATAGTCTACGTTAAGATGAATCCAAAACAAAGGAGTCTCTCCAAAAGGATACAGTTCTTTATAGAAGTTTTCGTAATCCTCTTTGCTTAAATCTGCCGGCTTTTTTGTCCAGGCGGGAGTAGTATTATTAATTGGCTTTTCTTCTTCCGCACCCTCTTTTTCTTTATCTTCTGTTACGGCATTTTTATCAATGAAATAAATGGGAACAGGAAGAAAGCGACAAAACTTGGTTAGAATTCCTTTAATTCTGTCGGCATCTAAAAACTCCTTACTTTCTTCGTTTATGTGTAATACAATTTTAGTTCCCCTGTCAGGCTTTTCAATTGAGTATAATTCAAACTCCGGACTGCCATCACAACTCCAATAAGTCGCGGGCTCATCTTTAAAACTTTTAGTATACACTTCTACTCTTTCACTTACCATGAAAGCACTATAGAAACCCAAACCGAATTTTCCTATAATGTTCTCCTCATTCTGGCCCTTATATTTTTTCAGAAATTCCTCCGCTCCGCTAAAAGCAACCTGGTTAAGGTATTTATCAACTTCTTCCTGTGTCATACCAACACCGCGGTCAATAATGCTTAGAGTCTTTTCCTTAACGTCAAGTTCAACGTCGATTCTCAAATCACCGAGGTCACCTTTCGCTTCACCAATTGACGACAACGTTTTCAACTTGCGGGAGGCATCCACCGCGTTACTTACCAATTCACGCACAAAAATTTCGTGATCACTATACAAGAATTTTTTAATGATCGGAAAAATGTTTTCCGTTTGCACCCTGATACTTCCTTTAGCCATAGTTTTTATTTTTATGATGTCAACATTTCAGATTTGGTCAACAGCCGTTGCGTCGCACACTGCAACAATTGTTAGTGCTATTGGGCAAGGTTTTAACAAAGCAAGTGCCATCCTGCAATTTCTGACACTCTGTCAATTGTATTTACCGACTTAATAATTTGTTCCTCTATCTCCCAATCTTTAGTACACCATATCTCCTAAATTTGCCCGTATAGCTAATTCTTTCATATAATGTCCGGCAGTTCCGTTCACCTTTTGAAAAAATATCAAAAATGAAAAAAATTTATTTTCCGGCTTTTACTGTTTTCATCTTTTTAGTAAGCTTATCAGCTAAAGCGCAAGTCGTAATTAACGAAGTATACGGTGGAGGCGGTAATTCAGGTACTACATACAAGAACGATTTTATTGAGTTATATAATAACGGTGACGCTGCTGTAACTGTCAGTGGCTGGACGGTGCAGTATGCATCTGCAACAGGCACTACTTGGGCCACAACAATTTTGTCAGGTTCAATTCCACCCAAAAGTTATTACCTGATACAGCAAGCTGCAGGAACAGGGGGTACTACAAACCTGCCAACGCCAAATGCTACTGGAAATCTGAGCTTAAGTGGAACAACAGGTAAAGTTGCGTTAGTTAATAACTCCACTGCTCTTTCCGGAAGCTGCCCAACCGGAACCCAAATAATCGACCTTGTTGGTTTTGGTACCGCTACCTGTTTCGAAGGTGCAGTTGCTCCGGCTCCATCCAATACAACTTCCATTCAAAGAACCCCTACTGGTACCGACACCAATAATAACAGCACTGATTTTAAAACAGGCTCTCCAAGCCCCACTGCATCCGGTGCAACTGCTGATGTAACACCGCCAACCATCACAGCTTCATCACCTGCAAACAATGCTACTAACGTTGCAATATCAGTCAACGCTACCCTCAATTTCGCTGAAACCGTAAAAAAAGGCACCGGAAATATCAATCTTAAAAAGTTCTCAGATAATACCATCATCAAAACAATTGATGTAACCTCAAGCGAGGTAAGTGTATCCGATAAATCTGTTACGTTTTCTTATTCAGGTTTATCTGAAAATACCGGTTATTTTATTGAAATAGCTGCTGGTGCTTTCAAAGACACAGCTAATAATGATTTTGCAGGTATTTCAGGAAACAGTACGCTAAAGTTTACTACAGGTAGATTGTTATTGAATGCAGCCTTCGGTGTTTGCTCATCAGCCCTTACGGAAGGTTTTACGCAATATAGTATTACAGGCGTTGAAACCTGGGCATGTACAACGTTTGGGAGAGACTCTTTAAATTCACCATCCGGAAGCGCTCCCAACGGTATTCAGATTAATGGCTTTAGTGGAGGCACCAACGTTCCTAACGAAGATTGGCTTATTTCACCTCCGTTAAACTTAACTGCCACCACGTATCCTTTGCTTACTTTCTATAGCCGGACGGCATTCAATGGTTCACCCCTTCAATTAAAAGTCTCTACAAATTATTCCGGTTCAGGAGATCCAAGATTAGCAACATGGACTGATATTGAAGGACGTTTTCCTTCACAGGCTTCAGACACCTGGACACTTTCTTCGCAAATCAATCTTTCAGCTTTTAAACAATCCAATGTGTATTTCGCCTTTGTCTATAAAGCTACTGCCGAAGAGGGTGCCCGGTGGACATTAGATGATATTAGCATAGACAATTCACTAAATCCGCCTTCAGCAAATCTTGCAACAAATACTTCCGATATTCAATTTGGTTACGCCGCTTCGGGAAGCAGCACTACAAAGACTTTAGTCGTCACCGGAAATGATATAACATCTGATATTACGCTTACTTCTAGTGCTAATTTTCTGCTTTCTTTAAATGGCACTGATTTTAGTTACTCAATCACATCGCCACAAGCTGCAGCTAATAATAAAGCTGATACAATTTTTGTAAGATTCAATCCAACACAAAACGACACGAACTACAATGGCACTGTAACAGTTGCTTCATCAGGTTTAACCACCACCATAAACCTTACAGGAACAAGTATCGATCCTGGTAAGACACTTGAAATAGTAAACTGGAATATTGAATGGTTTGGAAGTTCGGCTAACGGTCCTGCAAACGATAGCCTTCAGGAACAAAACGTAAAGAAAATATTTCAGAATATCGGGGCAGATTTATACGCTTTGGTAGAGATTGTAGACACAACCCGCCTTGGAAACGTAGTTAGGTCAATGCCGGGGTATAGTTATGTCGTTTCTAATTACGGGTCTCATACAAATCCGACCGTCACTGGCGACGGTCCTTTATCAGAAGCTCAGAAACTTGGTTTTGTTTACAAGACTTCTATGTTTAGTAACATAACCACAACCCCTTTACTTAACCTCGCGACAAACACTGCCGGGGACGCGGCAAGTAAAAATTACGACAACTGGTCAAGCGGGCGTTATCCTTTTATGATGAATGCAGATGTTACTTTACATGGTATTACCAAAAACATCAAGTTTATTGTAATACATGCAAAAGCAAATACCTCCCCAACCGTAACTTCTTATAATCGCAGAAAGGAAGGGGCTGACTCGCTGTACAAACTTTTGAACACCACTTATCCTACAGACAACATTATTATTTTGGGCGATTTCAACGATGATTTTGACTCAACGATCACTTCAGGAATTACTCCACGCATTACTTCTTACTCCTCATTTGTAAACGACTCGGTTAATTACCCTACACTTACATTGCCTCTTAGCCGTGTTGGAAAAAAGTCTAGCCTTAGCTTCAGCGACATGATTGACCATGTAGTTGTATCTAATGAAATGAGACCTTTTTACATAAGCGGCTCTGCAAGCGTACTTACAGATGTCACAAGCCTCGTATCAAATTATGGTTCTACAACAACTGACCACTACCCTGTTTACAGCCGTTATGCATTTGATGGCACGAGCCTTCCAACAAAGCTAATTGAGTTTAGCGCTGCTAAAAAAGCAAGTTCCGTTGATTTGACGTGGAAAACAGCACAGGAAATTAATAGCAAAGAGTTTGTAATAGAACGTAGTGCGGATGGGATTAACTTCAACGTTATCGGAACTGTAGCAGCCAGCGGTGGAACTTCCAGTCAGCAAAACTATTTTTTTACTGATAACAGCCCGTACGATGGTTATAATTATTATCGCCTGAGACAAGTTGATAAGGATAACAAACAGGAACTGTCTAAAGTGTTGAATGTAATTTTAGGTTCGGGTGTTACAGTTAGCTTTAGCCCAAATCCTGCAAAAGATGTTGTTAATATCACTTTAAATAATGTTAGAGAGCAGGTATTAATACAACTGGTAGATATCAATGGTAAAATAGTTGCGCAACAGTTAGTCAATAATGGTGCAACCAGAACAGCATTAAAATTGAACGCTGTATCTAAGGGGCTATATCTTTTAAAAATCATAGATAACAAAACCGTAATAACTGAGAAATTAATGATACAATAATTTCTAACTTTTCAACGCCTTTTGTAGGCTCGAACGAAGGAGTTTCGTTTGTCAGACAATAAATGCAGATGTGCTGCACTCTATAAGGTGTGGCACATCTCTTAGCAACGGCTCCAAAAGCAAAACATAAAAAACGCTAATAGCATTACTGTCAGATGAACGTAATGCGACGCAACGATGACTCATCAAAGTACAAATGTTTGTAGCCAAAAAATAAGTAAAATAGAAAAGGTATTTCCAAAAGGCGTGTATTTATCTTGTGAAGTTGAGTTTTTTAACCATCTCCTAACCTTTCCTCTCATCTCTTTTCAAACTCAATATCGGTTTCTAATGTTGAACCCTTACCTTTGCAGCCCAAATTATTTTTTAACAATCAAATCAGGGATTAATGAACAATTATGAATTGATGGTGATTTTTACCCCGGTGCTTTCTGAAGAGGACTTTAAAGCCGCTCAGAGCAAATTTTTAGACATGATCACCAGCAATGGTGGTGAAGTCGTTAGCACCAACCCATGGGGATTAAAATCACTTGCCTACCCCATCCAGAAGAAGACAACAGCCATCTACTGGGTAGCGGAATTTAAAGGGCAATCCGACTTCAATGAGAAGCTGAAGATCCAGCTCCTGAGAGACGAACAGGTGCTTCGTCACATGGTTACAAGACTCGACAAGTATGCCATCGAGTACAACTACAAAAAGAGAAGTGGCTTACCAACAGGAAACGAAAAAGCAGTGGAGGCGTAAATCATGGCAAAAGCAAATGAAATTAAGTATCTAACGGCCATCAAACAAGAGAAGCGTGCAAAGAAATTTAGCCGTTTCGAAAAGTATGGCATTAAGTACATCGACTACAAAGACGCTGAGTTCCTGAAGAAATTTTTGAACGAACAAGGTAAATTGTTACCTCGTCGCCTTACCGGTAACTCTCTTAAGTACCAGCGCAAGGTTTCTGTAGCAATCAAAAAAGCCCGTCAAATGGCTTTATTACCTTACGTAACTGATCTTTTAAAGTAGGAGGCAACCATGCAAGTAATATTAATTCAAGACGTAGACAACCTAGGCGGCACTAACGAGTTAGTGAACGTTAAAAATGGTTATGCACGTAACTTTCTAATTCCTCAGAAAAAAGCTGTTGAAGCGAACTCTTCTAACCTAAAGCAAATGCAGGAAAAGCAAAAGCAGCTGGCGAAGAAAGAAGCTAAACTACTTTCTGAGATCAACAGCGTAATTGCTGTTCTAAACCAATCTCCTTTAAGAATTGGGGCAAAAACCGGCACAAGTGGCAAGATCTTCGGAAGTGTTACATCGCTACAGATCAGCCGCGCTATTCGTGACCAAAAAGGTTACGAAATAGACCGTAAGCGGATTTCAATTAACGATGAGGTTAAAGAACTTGGTACATACAAAGCAAGCATTGATTTTGGCAACGGTAATTCTACTGATGTTGAGTTTGAAGTTGTAGCTGAATAATAGCTCCATTGTTATAATGACTTTAGGTCCGTCTTTTTTAGGCGGACTTTTTTATTGCATTCAGCGTAGTATTGAAGAGGTTGTTATGGTGTAAGTTGAATTGCGACTATGTAAGATGGATGGGTCGCACTCCTTATGATTTTTCCGCCGGATATTATATTATTGGGGACTTTAGCCACGACCTAACGTGCGCTCCGCTTTCCCCACCGCTTAGTCTATTTCTGACAGTATTTCAAGGTTACCTGTTTCACTAAAATTATAAATAGCGAGTACATCCACATGTATTTCTGCAACAACCCTCCTACATTCAAAGATGGGGGTTCTTGTCCTTCCTCCTCATCTTTTCACCTTTTTTAGCGCCTTTAGAGTTATCAGCATCACTTTCTTCTGTCGCTGCTTTTTCAGTTTCTATTACTCCAATAATTGCTTCTACAACAGCTATGCCTGTTACTTCTAATGTCACTAATAATGGTAAGGAATTGAATGACCATCGATTCCTTTGATTTAGCATCCGGTTCACAAAACCGCAGCCGCCTTGTATAACGTTCTGCCGTATCTTACCACGGGCCACAAATTGCCCTGCTCATAAGGTAAATAGGAACTCTTTAGAAACCCGCACCCGTGCATCTTCTGGATCCGCCTTGAACCATCTTTCTCTGTATTCCGCCCGGGTTGCATTTTTGCATGTTTTGAATTTACCAGTTACACCTTGAAACGCTCTCGTCCAAGCATCCCCAGGTACTGCCTTATCAAATGTCTATTCCAGCTGAGTTTGGTTTTATCAGTGGCATTGCAACCATCTTTTATTCTCTTTTTCTGTTACTACTTTATTGCTCATAACCCTGCTTTATACAAATCAAAACCCCTTGCCTGCAGCTTTAAAAGTTCTACTCTTCTATTGACCGCGAACGGTCAATTTTAAACTCATTCAGGTAGCAGAACCACACTCTGCAAGAAGTAATAATCCATTCGAGGAAAGGCTTGGCTGCAAAGAGTTTTTGATTAGGCAAATTCATTTTAAGTTGAAACTAACGAGACATTAGCAGCGCTTATAGCGTTCTTGTACAATCCCATTCGTTAAACAGCAAGACGTGGTGTCTAAAGCCTGTTCTAAATTCATTTATACCCCTTGAAAAGTGAAGGCTTTTACAAAACTTGTACACATTAATATTATTCTTCAAGAATTATTTGATTTATAAATAAAATGTCTATCTTCGTTTTGGCCTTAATGATCTTTACAGTTTCACAATTTTTCTCTGGACGTTTTAAGTAAATGTTTCTCTGGTATATTGTTCACTGTGTTCATTATGGATTTTTTATTTTTATTTTCTTAATTTTTTACAAATGAACATTTACGTAGGAAACCTCAGTTGGACAATGACTGAGCAGGATTTAGCCGATTTATTCACTCCATTCGGTGAGGTAGTATCTTCAAAAATTGTTACCGACAAATTTAACGGTAACCGTAGCAAAGGTTTTGGTTTCGTAGAAATGTCTGATGATGAAGCAGGTCGTACTGCAATCAGTCAGTTAAACGAAAGCGACATCATGGGTCGCAAAATCGTTGTTAACGAATCACAGCCACGTCCAAAAGACGGTTCTGGTGGTGGTGGATTTAAAAAGAGAAGCTTCGGCGGCGAAAGCGGCGGTGGCGGTGGATTTAACCGTGGCGGAAGCGGCGGTGGTGGTGGATTTAATCGCAATCGCGGTGGCGGTAGCGGTGGAAGCACTGGCGGTAGCGGTGGTGGATACAATCGTTATTAATCCTGTTACTCAAAAAACTGTAAAGTCTGGCTATTGCCGGACTTTTTTTGTTATACAGATAGATGTTTTAGAAAGGTTACCGGAAGACTGGCAAATGGTAAGATCACTATTACTAGGTGTCTTTAATTTATGAAAATGATAGAGGAAGAAACGGAAGTGCCGCAAATAATAAAAAACCTTATTGAAAGACAGGAAGGCAATCAATAAGAGACAAGTATTAAAATTTTATTTTGAAAGTAAGATTGGTAATACAGGTGTGCGGGCAGATTAAACCTATAGTGATAACAAGGAGATAAAAAACTCTAGGATTATCTCGATTAAAGTAAAACTGCTGAAAATGAAAGACATCGGGAACAATACCCAATTTAAAAAATAGATCTTAAGGAAATTAAGGTTTTGCCCGAGCCACTCCTGATCCTGAAGTTCCCAAAACATAGTAGAACGATGAAGCTACTAAGCAATAATGAAGACACGGGTAAAATTGATGCGCCAATTTATGATAGAATCAAAAACCCCTCACATTGATTTGTGAAGGGTTAGAGATATAATAAATATGGCAGCTACCTACTCTCCCGGTTGGTGTACCAGTACCATCGGCCATGGGGGACTTAACTTCTCTGTTCGGT
>NZ_JAOQAH010000023.1 GCF_025963695.1 Segetibacter sp. | reverse complement strand
ATTCATCAATCAAAAAACGACAAGCTTCAAACGAGGCGTCGCGGTGAGCCGAAGTTACACCAATTGCCACAACGGCTTCGCCCGGTTTCTTTTCGCCGGTGATATGTAAAATCAGTAATTTTTCTATGGGCCATTTCTCTTTCGCTGCTTCAGCCAGCTTATTCATTTCTTTCAACGCCATCTTATCATAAGCCTCAAAAACCAGTTTCACCACTTCCTTTCCTTTTGTATGATTTCGTACGGTACCGATAAATAAATTGACCGCGCCAGTATCAGGAGACTCGAGGAACTGATAGGCTTCACTTATATCTATATTGTCAACAATCTTTACAAGCATACGTTTTGTTAGCCTCCACTTACGGGCGGTATTATGGCAACTTCATTTTCATCAACAAGGGTTTGGTCGTCGTCGGCATATTCACTATCTACGGCAACAGCAAGCGAATTCAGCTTTTCAAGCTGCGGATATTTTTGCTTCATCCATTGCTTTAGTGCTCCGACTGTACGAATGTTTTCTGCCGGGTGTATGGTAAGTTTTTTCATTCCTACAATTTCCCTCGAAATCCCAAAAAGTATAACCTCCATCGCTTCAATTTAAAATATTCATTGCCTAAGTTCACTTAACTGCTTGTCTTAAGCCTTTCACAAATCCAATTTCAAAAATACTTCATCTGTAAATGTGGTTATGTTAATCCTTATTTACTTTTTACCCGGGCTCAATTCCTTAAGTGCGATCTCATACTGTTCCGGCGAATTTGCATTTAAAAACGCTTTATCGTTCGGCGCCTTTAATAACTGTATGTCTGAATTTATTAAAACTTTGCGGGGGCAGCAATAACCCTGGCTAAGAAACTGAAGCATCACCAAATAACTTTTGGGCTCCCAGAGAGTAATTAAAGGTTCAGGAAATTCTCCAATAGGATCCAGGAAAGCGGTAGCTGTTTTTAAAGGGTTCCTGTTTGCGATTAGGTATTCAACGGTTGTTTCTGTAAGGTAAGGAAGATCACAAGCAATGGTAAGCCAGGCTGCATTTGGGTCAGTTTGCAAAGCAGACAGGATTCCACCCATGGGGCCAAGATGAAGAAAACTATCCTGGATGACAGGGAGACGATCCCCCACTTCTACAGCCTGTTGAGCATTACAGGAAATAAAGGTGTTTTTGCAATGCTTTGATAATACTTCATACAAATATTCCCGTTGGCTAACACCATGATAGTTTAGTTCGCCCTTGTCTTTTTTCATGCGGGTACTTAATCCCCCGGACAAAACAAGGCCATTTATAGGAGGTATTCTTTCCCGTAGAAACTGACGGATAAAGTCGGCCATACCATTTTCGTCCTCAAGAGAAAGTACAGGTATTTCGTTGAAACCTTGAAGTCTTTGAAGAAAATCAGGGATTGCTGCAGCTTTGTCTTTTAATAAAATCAACCGGACATCCGTAAGTTGTTCGAGTTTTTTTTCAAGGTTTTTAACCGGGTCGATCACTACAATTTGGGCTTTTGCTGTAAAGTGATTTCCGTTTACAATTATTAAATCCTGCTCGTTAAAAATGGGGCGGCGTTGAAAGCTGTTTACATCGGTTTTAAAATCGAGCCTTTGAAAACTAATCTTATTGGTGTATTCTAAAAAACCCCCACTGTCCAAAGTAGTGTGAATGTCCTCAGGACTGTCAGCGCTTTTATGATCAGCGTCAACATAAGCAATCTTAATCGAAGAAGACAATTGTTTAATGAAGCTATTGGCAAGGGTTCGTATATTATTACATGTAGTACCAATAATGGCAATTTCGTTTCGACCAAACTCAGCAAGGTTTGGCCGCGCTAGTTTTGCATGTTTTTGATGCATTTTATTGCTCTCTTCTAAAATCACTCTTGCCTCCTGTCTTTTCAATTAACCGGGTTTCTTTAATAACTATATCATGAGAGAACGCCTTGCACATATCATAGATCGTTAACGCTGCAACAGAAGCGCCGGTTAGGGCTTCCATTTCTACACCCGTTTTTGACGTGATAGATGCGGTGCAACTTACTACCACTTCATTTTGATCGTTTATGGCGATCTCTACTTTACAATTTTCTAAAGACAGGGGATGGCAAAGCGGTATTAGGTCGGATGTTTTTTTTGCCGCCATTGTTCCGGCTATGATGGCAGTTTGAAATACCGGTCCTTTTTTGGTTTGAATGTCGCTTCCTGTAAAGTGTTGCATGATTTCATCTCCCAACACTACAATGCTCTGCGCTTTAGCAATTCGTTTGGTCACCTGTTTGTCTCCAACATCTACCATTGCCGGATTACCGGTTGTTTGATCAAGATGGGTAAATGTCTTTGCTTCTGAGCTCATTGGTTAATAAATTCCCATAAAATTAGGTCATCCACCGTTACGATGCCTGTGAAGCGATGGCTACAATTACTTAAAGTTTAGTTTATACTAACCGGCCAACAAAGCCAGACATTAGCTGCTGGGTTGTAACGTAAGTACAAGAGTGCAACTAAGGCTAAAAAGTAATTTTTTAGTTGGTGTTGTAAAAGTAAACAGCTTAATAAATTGACACCTGGTTTCTGTTATTTGAAATGTTTTAGTAGTCAGCACAAGTTTTTTGTGGCAACATCGTTGTGTCACACACGTCTACTTGTATAACCTTATGCAGCTTTCTTCCTTAGCAGTCCTGCTAAACTTATAAAAACGTGCTTAATTGTCAACGTCTTTAACAAGTGGTCGTGTATTGCTTTTATCCCGCTGCTCGTACTGTAATTTAAAAGCAGATAAGTTTGGTTTTAAGGGCTTTTTCCTCTCAAGTTCATGATTGTATATCGTCTGCCCCAGCTGGTAGAAAAAAGGATAGCCGATTGTTTCGTAATCATACTTGTTATCATTTAATATCTCATCGCTGTTTACGTAAATAGTAGCCGAAAGCATAAACTCAACATGGTTCTTAAAGTCGACCACATAAGAAACATCAGTCATAAAGCCATAAGCCCAACCAACTTTATTAAATACTCGTACGTTATCCGGCATGCTTTGACTATTGCGGAAGAAAAACTTCACATAACTATCAAAATATGTAGAACTATCGTATTTGGGATAATTCGTTTCACCCGGAAATTGAGATAGGTATTTAAGCAGAAACTGCCTGTCGTCACTGCTCATATCAAAGCGTTGTTTCGCGGGAAAGTTTTGTGGAAACAAAACTGATTGTAGCATAAAATGAAGGTCTTCTAGAGCGAGATGATTGTGCATGGTAAAATCAATGGGCTCATTAATAAGACTGTCGTTTTTATCTAAGTACCCCTTACCTAGTTTTATAGTACGGCTAAAATCAAAGCTGTCTGTATTGTAAGCAGGCGGTTGTACGTAAACGTTTTTTCCATCTACATCTATAAAGCGTATAGGGTTAGTGTGCCTGTTTTGTTCAGCAGTAAGTGCCATAAACTGCCTTGTTATTCTTATATTTTTATACCCTCTTTTATACAGGTCTCGGTTGATATAATGTTGCCCCAGAAACTGGTATATACGGTTGTAGGAATCGTTATCGCTAACTAAAAAAGCTTTCTTTATGTAATGTGCAAGAGACGGAAAGCCATTTTCAGAAGTTGGATCAGTGAGCGCAGGTTTTTGCCAGCTAAAGGAGCTATCTATTTGCACCGGTATTAATTTATTCACTCCTTTCGATCGTAGGGAATGCAACTTTTCTAAAGAAAGAAAAGCAAGTGGCATCTTTACCGTAGAGGCCGGATTGAAATAAAGTAGGGGATCGTAGTTAAAGTAATAGTTTTTAAATTGAGGCGCGTTATTCTTATTGCGATTAATCCGGGTGTAGATAATCTGGCAGCGATACTTTTTCGGGTTGTTTAAAACCTCGTTAAAAACGCTGTTTTTATTAGAGCGAAAGATGGAGCGTAACAAGGGGTCGCTTTTGGGTTGAGCGTATACAAAACCACTGCTCCTGCTTATTGCGATTAGTAGGAGTACAATCAGGCATTTTTGCATAAAAGGGAAATTACATAATAGTAGTAGTATTAGAAATTTTGTATTTTTTCTCTGGTTCTAAAAACAGGTGGCGGTGAGAATAGCATATTAATTAAAAAATAGCTTTAAAGTTGCTCTTCATAAAACTGATACCCATCTCAAATTTGTTAAGTCTTTTTTATATCTGCCTGGCTAACGACTTATTTTTCTTAAAATTGACAACGATTCATACACTATGGCAATTTTCTCTGTAAGTACCATTCTTATCGTCTTAAACATCATTATTTCTTATAAAGCTTTCAAAGACCAACTTTTCTTTGATCGATATTCTTTTCAGATCGATAGGGTTTTGATTTATAAAGATTATAAACGCCTTATCACATCCGGATTTGTACATGTTGACTGGCTTCACCTCATTTTTAACATGTTGTCATTGTACATCTTTAGTAGTAGCCTGGAAGGTTTTATTGGCCCGGTAAACTTTCTTGTTATCTATACTGCCGGCTTACTAGGAGGCAATTTGTTAAGCTTGTTTATTCATCGTTATCATTCAGATTATAGTGCTGTTGGTGCTTCGGGAGCTATTTTCGCCATTATGTTTTCTGCGATTGCAATCTTTCCTGGTATGCAAATTGGCTTTTTCTTTCTGCCGTCAATACCAGGCTGGGTGTTTGGATTAGGATACGTGCTTTTCTCTATTTACGGTATAAAGTCTCGTACAAATAATATAGGTCACGATGCGCATTTGGGTGGTGGTCTTGCAGGAATGCTGGTCGCGATATTACTTTACCCATCGATGCTTCTTGAAAATAGTTTTACAATATTAATTGTTGCAGTTCCTGCGATAGCCTTCATTCTCTTTATTATTTATAAACCGCAGGCTTTATTAATTGATAACTACTTTTTTAAAAAGCGTCATCCGCGGACTATAGAAGATAAGTATAACCTAAGCAAGCGAAATCAGCAGCAGGACCTGGACAAGTTATTGGAGAAAATACATGCGAGGGGAATGGATAGCCTGTCGAAGAAGGAAAAAGAAATGCTAAAGGAGTACTCCAAATAGAAGTGGGGCAGTCCGGGTTATTTTTAAAAATATATTCGAAATAATAAGACCCCGGAACACTTCTACAAGGTTGTCTTTATATTTATAAGTAACCGTCTCGGTTTCCAGATGTTATCGGCGACAAATTCGCACCATTTTATATTTTAGGATGGGGAGTTAAGCAACACATATAAGCTGCTGGCACCAAGAACAAGCACAAGTAATACAAGAAAGAAAACAGAAGAGCGACTTTTAGAACTTGCAAGGTTGTCAATAACCCCTTCAAACCAGTCTGACATAATTTTCATGAATATCGGTTTTAGACATTGTTAGCAATAGCGTGCCAAAGGGGAACGTTGCAGATCTTCTTTTATTGTGTAGATAAAATAAATATTGATGTAGCAAAAATGGGGTTAAAACGGCACAAGGGTGCGACGCAACAATGTTAAATAATGGTAAAAAGCCGGCAACAAAATACTTTTCCCACAGATTATGAAGAGAATGCAAAACAGCTTGAGCATGACAATCGAAGGGTGTAACTTCGCCCCATGGGTAATTATTTAAATGAGCTGAACGAGCAGCAGAGAGAGGCGGTGTTACATAAAGAAGGGCCGATAATGATTGTAGCGGGGGCCGGAAGTGGTAAAACGAAAGTACTTACAACCCGTATTGCCCACCTGATGAGCGAACATAAAATAGATGCTTTTAACATATTGGCACTCACCTTTACAAATAAGGCGGCAGCAGAAATGAAGGAAAGGGTTGAAAAAATTCTCGGTAATTCAGAAGCAAGAAACTTATACATCGGAACATTTCACAGCGTTTTTGCAAGAATGCTACGGGCAGAAGGTCCTAAAATCGGATACCCAAACAATTTTACAATTTATGATACAGACGATAGCCGTAGCGTACTGAAGACGGTGATCAATGAAATGAACCTGGATGATAAACACTACAAGCCAAGTGTAGTACATAGCAGGATTTCACACGGAAAAAATGCTTTAGTCGGGCCGGTTGAGTATCAGAATGACTACTATATTCAGCAGGAAGACATGCGGTCTAACCGGCCATTGATTGGGCAGATCTACCAAAGTTATGCAGCCCGGTGTTTCAAGAATGGCGCGATGGATTATGACGACCTGTTGTTCAAGATGTATGAGTTGCTGCGCGATTTTCCTGAAGTGCTGTACAAATACCAGCACAAGTTTAAGTATATCATGATAGATGAGTACCAGGATACGAATGCCGTACAATACCAGATCATTAAATTGTTGGCGGCAGTACACGAAAACATAGCCGTGGTGGGCGACGACGCACAATCTATTTATAGTTTTCGTGGTGCTACAATTGAAAACATCCTCCAGTTTCAGAAAGATTATGACGATGTAAGGGTTGTGAAGCTGGAACAGAATTACAGGAGTACGCAATGCATATTGAACGTTGCCAACGAGGTTATTAAAAATAACAAGGGCCAGATTCCCAAAGATTTATGGACCAAAAACCAGGAGGGAGAGAAAATAAGGCTGGTTCGGACAATGACAGATAATGATGAGGGAAAGTTTGTTGCCGATACCATACAAGAGCAAAAGCTTCGTAACCACTTCTATAACCGTGACTTTGCGATTCTCTATCGCACCAATGCCCAAAGCCGGTCGTTTGAAGAAAGCCTGCGAAGGATGGGTATACCTTATCGTATTTATGGCGGCGTTAGTTTTTATCAGCGCAAGGAGATTAAAGATGTGTTGGGTTATTTAAGGGTAATTGTAAATACTCGGGATGAGGAAGCCTTAAAAAGAATTATTAACTACCCTGTAAGAGGAATTGGCAAAACAAGCGTTGAAAAAGCGGTCATTTTTGCTAACGAGCATAACATAAGCATGTGGGAGGTGTTGACAAAGGCGGGCGAATTTGGTTTTAAGGCAGGTGCATTGGAAGCGATTTCAAACTTTGTCATAATGATTAAGTACTTCCAAAGTATGCTTAACAGTAAGAACGCTTATGACGTTGCTGTACAGGTAGGTAAGCATACTAACATTGTAAAGGATTTATTTAACGATAAAACTACCGAGGGCCTTGCCCGGTACGAGAACATACAGGAATTATTTAACTCAATTAAGGAATGGACCGAAAGCCCAAGTAATGATGACGGCGAATTAGGTGACAAGACTTTGGGAAGTTACCTGCAACAAATAACCCTGCTAACGGATGCCGACGACGATAAAGAAAACAGCGACGTAGTGAAGTTGATGACTATTCACGCTGCCAAAGGGCTTGAGTTTGCATGCGTTTTTGTAGGTGGAATTGAAGAGACTTTGTTTCCTAGTGCCATGTCAATCAACACACGCGAAGAACTTGAAGAGGAGCGCCGGCTATTTTATGTAGCTGTTACAAGAGCAAAGAAAAATTTGTGGCTCACGTATTCTAATACCCGCTATCGTTTTGGACAGTTGGTGCAAAACGAACCGAGCCGCTTTATAGAGGAAATGCCTGAACTATATATAGACAGAAGTTTTGCCGGTGGCGGCGCCCGAAACCAGGGCTACAACGATTTTGGAGGAACTTCTGCATTTGACAGAATGAGTGGTGGTAATAGCGGCGGTTGGAAGAGTAATAGTGCACGGGTAGCCGAAAAGCATGGGCCTCCACCATCGAAAAAGGAGGCAAAACCTGCTTATATGCCCACTGCTCCTGCCGCTCCCAAGGTAGTAGAACACCAACCCGCTGCAGATTTTTCAGCAAGTGATACATCCGGGTTGCAGGTCGGACAAAAGGTTGAGCATCAAAAATTCGGGTTTGGGGATGTGTTGAAGATGGAGGGCTCCGCTCATAATCCTATTGCCACAGTGAAGTTTGATTTGAACGGTGAGAAAAAAATTATGCTGAATTATGCGAAACTGAGAATCCTTGAATAATTAATGTAATAAAAAAGGCGGTAATAGAATTGCTCCAAAAGCCGTTCAAAGCTATTTTGTTGAATATGACATTTTTGTTACCGGCAATATAATTTCTGTTAGGCATTGTTGTGTCACTCACTTGTACCTTTAAGAAAGCCTCGGCAATTTTAATTCTTTAACCACCTTTTAATTGGTTTGTGCCGAGTTTCACATGAATATGTGATAAGTGGGCTCTTTGCACTGGTGTAAGTTTGTGAAATGATAAAACTACTGGTATACGAAGACAACCCTCAATTGAGAGAAGGACTTACCATGCTGATAAACGGCTCGGATGGGTTTGAAGTGCTCGCTTCTTTTAAAAACTGCAACAATGTTCTATCTGAGATCCAGCTTTACCAGCCAGACGTTATATTAATGGACATTGATATGCCGGGAACCAACGGAATTACAGGTCTTAAACAAATAAGGCTTGTAGATAGTGAGGTGAAAATTTTAATGCTTACCGTTTTCGATGATAACAAAAATGTTTTTGAAGCAATAAGTAGTGGGGCAAACGGATATGTGCTAAAGAAAACGCCTCCAGCAAAGTTGTTAGAATATATCCAGGAGGCCCAGTCGGGAGGTGCGCCAATGACTTCTTCCATCGCTACCCAGGTGTTAAAAATGTTTTCAACCATACATTCGGACAGAGGCGAGCAATACAACCTGTCCGAACGCGAAAAAGAAGTTTTGGCATTATTGGTAAATGGTTATAGTTACAAAATGATTTCTGCAGAAATGTATATTGCCATAGACACTGTTCGTTCACACATTAAGAAGATATATGAGAAGCTCCACGTGAATTCCAAAAGTGAAGCGGTAGCAAAAGCATTTAAGGATAAGATCATATAACCAGTTTATGCTGAAAAATTAGTATTGATAAAATTTTAAAAACCACCCGTTTATGCTATAGGAAAGCGATAAGAGTCCTTCTACTTTTGTAATATCAAAACTACTGGGACATGAAACAGAATTCTAACTTCACTTTTTGCTATTTTATTTATATCAGCTTAGCCATCTTTATACATCCCATCAAAGCGATTAACAGCTTTAGTCAAAATACTAAAACAAGAAGCATACAAAAACAGGTGGCACTTGTTGCCGTTGAACAAATAGATGTTCTTCACGGAGAATTATTCTTCAAGTTCTAAATAAACTTATCTTAAATAAAAAAAGACCGGCCAGCAAGCCGGTCTTTTTTTATTTATAAAAACCGCAAGAAATTTTTCAGCGGGAGCAGCATATAAAAAAAACTATATGTCTTATTGTGGCTATGTGTTTTTGTGTTATCTAAATTCCTACAAGATTTGCGTAAGGTAAAAAAAGTATTATCTAAATAAAATATATAATAAATAGTAGATATTTTTGTTAAATCACCTTTTAATTTAAGAAGTATATGCTTGCTACATTTAGATCATTACGATGGGGACTATCCTTCGTCTTCCTGTTATCCTCTTTTATTTCGTTTGCTCAGAGGCCGGTTACAGGAACAATTACCGGTGCCAATAACCAGCCTGCTTCCGGCGCTACCGTTACTGTGACCGGAACCAATGTCGCCACCCAAACTGACGCTAGTGGCAATTTCACTATTACACTTCCGGCCGGAAGAAACGCTCTCACTGTTACGTATGTGGGAGCTGAAACGCAAACAATTGCTGTTACAGGTGCAACAGCTAATGTAACCTTACGGGCTGCAACATCTACAATGTCCGAGGTAGTTGTTACGGGCTACACAGCACAAAGACGAAGAGACATTACCGGTTCGGTTGCGGTAGTAGATGTTGGTTCGCTGAGGCAGCAGCCGACAGGCAACGTGGGAGAAGCTCTTCAAGGTCGCGCATCGGGAGTAACAATTCTCACTTCGGGGCAGCCGGGCGGTCCTGTAAACGTGATGGTTCGAGGTATTACTTCTATTGGTTCTTCCGCACCGCTGGTAATTATTGATGGTACCCCAGGAAACCTGAATAACCTGAATGTAAACGACATCGAATCGGTGCAGGTTTTGAAAGATGCAGGCGCCGCTGCCATTTACGGTGTTCGTGGTTCTAATGGTGTGGTCATCGTAACAACCAGGAGGGGTCGGTCAGGAAAAGTGCGGGTTTCTTACGATGGATACTATGGAACCCAAATACCGGTTAAGGGAGGAAAAAATCCTTATAGAATTGCCAACACGCAGGAAACGGCAAATGCAGTTCAACAGTCTTTTATCAACAGCGGATTAACTCCTTCAAATTTGCAGTATGGGTCGGGGACTACACCGATAGTACCTGACTACATTACTCCGACAGCAGCAATGGCCGGAGATCCACGAGTAAATCCCTCCAGATATGCACTTTATTCAAACCAAATTACCCAGGCGAATAAAGTTGGTACAGATTGGTTTGATGAAATTTTCGACCCCGCACCTATTCAAAGTCATAACATTTCCGTAGGGTCTGGAGGAGATAGGTCGAATTACTTTTTATCGCTAAACTATTTCGACCAGGCAGGCACCTTGATGAATACTTATTTGAAGCGTTATTCTGCCAGGATAAACACTACTTTCAATATAGCTAATAAGGTACGTGTAGGAGAAAACGCTTACATCTTCTACAGGTCCAGCCCCGGTTTTGGCAACCAGAATGAGGGAAATGCTATTTCGCATGCTTATCGTCAAAACGTAATTATACCTGTGTATGACATTATGGGTAATTTTGCTGGTACGGGATCTGCTGGTTTAGGAAATGCTCAAAACCCGGTAGCAATCAGGGAACGTGCCAGGTACGATAGAAGTAACCAGTACCAGGTTACGGGAAATTTGTTTGCTGAAGCAGACTTCTTACGACATTTTACAGCCCGTACTTCATTTGGTGGTACAATAGATAATAACAACTTCAGCTTCTTTGCTTTTACAGCTTATGAGAATGCCGAGAATAACAGAAATCCCAATGCTTTCACAGAAGGTTATGGCTACAATACCAACTATACCTGGACGAACACTTTGACTTATAGTAATGTTTTCAAAGAGAAACATAACTTAAGAGTGTTAGTTGGTTCTGAAGCAATAAGAAACCTTAGCAGAAATATTCAAGGTACCAGGTCTAATTATCTGACAAATCCTACAAATCTGACTGTTGACCCTCAATTAATGAGCCTCGCTTCCGGTTCTCCTGTGGGGCAGCAGAATACAAGTGGTGGACCGAACGAAACCGCTTTATTTTCTTTATTTAGCCGGGTCGATTACACTTTAGCTGATCGTTACATCTTAAGTGGTACCGTGCGAAGAGACGGCTCTTCTGTCTTCGCGCCTGATAACCGCTTTGGGATATTTCCATCAGTAACAGCCGGATGGCGAATTTCGAAAGAGGGTTTTTTCCCTGCTACCACATGGCTTAATGAGCTTAAACTTCGCGGTGGAACAGGGGTGCTGGGTTCTATCAGTAATATCAACTCAACAAACGCATTTGGATTATTCAACCAAAACGCCACACAGTCGTATTACGACATAGGCGGACAAAACACAGCAATGGATCTTGGATTTTTCCAACAACAAATCGGTAATGTACGCACAACATGGGAAGAAGATATAATTACTAACATTGGTTTAGATGCAACTTTATTTGTCAATAAAGTCGATTTGTCAATTGAGTGGTATAAGAAATCAATCAGCGGTTTATTGTTTAGGCAATTACCTGATCCTACCCAGGTTGGACCAGCACAACCGTTTGTAAATGCTGGAAATATTCAGAATACCGGTATTGATGCAAGTCTAACTTACAGGGGAAAGTTCTCAAATGATTTCACATTTGACCTGACCGCGACTTATACTTCTTATAATAACAAGGTTGTAAGCTTACCTGCCGGAAGGAAAACTATTCCTCAGGGAAGCGCAGGTTCTGGTCGTATTGGTGCTTTTACACGTTTAGAACCAGGAGTTCCGTTAGGATCTTTTTATGGGTACGACGTTGTAGGATTATTCCAAAGTGCTGAAGAGGTTAATAAATCTGCGAAACAACAAGATGCGGCACCAGGCCGGCTAAAATTCAGAGACGTAGATGGCGACGGTACAATCTCCGATAACGACCGAACCTATTTCGGAAATCCGAATCCTGATTTTACCACAGGTCTAAATATTTCAGTAAATTATAAAAACTTCGATTTTTCCACCTTTTTGTATGCATCAGTCGGTAACGATGTAATCAACTATGTTCGTTACTGGACAGATTTTCCGTCATTGTTTAATGGGGCTGTAAGTAAAGATGCAGTGTACAACTCGTGGACACCTCAGAACTTAAACGCAAAAGTTCCAATATTAGAGCGTTCAGCAAACTTCAGTACGAACACGCAGTTCAGCTCATATTACCTGGAGAATGGCTCGTTTCTGAAAATGCGGTCCTTAGTTCTTGGGTATACAATTCCGACTGCTAAACTACGGCGCATTGGAGCTGAAAGATTTAGGGTCTATTTCCAGGCAGCAAACTTGTTTACGTTTACAAAATACACAGGTCTCGATCCTGAACTGATTAACTCAGACGTAAATAACAATACAAACTTTGGAATTGATTTCGGAGCTTATCCCTCAAACCAAAAGAACTTCAATTTAGGCATTAACCTGTCATTCTAATTTTAATAAGATTCATATGAAAAGGATAAAACTTTTATGGTCTGTGCTTGCTTTTACCTTACTGATTTTAGTTGTGCAAGCTTGCAAAAAAGGATTTTTAGATGTAGCCCCGGTAAATGCACTATCACAGGAAGTGCTCTCAAACCGGGTGGGTGTAGAAGGTTTATTAATTGGCGCTTACCAAAGATTGGGGGGAAGCGAAAACTGGGGATCAGCGCCCTCCAACTGGGTCTTCGGAAGCGTAGCGGCAGACGAAGCGTACAAAGGGTCCACTCCTTCTGATCAGCCAGACATTAACCAGATCGAAACGTGGGCGTACAATGCGAACAATGGTTATTTCAACGAAAAATGGGTTAATAATTATAATGGAATAGGTAGGGCCAACCAGGTTATTCGCACGGTACCGTTGGCTACTGATCTTACAGCAGATGAACAAAAAAGAATATTGGCGGAAGCACGATTTTTAAGGGCTTTTTACCATTTCGATCTAAAGAGGATTTTCAATAACATCCCTTATGTTACTGAAGATATAAATCAGGAAAACCAAAATACCAATCCTCCAAATATTGATGCATCTGGTAATTATATTAATGTGTGGCCTCAAATTGAAGCAGACTTCCAATTTGCCGCCGATAATCTACCAGAGGCTCTTCCTCAAGCCGGCCGCGCAAATAAATGGGCAGCAATGTCCTTCCTCGCTAAAACCTTTGTTTACCAGGACAAGTTCGCCCAGGCAAAACCTTTGTTTGACAATATAATAGCGAACGGTAAAACCACTAATGGTCAAAAGTATGCTTTGGTCAATAATTACTTCAGCAACTTCAATCCTCAACAGGAAAACAATGCCGAATCGATCTTTGCATTCCAGGCTTCTGTGAATGCTGGTTCCGGTACTAGTGGAAACTACGGAGACAATTTAAATTACCCAAACGGAGGTGGCCCCGGCGGTTGTTGTGGTTTTTTTAACCCTTCAATAACTATGGCTAATGCATATAAAACAGATGCAAATGGTTTACCGTTAATTGATGGTTACAATACCGGAGCTACCGTAACACCAGCAGGCGGCTATTCAGGTACCCTTGATCCCCGTATTGATTGGGTTATGGGAAGACCCGGCATTCCTTATCTTGATTGGGGTCCTCACCCCGGTGCTGCCTGGATACGTGATCCAGGCTCTAATGGCCCTTTTAGTGTTAAAAAGTCTGTTTATGCAAAAGGACAGGCAAACCTTGTTTCTACAGATCCTTCCTTTTGGGGACCAACCCAAATGGATGCCGGAAACGTAAACTTAATGCGGTTTGCGGATGTTCTATTAATGGCTGCAGAAGCAGAAGTCGAAGCCGGTAGTCTTTCAAAGGCCTTAGAGTATGTAAACATGGTAAGAGGTAGAGCTGCAAATCCGGGCGGCTGGGTATACAAAAATGCGGATTATGATCCTGCTACTGCTACTTATAAAATAAGTGCGGCCTCCGCCCCTGCTGATAATTATAAAATTGCCCTCTACCCTACGGGTTATTTCTCTAGCAAAGAGATTGCACGTAAAGCTGTATTATTTGAAAGATTCCTGGAGTTATCACAGGAAGGTCACCGCTTTTTTGATTTACAACGACGGGACGACGGCACGGGTCTAATGGCCAACACCTTAAATGCGTACGCTACCGCTGAAAAAACACGACCTAGTTTTTTTACACTGAATCCAACTGCAACTTTCGAAAAAGGTAAGGATGAATATTATCCACTTCCTCAGGGTCAAATTGATCAGGCAAATTCGTACGGTCCAATTGTATTAAAGCAAAACCCGGGTTATTAGTAATATAAGAATAAGATTTATCTTTAAAAAGAGAGGCTGCTTAACCCATGCAGCCTCTCTTTTTATTACTAGTATGATGCTACGCCAACTCGGCATGAAGCAGTATGGGGCCATAAAATTGTTGTTATTTTAAGAGTTACAGTAAAATAGTAATTAAAAGGTTGCGCAACAAGCAGCAGAAAAGGCGCTTACCATGTCAATAATCGCCTGGTGTACTTTTATAATTCTTTTTTTTAAAAAAAAGTACCCTAATCTTTAAAATAACAATTTATTAATTAGATTGTGCTTTAATAAACCTTTAACAAAATAACGCCAATGCTTGCCAAATCAACTTCACTTAGGTGGGGACTAGCTTTAATGCTAGTGTTTTTCTCGCTAATTTCTTTCGCTCAAAGAGTCGTAACCGGTAGGGTAACCGGTGCAGACAATCAACCAGCATCAGGTGCAACAGTCACGGTAAGTGGTACAAGTACTGCTACACAAACCGATGCCTCTGGTAATTTCTCGCTTTCGGTTCCTCAAGGCCGAAACTCACTCACTATTTCTTATGTTGGTTTTGAAAATCAAACAGTAGCCATTTCTGGATCTTCTGTTTCAGTAGCTTTAAGAGCTGCCACTTCTTCCTTATCGGAAGTAGTTGTTACAGGTTACGGAACACAACGTAAAAAAGACATTACAGGTTCTGTCGCAGTAGTTAATGTAGGCGCCCTTAAACAACAGCCTGTGGGTACAGGCGCTGAAGCGCTACAGGGCCAGGCTTCTGGTGTTACTATTATTACTTCAGGGCAGCCTGGTGCAGCAAGTGATATCCGTATTCGGGGTATTACCGCATTCGGTAATAACTCTCCTTTAGTTATTGTTGACGGGGTACGGGGTGATCTTCAAAACATCAATATCAACGACGTAGAGTCAATGCAGGTATTGAAAGATGCCTCTGCTGCTATTTATGGTATTGCCGGCTCTAATGGCGTTATCATTATAACTACCAAAAGAGGAAGAAGCGGAAAAGCACGCTTAAGTTATGATAGCTATTATGGCGTAACAACTCAAGGTAAGGGATACCAGATGGCAAGTACGCAAGAGGAAGCTAATGCTATTTGGTTGCAACAGAAGAATTCCGGAATCGCTGTTCCGAGTCACAAGCAATATGGAACAGGAGCAAACCCTACTATTCCGGATTATATTACACCTTTCGGTTTTACAGGAACTGTTGATGAGTCAAAATATGATATCAACTCGAATCAGATCACTCGGGCGAATAAAGTTGGTACTAATTGGTATAAGGAAATTACCCGTAATGCCCCGAAACAAAATCACAATATAGCAGTAAGTGCTGGCTCAGACAAGAGTTCTTACTATTTTTCATTAGGATATCTTGATAATCAGGGTATAGCAAGATTTCAATATCAAAAAAGATATTCAATGAGGGCTAATACTCAATTTAGTATCAGCGATAGAATCCGGGTGGGTGAAAATGCCTACTTGTATTACACTCGAAACCCTACATTTGGTAACCAAGGTGAAAACAGTCCTTTTTCTATGTCATTTCGCGAATCTGTGCTTATTCCTGTGTATGATATAAAGGGCAATTTTGCGGGAACGAAATCCCAAGATTTAGGAAACGCTCGTAACCCCTACGCAGATATTTATCGTACAAAAGATAATCAAGGTAATGGCTGGAACATGAATGGTAATGTTTACGCTGAAGTAGATCTGTTGAAGCACTTAACTTTTCGTACAAATTTTGGTGGCACAATGAGTAACGGTTATGGCTTTGCCTTCAACTATGTAGGTTATGAAAATGCGGAAGGAAACACCGGTGCTAATTCATTTGGCGAAAGTGCTTCATACAATACTCAATGGACGTATAATAATACGTTAACCTACAGCAATACATTGGGTGATCATACGTTCAAGATTTTGGGTGGAACCGAGGCAGTTAGATATTACGGCCGTGGTGTGGGTGCCACAAGAAGTAATTACTTTTCAGAAAATCCTAATTTTTGGACAATAGGTACCGGTTCTCCTAGCGGAGCGGCAAACTCTGGCTATGCTTATCAAAGTAGTTTATGGTCGCAGTTTGCAAGACTTGAATATTCCTATGCGGGCAAATATTTATTGAACGCTACAGTACGTAGAGATGGTGCTTCGGTTTTTGTTGGGGAAAAAAGACATGCCATATTTCCTGGCGGATCTATTGCCTGGAGAATTTCACAGGAAAACTTCCTTAAAAGCGTTTCCTGGATCAATGATTTGAAACTGCGTTATAGCTGGGCAAAACTTGGTAGTACCGGAAACGTTCAAAATACCAATCCTTACAATTTGTATCGTTCCAGTGCAGGCCGGTCATTTTATGATATTAGGGGAACAAGTAATTCTCCTAATTCTGGTTTCTACAGAAGTAACATCGGTAACCCTGAAACAACTTTCGAAGGTGATATAATTTCTAACGTTGGTTTTGACGCGACTTTATTTAAAAACAAAGTTGATTTTACTATTGACTGGTATAAAAAGAAAGTTAGCGGATTACTATTTGACGCTCAAACAATAGAATTTGCAAGGGAATTTGTTGGAGATGCCAATCTTCCTAAAGTGAATGTCGGAGATATGCAAAATACCGGAATTGACGCTAATCTTACTTATCACGGTTCTCTTTCTAAAGACCTTAAATTTGATGTAACGGGTACCTTTACCTCTTACAACAATAAGATTATCAAGATACCCGGAGTAAGCTTCTTCCCGTCAAATGGAATAAGAAACCTTACAGTCTCCCGTAATGAAGTCGGTCACTCTGTAGGAGAATTTTTTGGATATAAAGTGCTTGGAATTTTTCAGGACGCGTCTGAGGTCAGTAAATCTCCAACCCAGACTGATGCTGCACCGGGTAATTTCAGATACGAAGACAACAACGGTACTGATGCTGCAGGTAAGTTAACAGGTAAGGCTGATGGTAAAATAGACGCTGCTGACCGTACTTATATTGGCAACCCAAATCCTAAATTTACCTACGGCTTAAACTTCGCAATGAGTTATAAAAGTTTTGATTTTTCTACATTCTTCTATGGTTCTCAGGGAAACAAGATTTTCGATGCCACACGTATTTATACTGATTTTCCTAATTTTTTCAAAGGAGCTATCAGAAGAGAGGTTGCACTTAACTCCTGGACACCTGGAAATACAAGCACTACTATTCCTAAATTAATGACAACTGGTAGCTTTAGTAGGGACCTTGAAACCAATAGTTACTTTGTTAGTGATGGTTCTTTCCTGCGTAATAAGCAAATCCAGATCGGTTATACTGTTCCAACAAAAGTGCTTTCAAGAGTTGGTATAGAGCGTTTGCGCTTTTATGTTCAGGGTACCAACTTATTTACCGCTACTAAGTACAAAGGTTTAGATCCAGAGCTTCAAAGCAGCGATATCGGAAATAATACCGGTTTTGGTATAGACCAAGGGAACTATCCGCACACTCCCGGCTATCTTGTTGGTGTTAACTTAAATTTTTAATTGACTTAATTATATTGCTATATGAAAAAAATGAAACATAAATATTTATACGGTGCCGGTGTCGTAGTCATGCTAGTAATGGCTGCGTGCAGTAAAGATTTTCTGGAAAAGCCTCCTATTGGAACCTTGAGCCCTGAAATTGTTGCTTCAGAGGCCGGTGTTCAAGGTCTGTTAATTGGTGCTTATTCTTTATTAGATGGTAACGGTTCAACGGGGGATGGTAATTATGGTTCTGCAGCATCTAACTGGGGTTATGGTGGTGTAGCAAGTGACGATGCGTACAAAGGTTCAGACCCTTCAGACGTTGCCGACTTTGCACCTTTTGAACAGTTTGTAACATTAACGCCAACTAATGGGGCGGTTCCTCAAAAATGGAACCTCGGCTACAATGGTGCCCAGCGTTGTAATGACGTTTTAAATACTCTGGCTATTTCAACCGGTATTTCCGAAAGTACAAAGACTGGTATTATTGCCCAGGCCAGGTTTTTACGAGCTTTTTACCACATGGAATTGAAGAAGGTTTTTAATAACATTATTTATGCGGATGAAAATGTAAATCCAACAAACACCAAGGTTACTAATACGGCAGACGTGTGGCCAAAGATTGAAGCAGATTTAAAATTTGCAGTTGATAATTTGCCGGAAACATGGAGCGAAGTGGGCAGAGTGAACAAGTCCGCAGCTAAGGCTTTCCTGGCAAAGGCGTATATGTTCCAAAAGAAATTTGCTGCTGCTTATCCCATTTTACAGGATGTAATAGCTACCGGTAAAACATCGAATAACGTAAAGTACGGTTTAAATCCTCAATACTATTCTAATTTTAACCCAGCTCAAAAGAACAGCAGAGAATCTGTATTTGCGGTACAAACGTCAGTCCAGGACGGTTCTTCAGTTGATTGGGGAGGAGCACCTAACGGCAATTACGGTGATATCCTGAATTTTCCTTACAATGGCGGCCCAGGAGCTTGTTGCGGGTTTTATAATCCTTCGCAGGATTTGGCTAATGCCCACAAGACTGACGCAAACGGGTTGCCATTGCTGGATGAATCTTACGCGACAGGCTTAAGAGTAGGAGACTCTACTAATACTTATACTGGTACGCTCGATCCTCGTTTAGATTTGACAATTGGAAGAAAAGGTGTTCCTTATCTTGACTGGGGTCTACATCCGGGCGCTGACTGGATAAGAAATGTACCAAACGATGGTCTTTTTAGTCCTAAGAAGAATGTGTATGCCAACTCTCAAAAGGGAACTTTCACTGATGTTGGTAGTGCCTATTGGGGACCAACAGAGTTGGTAGCTAATAATGTAAATCTTATTCGCTTTTCTGATGTCTTATTATGGGCTGCAGAATGCGCCGTGACTGCTGGAGATATACCTACTGCAATGGCATATGTAAATACTGTTAGAGCTAGAGCAGCCGATCCATCTGGCTGGGTTTATAGAAACAGCGATTATAATGCTGCTACTGCACAGTATAGCACACAAACTACTCCAGCTGCAAATTATAAGATCGGTCTTTACACTCCCGCAACTTTCACTACAGCAAATGCCATGAAAGCGGTTATGTTTGAAAGAAGGTTGGAATTAGCAATGGAAGGCCATCGTTTTTTCGACTTGGTGAGATGGGGTATCGCAGCTCCAACGATTAATACTTACATTGCCAGAGAGAAGGCACAACGTCCTCTTAAGCAAAATGCTTCGTTCACTGCAGGAAAGAACGAATATTTTCCAATACCACAAGGAACACTCGATAAATTAAATTCCGATGGTACTAAAAGGATAACACAAAATCCTGGCTATTAATTTTTAATATTAAATAATATTTAGTTTAGAGGTAGAGGTTACTCTACCTCTTTTCTGTTATTTTACTTAGTAATCTTTTCTATTATTCTACTTTGACTATGTTTTTCTCCTTTCGGCCTTTATCTTTTCTATCAGCGCTGATTCTTTTTGCATCGTGTACCCGCCAAGACCAGTTATTCCGGCAAGTACCGTCAGGTAGCAGCAATATTCACTTTAATAATAAGATAGTCGAGAACGATACATTAAATCCAATTGATGTTACAAATATCTATAATGGTGGCGGTGTAGGTATTGGAGATTTCAATAACGACGGTCTACAAGATTTGTACTTTACTGGTAGTACTGTCGCTAACAAGCTTTACATTAACAAAGGAGACTTCAAATTTGAAGATGTTACAGATGCTGCAAACGTAAACGGTAGTGGGAGATGGTGCCGTGGTATTTCTGTAGTAGATATTAATAACGATGGTTTGATGGATATGTATATCTCCGCTACAATGTCTGCTAATACCAATAAGAGAGAAAATTTGTTGTATGTTAATGAGGGGCCTGATAAAAAAGGTATACCTCATTTCAAGGAAGCGGCGAGGGAATACGGACTTAATGACTCAACACACTCAACCATGGCTGCTTTCTTTGATTATGACAACGACGGCGATCTGGATGTGTATATTGTAGTAAACGAAATTATCAAAGGAAATAATCCGGCTATTTTTCGTCCGGTAATTAAAGATGGATCTTTTCCAAGTACAGGGCGATTATATCGCAATGATTGGAATGCCGCGCTAAAACATCCCTTTTATACTAACGTTAGCAAGGAGGCAGGAGTTACGATTGAGGGTTATGGGCATGGTGTAAACATCACTGACATAAATAGGGATGGTTGGAAAGATATTTTTGTGACGAACGACTTCAATTCGAACGATATTCTTTATATCAACAATAAGAACGGCTCTTTTACCGACAAATCTGCTAATTATTTTAAACATACTTCCGCCAACGGAATGGGGCAGGATATTATAGATATTAACAATGATGGGTTATCCGATGTAGTAGAAGTGGATATGAACCCCGAGGATAATTACCGTAAGAAGATGATGCTTGGAGCTAATAGTTACCAGACTTATCAGAATAGCGATCATTTCGGTTATCAATATCAATACGTAAGAAATACATTGCAGATTAACCAGGGGCCGCGTGTAAATGAAAAGGATAGCATAGGAGACCCTGTTTTTAGTGATGTTGGTTTCTTCTCAGGAATTTCTGAAACCGACTGGAGCTGGACTCCTCTTGTTGCCGACTTTGATAACGACGGATTTAGAGATCTAATAGTCACTAATGGATACCCTAAAGATTTGACTGATCATGATTTTATTGCTTTCCGCCAGCAATCGTCTGCTATAGCAAGTAAACAATTTACGTTATCTCAAATTCCTGAAGTTAAACTACATAATTATGCTTTTCGTAATAATGGTGATGTAACCTTTAGTAATGTTAGTACCGATTGGGGTTTGCTAACTCCTTCTTTTTCAAACGGAGGTGCTTATGCTGACCTTGATAACGACGGGGACATCGATATGGTTATTAATAATATTAACGATGAGGCGATGCTGTACGAGAATACAAGCAGTCATGATAAGGACGAGGAAGGCACGAACAATTTTCTGTCAGTTAAATTATTAGGTGATACGCTAAATAGAAATGGCATTGGTGCATGGATACAATTGTATTACCAGGGCAAGCAGCAGGCTTATGAACAAACCCCTTATCGTGGTTATCTTTCTTCGGTGCAACTTGATCCGCATTTTGGCTTAGGCCGGGTTTCAGTAATTGACTCGCTAACTGTCACATGGACAAACGGGGAAAAGCAGGTACTAAAGCAAGTTTCGGTTAATAAGACAATTACAGTCGATATTAAAAATGCGGATAAAACGGCAAGTTTCGATAATTCTGTTTTTGCAACAAATACGTTGTTTACTGACATTACCACTCAAGCCAATATAGTCTATAAAGACTCCTCCAGAGATTTTATTGATTTTAATATCCAGAAACTATTACCTCACAAGTTTTCAGAGTATGGGCCGGCCTTAGCCGTAGGCGATATCGATGGCAACGGTTTAGAGGATATTGTTGTGGCCGGTTCTTCAGGCATCAGCCCTACTATGTTGCTTCAGCAAGGCAACGGTGCTTTTGCTAAAAAGCTTATTTCTCCTAATGCAACAAAGCTTTCAAAACAATGGAAAGATGTGGGTATAACGTTATTTGACGCAGACGGCGATGGCGACCTGGATTTGTATACTGCAAGCGGAGGCTTTGAAAAGGCGCCGAACTCCGATGCCTATCAGGATAAGTTGTATGTAAATGACGGAAAGGGAAATTTCTCAATGAGCGCTGACGCTCTTCCTAAAAATTATACAAGTAAATCTTGCGTTAGAGCAGCGGATTATGACAACGATGGAGACCTCGATCTTTTTATTGCAGGAAGGGTTGAACCCTGGAATTACCCCAAGCCTGTGTCCAGTTTCATTTATCGAAATGACTCTCGCAACGGTAAAGCAAAGTTTACAGATGTAACGAATACTGTTGCAAAAACATTGAATAATGTAGGACTTGTTTGTGACGCAGCCTGGACTGACTTTAATAACGACGGCTGGCAGGACCTGGTAATTACCGGAGAGTGGATGCCGGTGTTATTTTACGCAAATAACAAAGGTACCTTCCAGGATATAACGGCTTCAAGCAATCTTGGTAATAAGAAGGGCTGGTGGACCAGTATCGTTCCGGGCGACTTTGACAATGATGGCGATGTAGATT
>NZ_JAOQAH010000122.1 GCF_025963695.1 Segetibacter sp. | reverse complement strand
ACTGCTGGCAGCGCAGCTCGCTCAAAAATCAGAAGCAGTAGTGCTTCCGTCAATAGAAGTGATACGTCCACGACCAGAACATATTCCCTTATCATTCAGCCAGGAAAGATTGTGGTTTATAGATAGGTTAGAGGGAAGTGTGCAATATCATGTGCCAGCGGTTGTTCGGTTACAGGGAAAGATTGATAGAGAAGCTTTAGGTTCTGCCTTGCAGCAAATTGTTGAACGTCATGAAGTATTGCGAACAGTGTTTCGTGAAGAAGAAGGCAAAGCCTACCAGGTAATACAGGAGAGTGTAGAACCTCTAATGCAACTTGTGGATGGTGCTTCCTTATTAAAAGACAGTACAAGTTTAGAAAAATATATAAAAGAAATTATTGCTGCTCCGTTTAACTTATCGAAAGATGCGATGTTAAGGGCGCATTTGATCGTGATGCAGGAAGAAGAACATGTGCTTGTAGTAACGCTACATCATATTGCTTCAGATGGTTGGTCAAGATCAATACTGGTGGGTGAATTAGCCGAACTTTACGCATCCACTACTGAAGGGCGTGAGGCAAAATTAATACCTCTGCCGGTACAATATGCAGATTTTTCTTTATGGCAGCGCGGATACCTACAGGGTGAGACACTGGATAGCAAATTAGGCTATTGGAAGAGTAAGCTTGAGGGCGTATTGCCATTAAATTTACCAACAGATCATGTTCGTCCCGCCGTACAAGGTACACGGGGAGGTATGGTAGTGTTTCAAATAGACAAAAAGCTATCAGAAGATCTTTTGCAATTAAGCCACAAGCACGGCGCGACCATGTACATGACGCTATTGTCAGCATTTAACGCACTGCTTTACAGGTATAGCAACCAGGAAGATATTGCCGTAGGGACACCTATAGCAGGTCGGTTGCAGCAGGAGCTAGAGGGACTTATAGGTTTCTTTGTTAATACCCTTACTATGCGTAGTAGGGTAGACAGCGAAACAACTTTCGCTGATTTGCTTAAACAGGTGAAGATAACCACAATGGAAGCGTATGCTAACCAGGAAATACCATTTGAAAAAGTGGTAGAAGCGGTGGTAAAAGATAGGGAAACTTATAGAAACCCGTTGTTCCAGGTTATGTTTATTTTACGCAATACACCTGATGTGCCTGAACTTCGGTTAGGTGAGGCGGCTTTATCACGTTCCAGATATCAGCATACCACGTCCTTGTTTGACTTAAGCTTGTTCATTACCGAAACGGAACATGGGTTAAATGGAGCATTTGAATACAGCACAGATATATACACAAGAGCAACCATCGAACGTATGGCGGCGCATTTTGTAGAACTACTCCAATCAGCTGTGAAAAAGCCAAATGAAAGGGTAAGCCTTTTGGAAATGGTTACCGAGCAGGAACGTAATCAATTGCTTGCGGACTTTAATAATACCTCAGCCGAATACCCACTTGATGAAACAATTGTAGATTTATTTGAAGATCAGGCAGCAGCAACACCCGAAGCAACAGCTTTAGTGTTTGAAGACAAGCAGCTAAGCTACAAAGAGTTAAACGCAAAATCAAACCAACTTGCACATTACTTAATAGCCAAAGGAGTACAACCAGAAACGTTAATACCGATTTGTATAGAGCGAGGATTGGAGATGATCATAGGTTTATTAGGCATACTAAAAGCAGGCGCAGCCTTTGTACCGATTGACCCCGAGTATCCTAAGGATCGCATAAATCATATGCTTGAAGATTGTGGCGCTACGTTAGTAATAACCAGCGAAGGCAGCAGGGCGAAATTGAATGCATCAGAAGCGGTTGATATTATAGAGTTAAAAAGAGACTGGGAAATAATTAGTGGTAAGTCAACCGAAAAACCTTCGCTTTCAGTTTCTGCAAATCAGCTTGCATATGTAATTTATACTTCCGGATCAACCGGTAAGCCAAAGGGCGTAATGATCGAGCATGGCAGCTTAACAAACCTCTTATGTAGCATAACAGATAAGGTGAGTTTTGACTCCCGTTCAAGCTTTTTATCGGTAACAACCTACAGCTTCGACATCTGTTATCTCGAGTTCTACACTCCACTTATAAACGGAGGAAAGTTAATTATTGTATCTCGTGATGTAGCTACAGACGGTTACAAATTATCTGAAGGGTTGGCTCGTTACAATCCGACGCACCTGCAGGGTACGCCATCAACCTGGCAATTATTATTGGATAGCGGCTGGCAAAATAAAGAGCAAATAAAGATTTTAGTAGGTGGAGAAGCTGTAAAAGAAAGTCTGAAAGATGAGTTGACTCAATTAGGTGATGTATACAATTTATATGGACCAACTGAAACCACGATTTGGTCAGCCATAAAGAAATTAGACAGTACTGAGAAGGTATTAATTGGTCAGCCTCTTGCCAATACAAATATTTATATACTAACCAAAGAACATGCATTATGTGCAATAGGTATTGCCGGTGAACTTTGCATTGCAGGAGCAGGATTGGCAAGGGGTTATTTAAACAGGCCGGAATTAACTTCTGAGAAGTTTGTTAAGGATCCATTTAGTGAAGATGAAGGTGCTAAAATGTATAAAACCGGCGACTTGGCACGTTGGGTTAATGATGGTAAAATAGAGTACCTGGGAAGAATAGACTACCAGGTAAAAATAAGAGGATATAGAATAGAACTTGGTGAAATTGAAAGTGTTCTGCAGCAGTCTGGGTTAGTTACCGAGGCAGTTGTAATTGCAAAGCACGATAATCAAAATAGCAGGTTAATAGGTTATTATACACCTGACTTAAAAGTGTTAAAGGAAAAAGAAACAGCACTTTACCAGGAGCAGGTCAACAGTTGGAAGGACGTATACGATATTGAGTACGCCCAACATGACAAGCAACTTAAAGACGAGGAGTTTGATATTGGTATCTGGAAAGATAGTTTTACGGGTTCAAATATTCCAGAGGACCAAATGCGTGAATGGGTTCAGGATATAGCTGATGTAATTTTATCTGAAGATGCAGGTGAGGTTCTTGAAATTGGATGTGGAACCGGTTTAATATATTATCAACTTGCAGGAAAAGTAAAAAAATACATTGGTACCGATTTTTCTGCGTCGTCCGTTAATCGGATTAAGGAAAGAATAAGTAAAGGTGTAAAAGATTACGGCCCAACCGGGTTGCAGGTATGTGCTGCTCATGAGATTAATCTGAATGGTGATCAAAAGGTAGATACCATTGTTATTAACTCCGTTGTTCAATACTTTCCGGGTGAAGACTACATGAGCGAGGTAATCGCTAAAAGTATGTCCCTGCTGAGGAACAAGGGACGTATTATAATTGGCGATGTTCGCGATAAGCGCTTGCTTGAGTTGTTTAAAGGACGTCTTCAATTGCAAAAATTACAGAGATCAGTAAGTGTAAGAGAGTTTAATTGGGTGGTAGATCAGGAAGTTTTAAAAGAAGAAGAACTCTGCTTTTTACCGGAATATTTCTACAACTTAAAGTCCTTGTATCCCGAAATTTCTCATGTTCAAATAACATGGAAGCACGGCGAATTTATTAATGAATTAAGCCTTTACAGATTTAATGTAGTAATCTATGTAAGTGATAAAAGAGGCGCCCAAGATGCAAATTGGGTAAGCTGGAATTCGATAAATGACAAGCAATGCATCATAAATCGTATTAATAATGGTGATTCTGTAATTGCATTAAAAGATGCTCCGAATTTCAGGTTGCATAAAGAGCGGGCTTTAGACGAAATTCTTAAATCAAACCAGGTAACTACAGTTGGAGAGATAGTAGATAGAATCAATATTGTAGAGCAAAACAATCTTAGTTTGACTGATATTTTGGAAGCTGCAGGTAGAAACAAATATCATTGTAGCCTTTTGTTGGATGAAAATCCTCTTGTTATAAATGTATTACTTGAGAAGGACCCTTCAAGTAGTTTCATTGAAAATGTTTATGGTGAACAAGGCCGCTCTGCCAATACAAACTATACTAACATTCCTCTTTTTACAAGCATTAGTTCTGTTTTACAAAAAGATATAAAAGCCCTGCTTCAGCAGAAACTTCCTGATTATATGGTTCCTGCAGAGTTTATTGCTTTAAGCAGGCTTCCTCTTACCGCAAATGGAAAAGTGGACCGTTTGTTTTTAACTGCAAGAGCGGAAAGGGGAGTGGTTGTAGATAAATACTCATTCCAGGCTGCACGTACTATTGTTGAAAATAAGTTAACTGTTATTTGGCAGCAACTTTTAGGTATAGATCTTATTAGCGTTTATGATAACTTCTTTGATCTCGGTGGGCATTCCTTGTTAGGAATGCGATTGATTTCAGCCATTCGGAAAGAACTTGAAGTCGAATTAAGTATTAAAGATCTTTTTAATTATCCCACAATAGCTTCATTAAGTACTCATCTCGGATTACAGTCCCAAACCTCCTTACTTCCATCCATTGAAGCAGTTCAGCCACGGCCAGCTAATATACCATTATCCTTTTCCCAGGAGCGGTTGTGGTTTATAGATCAGCTTGAAGGCACTGTTCAATACCATATTCCAACAGTACTTAGGTTAAAAGGCAAGATAAACATCGAAGCGCTTGCATCAGCATTGCAGGCAATTGTAAACCGGCATGAAGTACTTCGCACGGTCTTTTTAGAGGAAGACGGACAGGTTTACCAGCAAATAAAAGATGCCGGTAAATGGCAGTTAAGCATAAAGGATGGGGCAGAATTAAAAGAACAAAACGGCGTACTTGAAGTATATGTACACCAGTTAATCAACAAGCCCTTTAACCTTCAGCAGGATGACATGATAAGGGCAGAGTTGATAAATGTAGATGTTGAAGAGCACTTATTAGTAGTTACACTACATCACATTGCCTCCGATGGTTGGTCAACATCTATTTTGGTTAAAGAGTTGGTTGAGCTATACGAGGCCTACGATAAAGGCAAGGCAACTTCTTTAGCTCCTTTAAATATACAATATGCTGATTTTGCAATGTGGCAGAGAAGTTATATAAAGGACGAAGTTTTAAATAACAAAATCAATTATTGGAAACAGAAATTGCAGGGCGTTGAGCCACTCCAGCTACCAACAGATTTTGCCCGGCCTGCTATTCAAAGCACTAAAGGTGCTGCTATAGGCTTTACTATTAATAAGGAGTTGACAGGTAAGTTGCAGGAGTTAAGCCAGAAGCAAAGCAGCACCATGTTTATGACACTGCTTGCTGCCTTTAAAGTATTAATATACAGACATTCGGGTCAAAAGGATATTTGTATAGGCACACCAATAGCTGGTCGCAAGCAGCAGGAAGTAGAGAATTTAATTGGATTTTTTGTAAACACATTGGCATTAAGAGATGAGGTAAGCGGAGAAAGTTCATTCACTGAGTTTTTACAACAGGTAAAATCAACAACACTTGATGCTTACGAGCATCAGGACGTACCTTTTGAAAAAGTGGTAGATGCAGTAATGCTTCAAAGAGACATGAGTCGCAGCCCTATTTTCCAGGCGATGTTTATATTACAAAATGCTCCTGACGTTCCAAGTTTACGTTTGGGTGAGGTAGAGTTATCCTCAAAAGGAAGCAATCGCGATACTGCAAAGTTTGACATAACGTTTTCTGTAACGGAAACATCACAAGGAATACGTGGTGCAGTTGAATATGCATCTGAGTTATATAATGAACAAACCATTGAGCGCCTTATTACCCATTTCAAGGAATTAATAAGTTCAATTACAAATAATCCTCAGGAAAGTCTTTCACTATTACCTATGCTTACTCAACAGGAGACGCATCAGTTATTAGTAGAGTTTAACAACACTTCAGCCGATTATCCACGGGATAAAACAATTGTAGATTTATTTGAAGAGCAGGTGGAGAGAACACCAGATGCGGTAGCGGTAGTTTTTGAAGGCAGTAACTTATCTTATCAGCGGTTAAATGAAAGAGCAAACCAATTAGCACATTATTTAAAAGCTAAAGGCGTAAAACAAGAAACACTTGTACCGATATGTATTGAGCGTGGTATAGACATGATTGTTGGTATACTTGGTATACTAAAAGCAGGCGGAGCATATGTGCCGATTGACGCTAAATACCCGTTGGAAAGAATAGAGTTCATGCTTCGAGATACAAAAGCAAGGATAATAATTACTGACAAAGAAAGCAGTAAAAAGTTAAGAAGTATTGATGGTTGCGATTTGATAGAAATAGATGGTAAAGCTGCATCTGAAATTCAAACAGAGCCGACTGAGAACATTAATATAGAGGTTACACCTTCTAATCTTGTTTATATAATCTATACGTCCGGATCGACAGGAAAGCCTAAAGGAGTAATGGTAGAACATAGAAATGTGGTAAGCCTTGTAAAAGGTGTGGACTACGCTTCGCTAACTAAAAACGATATCTTACTATCCACCGGATCTCCTGCTTTTGATGCAACTACTTTTGAGTTTTGGGGTATGCTGCTTAACGGAGGTCAGTTGGTTCTGTGCAAAGAGGAGAGGTTGCTTGACAGCAAACTTCTTAAGGAGGAGATACAAACAAGAAATGTAAACAAAATGTGGTTTACATCAAGCTGGTTTAATCAGTTAGCTGACACTGAAATTGATATTTTTGGAGCATTAGAAACAATTTTAGTAGGTGGAGAAAAACTATCCGAGCAACACATTAATTTGGTCCATACAAAGTATCCTGCTATTAACATTATAAATGGATACGGACCTACAGAAAATACGACGTTCTCTTTAACCTACAAAATAAGTGATGACGCTAATTATACATCTATCCCCATTGGTCTTCCTTTAAATAATCGCCAAGCGTACTTATTTGATGAACACGAGAATCTGGTTCCGATAGGAGTCGTTGGAGAAATTTATGTAGGAGGAGATGGGTTATCAAGAGGCTATTTAAACAATGAGGCGTTAACGTCAGAAAAATTTATAACTGCTAGGTTTGATAACGCGACAAGGCTTTACAAAACCGGTGATTTGGGCAAGTGGTTGGCTAATGGCAATATCGAGTACCTGGGCCGAAAGGATGATCAGGTGAAAATAAGGGGATATAGAATAGAGTTAGGAGAGATAGAAAATGTGATAATGCAAAGTGGATTAGTAAAACAGTGTGCCGTTGTTGTTGGCGAAAAAGATGGACACAAGCGGTTAGTAGGTTATATAGTTGCAGGAGGTGTTTTTCATAAAGAAGCTTTAGATGCATATTTAAAAAGCTCCCTGCCAAATTATATGATACCTGTAATATGGGTAGACTTGGAAAGCATACCACTAACGTCGAATGGTAAGTTAGACAGAAAAGCATTGCCTGAAATTGATTTGAGTGATTCGCTAGCAGGTCAATATATTGCTCCGGCAAGTGAGCTTGAATCAAAGGTTGCAGAAATCTGGCAGCAGCTGTTAAGAATAGAGCGTGTGGGAGTTGAAGATAACTTTTTTGAACTTGGAGGAGATTCTATCTTAACAATTCAGGTAGTAGGCCGCTTACGGCGCTTAGGTTACGAATTGCAACCAAAAGATCTTTTTGTCCATCAAACTGTAAGGGATTTGTCGGGTCTTTTAGCTAAGCGATCAGGTCTAAGTATAACTGGCGAGCAAGGAGTTTTAACAGGTGAGTGTGGACTACTACCAATTCAGCAATTGTATCTAAAAAATGCAACAACAAGTATCTCTCACTTTAATCAAAGTGTGTTATTAAAAGTTGAAAAATCTGTAACTGAGGCAACACTTCAAAATGCGGTGGATGTAATAATGTTACAACATGATGCCCTTCGTTTTCAATATTATCAAAAGGATGGCGAGTGGCATCAATTTTACGAAACAAATACGCAAAGATTGGCTGTTGAGAATTTGGAGTCATTGACTAAAGAAGAGTTGGGTGACGGCGTCAGGAAGTGTTCTGAGAAGTACCAACGCAGCCTTAACTTAGAAAAGGGAGAATTAGTACGTGTAGTGTTAATGATGACGTCAAGTCAAGAGAAGCATAACCGTTTATTAATTGTAATTCACCATTTTGCGGTAGATGGCGTTTCATGGAGAATTCTGCTGGAGGATTTGGGATCACTTATAAGCGATGTTAGCAGCGAGAGAAAACAAGATCTTGGCAGCAAAGGCAGTTCGTACAGGCAGTGGTTTGAAACTTTGAAGCAGTATAGTGAAAGCAGTGCTTTAAAGGAGCAGAAGAAATATTGGGAACATGTAGTTACAGCAAATTATTCTTCACCTGTAGATAAATTATTTTCAGGTAAGGTAAAGGAAAGTTCTGTAAAAGTGCTTTCGATGAAGCTTGGGGTTGAGGAAACACAGCATTTAATCCAGGAAGTACCTAAAACCTATCAAACTGAAGTAAACGATATTTTACTGTGTGCGCTATCGCAGACAATAACCGAATGGGCCGGAACTAATAAAGTTGTGATAGGATTGGAGGGGCACGGCAGAGAAGATTTAGCGGAAGGAATAGATACCAGCCGGACGGTAGGATGGTTTACCAACCTCTATCCTGTGTTATTAGATACTGAGGGAATGAAAACTGAGTCAGAATGGATAAAAGGAGTAAAGCGTCAGCTACGTCAAATACCAGATAAAGGTTTAGGTTTTGGAGTGTTAAAGTATATTAATAAGGAAGCTTCATTGCAAAAAGATTGCTGGGATATCGTTTTTAATTACTTGGGGCAGGTTGACACTGTTGTTGCAAAAGAAGGTTTAATTTCAGGGGCAAGCGAATCTGCAGGAACTAATTTGGGCGAAGATCTTGTGCTAACTGAAAAAATATCGATTAATTGTATAATAAGAGGTAGTCAGTTACTAATAAGTTGGAGATATAGTAGTAGCTATTATAATGAGGAAACAATTAAAATCATAGCTGAAAGATTTAAAGATCATCTTCAAAAAATTATCATTCATTGTTTACACCAGTCGAAGAAAATTAGTCTTCTAGAAGACTTGAGTTCGAACCATGAGGAAATAATAAAAGAAAACTTTAGAATAGCGAGAACGGAAGAAAGTAATGTACTAGTCCCGATAAGAAAGGGTGACAATAAGCTGCCATTATACATAGTATGCGGAGGTGGTGGAACCGTGTTTAAGTTTAAAAAGATGGTTGATCTATTAGATCCGAAACAGACTGTATTTGGGTTGCAACAACCGACAAATTTAAGGCAATTAGAAGAATTTCCGGAAACAGTTGAAAAAATAGCATCGATATATGTTTCTGAAATTTTAGCTCAAAATCCTCAAGGTCCTTACGCATTATCGGGTCATTGTTCCGGTGGGTTAATTGCCTACGAGATGAGTAAGCAGTTACAAGCAATTGGGAAGGAGGTTAAAATGTTGGCTATGTTTGACACCGTTGCGCCTGTTGTAAAAGATCAAAGAGCCCAAAAGAATACTTCTTTCAGTTCAAATTACTTTACTTCTTTCAAAAGGTTAATTGGCAGAGCTTACACTAAATTGGATTTCGAATTATTCCTGCTAAGAAGGCATACTAGGTATTCGATCGGTGACCGATTAAATAAATTTAAATTATTATTAAAGAAAAACGATTCAAAAAGTGAAGAGGACAAGTTTTACGAGGTGTATAAAAAATTAACGACGATAATTGAAAAAGCTCACCGAAATTATAATATGACTCCCCATGGAGGTAAAATTTATGTTTATTATGCAAAGGAACATTATCAATTCTCTGATATCAACAGAAGCGTAAATTATAAGAAAATAAGTTACGGTGAAAGTATAAAAAATAGATGGCGTAATTATGTTGATTCTATATCAATATTCGACATCGAAGGCGAGCATTCTACAATGTTTGATCCAACAATAGGAGGTGGAAAAGAGCTCGCGGAGTTATTGCAAAAGCATTTAGATGAGTCCATCAATAAGTAAAAGTGAAATGGCATAATTAACAGTATTACACTTTCTACTCAATAAAGAAAATCGAAAACCTTTCTTATAACTTAGGCTTAAGCTCTTTTTCGGAAGTATTGACGTTATAAGCGTCGTTTTGCAAAAGAAAAATTTTTAACGTTTCGTCAAATTCAGTTTGATATTGGAGGTTTAAATGTTTTAGAGGTAAATATTATGAAAGGTGAAAAAATATCGGCAGATGCCATAAGTTTTAAGGAGCGTCTGAAGGCGTTAAGCAATATACCTCGCCTTTTAAAAATGGTATGGGAGACCAATCCATATCTTACGATAGCAACAGTAGTCACCCGTATCATTTTAGCTGCACTGCCTGTTGCCATCCTTTATGTCGGCAAGTTATTTATTAACGAGGTCGTAATGCTTATTCATAGCAGCGACAAAACATTATCCCACGCGTATTTGTGGAAGTTGGTTGCGATAGAATTTGGATTAGTTATCACTACAAATGCCTTAAACAGGGTCATTTTATTAATTGATGTTCTACTTGGCGACCGGTTATCCAACTATTCTTTCATGAGGATTATGTCGCACGCCTCAAAGTTGGACCTTGAACAGTTTGAGGATTCTGTTTTTTACGATAAACTGGAGCGAGCACGGCAGCAGTGTATTGGAAGAACAGTACTTTTAACAAACGTGTTTGGTCAACTGCAAGACACTGTGACCGTTTGTTTTTTAATATCAGGGTTGGTCTTTTTCAGCCCCTGGTTTACTATTATACTATTTGTTTCCACCCTTCCTTCTTTTTTAGGTGAATATTATTTCAATAACAAAAATTACACGCTAATACGTGGTCAAATGGAAAGGCGCCGGGAAATGGAATATATCAGCTCCCTTGGCACTAGTGACATAACTGCAAAAGAAGTAAGGGCTTTTGACCTGTCTTCTTTTTTTGTGAACCGGTTTCGCAACATATCGAACCGGCTCTATTTCGACATAAGAGCTCTTGAAACAAGACGTTCTACCTGGGCCATTGTTCTTGCGATCACGGGTTCTATTGGTTACTATTCTGCTTTTGTTTATATCATCCAAAAAGTTCTCGCAGGCAGCATATCAATTGGAGATTTGACTTTTTTGCTTGGTTCCATCCGGCAGGTGAGTGGGGTGTTGCAGAATTTGATGAAACGGTTCAGTACAGTTTCTCAGGGTGCTATTTACCTCAGCGACTTTTTTGAATTTTTTGAAATTATGCCCAAGATTAAAATGTCCCCTAATCCAAGGCCTTTTCCCCGTCCGATCAAGGAGGGTTTCACTTTCGAAAACGTAGGTTTCAAGTACAATAATTCTACAAGGTGGGCAAATAGGAACTTAAATTTTACCCTTCATGCAGGCGAAAAATTAGCGCTGGTAGGAGAGAACGGAGCGGGTAAAACGACGTTAGTAAAACTCCTGGTTCGATTGTATGACCCTACTGAAGGTAGAATTTTATTGGATGGGGTCGATTTAAGGGAGTACGATTTGTCAGAGTTACGGCTTGAAATTGGTATTATTTTCCAGGATTTTCTTAAGTACCAGATGACCACTACCGAAAATATTGCGGTGGGAAACATTAGCGAAATGGACAACCATTCTTTAATTGCAAAATCTGCCAAAAAAAGTCTGGCAAACATTTTCATAGAAAAATTGCCGAAACAATACGATCAGATGTTGGGAAGACACTTCCACCAGGGAGTTGAGTTATCAGGTGGGGAATGGCAAAAAATAGCATTGGCCAGAGCTTATATGCGGGATGCACAATTGATGGTGCTTGATGAGCCTACTGCTGCTTTGGATGCCAGATCTGAGTTTGAAGTGTTTCAACGTTTTTCGGAGTTAACGAAAAATAAATCAGCATTGCTGATTTCTCACCGTTTTTCTACTGTTAGAATGGCTAATCGCATCCTGGTTTTGGAAAAGGGCGAGTTGCTTGAAGTTGGAAGCCACGATGAACTTTTGCAACAAAATGGAAAGTACGCTGAGTTATTTGAATTGCAGGCCATGGGTTACCGCTAATTGGCATAAAATAGGTCTCTGATATTGATGCCTGGTTTTATGGCATTTTTTTATTAATTCAATCTTTGAGGAGGACAAAGATTAAAACCAGTTGATTTAGTAATCAATCTTGTTTTAACAGGAGACATAAAAAGTAGGCATATAAAAAGACGAGCTTATTTTTGCGTGTTTCCCAATTTTTTTGAACTCCTAATATATTTGGTTCTATGACGAGTAATGTCACACTCTTTTGTTTACCTTTTGCTGGTGGCTCTAAATACTCTTTAGCTTATTTAAAAAAAGTTTTGCCAAAAAATATTTCTTGCAATTTTCTTGAGTATCCTGGCCGCGGTACCAGAATTAGAGAAGACTTTGCAGAAAATATAAGTGAAGTTGTTGATGATATTTATCAAAAAATAGCTCCTTTTTTAGGCAAGCCTTACGCTATTTATGGTCATAGCATGGGTGCTAAAATTGCATATCTGCTTACTTTACGTATCAGAGAGGAGGGAAAGAAGTTACCGCTCCATTTGTTTATCTCTGGTACCGACGCTCCCTCTGTTCCTTTAAGAAAATCTCCTAAACATTTACTGCCAAAAGAAGAGTTCGTATCTGCTATAAAGGAGTTAGGTGGATTGCCGGATGAGATATTGGCTAATGAGGAAATGCTGGAATATTTTGAACCAATTTTAAGAGCCGATTTTCGCATTTCTGAAAGCTATCAATACCAAGCTACTCATCCGTTGGAGATTCCTTTAACCGTTATGGTGGGCGACAAGGAGGATATGCAGGAAGAAGATATACTTGAATGGCAAAGTGAAACTGTATTTCCAATTAACCTTTATAAATTTCCAGGAAACCATTTTTTTATTCTGAATAATGAAAGACAAATAGGAAAAATTATTGAAGGGGCTCTAAGTAAATGATAAATATACTTTACATAGAGAATAAAGAACAGTTGTCAACAGAGTTAACAGACTGCGTTGAAAGATTGATTGGGCCAAATGAAAAAGGTAAGGCTTCGCGTTATCGACGGTTTCAGGACAAGCAAGCTTACTTGCTAGGGAAAGTATTGCTGGCGCGCCAGTTGGAGAATAGCGGCTACAGCCCTGAATTGTTGAAATGTTTATCTTACACAGAGTTTAACAGACCATTCATTGATTGTATCGAAGCTGACTTCAATATTAGCCATTCAGGGGAGTATGTTATTTGCGCCTTTTCTGTCAGCCAGGTAGTAGGGGTGGATATAGAGAAAATTCAACCGGTTAATTACAATGATTTTAATAATATTTTGAATGCGAATGATAATAGTACAATTGAAAATGCGCCCGACGCAAATCACGCTTTTTTCAAAATATGGTCGGCTAAAGAAGCTATTTTAAAAGCTGACGGATGTGGACTGGTAGATGACATATATAAACTGGAAATAAACAGCAACAAAGGCATCTTCAATAAAAAACTCTACTATCTGAGGGAATTAGAAATTAGCCCACTTTATTCATCTTGCATTGCAAGTTCTTCTCCTATTGAAAATTTGGCTGTTAAAAAAATGTCTCTTACTAATTGCTTGCCTAATTTATGAGCACCAAATAACCTGAAGGAGAAAGGCTTTAATTTTTCTTACTGTATGCTTTAGAGAATTTTGCTAACTCTTTTTAGTATGATACCTTTTGCCTTTGCTGCAAATAAAAAGAACTCCACTCTAAGTGAAATTCCTTTTTTTATCGTTATTAAAATCCTTTTTTAGCAACACCATCTTCAATGGCTTGTAAGGCTTTTGCTTCACCTAAAATTGCAGCCATCTTATTTCCTTTGCCATCATGGCCCCCTGCCATGTACCCACCTTTGGCTGTTTTACTAATAACAGCATCGTGCATAGGAACGTTTTTTTCTTTTGTTTTCAAACAGTAAGCAGTAATCATTTTTGAGGTATCCATCGTTTTTTGTTTTACTTAGTAAGTAGAAGGTATTACTAACAGGTCACAAGCTACAAATTTTTTGAGAGAACAGATTTTTAAACAGAGAGCGGTCATTGTATGTTACGCTGTTATCGCTGCTTTCTAAAAAATCTCATGCAGGTTAGTTAGGGAAACCGTATTAATCTCACATAAAAAGGCTGCCTCATTGGTGCTTGAGACAGCCTTTTAGTAATCTTTTATACAAATTCCTCCTTCCTTACACGTCGATCTTGGCGTATTTTGCGTGGCTTTCAATAAACTCTCTTCTTGGTGCAACTTCATCTCCCATTAGCATACTAAATACACGATCCGCTTCGGCTGCGCTTTCAATTGTAACTCTTTTCAGCGTACGGCGCGCCGGATCCATTGTTGTTTCCCATAGCTGTTCTGAGTTCATTTCCCCCAAACCTTTATATCGCTGAATAGTTACACTATCATCTTTTCCACCACCCAATTTCTCCACCCAATGTTTCCGTTGTTCTTCGTTGTACGCATACTCTTGTTCCTTACCTCTTTTTACAAGATACAAAGGTGGCTGAGCTATATACACGTACCCTGCCTCAACTAACTCTTTCATATATCGAAATATAAACGTGAGTATCAAAGTGGCAATATGGCTCCCATCTACGTCCGCATCTGTCATTATGATAAGCTTATGGTAGCGAAGCTTAACAAGGTTTAGCTGTTTAGGATCTTCGGGAGTACCAACAGTAACACCTAGTGCAGTGTACATGTTACGTATTTCCTCATTTTCGTAAATCTTATGTTCCATTGCCTTTTCTACGTTCAGGATCTTTCCTCTTAAAGGCAGAATAGCCTGGAAACTTCTTTCTCGACCTTGTTTAGCTGTACCGCCTGCAGAGTCTCCTTCTACTAAATATAGTTCGGTTTTTGTCGGATCTCTTTCAGAACAGTCTGCAAGTTTACCTGGCAATCCGCCGCCGCTTAATACGGTCTTGCGCTGCACCATTTCACGAGCCTTCTTAGCTGCTACCCTAGCCTGGGCTGCCAAAACAATTTTAGAAATTACGTTCTTTGCTTCTCTCGGATTTTCTTCCAGGTAAGCTTCTAATGCTCGTGCAACTGTAGTTTGCACAATGCCGCTAACTTCACTATTACCAAGTTTGGTTTTTGTTTGACCCTCAAACTGCGGTTCGGGAACTTTCACAGAAATAATTGCACTTAATCCTTCCCTGAAATCGTCGCCCTCTACCACTACTTTGGCTTTCTCAAACAAGCCATTCTTATCACCATATGTTTTAAACACCCTTGTAAGAGCTTGCCTAAAACCAGTTACGTGAGTGCCACCTTCAATTGTGTTGATATTATTTACGTAAGAAAAAATGTGTTCTTTAAAATCATCATTATAAGTCATCGCAACTTCAACCGCTACCATGTTCACTTCATCGAATCCTTCAACAAACAAAGTGTTTGGAATAAGGGCAGTGCGGTGACCGTTTTTGTCAAGCATTTCTACAAACTCAACTATTCCACCTTCGCTATAAAAGCTTTTGAAATAAGGCTTTCCTTCTTCATCCAGTTCTCGTAAATCTGTTATGTTTATAGTAATTCTTCGGTTCAGGTAAGAAAGTTCTCTTAGCCTGCCTTCTAAAATATCTCTTTTATAAATGGACTCCTGGAAAATGGTATAGTCAGGCCAGAAGTGAACGGTAGTACCGGTAGTTTCTGATGTTCCGATTTCCCTTACAGGATATTGCGGTGCTCCACAGTGATATTCCTGCTCAAAAATTTTACCTTCCCGATGTACCGTAACCTGTAGTTTGCTGCTTAACGCATTCACGCAACTAACACCTACGCCGTGTAATCCTCCGCTCACCTTATAAGTATTCTTATCAAACTTACCACCGGCATGCAAAACAGTCATTACTACCTCCAGCGCACTTCTGTTCTCTTTAGTATGTATCGCTGTTGGAATACCCCGACCGTCATCACTTACACCAATTGAATTATCTTCGTGAATAGTAACGTTTATGTTTTTACAATACCCCGCAAGTGCTTCATCAATACTATTGTCTACAACTTCATACACAAGATGGTGAAGCCCCTTTACACCTATATCGCCAATATACATGGCGGGTCTTTTACGCACAGCTTCCAAACCTTCTAAAACCTGAATACTGTCGGCACCATAATTTTTATTTTGCGCCGCCGCATCATTTACAATTTCATCTGACATAACTGCTTGATTTTCCTGCTTTTTATTGTATTCTTGCAGGTGCGCAAAAGTACAAAAAATAAAGAGTTTTCAGGCATAAAAGAGAAGCTTTTAACCCTGGTTTATCTAGCTGTGAATTTGTTGTGAATTGTTCTGTCAGAAGTATTATTTTGAAACCGGCAGTATTCCATATTTAGTCATTGTTGCGTCGCACCCTTGTACCGTTGATGCTTTTTTCATCACTTTAACCTTGCACACTAACTCGTTATTTAGCTTTAATCATGCTGGGGGAAGTCAGAAATGGTGTTCGCAGGAATTTGCCAAATAAAGATTACCATGTACAAGAGTGCGACGCAACAAAAGCCGAATGGTGATAAGAAGTCTGGATGATAAAAATAAATTTAAGCAATAGAGCTGATAGGGCGTTTTTAAAGCACCCGTTTTCCTCCTATATACGTCATTACAACTTTGGTGTTTAAAACATCGTTTTCCCCGATTTTCATTAAATCTTTGTTGAGAACAATAAAATCAGCTTTTTTACCTGTTTCGATGCTGCCTACTTCGTTCTCTAGAAAACAAGCCCGGGCTGCCCAAATTGTCATTCCCTTTATAGTTTCTTCTCTTGTTAAGGCGTTTTCAACCTGAAAGCCTCCTTCCGGAAATCCCTTCGCATCTTTTCTGAATACGGCAGCTAAAAAGGTTTTGAACGGACTAATGTCTTCTACAGGAAAATCAGTGCCTAGCGGTATCCATCCATTTTGATGTAATAATTGCTTAAAGGCATAGCCGCCTTTAATTCGTCTTAATCCCAATCTTTCTGCAGCCCAATACATATCGCTTGTAGCGTGTGTTGGCTGAACAGACGGAATTATGTTCGATTTTCCAAACATACCGAAGTCCGCAGGATTGATAACCTGCGCATGTTCTATGCGCCAGCGTTTGTCGTTAGCACCATTTAGAGCCCTGTTATAAATCTTCAATATCTCACGGTTGGCACTATCGCCTATAGCGTGTGTGCACATTTGATACGCCGTCTTTGATATTACCTTCGCTATACTATCAAAATATGTTTTGTCTTTCAATAAAAATCCCGACCAGCCTTTTTTATCTGCGTAGGGCTCCAATAAACATGCGCCTCTGCTTCCGAGCGCTCCATCGGCATAAACCTTAATGCCCTTCACAAACATTCTGTCTGATTTATAGGGCTCTTTATTAAGGTACCGTTGATAGTTTGCTGTGTCATCGCTCAGCATTACATACAACCGCATGTTAAGCTTACCTTCCTTTTGTAAACCATCTATCGTCTGCACATCACTATACATCAATCCACAATCAGCAACAGTGGTCAAACCTACTTTAAAACAATTTTTCTCGGCTTTTGATAACCATTTCACGTAGTCATTTACTGTGCTTCCCGGCATTTTAGAAGTTACCAGGTCAACTGCATTGTCTATTAAAACCCCGGTCAGTTTACCATTTCTGGTCTCGATTTCGCCCCCTGCCAATGTTTGTCCACCATGTATTGCTGCTATATCAAATGCTTTTTGGTTCACAACTGCAGCATGTCCATCAACCCTCGTCAGTATCACCGGTATTGTCGGAAAGGCTTCATTCAGTTTTTCGTTTGTCGGATAAGATTTATCAGCCCATTTATTCTGATCCCATCCCCGGCCTTTAACCCACTTTTCTTCCGGATGTTCTTTTGCAAACCTTTTAACTCTTTCTACCACTTCTTCCCAACTGGCAGCGCCAAAAAGATCAACCATAAAAAGCGATTGACCATAACCTAAAAAATGAGCATGTGCATCAATAAAGCCGGGATACACTGCTTGTCCTTTTGCATCAATAATTTCTTTTGCAGTGTAGTTACTTGTTATGGCTGCATCGGTGCCTGTAGCAATAATTTTTCCATCCTTAATCGCAAAAGCTTGTACGGTTTCAAATTTTTCGCTTACCGTATAAACAACGCCGTTAAGAACAATTGTGTCAACTGTGTTAGGTGATTTACAGGAAAGATTTGAGAGTGAAAATATTATAGCAACAATAAGCAGTCGCATCATATTAGGGGAGGTGTGAAAATTAATAGTAATTATGAACGCTTTGTACGAATTGTTTTATAAATTTTGATAGCAGACATCAGCACAACAATAAATAAAACCAGGCCAATTAATCCCCATACAAAACTCATACTTTGCTTTACAACTGCTAACATTACAATGGATATTAAAAAAACAGTGGCTACCTCGTTCCAAATGCGAAGTTGCTGCGATGTGTATTTAAAAGAACCAGCTACCTGTTGTTTAAAGATCATGTGCAGCGTAAAAAAATAGATATATAACAAGAGTACAAATGCAAGTTTTACAAGAAGCCAACTGCCTTCTGGATGCAGTAATGTTTTGTGCCAATTTCCATTAATCATTACAAAAGCACCGAAAGCCAATGTTAGGATTGCAGATGGCCAGGTAATACCATACCATAAGCGCTTCATCATCACAATAAACTGTCTATGTAAAACCTCCCTCGCCACTTCTGGTTGTTCACGAGCCTCAGTGTTATAAATAAACAACCTGGGCATGTAAAACATACCACTAAACCATGTAACCACAAAAATGATATGTAACGCTTTAATGTAATTGTACATGTCAATAAGGGTATTTTTATGAGTGGGCATTTGTACTTCATGGTACATCGTTGTGTCACTCACTGCAATATTTGTTCAAAAAATCATCTTCTTTGTCGGGTAGGTTATGGATTGTTATCAACGTCGGGCAATCCTGTAGATCCGGTCATCCCAGTTCAAAGAACCATCTCACGCTTTCCTTCTGCAAAATCTTTCACCCACGTCACAAGCGATTGAACCCAAAGCGGATGAACATTCAGACACGGGATTACTGTAAAACTTTCGCCGCCCGCATGTAAAAATGCCTCTTTCCCTGCCATCGCAATTTCTTCCAGGGTCTCAAGGCAATCACTAACAAAGGCAGGGCATAAGATAACAAGCTTTTTAACCCCTTCTTTTGGCAATTCTTCTAAACGAAGAGCTGTATAAGGTTTCAACCATTCTTCCCTACCCAGTCTTGACTGAAACGAAAAACCAACTTTATTAGATGGAATTTGTAGGTTTTCTACAAGTAGCTGAGTGGTTGTCCAGCACTGATGCCGGTAGCAGGTTGCATGTGCAGGTGAAGCAATCTCGCAGCAAGTTTCAACTTTCATGCAATGGCTGTTTGTAGGATCAGCCTTTGTCATATGCCTTTGCGGAAGACCGTGATAACTAAACAATACCTGGTCATACTCCTGCTCCAGGTAAGGTTTTATACTTTCGGTAAGGGCATGTATATAATTCGGCTCGTTATAAAACGGCTTAATAAAAGACAGAGAAAAAGAATACTTCTTTTTCTTATGGACTGACTTTGCATGTTCAACCGCAGTTTCATAAGAAGACATCGCATAATGTGGATACAAAGGAATGGCGATCACTTCTTCCAAACCTGGAACTTTTTGCATTAACCTTGCATAGGCGTCTTCCATTGTCGGCTTTCCATACCGCATCGCAATTTCAACCGGCTCTTCCACATTTGGTTGCAGTGCTTCTTGCAACTCTTTAGTCAGTACAATCAAAGGCGAACCCTCTTTCGTCCAAACCGATTTATAAGCTTCAGCAGATTTAGGCGCACGAAAAGGTGCGATAATTCCGCCTACAAGTAACAATCTAAATATATATGGATAGTCAATGACCCTTCCATCCATTAAAAATTCCATTAAATATTTCCTTACATCTTTTACCTCAGTCGAATCGGGTGATCCCAGATTCATTAAAATAATTCCTCTTTTTGCCATAGTGTAAAATAAAGAGCAAATGTAAACCCGCCAGTTGAAGAAAAGTTTAAAACCCGTTACTTGAAGCGCTGAGTAGTAGCTAAAAAATAAAATTAAAAAAATGGAAAATAAAAAAGGCACGGTATTCAACCGTGCCCAATTTAATTTAAGTCCTTCATTTTTTCATATTGCAATCGTAGAAGGTTTCGTACAGTAATCAAGCAATCGTAGAAGCAAGTATCGTTATCGTTAGAAGCAAGTCAGTTACCTAAAATGCCGTAGCAAAGAAAAGCCACTTTTATTACTAACGATCGTTTGTAAGTTTTTTTAATGCTTTTTTAATTTTAATCATGCTAGCAAGTAGAAACTGTTTTAAATTAAAAAAGGCTGCCTGTTTTTGGAGGCAACCTTAGTAAAAAATCAATAGCGTCTATTAAAAGAAGATAGGACGCTTATTAAGAAATGAAATAAAACTGTAAAAAAGCAAGACGAATCGTAGAGGCCTGTATTAATCAATGGGCAAATAAAATCTTCAGATATTCAACACAGCTAGCAAATCATTAAAGGCAGAAACAAAGAAACATCATTTTTTTGTTACTAACAAACGTTCGTAATTCTTTTCGGAAAAAGAAAGGTGCTATCTCGTTTTTATAGAATTGTTACAAAAACAAGCAGGGCATGAAATGAGCCACGCACGGCAATACCCTTAATTTTTATTCTGACGAATGAACCACTTGTCCCATCAGGGAATAACAACCACGGCATAATAAGAAACGTTCGTCTCAATTCTTATTTAAGACTTTGTTGTTAGAACTAATATTGATTCATTCGATAACATCTCTAAGTACTTCAATTTTTGCGGAACAGCTAATAATTCACCGCTCTGGTATAGATACGTCTACACCCATTCATTTTACAATAAGAAAATAAATAATGGTAATAAGCGGAGCATGACTAAAATCATAAATTTTTATGACAACTGCATGACAGACAAATTATGAAGGTGGTTTGCCAGCAAATACCTTTGCGTCAAAGAATTAAGAACTTTAATGGTAGCAAGTAAGCAACATAACATTTCCGGATTTTTTATTGTTGGAATTAATTATAAGAAGACGGACGCCTCCATTCGCGGCCAGTTTGCTATCAATAATTGTCAGTACGCAAATATTTTAGCACTTGCACCTTCGTTTGGCCTTTCTGAATTTTTTATACTTTCTACCTGTAATCGTACTGAAATTTATGGTTTTGCTGACAATGCCTCTCAGCTTATTGAAATTCTTTGCACTCAAACTGTCGGGGACCAAAAGACATTTTCAGAATTGTGTTGCATAAAACAGGGATCCGAAGCTATTCAACACATTTTCGAAGTAGGTGCAGGTTTGGAATCGCAAATATTAGGCGATTACGAAATAATAGGTCAATTAAAGCTTGCAGTAAAATTTGCAAAGGAAAACGGTTTTGTGGGCGCTTTTACCGAAAGACTTGTCAACAGTGTGTTGCAGTCAACAAAGGTTGTAAAAAATAGAACGGCACTTAGCGGAGGAACCGTTTCAGTTTCGTTTGCAGCAGTTCAGTACATCAAAAAGAATGTGGTGAATCTAAGCGACAAAAACATTCTGCTTCTAGGTATCGGAAAAATTGGAAGAAACACCTGCAAGAATTTAGTTGATTATCTCAATACGAACCGAATAACCCTCATTA
>NZ_JAOQAH010000114.1 GCF_025963695.1 Segetibacter sp. | reverse complement strand
GGTATTCACGCTTTTTAAGTTTACGGCCTACATAACTGTAAGTCATACCCTTTTCAACAATATTTTTCGCTACGGTATATACATTTTTACGTTTACCATAGTAGCCTTTAGCCTGGTCAAGAATTTTCTTTCTTCTGGCTCTTGATGCTACCGCATTTTTAGAACGTGGCATAAATTTTCAAATTTAAATTCCGTTATCCGGAACAGTGTTGTAATGAGATTTTCTTTCTTAAAGTCTCTTTAGAGATTTTGTAGGTTTACTTCAAACCCAATAATCGCTTCACAAAGTGCATGTTGGCTGGCGATACCATTCCTTTTTTACGAAGGGATCGTTTACGCTTTGTTGACTTTTTCGTTAAAATGTGACGTTTGAAAGCTTTTTGGAAAGTAATCTCTCCTGAACCGGTTACTCTGAACCTTTTTTTTGCGCTTGAGTTTGTTTTAACCTTTGGCATTAAATAATCTTGATGATTACACCCTGCTGGCGTTCCCGAACTGACGGGACACTTATGGAGCCTTGTGGGTAATGTCTCGCTCTTCAAAAAACTTTTACATTTTTTACAAAGCGGCTGCAAAGGTAAAGGAAAAGAAGGTAAAAAGAAACATTAAAGTATCGGTTCTTGCAGATGAAAGCGAAAACTCGATTACTTCAAATACCTGAAACATTGTGCAACCGATTCTTCTATCACTTTATAATTTCCCTTTTCCAGCAATTCGGCTTTAAATAATTGAGAACCTAGTCCCACTGCATTTGCTCCTGCATCAAACCATGATTGTATACTTTCCCGTGTTGGTGATACTCCGCCTGTGACCATCAACTTTACATTTGGCAGTACTGCTTTTACGGCTTTCACAAAAGAGGTTCCCAAAACTTCACCCGGAAAAACTTTAACTATCTCCCAGCCTGCTTCTGTTGCATAGAAAACTTCTTTAACCGTCATACAGCCAGGCAGGTAAGGAATTTTATTTTGGTAGCAGACATCAGACACCGTTTCTATAAAACATGGCGATACAATAAAAGACGCTCCTGCCTCAATAAACGCTTCAGCATCGGAGTCTCTAAGGATCGTTCCTACACCTAATACATAATCAGGAAAATTTGCCAACCGACTTTTAAGCAACTTAAAAGTTCCCAAAGCATTTGCTCCCCGGTTTGTAAATTCAAACGCCCTTATTCCGCCCCCGTAACAGGCATTAAAAACGCCGAGACTTACCTCAGGATTTGAATGATAAAATACCGGAATTAATGGATAATCTAAAACAGTTTGTATAGTTGTTTGCTGGCTCATCTTCTAAATTAGGGACTTGTACTAATGGTTATTTAAGGTAGGTTATCAGCTTTTTGAACACCGCTAAAAATCGTTGCGTCGCACACTTGTACTTTCAACTGTTAATGGGCTTTTTCTTAAAGCTTTTTTATTTTCATTAAAGATCCGTGTTCTCATTTCTGCTTTATCAACAATCTCCATCTTCGCTTGCTTCCGAAGCTGCAAACCCGGTAACGAATAAGGTTTTCTTGATAGGAAGTTTCAAAAAATGAAAATTTAGCCCGGTAAAATTAACTGAAACGCAGACATAAAAAGTTGTACAAATGCTAACCAGGTAAAAACAGCTATTTTCTAAACTGCAAACGCTTTTCGCTATCCCTAAAATAGAATGGAAACTGTACAAGTGTGTGACACAACAATGATAAATTAAAAAACAAATGCTGGTAACCAAAACAACACATTACTATTAAAATGCTTATCAGGTCTGTTGTTCTATTAGCCCAAAAACACCAAAAACTTCTGTGTAAAAGTTTCTACTACTCCTAAACTTCTGTAGCTTATTTTGTTCACATCGATTCGTTAAAAGTTGCAAAAACGGTATAAACGACTGCAAAAATATTGGTATAACCAGTTGATATTTAAAGGCTTACAAGCAGTTTCTGATAATGGTAGTTTCTGTATCTTTTTAAATGCCAAACCGTTATCTTTGCCTCCCCGAAAAAATCGGGACTAAAAAATTTGTAAACCCTCACTAGTATGCAACTGAAAGGTTTGGTGAAGATTTTTGCGATTGCATTAATCTTGATTTGCTTGTACCAACTTAGCTTCACATGGTTCGTTCACAACCATGAGAACAAAATGGAAGAAAAGGCGGCGAAATGGCTTAAAGCCAATTTTCCGGCTCCGGAACAAAAGTACGCCGGAAATAAAGAGCGTCAGGCATTATATGCTGATACGCTTAATAACCTCAAAAGAACTCGTCTTCAACGTTTACTTGATAGTACAAAGAGCGAAAAAATAGTTTTTGGCTTAGGTACGTATCAATATGCAAAAGACCAGGAATTGACATACGGCCTCGATCTGCAAGGTGGAATGAACGTGACAATGGAAGTGGGACTGGATGGTTTAATAAAATCGTTATCAGGTTATAATCGTGATGCCAATTTTACTAAAGCGCTTAACGCGGCTAACGCCAGAAAAGCCAACAGTGGCGCTGATTATATTAGCTTGTTCGCCGAAGAATATAAGAGACTAAACCCGGCCGGCAACCTTGCCTCCATTTTTGCTGCTACAAGTAACAAACGTATTACTTACCAAAGCAGTGATAATGCTGTTGTGGATTACATACGTACAGAAGCAAAAGGCGCTGTAAAAAATACCTTCAACATTCTTCGTACCCGTATTGACAAGTTTGGGGTTACTTCTTCAAATATCAACCTTGACGAGAATAAGGGAATAATCACGGTTGAGTTACCTGGTGTAGCTGATCCGGAGAGAGTTAGAAAATATCTGCAGGCAACTGCAAACCTTCAGTTTTTTGAAGTTTACAATATTGGCGATATTTATCCCTCTTACCAAGCTGCTGAAAAATCTTTAGCAGCTGTTTTAAATGGCACCATCACTACCGATACTGCTGCCACTAAAACCGATACAACCAGTGTTGCCCAAACAACTAACGTTGACACAACCATAACAGGTACGATAAGCGCACTTGACTCTAATAAAACGAGTAAGACACCAACCGTGTCGGCAGCCAAAAACGAAGCTCCCATCAGCTCCATCATGCAGCTTATTCAGCCGCAGCAGGGTAAAGATGGACAGACCCAGTTTCCGGCAGCAATCGGATATATTCAATCTAAAGACACCGGCACTTTCAACAGCTACATGCAAATGGAAGCAGTTAAAAGCAAATTCCCTTCGAACCTTGTCTGGATGTTTGGAAAGCCTGAATCTGAAGATCCTAAAGCTGCGGGTATCTTACCTGTTTATGCAGTTAAAACCGTTGAAGGCGGTGGAGCACTGGCTAAACTGGAAGGTGAGCATGTAAGCGACTCACGCCAGGACTTTGATGAAAGAGGCCGTGTTGCTATTAAGATGACGATGGATAAAGTGGGTGAAAGGATCTGGGCTAAAATGACAGGCGATAACATTGGTAAGCCAATTGCGATCGTAATGGATAATTTAGTTTACAGCGCACCTTTCGTAAATGGCGTTATTCCTAATGGTAGCTCAGAAATTACCGGCAGCTTTTCTCTTGTTGAAGCACAGGATCTAGCCGACATTTTAAAGAGTGGTAAATTACCGGCTCCTGCAAAAATTGTTCAGGAACAAGTGGTGGGTCCAACACTTGGCCAGGATGCAGTGCGTGGTGGTACTACAGCATTCATTGTTGCATTTATCATCATTTTCGCCCTGATGCTTGTTTACTTCAATACAGCAGGATGGGTTGCAAATATTGCCTTGATCTTAAACCTTCTATTTACCGTTGGTATTCTGGCCGCTTTAGGTGCGTCGTTAACTGCCGCCGGTATTGCAGGTCTTGTACTTACCATCGGTCTTGCAGTAGACACGAACGTAATTATATTCGAAAGAATCAAAGAGGAACTTACGAGGGGTAAAAATTATCAGCTCGCTGTTAACGACGGTTACAAGCGTTCTTATGCACCCGTATTAGATGCACACGTAACCGTTTTAATGACTGCCCTCATCCTGTTTTACTTTGGATTAGGACCGGTATTAGGTTTTGCTACAACTCAAATTCTTGGTATTCTGTTATCGTTGTTTTGTGGTATTTTAATATCGCGGTTAGTTTCTGATTGGTACACTAACAAAAACCGACACTTCGAATACTTTACCGGAATTAGCAAAAAGATTTTTAAGCATGCTGCTTTTAAGTTTATCGAATATCGAAAAGTTGCTTACGGTATTTCTGTTGTTGTATTGTTGCTTGGTATTGGTTCATTTTTCAATGGTTTTGATGAAGGTGTTGAATTTAGTGGTGGCCGAAGCTACACTGTGCAATTTGACAGGCCGGTAGAACACGATGCTTTAATGAACAAGCTAAAAGAAGAATACGGCGAATACCCTGTTGTTAAAAGCATTGGTAACGACCGTCAGTGGAATATCACTACATCATATAAGATCAAGGAAACCGGCAATAACATCGACTCACTTGTTGAACTTAAGTTGTTTAACGGTTTAAAGAGTTACTTGCCGCAGGGGTTAACTTATCGTGAATTCGATACCCGGTACAAACAAAGCTCTCAAACAGTTTTACCGACCATTTCGGATGATCTGAAACAAGGCGCCACAACAGCAACAATAGTTTCTATACTGGCAATCTGTTTGTATATCTTCATACGTTTCCGCGACTGGAGATACTCACTGGGAACCATCATAGCATTGTTACACGACGTTTTTGTAACACTTGCGGTATTCAGTTTCTTAAGAGGTGTAGTTCCTTTCCCATTAGAAATAGACCAGCACTTTATTGCAGCTATTCTAACGGTAATAGGTTTCTCAATGAACGACACCGTTATTGTATTTGACCGTATTCGGGAAGACAGCCGTTTAATGAAGAATACAGATAAGGGTACCATTATCAACAAAGCGATTAATGAAACATTAAGTCGTACGATTATGACCTCATTAACTGTGTTCCTCACGATACTTTCACTCTTCATCTTTGGTGGTGAAGTAACGCGCGGATTTGCTTTCGCAATGTTGATAGGTGTTGTCACAGGTACTTACTCATCCATCTTTGTTGCCGCGCCAATTCTAATGGACTTTGCTAAAGACAGGCCATTAGGACAAGCCGATACAGTAGCAGCGAAAGTTGCCCCTGTAAGAGCAAGTGCTGTGTAGAAATATTTATTGTATAATTTTAATAGAGAGAGCTGAACGAAAGTCCGGCTCTCTTTTTTTATGTTCCTGTTTCTATAGAAGTTATTTTAAGTAACAAACATTCGTTGCAGCTGAAACTTTCGTTGCGACGCTCCATTCAATAGTTGTATTTCAGTTTATCTTTTTCAATGTGGTTGTTGGCGTTGCCCATAACTAAAAAGGTTTAATATCTACAATTAAAAATGCTTCACTCACTATAACAATTGTATCTTGGTCTAACGTATACCAAACCTTAGCTTGCTTTATGACGTCCATCCAGAGATCAGTCTACAATCTATTTTACCCACTTGCTTCCCTGTTTTTAATCGCCTATATTATTGTTACAATACAACACTACCATGACTGGGCCGGTTGTATTTTGATGCTATTTTTTACCGCTCTTGCTATCGCATTTAGAGGAAATAAATTTCTAAAGGGTTTATCATTTACAGTTATTATTCTTGCCGTGGTAAGTCTCGCCATGTACTATCCGCAATACTTTGTCACCATCGGCACTTTCCAGCTTTCGGCGCTCATTGTTCCCTTGCTTCAAATAATTATGTTCGGTATGGGAACCGAACTGAGCCTCAAAGATTTTGCACAGGTACTCAGCATGCCAAAAGGAATTATTGTAGGTATTGTTTGCCATTATACTATTATGCCTTTGATCGGTTTCACCGTTGCCAGTCTTTTTAACTTTCCCGGTGAAATTGGTGCCGGCATTATATTGGTAGGTTGTTGCCCAAGTGGTTTGGCTTCAAACGTAATGTCTTACCTCGCCCGCGCTAATCTTGCCCTCTCTGTTTCTGTCACCACCATCTCAACTTTGCTTGCCCCTTTTCTGACGCCTTTATTAATGAATTTATTAGGCGGTAGTTTTGTTGAGATACACTTTTGGACAATGGTATGGGATATCACTAAAATTGTAATCATACCTATTGTAGCTGGCCTGCTGTTCCACTACCTCATTCACGGAAAATTTAAATGGCTCGATAAAGCAATGCCTATTCTCTCTATGGTCGGCATCGCATTAATTCTCACTGTAATGGTAGCCGCCGGACGAGACAATCTTCTAAAAGTCGGAGGGCTGTTGATCATTGCAACTTTCATTCATAACACCACTGGTTTTTTTCTCGGATACTGGTCTGCAAGAGTACTCAAGTTTCCTGAACGTGATTGTCGAACGATAGCACTTGAAGTCGGGATGCAGAACGCAGGTCTCGCTTCGGGCCTGGCATTAACAATGGGAAAAATTGCTACTGTTGGCTTAGCTCCCGCCATCTTTGGACCTATGATGAATATAACCGGCTCATCTATTTCAAGCTGGTGGCATAACCGGGTGCCAAAGGATGAAGAGACAGAAATAAAATCAACCCAAAGCGAAAAGTTACAAGTGCAATAATTTACCAATCAATCTAACTGTTAACTATGTCACGATTAAAATTCCTCTTACTTATTTTTCTGTTGCTGCGATTTTACCAGCAGGCAAAATCGCAGCAAATAACCAAAGAAGAACTTATTTTCCTAACCCCCGAGTGGAAGGGCGAGCGCTTCGCAGATGGTCGTCCAAAAGTGCCTGATAACATTCTAAAACGAATGAAAAGCGTAAGCCAGGAAGAAGCCTGGTCAGTGATGAAAAATGCGGGCTACGGTTACCAGGTAGCGGAAGGTTGGAGGCTAATCAATCCTGACAGTGTGTTAGTAGGAAGAGCAGTCACTACCACCTTCATGCCTGCACGTCCCGATGTGTGGGGAGCTATTGATGCAAGAGGAAAAAAAGCAGGAAAAAAGGGCCAGAATAGCTGGCCGGTAGACCTGTTAGTAAAAGGTGATGTGTATGTAGCAGACCAGTTTGGCGCGCATCGCAACGGCCCGACTATAGGTGACAATGTAGGAAATGCTATCTACGCCAGGTCCGGCAATGGTATTGTATATGATGGAGCACTAAGAGATATTGAAGGCCTGAAAGAAATAGGCGGATTTACCTCATTCTATTCCAGCTATGACCCCTCCTACCACAATCCTCCAGGTGATCTGAATACTATGATCATTGGTATTAATCAGCCCACCCGTATTCGCACAGTTACCGTAATGCCAGGCGACATCGTTTTGGGAAAGCAAGGTATCGTTAGTTTTATTCCGCCGCACTTAGCAGAAAAAGTAGTAACAACCTCTGAAGTTGTTCGTTTGAGAGACATGTTTGGCCATTTGCGTCTAAGGGAAGGAAAATATACAGCAGGACAAATTGATGCACGTTGGTCTGATGAAATTGAAAAAGATTTCTCAAAATGGCTGAATGACCATATCAATGAACTTCCAGTTCCGAAAGAACAGATACAGGAAATTCTTAAAGAACGCACGTGGTAGTAGTTGCAATAGTCAGTTGCAACTCAGTTTCCAGTTTTTAAGTTAAGGCACAGCGTTACTAATTGCAGGCAGTTAGTAACGCTGTGCCTTCATTAGGTATCACCTCAAAACTTCAAACAAAATCGCTCATCTTCAAAATCCTTACATGTCAACGTCAAACTCCAGAAGATCTTTTTTAACAAAGGCAGCAATTGCTGCTGCTTTTGCTCCAATAGCGCCCATAGCAACTTTTGGCCGTGGCATCGAAAGTGCGGTAGAAAAAACGCCAATAACCTCCCCACCTTCAGATTTAAAAATAACAGATATTAAGTGCGGCTACATTAAAGGAAGCCTTTTTGTAAAGATTTATACAAACCAGAATATTTGGGGATGTGGTGAAGGAGTTGACGCCATACCCGGCACATATTACCTGGTGAAAGATTTTGGTCGAAGGCTGGTAGGAAAAAGCCCTCTAAATGTGCATCGACTCTTTGAAGACATACGTAAAGGTGGATTTTTCCAGGGAGCGCAATCCGGAATGTATATAGCGGTCTTGTCTGCCATTGAAACCGCTTTATGGGATCTTACGGGTAAAGCACTCGGCTTGCCAGTCTATCAATTACTCGGAGGTAAGTTCCGCGATAAAGTGAGGGTATACTGCGACACCGCCCTGTATCAACGTAACTTACCCCTTCCAAAAGATTTTGCTGATGCTGCAAGCAAAGCAGTAAAAATGGGTTTCAACGCATTAAAGTTCGATCTCGACCAGGCACAGGATCCCAATAAATACGACCAGTATAATTGGACGGCAAGCCCCGCTGAATTAAAACGCATGGTGGACCAGATTTCAGCAGCGCGACAGGCAGTAGGACCAAACATTGATATCTGTGTGGATATGCATGGCCGTTACGATGCAGTAACTGGTCAGCAGGTAGCCAAATTACTCGAACCACTAAATCTAATGTGGCTCGAGGAACCGATACCCGCCGAAAATGTAGAGGCGTATAAGTTAATAACTGACTCAACCAGCACACCGATTTGTGCCGGCGAAAATCATTACCTCGCTTATGGCTTCAGACGAATGCTTGAAATTGGTGCCGTTGATATTGTAATGCCCGACCTGCAAAAAGCCGGGGGACTAGGCGAAGGTCAACGTATAGCCAACCTTGCTAATTTGTATTATGTTCCTTTTGCGCCCCACATGGTAGCGTCGTTTCTGGGTGCTATGGCCTCTGCCCACGTCTGCGCTTCCGTGCCTAATTTTCTAATTCTTGAATGGCAGTCTTATTTTCATACCGATCCTATGTTTAAGGACATTATTACCTACGATGGAGAATGGGTTAAAAATAGTTTCGTTACAGTTTCAGACAAGCCGGGAATTGGTGTAGAGATAAATGAGGAAGGAATGAAAAAATATGCAATTCCAAATATTCCTTTCTTCGTATAGCAGTTATATAAGCAATAAGTATTCACATTATTTCGGTAGCCAACATTGGCTTCCATGTCATCATTGTTGTGTCACTCACTTGTACTTGTCTATCTTTATTGATCATTCCTTAAACGATGTCGGCACGTACAAATTAAACCCCTATCACTAGTTCTACATTTTAATTTTAATACTCAGCAAAAACTAAACATGAAATTATACAAAACCAAAAAAGGAATAGTTATAGCAAACGACAAGAGTTATTATTTAGTTGTAAACGAAGATTGGGATACATATGTAAATGATGATCGTCTTTATTCAAAAATGGAAAAAGCAACAAAAGAATTAAGTGCAAGCCAGGAAGCAAAAGACTTAATTACATCAGAAATACAGGCACCTATCCAAAGCCAGGAAATATGGGCCTGTGGTGTCACTTATTACCGAAGCAAAGTGGGAAGACAAGAAGAATCTAAGGATTCAGGCGGAGCCGACTTTTATGCAAGAGTGTATGAGGCTGAACGACCTGAGATATTTTTTAAAGCAACCGCATACCGCACAGTTGGTCACGGAGATAAAGTGGCCATTCGCAAAGATTCCACGTGGGATGTTCCGGAGCCGGAATTAACCTTAGCTGTAACTTCCTCAGGAAAAATTATCGGCTATACTGTTGGCAACGATATGAGTTCACGTAGCATCGAAGGCGAAAATCCGCTTTACCTTCCGCAGGCAAAATCATATGATGCCAGTGCCGCCATCGGACCGTGCATTTATGTAACGGACGAACCTTTACCAACAGATACGCAGATACAAATGGAGATACTGCGCGAAGGCAAAGTAGTTTTTGAAGGTGAAGTAGGCATTGATCAAATTAAACGAAAATTTGAAGAGCTGGTTTCTTACCTCTACCGCGAAACATCTTTTCCGTATGGCTGCCTTGTCATGACAGGAACAGGAATTGTACCTTCAAGTGATTTTACATTAAAAAAAGACGATGAGATCAGGATCACTATCCAACACATCGGCACACTAGTTAATACCGTTAAATAATATGAAGCTTACAGGAAAAAATATAATAGGAAATAACCTTTCCCAATTAAGTCAGACCACATTTTATGGAGAAAACCCTTCAACTGGCAAAAAGATAGAACCTGCCTTTTACGAAGCTTCCCCTGCTGAAATAAATGAAGCCATAGAAAAAGCAAGCAAAGCTTTTCAGCAATACCGAAATAAATCAGGTAAAGAAAAGGCAGATTTCTTAGACGCTATTGCAGAAGAAATTCTTGCTATTGATGATTTAATCAGCCGTGCCTGTGAAGAAAGCGGTTTGCCTGAAGCAAGAATTACAGGCGAACGTGGAAGAACTGTCGGGCAGTTAAAATTGTTTTCGGAACTGCTCCGTGAGGGCTCATGGCTGGATGCACGAATAGATAATGCAGACCCTAACCGCAAACCGCTTGCTAAAGTGGATATCCGCAGCATGCAAAAAGCTTTAGGGCCGGTGGGCGTTTTTGGAGCTTCTAACTTTCCTCTTGCATTTTCAGTTGCAGGTGGCGACACGGTTTCTGCATTA
>NZ_JAOQAH010000084.1 GCF_025963695.1 Segetibacter sp. | reverse complement strand
CTGTCCTGAATGTTTTTTTCGCAACACCTTTCCATTCTTTTACAGCAATGCCCCAAAAGTTTGCGACCAATATGATGAAGGCCATGTGAAGAATCCATGAACTCGCACCATTACCTAATTTACTCTCGCCCATGCCGTAAAAGAAAAACTGGAGAAACCAGGTTAAACCGGCTAATGCAGCAAAAGCATAATTTCTTAGTAAAGGCGTTTTCTCATTTGTATAATCGCCGAAAGATTTATTTCGCGCATTTAAGATCATACACCAAATAAAATTGGTTGTCAAGCCACCCCAAAGAATAACTACGTATGTGACATTGTTTTGAAAAAGGAACTCGCCCTGCGCAGGATGAACAGCCTTCCATAAATCGTTTGCTTTGTTAGCCATGTCCTTGCCTGCATCGATACCGAACGCAAAACAGGCGCTTAAGACGCCAGACACAATAGACACGAAAAGGCCCAATCCGAATTTGTATTCTTTATTTTCTTCTTCAGTTCTTCCGGCTGACAAATCTTTTTCTTTCATTACACCTGCCTTACCGCAAATAGCAATACCAAGAATGCATACCAACACCCCGAGCAATACTATTCGCCCCCACGTACTATTGATCATATCGGTAAAGGAATCTTTACCGGCCTTAGGAAAAAAATTATAATAAAAAGAGGGAACGAGTGCACCAAAAACCGAACAAAGTCCGAGGATAATAGAGCTACCTAAAGCCACACCAAGATAACGAACACCGAGCCCATAAGTAAGCCCGCCTATACCCCAAAGCAAGCCAAAAAAATAAGTAGCTCCAAGAATAGAACTGCTTGAATTACTAATGATTTCGGTAAAACCGGGAATCGTTAGCCATGCCGCAAGAGGAGGAACAATCAACCATGAAAAGAGACCGCCGATAATCCAGTAACTCTCCCAGTGCCATCCTTTCACTTTTTTATACGGTATGTAAAAGCTTCCTGAAGCAAAACCACCAATAAAATGAAAAATAACACCGAGAATAACTTGCATGTAAAAGAGTTTCGTATGGCAATTGAGCTGGCAATAAAAATAGAATTATGAATGATTGCATCCATCATGTACTATCATGCCTATTCAAAATAAATAAAATTTGTTAGGATAACTGAGCTGCTCCGCTTTGTTCCTGTTTTAAACTCCTCGCGTTTGTTGATGAGGAAATGACTAACCCCAGGTCAAACGCTCAAGCCGCCGGGCTTCGTTCTATCCTTACAACTGTATGCCTACGCCTGGCTAATACAAAAATTTTGTTTGTAGTAGCAGTTGAAATCTGTACGTTTGAATAGTATGCAGCCCAAGAGCTTTCCATTTAATAAACTCATTCACTTCGATGATTTTTCAGCGACACCAAAATACCAGCAGCTGGCAAATGCAATCATAAATGCAATCGACAACAGGAAACTGCAAATTGATGATGTGCTTCCATCGATCAATGAATTAAGTTCAGCTTTTGAAATTTCGCGTGACACGGTTGAGAAGGGCTATAAATATTTGAAGAAGCTTGGCATTATCGGATCTGTTCCGGGTAAAGGATATTTTATTAAAACTGCTGATGTTGAAAGAAAGATTAAGATCTTTTTGTTGTTTAATAAGCTCAGCATGCACAAAAAAATTTTGTACGATTCTTTTGTAAGTACCCTTGGCAATGCTGCCGCCATTGATTTCTATATTTACAACAACAGCTTTTCGCTTTTTAAAAAGCTTATTCAAAATTGCCGACAAGATTATAATTACTATGTCATCATTCCTCACTTCATGGAAGAGGCTGAGCACGCTTATGAAGTCATTAATACGATACCAAAAGACAAGTTGATCCTGTTGGATAAGATGATACCCGAAGTAAAGGGTACTTATGGCGCGGTTTATGAAAATTTCGAAAAAGACATCTATAATGCTTTAGAGGAAGCCCTCCCCCAACTTTCGAAATACGACACAATAAAAATAACTTTTCCTGAATATACCTATCATCCAATTGAGATCTTAACGGGTTTTAAAAAGTTCTGCCAGGAATACGCATTTAACTGTAAGGTGGTGCATAAGATAGAAAGCGAAACCATCAAAAAAGGAGAAGTGTACATTAACCTGATGGAGGATGATCTGGTGACTATAATAGAACGGATTTTAAGCTACAATTTTAAAATCGGCGAAGATGTTGGCCTTATCTCTTATAACGAAACTGCTTTAAAAAAGATCATACTTAACGGCATCACCACTATATCAAGCGACTTCCAGATGATGGGTCAAAAAGCTGCTGAACTTATTTTAAACAATTCAGTTGAACATATAGAAACAAGCTTCAGGCTTACCCTAAGAAACTCTTTGTAAAAGGAGGATTCCGGTTACAAAGAGTTTCTATATTCTTCAGCTTCACTTTTATAGTAATAGTTTTTTGTGAACCGACATTCGAACTTATCTCAATATCGTTGTGTCACTCACTTTTACTTTAGTATCCCATATTCAGCCTTCCATTATTACATCGCACTACGCGTATCTTGTTTAGGCTTTAACTCATATTCCTGGGGCGGAGTAGCGCCCAACAAATTCTTTACAAAATAATCCCAGCGACGACGGGTCATGTAATATGAATACTCTCCATAACCATGACGGCTGTTAGGAAAAATTACTAAGTCATAATCTTTGTTTGCCTTGTTTAACGCTTCCACTACCAGCAAGGTATTGTATGGAGGAACGTTGTCATCCATCATACCGTGTGCAAGCATCAATTTACCTTTCAGGTTTTTTGCGTAGTTCTGATTTGCCTGTGCTTCGTAATTTGATTTTCCATCAGGACCGGTAGTAAGCAAGCCGATATATCTTTCACCCCAGTCATCTTCGTAGTTGCGATTTTCATGGTTACCCGACTCGGAGATACCCACTTTAAAGAACTCAGGAAAGCGGAACATTGCTGCGGCGGTTGCGTAACCACCACCAGAGTGACCCCATATACCAACTTTATCAAGATCTATGTAAGGATATTTTGCAGCCAATTGTTTCATGCCGGTAATTTGATCGGGCAACGTATTCTCTGCCATATTTCCATAGCACACGTCATGGAAACTTTTTGAACGCAAGGGATTACAACTACCTTCAATAGCTACCACCACAAAACCCAATTCTGCAAGTGCCTGGTTATCTCCGTTGGCCACTTCAAAAGACCAACTACGGATACTTCCTCCTTGCGGTCCCGGATAGATATAATTAATAATAGGATATTTTTTATTGGGGTCAAGGTTTGACGGCGTAAACATTAGCCCGTATAAATCTGTCTGCCCATCTTTCGCCTTTACAACAATTGGAGTTGGCGGCTTCCAGCCTGTTGCTGTTAATCGGGAAATATCTGCTTTCTCAAGGTGCGATACCAGTTTACCATCAGTATTTCGTAACACGATTACCGGAGGTACATCCTGCTTCGAATAGTTGTCGACGAAATAGCGACCGGAAGGGGATAAAGTAACCTGGTGGTTTCCATCCTCTGGCGTCAGTAACGTAAGCCCTTTGCCATCGAACTTCACTTTGTATAAATGACTAAAATATGGGTTTCGCCCCTGTTCTCTTCCACCTGCTAAAAAGTAAAGTGTTCTATTTTTTTCATCCACTTTAAGCAACCTGGTTATCGTCCAATCGCCTTTTGTAACCTGGTTTTTTAGTTTGCCCGTTGCCGCATCATACAAGTAAAGGTGTCCCCAATTATCACGCTCCGAATACCAAATAATTTCGTTTGAAGCAGCAAGAAATCGCCAGTTACTGCTGCCTTGTCCGGATTCAAATTGAGTTGCTACCCTTTCCTGGAAAACTTCCCGAAGATTACCTGTTGCCGCATCTGCTATAAAAAGCTTTTCTTCCTTGTGATCGCGCGAAGTAGAGACGAAAGCCAAACGGGTAGCATCGCTATTCCATTCTACATCACCAAATTCATTTCCCGCACACGAGATGTCATCGCAAAGTGTACCACGGTGAGGGTCAGGTGGTAGCTTAAGACGAATTACTTTAGGATTGTCAATTTCAATAATTACTCTATGAATGGTGGCAACGTCCTTATCCCCCGGAAGCGGGTACTTCCATGCTTCCAGTTTTGGCTTGCCTACATTCGTAGTCACCAAATACATATCACTTACATTTCTTTCATCCTGTTGATAAGTCGCAATCTTTTTCGAGTCCGGCGACCAGGCAACAATCGGGCTCTCACTCCTTTTCCATCCTGCATTATCTGTAGCATACCCAAAGTTTTTTATCCCATCTGTAGTCAGCTGGGTTTCTTTGCTTGTCTCCATGTCGCGTACCCATAAATTATAGTTTCGGATAAAAGCTGCCCGTTTTCCGTCTGGTGACAACGACATTGCGCTAGATCTTCCTGAGCGGGTGGTGGCGGCTTCAACCGGAGCACTATTTACGGCAACAGTATTAGTTTCAGGATTATATGTCCAATTTTTCCTGGCTGCTGAAAAGGTGATCGACTTTCCGCCGGGTAAATAGTTAATGGTTGAAAACGGAAGGCGCCAGGCTTCAAACTTTTCTCCGGAAGCAGCAGAAAGTGCAGCGGCAAGTTTCTGGTGATCAAAAGCAGCACTTCGGGTACCGCGAGCAGGATCGACGATCACAAATTCACTTCCTTGTGCGGTTAACACCCTATACCAAAATCGTTCACCTGGCAGCCAGTTTGGTCGTACGTTGTTGTGATCAACCAGAGGGCTTGTATTGTAAGCCATCATTTTTTCTGCGCGCTGATAGTCTGCGGCGGTTAAGACTTTTGTGGTCGATGGTTGAGCTGAGCTGGTGATGTCAGAAAATAAAAACAAAACCAGCACTAAGAAACCTGGTCGAAAAAATGTAAGCATAAAGTATTATTACCTGAACGGATAAAGAAGTTTGATATAACTTTTAAAATGAGACAAGTTGAAATAATGCTGGTTTGAACTTGGGTAAGCTCACCAATTTATTTTCTTCTCAGCCATTGTTCGGGGTTTAGGAAAACACTATGTTCATTGGTTACCATAAACACCACCTCACCTTCACCCTCATCGTTAGATGCAGCACGCCCTATAACAGTTCCGGACTTTATTTCCTGGTCCTTGTTTACATTCACAGAAGATAAATGGCTATAAGAAGTAAAGTATTTACCATGTCTAACAGTAACCACCTGTTCGCCACCCAGGTCGAAAACAGAAGAAACCTCCCCATCAGCAACAGCTTTTACTGAAGCACCTAACGGAACTGCAATCGTTAAACCGTCGCTCTTACCTCTCAATTGCGTTCCGGGAATGGTATAAGATCCAAAATGTATCGTGGGCACACCTGCGTCTACCGGCCATGGTAAACTTCCGCGGCGCCCTTCAAAATTTATTGACAATGCTCTTCCCTCGTCAGTAGTTTCAAGATCACTATATACACGGTTAGTCTTTGGCTTAGTGGTAACCACTCCAACCGAGGGGTCATCGGCAGCCTCGGATTGAGCAGCTGGAGCTTTTGTACCAGCAGTATTACTACCATTGTTAGCCGCTGCCTGCTGTCTGGCCAACCGCTCCTGTCTTTGCTGTTCTGCCACTCTTTTTCTCCGCTCATCTTCGGCAGCTCGCTTTTGTTTTGCAAGCGCCTCAGCCTTCTTTCTTGCTTCAGCAAGTTCACGTTTGATAATTGCACTTATAGCAGCCTGCATTTGCCTCCTGTCATTTTCTCTTTTCCTGATCTCTTTGGCAAATTCATTCTCCTTTGTCTTCAGCTTGTTAACTTCCTCGTTCTGCTCTTTCTTATCAACTTCCAAATCTTTCAACTGGTTGTTTTGAACCTGCAGAGCCATGCTCTTTTCATTTTTTGTAGAATTTAAAGTAGCTATCTTATCACTAATTAAGTCCTGGGTTTTCTCGATGTTGGCAACCTGCTGCTCCCTGTATTGACGGTAACTTTTTAAATAAGTGATTCTCTTAATAGCATCATTAAAAGTTGATGCAGAGAAAATAAAATTGAGGTAATCGTAATTACTCCTGTTTTTATATGCAAAAAGAAGGCTTCTTGCATACTCCCTTTTTAGCGTATCCAGCTCTTTTCTAAGGCGGCTTATCTCAAGTGTATTTTTATAAATGTTATTATCCAGTATCCGCAGATCTTTATTAATATTTTGTATCAGTTCTTCACGGGCTGCAATTTTTCTTTTTACAAGATTATAATTAGCTAAAGACCGGTTTTTGTTATTCCTGATATTTTTTAAACTCGCATTTAAATCCCTGATCTCTTTCAATAAGTCCTGCTGTTTTCGCTGCAATTCTTCCTTGGTTTGTTGAGCAAACGACAGTACAGAAAATAAAGAGAAAAGAAACAGGAAAATTACTTTTTTGATCATGCCTAATTTTTTTTATTCCAGGTTTAACAATATAAAAAACCTACAATTATATCCTTTTATAGTTTCTAGGAATATTAAATGGAAAAGTCAAAGATTGATTAAATGAATATTGTTTGAAATCAAGATTGATCTCTAGCTTTGATTGTGCTGCAACCGATATTTTTCTTACAGTAGAAAACCAACCGCCTGTATCGTTTTTATAGTCACTATAGGTTATATCACAAGATCGGTTTCTATTGGCCACATTATCATCTAGCTTACTATGAAGTATTTTTAAGTCACTACTGTCAAGAGAAAGTAAGTGCTTAAAAATTCTCCCATTCATTAATATTTCTAGTTCGTTGTTTGCATTTACTTTGTTAGATACAATATTGCTATCAATAAAAATGGGGTTGCCAACAATAAGATCTTGAAGCGTAACAAAGTCTAAAGGAATTCCGCTAATTTCCTCCAGGTAGTTAATGCTTCTGTAAGCAATATTCTTCTTCTGAAAATTCATCATCTTAATGCTATCTCTCGTTATTAAGATTCGCGCGCCTTCTATACCGAGCGTAAACCGCAACGAAAGCCAAATAGTCGAATCTTTCTTTATGCGGATAAAAGCGGTTGCATTGCCGCCCTCTTTACCCTGTTGAAATTCGGCGCTTGCTTTTGCGCTAAAAGTGGAGAAGTCGATATTGTTTTTTAAAACCTTTTCAAAAACATCTTTTGTGGTTGCTACAGCCTCCGGTTTAATTACCGGCTTATGCGCTGGTTTTGTTTCTGCTTCAACAGCTACAGTTGTATCAACCTTTACAGCAGGTTGTTCAATATTTTGAACTTTTCGTGCAGTTCCACACGCACACATTATTATTGATAGAAAAAGAAAAATTGGTACAAGTCTCATTTTGCTGTTTTACTGTTTACCTGTATGTCCAAAGCCTCCCTCACCCCTTACTGTTGAGCTTATTTCATCTACCTCTGTCAACCGGGCAATCTCAACTTTCTGAATAACCATCTGAGCGATGCGGTCACCGTTGCAAATAGTTTGAGGCTCATTTGAAAGATTGATTAATACCACTTTCAATTCTCCCCTATAATCAGCGTCAACGGTACCAGGACTGTTGAGACAAGTAATCCCTTGCTTTATAGCAAGGCCACTTCTTGGGCGCACCTGCGCTTCGTAGCCTAACGGCAATTCAATAAATAAACCTGTCGGCACCAATGTCCGTTCCAAAGGGTTTAAAACTATTTCTTCTTCAATATTGGCTCTTAAATCCATCCCCGAAGACCCTTCTGTTGCGTAAGATGGTAGTGGGTTGGCAGACCTGTTGATTATGTTAATTGAAACTTTATGCACTTGAGGCAAATGTAATTACTGAGATTAAGAGATGATTTGTAAGTTATACAGCAGAATGTTAAAAATCAGCCTTACGAAGCAAGGCTGTGGCATAAGCAACCACCCCTTCTTCTCTGCCAACAAACCCCATTTTTTCAGTCGTTGTGGCTTTAATAGAAACATCTTTTTCTGTAACCTGTAATATTTCGGCTATTACTTTCTGCATGTCGCCAACATAAGGTTTTATTTTGGGAGCCTCCAGCGTAAGGGTAGTATCAACGTTTACCAGTCGATATCCTTCTATCAATATAAGGTCATAGGTACGTTTCAATAAAATCTTACTATCAATATTTTTGAATTCAGAAGACGTATCGGGAAAATGTACACCAATATCACCGAGGCATAACGCGCCCAACAAGGCATCGCAGATGGCATGTAACAAAACATCTGCATCGCTATGGCCTAGTGCGCCTTTTGTGTGAGGAATTAAAACACCACCAAGCCAAAATTCTCTGCCCTCAACTAATTGATGAAAATCTATTCCTGATCCTATTCTAAACATGTCTCCAATTTTTTAAAATTCACCCAATATCGTTTTTTTGCCAAAACCCTTAACCAAGGGGACTTTTTTAGCCCTTAGCTATCGCCTGCTATTAAGCTTCGGTTGCGTCGCACTCTTGTACTTTTTTTTCTTTCCCGGTCTTTTTTAAAAAGCCTTTACAATTTGCACAAACAAAAAAAGCGAAGGTAATGTACCCTCGCTTTTATGGTTGCGAATTTTATTTCATCAGTTATTGAGGCGTCGTAGTTGCGCTTCCGTTAGTATTGTTATCAAGATCAAATACAAGACTAAAACGTAAGGTGTTCGACAATGGGTTACGATTAACACCGTTACCAGACGGTACGAGATAAGAGAAATTTAAACCAAAAACATTGTATTTAAGACCTGCCCCAAGGGTAAAATATTTACGATTTCCTTTTAGTTTGTCCTCGTAGAAATAACCTGCGCGCAAAGAAAACTGGTCATTGTAGGTATATTCACCACCCACTGAGATCTGGTATTCTTTCAATTCGTTGCTAAAACCACCTGCATCACCAAAGCTGCTGAACCAACTTGATAGCACCGCTTTATTTCTGTAGATCTGTAATGAGCTGTCAGGATTATTAGATGCCTGTGGCGGTGTAGGAACCATTAATTTATTAATATCAAGACCTGCTGTAAACCTGCTCGTTTCATCAAGTACCCAGGTGTAAGCGGCACCGACGCCGAGGTTTGCAGGTATATAATCTTTTTGTTGTGCATCACTGGTATACGAAATTTTAGAACCGAGGTTACTTAAAGTAACTCCCCAGTTTAGTCCTTGTCCAGCGGTGTTTAACCCATTATGAAACAGTGAAAAGTCTGCGGCAACAGCATTACCTGTTTTATAAGAAACTCCATTTACCGCCTGCCCGCCTGCCAGGTTGCTGTTGATATAACGCAAGGCCACGCCTACCCCTAATTTTTCACTAAGTTTTCTGCTATAACCAAAATCGACGGAGAACTCTCGCGGACGAAATGACTGCAAATCGTTTCCGGCAAAGTCAGTAAACTGGATATTGCCAAGGCTGAAATAACGGATAGATGCTGATATAGCATTCTCGTCATCTATCTTATGATAACCCGCAAGAGATGCCAAATACACATCATTTAAGCCAAGGTCTTTTAACCAGGGAGTATAGGTGGTAGATACACTTGTACGGCTTGCGGCAAAAGGTGTTTTTGCAAGGTTCCAGAAGGCAGAATTAGCATCGGGCGTAGTTGCGATACCTACATCGCCCATACCACCTGCACGTGCGTCAGGAGAAATGCGTAAAAAAGGTACGGCTGAAGTAACTACATTAATTGTATTGTCAGTTTGAGACTTTGCTTTGGTAGCTAAGGAAAGAGCAAGTAATAGAACGACAGAAATTCTAAGCGTTTTTGGTTTCATCCCCACAGAATGTTTAAATTATTAATTGTAAAAATAGAAGAATATTCTAAACGTTGAAATAAATGTGCTTGTTATGCCAATGCCGCAAAACACATCATCGCATCTTTAAAATAAAAATCTTGAGTAACCTTCTATTACATACTTCTCTTAATTCGTTATTTAAACATCTAAACCCAAAAACGACCACCAATTAAGCTTGACGGAGAACCAAGTTTCAATCAGAAATCGAACAATAGTGTGGTAAAGACCCCATATATCCCGATACCGCTGCTTCAAATAAATTTTAATCCGTCTCTGGCAGCTCGTTTCAACGGTTGTTAATGAGCAAACATGAAACAAAGACGAGTAAAAATAAATAAGTACAAGCGAGTGACACAACGATGGCGCTGCATGTTATATTGCCTATGCCCAAAAAAGACATTTAAAAAAAAACTTATTTTTTAAAAAATTTATTGCCCGCTTTCCTTGTTTGTAAACATCAAATCTTTGTATTTATTATAAAGAAAAGAAGCCAGCAAAAGTAGTATTCCTAAAAGCACCAATACAATTGTTTTTGAGATGGTGGATAAAGAAGCCAGGTCGTAAAAAAATAATTTTAACAGCGTTGCGGCAAACAAAATGATGGCAGAGATGCGCAGGTGTTTTTTATTTTTTTTCATACCGATGAAAAGTAATGCCAGGGCATAGCCTCCACAAATAAGGCTGAGGCCCAGCTTGTATTGGTTCTGGTAGCCTGCCAGGTCCATCCAATGAATGAATTCGTTTGAAATAATAGCAAGTAGCATTACATTAAACACAGTGGAAAAGCCTCTCTCTAAATTGTTTGAAGGTTTGAACACTTTTAAAGCATCTTTTGCACTTAGCCACAGCCCCGCAACACAGGCAAAAGAGAGATACCGGATAATAAGAAGTGTTTTTGAAGCGCTCTCACCATTTGCGATATAAATCGTTCTAAGCTCACCAATATTACCGAGCCCGCCTAAAAGAAAGGCTACGCCGGGAAACAATGCTAACACTAATAACAGGTGATGAAAGTTTTCTCTTTTTACCTTTCTGCTATTAACAAAAAACCAGCAAGAAAGATATATGCATGAGAACATGATAAGTGTAAGAGACTGATAATGCAAAGAAGCTTTGTCGTTAGGGGTTATTGCTTTATCCCACGCAAAATGAACTTCGTTGTAAAAGGTAAAATATAGAATAGCCAAAAAAGCAAGCGGTAAAGCTTCTGAAAAAAACTTACCAGTAAAAGCACTTGCATCAGGTTTAAATCTAATAATTCTAAAACTCATAAAACCGAAACAGGCGCAAACAAAGAGTGAAAGCGAGAAGTTGACATTTACAAAAGGAGTTTTGTTATATGTGGCACTGTTTACAACAGAGGTTTGAATGAAAGGATAATTTTGAGACCAGTCCTGCAACAGACTTATTACTGAAATAATAACTACAGGCAGCGCAATTTCTAAGTACAAACCACGATGGGTGTTTGTTGCAACAAAAAGTAAAGCAGTGGCTTCAATTGTCCATAGAATAGTGACCCAATTTCCATCCAACTCTATTGGAATAGCGACTGTAATAAATAAAAGACCGAGACCTAAAATAAATTGAAAAACACTTTCATCTACTAAACGCAGCCGGTAAATAAAATAACCTACCGCCAAATGTATTACTGCATTAGCAATAGTGAACCACGTAAGACCGTGAACATTTTTAAATTCCTGCTGTATTAGAAATGCACCAATAAAGAAAAAAAGCAACGCGTTTAACAGCAATACGCCGATCTCGCGTACCTGGTACAATTCCTTTTTAAAAATTTTGTAGGAAAGAAAGGCAACATAAAAAGTAAAAAAGTTAATGGCTAAGAAAGCCATTCCGGCAGCAAAGCTTGCATCGGCTTTATCGTCTACTACTATTGAAAACAGGTAAACAAGCGCCGTTAAAAAAAAAGCGAGATGGTATATCAACTTCCAATCTTTCCGGAATGACAATAGTAAAAGGCCGAAATTAATAACAGAGATATAGGCCAATAAAATAAAAACATTACCATCCCCATTGCTCAACAAAAACGGGATGGCATAGGCGGCTACCTGGCCCAGAAATGCTATAACCCTTTGATTGTACCATAAGGCAATGGCAACAGCAACAGCAGTTGTTATTACCATTAACGCAAAGGCCGCAGCTACCGGAAACAATGCGTAAAAGCTATAGGCTATGTATGTAATAAAATAGGTAACGGCGAGTCCACCTCCAATTAAGACCGAACTGAAATATTCATATTTCTTCTTTAATCGAAAAGCAATAAAAATCAATACTCCTGCAGAAAGATACCCTGCCATTATTCGCATTAACGGGCTAATCAGCTCATTATCGATCGCGTACTTTGCGCCAATAAAAACACCTATGATAGTTACCAGGATACCGACTTTACTAATAACGTTGGTCCCTATAAAATCCTCCATTTCGTGGTTCACATGGTATGACTTCTTCTGCGGCAGTTTTTTCTTTTCCTCAATTTCGTGCGTAACCTGAAGTATGTACGGTGTCTGCGGCTCTGGCTCAAAAACCGGAGGTGTAAAAACAGTTTCACCCGGCTCTCGACTTTCTGTAGTTTCAAATAACGCTGCCCTTAACCCCTGCAATTTTTTTTCGGCCGAAACCATTTCCGTATTCATCTGCATTTGCCGGCTCCTCAGTTCCTGCAATTGGTTTGTCAGCTCGTCTAATTGCCTTTCCAGCTCAGTCATTAGTTTCGATTTTAAAAATCCGGTAGCTCATCAAGCCATTCAAATTTCCCTTGTTGAATATACAATCCAAAAGTTGATTTCCCATTCGTGATTACAAGATATTCAACCTGCAACGCGATGTTATAATTCAGAATTTGCTTTATAACCGCCTCGCTCAACTCCACGTTCATTTCCTTGCATTCGACTATCATCCATGGAGCAGCGTTTTTAAAAACAACAATGTCAAAACGTTTTTTTGTGTCACCAAGTGTTATCTCCCGTTCGACTGCAATTAATGAGCACGGATATTTTTTAACCTGCATCAAATACTGCAAAAAATTCTGACGAACCCATTCTTCCGGCGTTAACAAAACCCAAAGCTTCCGACATTCGTCGAAGATGGCCTCCTTCCCCTGTTCATCTTTTATCTTGAAAGTAGGGGTTGGATAGTTTATAGTAATCATTGAACAAAAGTATTTGCTAAATTTACAGAATCGGTTCTTTGGCCTTAGCATGGATAAAGATTGAAATCTGAAAAGAAATAATTATGAAGACTAAAAAAGACATTGTAGAAAACTGGTTACCGCGGTACACAGGCGAAAAACTCGCAAATTTTGGGAAATATATTTTGCTCACTAATTTCTCGAACTATGTAAAAATGTTTGCGTTTTTACACGATGTGGAGGTAGTAGGTCACGACAGGCCGATGCAATGTGCAACTGCCAACGGCATCACCATTATAAATTTTGGCATGGGAAGTCCGGGAGCCGCAACTGTGATGGACCTTCTTTCTGCCATTGAACCTGAGGCTGTTTTATTTCTGGGCAAGTGCGGTGGCCTGAAAAAACGAAACAAAATCGGGGATTTAATTTTGCCGATAGCAGCAATCAGGGGTGAGGGTACTTCAGACGATTACTTTCCGCCCGAGGTTCCCGCGCTGCCGGCATTTGCACTGCAGAAAGCTATCTCTACCACCATTCGTGAGTACGAAGTTGACTATTGGACCGGCACTGTTTATACTATGAACCGGCGTGTTTGGGAACACGATACAGAATTTAAAGAATATCTTTTACGCATCAGGGCTTATGCAATTGATATGGAGACAGCCACCATTTTTACAGTTGGGTTCTTTAATAAAATTCCTACCGGCGCATTGCTACTCGTTAGCGACCAACCTATGGTTCCCGAGGGTGTAAAGACCGAGAAAAGCGATGAGGCTGTTACGCAAAATTTTGTAGACAAACACCTGAATATCGGTATCTCGTCTCTAAAGCAACTGCAAAACGGCGGGTTAACGGTGAGGCATCTGAGGTTTTAGTGGCCGGCCCTAAACGTTGTTTATATAAATTTTGGGGGACCAGCCCAAAAACTATATTCGACATTGTTGTGTCACTCACTTGTACTTGTAGATCTAATATTCTACTCTTTAACGAGTAACAGAAGCCTTCCCACATTTCTAAAATAATCAACACCTTCCTTCATTTTATAATAAGCAATGATTGAACTTCTCTCCATACAAAATCTTCAAATTGACTTTACCTCGGACGGAATAATAACCACTGCCGTAAAGGATGTTTCTGTTGATGTGCAAAGAGGTGAAATTGTAGCCATCGTTGGAGAGTCGGGGTCGGGAAAATCAGTTACATCATTATCAATACTTCAACTGCTTCCCTCGCCACCCGCAGTCTTTCCGAAAGGCGAGATTTGGTTTACTGACAAAGAAGGCCGAAAAATAAATTTGCTGAAAGCTTCTAATGAAACCATCAGGAAGATAAGGGGAAATGAGATTGCGATGATCTTCCAGGAGCCAATGACTTCCTTAAATCCTGTGCATACCTGTGGTCACCAGGTAATGGAAGCAATTTTGCTGCACCAGCAGATACCAGCCGAAGAGGCAAAGAAAAGAACGATAGAATTATTTGAAAGCGTACAACTGCCTAATCCTTCCCTCCTTTATAGCCGCTATCCTTACCAGTTGAGTGGCGGACAGAAGCAACGGGTTATGATTGCAATGGCAATGAGCTGTAATCCATCACTGCTTATTTGCGATGAACCTACCACAGCCCTTGATGTAACAGTGCAGAAAACAATACTTCAGTTGATTAAAAATCTTCAGCAGCAAAAAAACATCGGAGTAATTTTTATCTCTCACGACTTAGGTGTTGTTGCGGAAGTAGCTGATAAGGTAATTGTGATGTACAAAGGCAGCATTGTTGAAGAAGGACCGGCTGCAGAATTATATAAAAATCCAACACATGCATATACCAAAGCCTTACTTGCTTGTCGCCCTGCCCTACACGCAAAAGGTGAACGACTACCTGTAGTTAGTGACTTTATAGATGGAAAACTTAAGGACGTACATGACAAGCTGGAAATACGAGAACAAGTGCGGAGATCCGAAATTATAAACCGCGACCATCCGTTACTATCAGTACAAAATGTAAAAGTTTGGTTTCCGGCGAAGTCGAAGTTATTTGGAAAGCCAACCGAATTTATTAAAGCAGTTGATGACGTAAGCTTCGATTTATTTGAGGGAGAAACGGTGGGGCTTGTAGGTGAGTCTGGTTGTGGAAAAAGCACTCTAGGGCGAAGTATACTGCAATTGATAAAACCTACAGAAGGAAGCATCTTTTTTAAAGGGCAAGACTTAGCAAAAGCACCGCAGGATCTATTGAGGAGTATGCGAAAAGACATGCAGATTATTTTCCAGGATCCCTACTCATCGTTGAACCCGAGAATGACAATTGGAGAAGCAATTGGTGAACCGATACAGGTACATCGGCTTGCCCTCAATAACCGCGGGAAGCAAGAAAAAGTGATGGAATTACTTGAAAAAGTACATCTAAAACCAGAACATTATAACCGTTACCCTCACGAATTTAGCGGCGGACAGCGGCAACGAATAGTTATAGCACGGGCCCTGGCCCTTCATCCTGCATTTGTGATTTGTGATGAAAGTGTATCTGCACTAGATGTAAGTGTACAGGCACAGGTTCTGAACTTATTAAACGACTTGAAGAAGGAATTTAAATTTACTTCCATATTTATATCACACGACTTGTCTGTAGTCAGGTATATCAGTGACAGAATAATGGTAATGAACAAAGGCAAGATTGTAGAGACAGGTAATGCTGAAGACGTATATCTACATCCCAAATCAACTTATACCCAAAACTTGATAGCAAGTATACCCAAAGGCATTGTAGGAGAAGTTCAATAACCTCGCTTTAGTAAATAAGTAGTGATTATATGAGGCTTTGTGATGCTAAAAGAGGGGCAGATGAAGTGCTTGCGACGCAACAATGATGCTATAGAAAACAAAGGCCGGTATCTCAACCAAAGAAATTTCCATAAACACTATAAACAGTAGGGTACGGTTAAAAACATCAACTACTCTTCTGAATTGTGGTATCCTAAACTCCACGAATTAGAACGTTCAAAAAATCTTCGTCCGCTTTTATGTTGTGCAAAAAGAATTCTTTTTACCTGCTCGTCAAACTGCGCTGATTCATTCTCATAGGGTTTTAGCTTTTTCTCTGTCAGCTTCACTAAATTCCCTGTCGTACTAACCTCTTTTAGGTTTAATGGTTGCAGTCCGCTAATACCGATCTTCCAATCATCGTCGGGTTTTATTTTATATTTAAACAGGTACAGGTGGCCATGTATGCCTTTTGACTGTAGTACTTTTTTTTCGACCATCTTTATTGCTGCAAACTCCTTGTAATTTTTATCGCGGAGTAGTAATGCTCTTGCAATAATTTCCTGATTTTTATATTTCTGCGGAAAAAGGTCTGTTCTGTTTATCTTTTTCAGCATCGAATACAACTTTGCCCTGTACTTATCCTGCCTGGCAAGGGAAGCAAAAAGCGTGTCGGGTATTTTTTTATTTTTCTCCGTCATTAACCTCGCTGCTATTAACTGAACATTGACATCTTTAGATTGCAACAGCTTCTCGAAGTATTTGGCCACAGATGGAACTTTATCGTAAAACGGCATAAGTAAAACGGCATAATCTTCAAGCGAAGAAGCAGTTGATTTAGCGCGGTTCCTTGCATAAATAGCTTTGTACTCCTCTTCATCATCCTCAACCTCTAAATCATCGTTGTCAATATCCAATAACTTTTCATCTTTATTTTGCTGCTTTTTCAACTCAATTTTTGCATCGAAATACAACTTGCTAAAATAATCTTCGTAGTCATTTCCTTTTATATAACCGCTGTCAACCATTGCTTTTAAAAGCCGGTTTATTAGTGGCCTGTAATCTTCCAGTGCTGCCAATTGCAGTATATCCGGAAAAAGGGTCTGGGCTAATAATAGGGTATCTGAAAAACGGGAAAAAATGCGTGCGTACTCGTAACTGTCATCAAAAACCGGGGGATCTTGTACCAATAACTTTTTAAGTAAGTTATAAGATTCACGGGTCTGTAGTCGGGCTAAGGCAGTTAAGACGGGGTTCTGAAAATAACTGGTATCTGAACTTTTATCATAGAGTTCTTTCAAATAGGTTATAACCTTTTTGTTTACTGAAGTATCGTTGATATAACCCAGTTCTGTTATAAACTTCGCTTTGGTTTCAAAATATTCTTTATCACCAAACTTTAATTTATTGATGGCAGACATTATTCTTTCAACGCCATCTTTGCCAAAGTAAATACTGGAAATTGCCTCGTTGGCGTATTTGGTAATAGCAGAGTCTTTGCTTGAGTAATCAGCAAAGAACACGTCTAGCTTAGTGTTGAAAACAGAAGTACCTGTTTTTTTATCGAGAGGCTTTGCAGTGGCAAAAAAGGATTTTAAAAATTCACTCTCGTGGGTTGTAGTGTCAGATAAAGTGGAGAATTTATATAAATTATTTCCTTTCAAATAATAAGTAGATTTTATGCAGCGGGACGAATTTGTATCCGTTAAAACAACATAGTATCCGCACGCGGAGTCGTTCACTTTAAAAAATTCTTTCCTTCTGAAAACCATGTCTTTTCCAGTTTCTTTCTCATCCAGTTTTTCACGCCAGAACTTGGAGGAATCGCGACTATGATAGTATTTAGGAAAATTTTGAACAGTCACTAAAATACTTTCACCCGTTGAGTCACTCTTAAATACTCCCGTTTTATTTTTCGGCCAACCGGAATAGGAATTCTCCGATGCTGGCATCGCCTCACTTCCTGCTTTTTCCATCCACGATCTTAAAACATTATCAACATTAGGTTTAACGGGAGTAACAACTTCGAGCTTTAAAGTAGAGTCGATATAACGTTCGGGTTTGGAGTATTTGAAACTGGTGAACCGGAATGAATTAAAAAACTCCTCAAAATCATTCTTTCTATCCTTGCATTTAACCGCCAACAAATAATAATGCGGACCTTTTATGAAAGCCTTGCAAGTAATATAAGATCCATCTTTTAAAGAAAATTTACTTTCAAGAAATCGAACACCTTTTTGCGTGCCGGCTTTCCTGAATATTTGTTTGTCTATTATTCCTGAGCTTTTAAAACTTTCGGCTACCAAAGCAAGATCGAAAGTGTCTTCTTCAATAAAATTGAAATTATGCAGGCTTTTCTTCCAAAGCATATAAGCATTGCCATTGTTGTTATCGATCGACTCGTACTCCCACCTGCCGGTTCCATCTCCCGAGTTTCTATTATAGGCTTCATTTGCTGTTTTAGGAAAATCAACTGTAAAACCTCCTTGCGTTGGTTCAAATGCAGCCCATTTGTTACCAGGCAAGGGCATTATTTTAATTGAGTTGAAAAACATATCGGCTTCCTTGCCTTCCACATAATTGTCACTTCCACTCACTTTAAAAACGAGCACTTCAAACGGTGTTACTAATAATTGGTAACGTTGTATGTCGCCGCGTCGCGTACGGTTGGTAATATCAAACCCCTGGTAACCGTTCTTATTTATTGCAGTCTTCTTTATAATGCGGCCAGGAATATTTTCATACAGCATGCTGTCCACCTTGCCGAGTACCACCTTTTCGCTATGCCCTAGCATTGCAGCATGAGTTCGAACCCTTGTAAGCATGTAATAAGAGCCGTTATTCATATCAGCATATTGCCAACTTTCATTTCCCCTTACTTCTTCCCTTTTATACAATTTTCCCGGCAATTGCAGTTCAATTTTTCCATCCTGGGTTGTCTGTGTCCTAAAGGTTACCGGCACTTTCAACTTATCTATCTCATCTTTTTGCGAGGCATCTCTATCCTGCATAAAGATTGGCCGTAGTTTGTATCCTTTTTTGCGCAACAATTCTATCACACCGCGCGGACCTGGTAAATGAGCGGCGCCAACACCTACAAAAAGGCTTCTCTTTTTTAGAATTGTATCAATTGAATTGGCCTGTATGTGGTTGCGCACGTACAAAAACTTTTCAGAAAAAGCTGTTGAACCGCTGGTCATACTTTGAAGCGAATCCATCAAGTCGAGGTCGCCATTTCTATAGGCCTGTTGAATCTTCTTTTGTATATCAAACATCGATTCGCCATCATTGTCAAAACGTCTCTTATTTTTATCACGCGCCATATCCTGGTATGCCTCCATCATTAAGCGCTCCGACTCGAGGTAGTTTTCTACGCCCGCAGCCTGCTTACCCAACTTTCGGCCGGTTTGGTATATGTACAAATCGAGGTACGTATTTTCTTCGAAGTCTGCCGAAGGCTGGTAAGACCGGTACAAGAGATTATTTACAACAGTAGGCTCTTCAATCAACGCCCGTTTTATATCATCTTCATACTTGTCTAACCTAAACGAACTTTGCTTTAAGTAATCGTTCATCTTTCCCAGCGAAAAATGAGCAAGACTCATCTGTGCTTTTTGAAAGCGGAACATTTCATCCTGCCATATTTCGGGGTTAAGCTCAAGCGCCACGGCGTCTGTGTTGCGCATCGCATAATAAAAGGAATCACTTAAGTGAAAAACCATCTTACTGCTAACATGCATTGTTCCGAACAAGTATGAAGGCTTTTTCAAACCGTTTCCTGTTATTTCCCAAAACAGGCTTGGATATTTTTTAATGGTTGTTCGTTTTTGTGCGGTAGAGGCAGAAAAAAAAAGCAGGAATAATAAAAAAGGGGAAAGTAAAAATCGTCTCATCAAAGTCTTAATAGAACCTGTAAGTTATCAAATAAATACCGAAAATATATTTAACAAGTACCAGAAATAGAAAATTATTCGCAGGAAAATTATTCGTTTTATAAATGGTTAAAACGCAGACTTTTAAAGAATTTACACCAGCCGCAAAAGGTTTACGCGAAAGTAAAATTTAAATAATAAAAAGCTTTTATCTTACCTTAGCCAACTTTCAAATCATGCTGTTCCAACGCCCTTGCCTCCAACAGGGCCACTGTACGAACTATGAAAACAATGAATCAATAGCAAATGAAATTATCTCAGTTTGTATTTGACCTCCCTCTAAATCTTATTGCCCAACAACCTGCAAAAAAAAGAGAAGACAGCCGTATGATGGTCGTCCATCGAAAGACAGGCCAGATTGAAGACAAATACTTTCGCGACATACTTGAATATTTTGACGACAAAGACGTATTTGTTGTAAACAATACAAAAGTCTTTCCTGCCCGTATGTATGGCCGCAAGGAAAAAACGGGGGCAAAAATTGAAGTGTTCCTGCTGCGGGAATTAAGTAAAACAAACCGCTTATGGGATGTGATAGTGGAACCGGCAAGGAAAATTCGCGTTGGAAATAAGCTATATTTTGGAGACTCCGACGAGCTGATAGCTGAAGTAATTGACAATACCACCAGCCGCGGCCGTACAATTAAGTTTCAATGGGAAGGAGCAGAAGAAGACTTTAAAGTACAATTAGAGGCATTGGGAGAAACCCCCTTACCAAAATACATTAAGCGTAAACCAGACGAAGAAGACCGCGAAAGATACCAGACAGTTTACGCCAAGCATGAGGGCGCGGTGGCTGCTCCAACGGCCGGCTTGCATTTTAGCAGAGAACTAATCAAGCGTTGCGAAATTAAAGGGATACGTTTTGCAGAGGTCACTTTGCATACCGGCCTCGGCACTTTTCGCCCCATAGAAGTTGAAGATTTAAGCAAGCATAAAATGGATGCCGAATATTACAATGTAGATGAAGCTGCATGTAAAATTGTAAACAAAGCCAAAGAAACCAACCACCGTATTTGTTCTATAGGCACCACCACAATGCGCGCCATGGAGACAAGCTTTACTGCGAAGAAACTGCTGAAACCAAGCGAAGGGTGGACAAGTACTTTTATACACCCCCCACACGATTTTAATGTCGCCGACTGCCTTGTCACCAATTTCAATTTACCTAAGTCAAGCCTTCTTATCATGACGTGCGCATTTGCTGGTTATGAGCTTGCAATGGAAGCATACAAAAAGGCAATTAAAGACAAATACCGCTTCTTTAGTTATGGCGACGCAATGCTGGTATTATAAATAATAAATAAATTTTTAAGGAGCTTCATGTAATGGAGCTCCTTTTAATTATAATATTTTTTATGTAGCCCGCATTTGAATAACTATTAGAAATTCTTGCGTCGCACACTTGTACATTAGTGTTGGTGTGTGGGCGGAAAACAAATCTCAATTATGATGGATGTTTTGGGAAAAGCTATATCAGACTTCTATACCAGGCAACCTTACAACAAGCTTTGGATCCATAACAAATATGGGAAAAAGGAAGAAATGCCTATCGCTACTTATTTCCGTAATGTGGCAGACATGCCTGACCTTGAACTAATAGCCCTACAAAATTGCACCGGTAAAATTTTAGACATAGGTGCAGGTGCAGGTAGTCATGCCCTGGAATTACAAGATAAAGGCTTTGACGTAACCGCACTTGAAATATCAGAAAAAGCCGCAGAGGTATTGAGGTTACGCGGAGTTAAAAAAATTAATTGTACAGACATTTTTTCATTTGATGGAGAACGGTTTGATACCTTATTGCTGCTGATGAACGGCATCGGGTTAACAGGAAATATTGCCGGATTAAAGTCTTTTCTACAACATGCTAAAAAACTCATTGATCCGTTGGGTCAGTTAATTTTCGATTCGTCAGATGTGGCCTATTTGTATGATCACGATATACCCGAGATGGACCACTACTATGGAGAGATCAGGTATCGTTACGAATACAAAAAACAAAAAACGGAATGGTTTACCTGGCTGTACATCGACCAAAAGATGTTGACAAAGACCGCCGAAGAAGAGGGATGGAAAACAGAGATAATTTTTCAGGATGAATTTGATCAATACCTGGCAAAGTTGGTTTTAAAGGCATAATCAACCGAAAGATCCTTTCACCCCGGACGTGCCTCACCGTGACTGCTACCGTGAGGATACCTACTTCCTTCAATGACCCCGGCACATCTGCCAGGCAGTGCAAAGAAAAAGGTTGTTGTGTTGAGGTTCTATAGGAACGGTTGGTGCAGAATGAAACCTGTATTGAAGCACCAGACGTGCCAAACGGTGACGTTAAAAACAAAACAGTCTTCAAACTTCTACCCGCTAAATATTGCTGCGCAACATTTACATCTGTATCAGGAAAATGGCCCCTCATGGTAGTCTTGATGGTGTGACACACCTGCAACGAAACGCAGCAAAGCATGAGGGCCTCATAGAATTGCTGCCGATAAACGGAATGCGACGCAACAATGATGAACCGGATTACTAGAGCTGGTACCAAAAATCAAGAACCCATTAGAATTAAAAAGTGTATTTGAAGACATAACAGCACAGCAGCACCAATAATTGAAAAAAAGGTATCATCAAACTGTAAATGTGTGAATGTTACAACCTAATACAGTTAAGGTGTAACAATTATAACGTCAAGTAAAACGTTCTTTGTTGTGTGAAAATGTATTCACGCTTCATCCAATGTTAATGAAAATTAAATTTCTACACTTTGCAGTAGCCGCGGCTACTTTATTATCTATTCCAACTATAAATTTTGCCCAGGGACCCAATTTAGGCACCGCAGCTAATTTTGTATTGTTTACTACAGTGGGCGCAGTAGGCAATACAGGAATTTCTCACCTTACCGGCAATGTAGGTAGCAACAGCGGCTCCACAACTGGTTTTGGTAATGTAAATGGGGTGATGCACAATAATAATGGCGCCACCTCACAGGCCGCACAAGATTTATTGTTCGCTTATAACGAAATTAACGGCACTCCCCACACATTCAGCCATGCGCCTTTGCTAGGTAATGGCGATACGCTTATTGCCGGGGTTTATGCTATTAACGGGTTGACTACGCTGGCCGGAAATCTTATTCTGGATGCGCGGGGAAATTCTAATGCAGTGTTTATCTTCAAAATCGGTGCTGCCTTTTCAACACAGGCAGAATCAAAAGTAAAATTGATAAATGGAGCAATGGCTTGCAATGTATATTGGAAAGTAGAAGGCATGGTAGGCATGGCCGCAGGCACTTCATTCAAAGGAAACTTGATTGTAAATAATGCAGCAATCAACATGAGCACACGTGATACTCTTGAAGGAAGAGCACTTTCTACTACCGGTGCAGTTAACATTACCGGTACGATGGCTTATACCCCCGTTGGTTGCGGCAGCGCCCTACTTAAAGGGCCGGCAGCACCAAACCTTGCTACTACCGCCTGTTACGCAATTTTTTCAGGTAATGGTTCGGTAGCAAACGCTGGTGTGTCGCATGCAACAGGAGATATTGGATCGAACGTTGGCTTAACAACGGGTTTTGATCCATTATTGGTTAAGGGTCAAATACATCCTATTCCTGATGGGTCTACATCGGCCTGTGCAGCAGATTTACTAAATGTCTATTCATATCTCAATACCTTAACTGATGATATTGAATTATTATATCCCGCACAATTTGGACATAACCTGGTTCTTACGCCACATACCTATGTCATGAAATCTGCAACATCTTTTACAGACACACTTTACTTGAATGGACAAGGTAACCCCGACGCAGTATTCGTTATTAAGATAACAGGAGCTTTAGGCACAAGTACAAATGCGAAGGTTATACTAACAAATGGCACCCAGGCAAAAAATGTGTTCTGGAAAGTAGACGGAGCAATTAGTATAAGCGACAATTCAGAAATGAAAGGAACGTTCATCGCCAACAATGCAGCTATTGATTTAAAAACCGGGGTTATCATAGACGGAAGAGCACTTACCACCAATGGCGCTTTAAGCACCGCTGCAGTTACGGTCACCGTTCCGGCTGGTACCTGTGGCACCCTGATGCCTCTTACCTGGATGCACTTCCGCGGTAATAATGTACAGGAAAATGTTTTGCTTGAGTGGGGAATCACAAATGAAGTAAATAATGGCTTCTTCAAAATTGAAAAAAGCAGGGATGGTAAACAGTTTGAAACATTGGCTACCATTGATGCGGAAACCGGAAAGACACAAGCCAATTATTCCTTCACCGACCTACACCCTTTTATACTTAATTACTATCGTATTTCACAAACCGATAACGATGGACGAAAAAGCTACTCTGCTACTATCCAGGTAAAGCGAAATATGAATAAAAGTCAAAAACCTGTTATTAATGTTCAGGCGGGCTACATTTATGTTCAAACTGCAGCTTCAACAGCAGGTAAGGGCTCTCTCGAACTTTATAGCATAGAAGGTAGAAAAGTTTCTTCTCAAAAAATAGTACTGACTAAAGAAGTAAGTCTTTATAAAATAGAGAAGCCTGCGCAAACGGGCACATACTTACTTCAGATATTAAATAATGGAGTAAAAATGTACGCCGGAAAAGTAATGGTTTTTTAATACAAGATTTACTAAGGCAAAAAGCAGGTGAAGCAAAAATTCAACTGAACGTAAGAAGCTAAAAAACAATAAAAAGGGATGCTGTCAAAAGCATCCCTTTTTTATTGCTTAATTTACCAGGTACATTTATAGAAAATGTCTCCACTGTTATGTTACAACACCCCTTACCCAAAACAATGTGGCCACATTTGCACAAACAGTGCATTCTTTCTTTACCTAAAAGGATTGCTCTTGTCCTGTCCTATTATAAGGCACTTTCTCCGCAAAACGGTAATGGAGACGGGTTAATAGAGCACGACAGTAAGTATTGGTACAAGTATTAAAGTACTTGTAATGCGGAATAGGCGCTTTTTTCAGGCGGAAGTAAGATGGAAGCAACCAACCGGCGAGCATTAAAAAGTACAAGGGGCTAATAAATTTAAAGCCGTACTTACACTATGTGGGTATGCTCAACATTATTTAGCGTAACAGTTTCTTCCTCACTTGTCATCCCGTTCACTTTGCATTTGAAGGTACGAACGCCACTTCCAGCGTAAAGTCTTCTGTGTCGTCAATTTTTATCTGGCCTGCTTCAACGCCATCTACCAGCACCGTAAAAGTGTGCCGACCATTTACAACACTTCACTTACCCGTTAATATTAATTTTGCTGCCTTAAAAATTTATAGATTAAACAACCCTTTATTTAATGCCTGTAAAGTTTTTGTTTTATACTCTGCAGGAATTAGCAAAGAAACATTGTGCTTGCTACCGCCATAACTTACCATCCTAACAGGAATGTTGTCGATAGCATCAAACAACCGCATCATTACTTGTGGGGTTTGTACAATTTGATTTCCGACTACGGACACAATAGTCTGATTTTCGTCTACTTCAACTGTTCCAAACGCTTCAAGCTCCTGTATAATGTCGGCAAGGTTTTCTTTGTTGTCAATTGTAAGTGAAACAGCCACCTCTGAGGTAGTAATCATGTCAATGGAAGTCCGATACTTTTCAAAAACTTCAAAAACCTTCCGCAAAAAGCCATAGGCCAGCAACATGCGGCTACTCTTAATCTTGATGGCTACAATTCCATCTTTGGCAGCTACAGCTTTTACCCCCACGCTACCTGCATCTTCTACAATCAGTGTACCTTTTGCAGATGGCTCCATCGTGTTAAGCAGCTTAACAGGAATATTATAATGTTGGGCAGGCCAAATAGAAGCCGGGTGCAAAATCTTAGCTCCGAAATAAGCCAGCTCTGCCGCTTCATCAAAACTCATTTGCTCCACTGCTACGGTTTTGTCAACCATGCGCGGATCGTTGTTATGCATACCATCAATATCTGTCCATATCTCGCATACCTCCGCATTAACGGCAGCAGCAATTAATGACGCACTATAGTCACTTCCACCGCGCTTCAGGTTATCTACTTCACCCTTGCTGTTGCGGCAGATATAACCTTGCGTAACAAATATCTTCTTATCCTGGTGGTGCTTTATTTGTTGGGTAAGCTTTACTCTAATGTTGCCGATCAACGGTTCTTCATAAGCATCAATCTGCATAAACTCAAGGGCCGGTAACAGTTCATGATCTATGCCTACTTCTGTCAGGTAAGCCGAAAACAATTTTGTACTCATCAACTCGCCTTGTGCAAGAATGTCCTTATTCAAAGCCTCACTAAAAGAAATCTTAAGAATGATATTTAAAAATTCGAAGTGCTCAGATATCATTTTTAATGCCTTCTGTTGCGCTTCTTCAGTTTTTAATAATGTGCTTATAAACTGTTTATAGTGCTGCTCAAGTTTGTCTATGGCATGTTTTGAAAAATTACGATCGCGATTAGATAAACCATTACTTATCTCAACCAAAGCGTTAGTAGTTCCGCTAAGGGCACTTAATACCACAATTTTTGGTTCATCATCTCTTGTTATCAGCTCCGCCACCTGGTGCATCCTCTCCGCCTTACCAACACTGGTTCCACCAAACTTCATTACTTTCATTAGTACACTTTTTTAAATGTGGTGCAAATATAATTGTAGCAGGGCACAATTGTCATCTCTCAAATTTTTGTGGTTTAGTTCCTCATTATTAAACACTCTTGTAACTAGGTTTAAAATACATTTGTCACAAATAATTGAATAGCAGATGAGAAATATCATTTTTGTTTCATTTTTATTACTCTGGGTTGGGGTAAATGCGCAGAACAAAACTGCAAGTATTGCTAAGTTGGCAAGGCCCAAATTAGTTGTAGGCATTGTTATAGACCAAATGCGGTGGGACTATTTGTACCGGTACGCTGACCGCTATTCGCCTAATGGCTTTAAACGATTATTAAACGATGGATTTAGTTGCGAAAACACTTTTATCCCTTACACTCCCACCGTAACTGCCGCCGGCCATACTTGTGTTTACACCGGCTCGGTGCCTGCTATCCATGGCATTCTTGGTAACAGCTGGTATAGAAGAGACCTCAACAGAAGTTGGTACTGCACAGAAGATTCAACAGTTAAAACTGTAGGCAGTACATCTGATGCGGGAGAAATGTCGCCATCGAGTATGTGGACTACCACTGTAACAGACGAACTGAGACTGGCTACTAATTTCAGGTCAAAAGTTATTGGCATTGCTTTAAAAGATCGCGGGGCTATTTTGCCTGCCGGCCATTCAGCTAATGGCGCTTATTGGTTCGACAATGCAAACGGTGCTTTCATTTCCAGTACCTACTATATGAAAGACTTACCTGATTGGGTTAAGCAATTCAACAACAAAAAATTGCCCGACCAGTATCTGCAGCAAAACTGGAACACCCTCTACCCTATTAATACTTACGTTCAAAGTACGGCAGACGATAAAACTTATGAAGGCAGCCTCGAAGACAATACTTTCCCGCACATAACTGCAAACATTACCAGGGATAAATACAACGCCCTCCGCACTACTCCATCAGGAAATACATTGACTTTCGAAATGGCAAAAGCTGCCATTGAAGGCGAACGTCTTGGACAAACTGCAAATACCGATTTTCTTGCAGTCAGTTTTTCCTCTCCCGATTATATCGGCCACACCTTCGGGCCTAATTCAATCGAGGTTGAAGACAACTACCTCCGCCTCGATAATGAGTTGGCTCAATTTCTCAACTTCCTGGATGGTAAAATTGGCAAGGGTCAATACACTGTTTTTATAACTGCCGATCACGCTGTAGCACATGTTCCCGATCAATTAAAAGAGAATAAAATACCAGCGGGCCTGCTGGGTGAAACTGGCTTGCAATCCACCTTAAATAATATGATTGAACAGCGCTTTAAAATTAAAAATGCCGTTTCTTCTGTAAGCAATTACCAGGTGTATTTAAACAAAGCTGTTATTGAAAACGAACAAAAGATAAAAGAAGCAATAATTGACCGCTTACTTGAGTTTCCGATTATTGTAAACGCTTTTGACGTTAGAGAACTAAATAAGATAGCCCTGCCGGTTGGCATAAAAAATATGGTTGCTAATGGCTACAATCAAAAATTAAGTGGCGACATTCAGTTCATTTACAAACCTCAATACTTTTCGGGTGGAAACAAGGGCACAACGCACGGCTCGTGGAATCCCTACGACTCTCATATCCCTTTGCTCTGGTATGGCTGGGGAATTAAAAAAGGAAAGACAAATCGTGAAACTTATATGACCGATATTTCACCCACTCTTTCGGCTTTGCTGCATATACAAATGCCTAGTGGCAATATTGGCCAGGTGATAGAAGAGGTGATACAATAGTTTTGGTAGCAGGCTTTTTCCGCTTTTTGCAACTACTCTTGCGTCGCACTCTTGTACTTTTTTTCTTTATTCTACAAATTGTATATAAAAAAGTGAAGCCGCAGTTTATCCGGCTTCACTTTTTTTTGTCTGTTTTCTTATGCAGGTTAGCCGAAACAGGTAGTGCTGCAGTTGGTACAGAAGTAACCTAACCCTTCGTATCTTAAATTGCCATTGCCGCACTCAGGCAGCCGTTTCAGCCCGGCTTACAATAATTGCTTTCTTAGGCTCCGGCGCAAAACTCACAAGTATTACTCCTGCAAGAATTACTATCAAAGCAAGAATTTGCTGAATGGTAATTTGCTCGTCTAATATCAGCCACCCCAGAAAAACAGCAACAACAGGATTTACATAAGCATACGTACCCACAACCGAAGCGGGGCGTACACTTAATAACCATATGTAAGACATGTAACCAATTAAAGAACCCATAATAATCAGGTATAACATTGCAGCAAAAGAACTCCCTGAAATTTGGGTAAGAGAAAAGTGGTTTTGCTCACCCCCTATTAAGCCGGCTGGTACCGAAATTACTCCAGCAGCCAACATTTGAACCGCTGCCTTCATAGTAACCGATGCTTCTACTTTCTTATATTTCGAATATAACGAACCCGTTGCCCAGGCAATAGTACCAACAAGCAGCACAAAAAAACTAATCAGCTTCATTTTATCTCCTAAAAAGTCAGTTGAACCTTTTCCGGCAAATAATAACAGAACTCCCGAAAAGCCAACAAGAAACCCCAGGATAATTATTTTATTAGAAAAATGAAATTTCCACTGGCCTTTGTCGAGCAGCACAAACCAAAGAGGCACAGTTGCTACTATAATGGCAGCTATTCCACTTGGTAAATATTGCTCAGCCCACGACACTGCTCCGTTGCCCATAAACAACATTAAAAAACCACCTACGCTTATTGTGCTAATTACTTTTAAAGAAGGCACTTTTTCGCCTTTAAACAAACACCACGCAAATAAAATCGCTCCTGCTACAAGAAACCTGCATGCTACAAGAAAAAAGGGTGGAATTGTTTTAATACTAATCCGGATGCCTAAATAGGTTGATCCCCATATAATATATAATGCTGCAAATGCAGCAAGCACTAATAATTTCGACGGCTCCTTATTTATTGCAAGCTTTGACATAGTAGAAATGTGTGGATGTTTTTAAAAAGCATGAGCTTTTCGTGCCAGGCTTGCAATACGTTTTACCATTCAAAGATAACAAAAACGAGCGGCAGGTTATAAAGCCGATAAGGAGCGTACGTTAAAACTGGTCTTAAATAAATATTTCCTGCTCGTCTGTATAATAAGTCACTCCCCCTTTCTTGTCTGCCTTTATTTCAGCTCCTGTCGGGCTTTTATCCTTTTTTGAATTATGTATTTTAAGAAAATCGCGCACCTCACCTGCTATAATACCAGGGTGTGATTTTGAAATTTCTTTTTCTGCATTTTCAAGAACCGCTTTTATTGCTGCAGCCAACGTCTTTATCTTATCATCAGGAATTTTGTTCGATACTGATTGCGGCGCTATTTTAGCCTCCCATAGTATTTCATCGGCATATGCATTTCCAATACCTCTTATTACGTCCTGGTTTGTAATGCGTGTCTTGATGTTTGACTTTGATTGTAATGCTTTTTTCAAATAAGCAAAATCCAGTTCTTTCGATAATGTATCTATCCCTTTTTTGTCTTCAGGGTTTAGTTTTACGTTTGCATACCCCTGGTAATCCGTCAACGCTAACCCCTTACCCTCAAAATAAAGCTCGATTAAAGTATTTTTATTTTCATTTGTTTCATTAAACTCGTACAATTTTCCGTGAAGCATTAAATGCATTCCAAGCACTAATTTGTTTGAAAACTGAAACCTTAATTCTTTGCCTGACCGGTAAACTGCTACAAGTTTATGACCTTTCAAATTTGCGTCCAGCGCAGTGGCATCACCTTTTGAACTCTTTGCATTTACAATCTTTATCTCCGCTAATTTCCTGCCTGCAAAAAGCTTATTTAAATTTTTAGCGAACACTTCAAGATCAGGAGCCTCGGGCATATTTGATAATTTTTTTTGTTCAGGCAAGTTATCATTTTTCAACATTGTTGTGTCACTCACTTGTACTTTCTATTTTTTATGCTGCTTTTTACGCCTTTTATTATTTATCATATACAAGCTATAAAGCGATAGAAGTTCTAAGACCTGAATTGCTGAATTAAAAAAAACAGCACAAGCGTGCGACGCAACCGAAGCTGAATAAAGAAATTAGGTACAGGTAAAAAAAGAATTAATTTGTTAAGCAATAACTTAAGAAAAAGCGGGCAACTTAAACAGGTGGTGTTTACCAATGGTATAGTTAAGCCTACTTTCAATTATTAGTTTTGCACCATACAAATGAGAGCTTTATTCTGCATTATACTTTTACTGCTTTTTGCCAAAGTCTCGCAGGCACAACGATTTACTTTTACCCATATTACCACCGATGATGGTATTGGCCTTGCCAGCAACCACGTTACAAGTCTTCACCAGGACGACAAAGGATTTATGTGGATAGGGACGGCTAATGGTTTACAAAGGTTCGACGGCAGTAAGTTTATACAAATTAGTACATCAAAAACAGATGGTGATAAATTGATGTACCCCCGCATATCTCAAATGGTACCGGCCGACAGCGGTAAATTTATCTTAGGAATGTTTACTCTTCGTCAATTTGGAATATTTGATCCATCTACATTCATTTATAGAAAAATTGCTCTAAAGCCAGATAAAAAAATTCCCGCCTCTTCAGAATACCGGATGTGGAAAGACTCCCGGGGAGAGATTTACCTGAATGTGCAGGACTATGGCATTTTGCACTTTAATAAAAAAGACAACTCTTTTGTTGATGACAAGCCTTTTCCCTTTCCTAAGGGTTGGGTGATAAATACACTTGGTGCTTACGAGAACCACGCGAAACAACAATACTGGTTTGCCTGCGATAGCGGGTTATGTATTTATGATATAGGAAGCCGGCAAATGTGGTATAAAAGAAACAATCCAAATAATCTTCCCATACTAAATAACTTAAAAATACAAACAGGCCTTAGCAGAATTTATATTGACCGCCAACACAGAATTTGGTTGTTTGGTTATCCCAAAGGAAGCATTGGCCCCCAATACAGGTTCTGCCTTGATAGTACAGGCAGCAACTATTTAAATAAAGACACTACCGGGTTAAATTATGGTCAACGCGGATCAACCGACTACCGACAGATTTATGAAACTAAAAAGGGTGATCTATGGGTTTATGGATTGAATGCTCTTTTAAACTTTGATAGAAGCACCCATCGTTTTGATTATATAAAAAGTGTTACGGGAAACGATAATATATCGATAGACTACGAATCAGTTTTCCAGGTATTAGAAGATAAAGAAGGTAATATTTGGCTGGCTACCAACCAGGGCATTTACTACACTGCAACAGGAAGTGGCAACTCGTCTGTAGTAAACGTAACTTTTAACGATAAAAGCGGCCCTACGTCTATTAACGATATTATAGAACTGCCTAACGGTAATCTTCTATTTGCTTCCGGTAGGCAAGGCGTAACTGTTACAGATCAATTTCTACGTAAAATTGATCTTCCGTGGCCCCTGCAACCACCACCTGCTAACTGGTCGCAAACCTTAAAAGACGCTGCCTACCAAACCTGGAGCCTTTGCCGCCAAAGCACTACCGGTAACATTTGGACAGGTTGCAATAATGGCGTACTGATGATACATAACATTGAAAAGAAAACGCACGATTATTTACACCGGGCCGAATTTAATAATAGCAGGATCCAATATATAACAGAAGATAAGCAGGGACAAATGTGGCTGGCCACCCAAGGTGGCCGTTTAATTAAATATGCGGACAATAAATTTTCTGTGGTTCTTGATATAGGCACTATTATCTACAAAATTTTTATTGACAGACAAGGGTGGATGTGGCTGGCAACCAAGGAAAGCGGACTATATGCAATTGACCCGATTAGCGGTAACATATTACAACATTATACAGAGCATGGTGGTCTGAATAGCCTGTACAGTAATACAGGGTACGATATAGAACAATTGCAAAATGACCAGATCGTATTGGCAGGAGGAGCGCTTCACTTTATCGATAAAAAAACGCGAACGGTGTTAAGAGTTCAATATGAAGATGGACTTCCTTCTAATACCGTTTTAAGGTTAAGAACAGACGAAAAAGGTTTTTTATGGATTGTTACCAGTAATGGTCTGTGCCGCTATAATCCTAATAATAATCATATCACTCCTTATGGACGAAGAGACGGAGTGGTATTGGCAGAACTAACGATCGCTGCCGATTTTAGTACCAGTAAGGGTAAAATTATATTTGGAGGAAGCAATTCGGTGATTATGTTTAATCCTGCAATTTTCTCAACCATTCAACCTCCCCCCGATGTTACCATTACCGATTTTAGATTATTTAATCAATATCTGCCGGTAGACTCATTGTTATCGATACCAAGAGTAAGTCTAAAAAACGATGAAAACTCCTTAAGCATTTATTTCGCCTCGCTCAGTTACCGGCAACGGGATAAACTTACCTACTTCTACAAAATGGAAGGGATTGATAAAGACTGGGTAAAAGCAGATCGTTCGTATTTTGTAAACTACTCTTTGTTGCCACCGGGCAAATATTCCTTTAAAATATATTGCGAGAATATAGAAGGAATGCGTTGTTCTAACATTACCGACCTAAATATTTATATAAAGCCTCCATACTATAAAACGTGGTGGTTTAGGAGCTTTTTGCTATTCGTAGTGGCCTTGCTGATATATGCAGTTCACGATATAAGAGTAAAACGGTTGCTTGCAGTAGAATTGTTGAGAACGAGGGTTGCAAGAGATCTGCACGATGATATGGGTAGCACCTTGAGTACCATCAATATCCTCAGTTCGATGGCCAAGAATAAAGTGCAGGTTGACAATAACAAAACAACGGAATATTTAGGCAAAATAAGTGAATACAGTGAACGGATGATGGACGCTATGGACGACATTGTTTGGAGTATAAAGCCAAGTAATGACAGTATGCATAAAATAACTGCGCGTATGAGAGAATTTGCTACGAATGTTTTGGAGGCAAAAGAAATAGATTTTGAATTTACTATAGATGAAAGTGTGTACGAGGTAAAACTAAATATGGAAGCAAGAAGAGATTTCTTTTTAATCTTTAAGGAAGCTGTTAATAACGCAGCCAAATATTCCAAAGCAAAACACCTGGTGATACGGTTAACAATGAAAAACCGAAAATTAGTGTTGATTGTAAAAGATGATGGAGTAGGGTTTAATTTAGTAGAAGCAGACGGAAATGGCCTTGGAAATATGCAAAAAAGAGCAGACCAGCTCAACGGCTATATAACAATTGAGTCGCAAAAAGGAGACGGCACGTGTGTTAATCTTACTATTCCTGCTTTATAGCACCTCGGTGTCTTCAAATATTTCCCCATACTTATCCAACAAAGAGTAATTTTTCTACACCGTTTATATCCTTTGTAAGCAATAGTGAAATTTTGTGGTTCGGATAGATATGAATGTAGCAGGAAGCAGCTCACTAAAAATTAAAGATGAATCATTTCCTTAGTCAAAAGTTCAAATTTTACTCCTTTGTATCAATATCATTGTTATTGTATGTTCACGGGTACAACCTGCACGAGACATATTTAACTCCTTACAGCACCGTACAAGAACCGCTGACTTTTACCACTTTCATAGAGTACTTTTTCGCAAACGGAGCATTGCGCTTTCGCATACCACTATTGTTTATGATATCGGGTTATATATTTACGCTTCACAGTAAGAGACCGTATGCTGCAAGAATAAAAAGACGTTTTGCTACGCTAATAGTTCCTTTTTTATTTTGGAGCGCAGTTGGCATCCTTATTACTTACCTCTGGCAGCAATCTACTGTGACAGCTCAGGCAGTAAAAGATGCAGCGATAGACCAGTTAGGCGACAACCGCCCGTACAACGAAATTGGTTGGCTTGGGGTGCTGTATCGTTGGCTAGTTAAGCCGGTTTCTTTTCACCTGTGGTTTATAAGAAGCTTGTTTATTTACAACCTGCTTTATCCGGTAATTAGCTGGTTTATTTCAAAAGCTCCCACTATTTGGTTCGCACTTGTTTTTTTGTTTTGGCATACTATATTTAATTTTTCCTTTATCGAGGGACAGGGGCTATTCTTTTTTTCGTTGGGCATACTAATTAATACAAGTAATTATCCAATACATAAAAAACCGCTCTGGTTCAGTGACTACCTTAGCTGGTTGTTTTTTTTGGGTATAAGCGTTATTAAAACTTTTATGGCCTTCGAGCTTGAACCCAACAACCCGGCAACGCCGCTGATACTCTACGCGCTACACGATACTTCCATCGGGGCGGGTATTCTCGCAGTCTGGTTTGGAGCAGATCCCATTGTAAAGTGGTGTATGGATAAAAAATGGTTTCAATGGGTGGCTTCATTCTCGTTTATCATTTTTGCTTTCCATGTTCCGCTTGTTCACTATACAACCAGGCTTGCTTTTATTTACTGGAACCATTTACCTAATTACCGCCTGCTGACCTACCTTATAGTACCGGTTTTTATATTCTTTTTTTGCGTTGTTACAGGTGTGATATTTAGAAAAGTCTTTCCAAAAGCATATCGGTTTGCTACCGGCGGTCGCGGATTGTAAAGCAGACTATGAGGATGCGAGGGCGAAGAGAGGCTGCTTGTACACATTTATTAATTATTAAGGGTAAAGGCCCGCCGCATATCTTTATAACTCTTAAACCCTTAAAAAAAATGCTACTGATTCTACTTGGCCTTGCCGCTTTTTTAGCGGCCGGTTCGCTTCGTAAAATGCAAACTCCCTTTCCAGCTTATACGGGTGTTATTCGCCTAGTGGCTTCTATTATGATCGTTATTGGTATACTCACCTCGTGCGTTGTGCAGATAGATGCTGGCGAAGTGGGAGTTCAATCACTTTTTGGTAAAGTTCAAAATAACGTCTTAACGAGCGGTCTTCATTTTATTAATCCATTTGCTAAGGTAAACAGGATAGATGTACGCACTGAAAATTACACTATGAGTGGTGTTCACGACGAAGGAGATAAATCAGGAGATGATGCAATCAGGGTATTAACTTCTGACGGGCTCGAAGTGATAATTGACCTTACAGTTTTATACCGGGTTCAGGCCAGCGAGGCGCCCCGACTGGTTAGACAAACAGGATTAGATTTTAGGGACAAAATTGTGCGGCCGGTAACCCGTACAAAAATTCGCGATAACTCTGTATACTACACAGCTATCGATCTTTATAGCACCAAACGTGACGAATTTCAAACAAGAATTTATAAAACAATCGAGGATAATTTTAGGGCCCGCGGTCTCCAACTCGAACAATTACTTGTAAGAAATATCACGTTGCCAAACAGGGTAAAAGCAGCAATTGAAGAAAAAATAAACGCAGAACAGGAAGCGCAAAAGATGTTCTTTGTTTTACAGAAAGAAAAACAGGAAGCCGAACGCAAAAGAGTGGAAGCGCAGGGTATAGCAGATTATCAAAGAATTATCAATACGGGCCTAACCGAAAATCAACTGCAATACGAACAGATAAAAGCGATGAAAGAGATTGCAACATCAGCAAACGCTAAGGTTATAATAATGGGTAGTAAAACGCCTGTAATAATTGACGGAAAAAATTAACATTCCCCCTTTTTAGCCGATTGCTTTAACATCCTCAAGCTTTCATCTTTCGTACTTTTGCGACTATGGAAGAAATTATTGCGCAAATACTACAGAACCTAAAAATAGAAAAGCTGAATGAAATGCAGCTTGCTTCACTAGAGGCAAACGAGAAACCGAACGATGTTATCTTGCTTTCTTCTACCGGTTCAGGAAAAACACTTGCATTTTTATTACCCGTACTACAGAAACTAAATAAAACCAATAACAAGACACAGGCGCTGGTAGTGGTTCCTTCAAGAGAACTGGCTTTACAGATAGAGCAGGTTTTTAAGACTATGGGTACTGGTTTTAAAGTTACGTGTTGCTATGGCGGACACAAGCGCGAGATTGAAGAGAACAACCTGTTACAAGCCCCAGCTTTGATAATCGGAACCCCAGGCCGTATCGGCGACCACTTTCGCCGGGGAAACATTCAGGTAGATAGTATAGAAACACTGGTGCTTGATGAATTTGATAAGTCACTTGAATTAGGTTTTCAGGAAGAAATGGCGTTTATAATCGATTCAGTAAAAAATCTTAAGAAAAGGATTTTAACCTCAGCTACTGAAGCCGCAGAAATTCCTGAGTTTATTCAACTTAACGAACCTTTAAGACTGAACTTTTTAACTGGCGAAAAAGAAGCAGCACTCGAGGTAAAAGTGGTAATGAGCGATGATAAAGACAAGTCTGATACGCTCTTTAGACTGGTCTGTTATTTCGGCAACAGATCAACCATTATTTTTTGTAACCACCGTGAGGCAGTTGAACGTACAAGTGCCTTACTGGCCGACAAAGGAATTGTAAACGTATATTATCACGGTGCGCTTGAGCAACACGAACGCGAAAGTGCTTTAGCGAAATTTAGAAACGGTACGTCTAATATTTTAGTCACTACCGATTTGGCATCGCGGGGTTTGGATATTCCTAACATCCGTTACATCATCCATTATCACTTACCGGCTACTGAAGACGTATTTACACACCGAAACGGAAGAACTGCCCGTATGGAAGCAAGTGGCACAGCCATTTTGATTATTGGCCCTGAAGAAAAGACTCCTGCCTATATACCTGACGAACCTTCGGAGATAGATTTGCCCGAAACCAACGAGTTGCCCGAAAAGCCAAAGTGGTCTACACTTTTTATCGCCGCAGGTAAAAAAGACAAAGTAAACAAAATTGATATAGTAGGTTTCCTTACAAACAAAGGACAATTGAAAAAGGAGGATATCGGGCTTATTGAAGTAAAAGACTTTTTTTCATTCGTTGCTGTTAGAAAGGTTAAAGTCAGCAACATTCTTGTAAATATTAAAGACGAGAAAATCAAAAATAAAAAGGTCAAGATTGATATAGCTAAATAAGCCTTTTGTATTTTATTGGCATTTCGCAATAAATTATAAAAACCCTTTTTGAACAAGCTTCACTTCTTTGTGCAGCTTTGGTTGTGTCACTCACGTGTACGGGTAATATTAATTCAGCCGTTCATGTTATTATGTTTAGACTAACTGAAACAACTTTTGCTGTTTCAGTTAGTACTTTATAATGGTTAAATTATAATGCCTTCTTCTTGCGTATTAATAGTAAAACTATCTTTCCTATAATACTTACGGTACTTCTCACTAACTTCTTTGGGCTGCTTTTTGTCATTTATATATAAATCGCCCCCTTTCACTTCAATCTTGTAAGGCTTCAACTTATCAATCAATCCATCGCTTTCAAGCGCATTAGTAAAATCGCGGAGACCTTTCATTTCTACTTTTATCTTCTTCATTGACTCCCTGGCACTTTTCATTGCCTTCTCTGTATTTCTCCTTATTTTTTTCATATCAATGTCAGGAACGGTAAAATTCATATCAAATTTCTGCCTTTGTAATTCCGCCCTAACCTTTGCCATTTCTTTCTTCACCTCCGTCAATTTCACTTTATCAACTTGTGCCACGGCATCGTTCATCTGGTCACCCATCTTTTCCCAATCGATCGTTTTCAATGACTCATTTACCTCTGCGACAATCTTCTGCTTATCTATTTTTTGCAATGCTTTCTCTAACTGCAGCTTCATTTTACTCATATCAACCTGTTTCATCTGCTGATCGAGTTTGTGCATTTGTAGATCCAATTGCTTCATCTGTAAATCTAACTTGTCTAAATTGCCTTCCTGGTTTTTTGGCGCTTTAAAATTTTCCTTTAATTGTTGTTCTTTCTTAGCAGATTGGCTAAAAGCTGAAAAGCCAATAATAGTAGCTATAAGCGCTAACAGATAAACAATTCTAGCGAAGGATGAACTTTTTTCCATGACATGCTGGTTTTAATACTTTAAGTACGAATAATTTCGTATCAAATATACGATCTACTTCGTATTTCTTTAACAATTCGTAACCTTGTTACTAATTTTAACAATTGTTCGTTTTTATATCCTGTTTCTTTACCCTGTTTTTATGATACCAGCCTTTTGTTGTTTAATTCAATCTTAGGGGTTATGGTCTGAATATGGCTTCATAACAAGATGCAGTACAAGGGAGTGACACAACCGAAGTATCACAAAAGATCAGGTGCCCGTTAAAAAGAACCTATCAAGGCAGTATTTTTGATTTAAACTAAAGTAAAAAAGATGAGGCGCTTATTTATTGTTCTAGGTATGCTTTCTTTGACTGTTTCAACCTTTGCCCAGGATGAAGAAGAAGAAAAAACGCATAAATTCAGAAGAGACAACATTTTTATTGGTGCCGCTATTGGTCTTGGATTAAGTAGCGGTGGATTTAGCGGAGGAGCAAACCCTGAAATAGGTTACAGCGTGGCCCAATGGCTTGATGCCGGCATTTCAACCAATTTAAACTATAACTCATATTCCGCAGAATATAATGGCGGAACAAGGCAAAGAAGTTTTAATTACGGTGCGGGTATGTTTGTAAGGGTTTTTCCTATAAGAAGCGTTTTCTTACAGGTTTTACCAGAGTATAACAGGATAAATACAAACCTCAGAGATGTGTATTCGGGGCAAGAAGTAACTTATAAACAACAGGCTCCGAGCCTGCTACTTGGGGTAGGTTATGCAAGCAGGGAAGTAGGCAGAAGTAGTTTTTACACTGTAATTATGTTTGATGCAGGTAACAACGAAGACTCTCCTTACATAGGTCACCTTGGCTCGAAACGGCCCATATTGCGGACTGGGTTTAACTTTTACCTTCGTTCAAGAAGGAGATAATTTGTTGTACAGTATCGACAACTAAAATGCGATCCCGCCAATCTTCGTATAAAAAGTCACACTGCTGCATATGGCTGATATGACTGATTAAGTGATTATAAAATCCTGCTGAATTAAGCAGGATTATTTTTTTGTTGTGGATTTTAAGTGTGTTCCAGGTAAGCATTTCAAACATCTCATCGAGTGTACCATGCCCTCCGGGTAGAATGATAGCAGCATCGCAGAGATCGTACATAATCTTTTTACGGGCGTGCATGTCGGCTACTACCTGCAGGTCTGTTATACCGGTATGTTGATGCTCCCACCCTATCAAAATCTCAGGGATAATGCCTGTAACCTTGCCCCCGCTTTTCATTGCAGAATCTGCCACCGCTCCCATTAATCCTTTTTTACCCCCGCCATAAATCAACGTTATGTTGTTTCTGCCCATGTACCCGCCTAACTCAGTTGCATGTTGCACAAATATGGGATCAGAACCATTTTGAGAGCCACAGAAGACCGCTATAGAAGTCAAATTCATGTAGTTGCTTTTAACACCGCAATATTAGGTCATTATTTTTTCCTACTTTTCGCCCTCTATAACCTTACATTAATATTATATTGACCTATGTCTCCAACGCTGTTATTTACGTTTGTTTTCGGATACTTTTTTCTTTTGTTAGGTGTGGCATGGTATACCAGCCGAAACAGCAATAACGATACTTTTTTTATAGGAAATCGCAGTAGCAACTGGATGCTTGTTGCGTTTGGTATGATAGGCACTTCACTTAGTGGTGTTACGTTCGTAAGCGTTCCGGGAACAGTTGGGGTTGGTAGCTTTGGTTATTTCCAGGTTGTTATTGGCTATTTTTTGGGATATTTTGTTGTTGCATTTGTGCTGCTTCCACTCTACTACCGAATGAATCTGACTTCCATTTATACTTATTTGTTACAGAGGCTCGGTGTTTCATCTTATAAAACCGGCGCGCTGTTTTTTATTATCTCACGAACCTTTGGGGCTACAGCCAGGCTTTACCTGGTTATTAATGTGCTTCAGATTTTCATCCTCGATGACATGGGTGTTCCTTTCTGGTTAACCACATTCGTCATCTTGTTAATGATTATTCTGTACACTTTTAAGGGAGGGGTAAAAACGATTGTGTTTACAGACACTTTACAAACTTCGTTTATACTGATCGGCTTGTTGATCTGTGTTGGTTATATCATGAATTCTTTAAACCTCGATTTTGGTAGTACATGGGGTGAGTTGAAATCGCATAACTATTTACACTTGCTCAATACAGATTATAAAAGTTCGGGGTATTTTTTAAAATCTATTATTGGTGGTGCATTCATCACGATTGCTATGACCGGCCTCGACCAGGAAATGATGCAAAAAAATATCAGCGTTCGTACGCTTGGCGACTCGCAAAAAAACATGTTGACCTTAAGTCTTTTACAAGGCGTTGTTGTCTTTATCTTCCTGGTTTTAGGAGGTCTTTTATATTTATTTGCTATTAATAAAGGTGGCGCATTTCAGCAAGTGTTGGTGGATGGAAAGCAACAGATGCAGTTTTTACTGGATGGAAAAAATATTATTGGCGACAATATTTTTCCACAGATCGCATTCAATTACTTGCCACCTGTTATCGGTATTATTTTTATCCTGGGATTAATCTCTGCGCTCTTTCCCAGCGCTGACGGTGCTTTAACAGCTTTAACCTCTTCTTTTTGTATTGATATAATTGGCTTAAAAAGAAACGAAGTATGGACTGAAAATAAAAAGAAGAATATCAGGATAACCATACATATGATATTCGCACTGATCTTCTTTTTATGCGTGTTAGTTTTTAAGTGGATAGATAACAAGTCGATTATCGACATTATTTTAAAACTTGCCGGTTATACCTATGGTCCCTTGTTAGGTTTATTTGCCTTCGGAATTTTGACAAAGCGAAAGATATCTGACGGACCTTTCGTTCCGATCATCTGCTTAATAGCTCCTGCTATCTGTTATTATATCAGTGAATATTCAGCGACCTGGTTTAACGGTTATCAAATTGGAGTAGAGCTATTAATTCTAAACGGGCTGCTAACCTTCATCGGATTAATTTTTATTTCTAAAGGCAAGGGTAACGAAACAGGCGCTGTACTATAACAAAGAGGTAAGCGCGTATTAGAACTAGCAGTTTAAAAACCAGTGATACAGTTCTAACTTAGGGAAGTATTATTTTACAAGTGGAACAGAACCTTTTCAGGAACTGTATAAGAATAATTGAATAAATAGTAAAGGCTGTCCTCATCGGACAGCCTTTACTATTTATTCAATTATTCTTTCTATTCTGCCCCTAAATTTAAAGGATAACCATAGCTACCTTCATAGCCTGGGTACATTCCCTCTAACTTAACGTTGTTTCCTTTGTTTTTTTCCAATGCAACCTGTAAATCGTCTATGCTTTTTACGACAATTCCATTTACGCTCGTAATAACAAAACCATCTTGCATTTTTGTTTTGCTTAAAGCACCACTTCCAATTTTTCTTACCACAACTCCCCCTGGCACGTCATATGCCGCCGCCGCTTTCTTATCAAGGTTTTCAAACGTACCACCCAGTTTTTCAAGAATAGTAGCATTTTTTACAACGTTTGTATTACCTGAACGATTCTTTAATGTAAGCGTGGCCGTGTTTTCTTTACCGTCTCTTAGGTAAGTCACAGTAATTTTATCGCCGGGCTTGTAGCGAGTTACCTGCTCAACCATTTCTGGTCCTGTAGTAACTTTTACTTCATTTATTTTAGTTACGATGTCACCCTTTCTTATACCTGCAACGCTGGCTGCTCCTCCTGTAGGTACATCTGTTACCACAACGCCCTCACCGTCTCTTAAGCCGTACTCTTTCTTCTCTTCTTCTGTAGGTTCCCCCATCGAATATTGAATACCGAGATAAGCTCTCTGAACTGTTCCGAACTTCATTAAATCGTTGACAACTTTCTTAACGATGTTTACAGGCACCGCATAAGAATAACCCGCATAGCTACCGGTAGGTGAAGCAATTGCTGAGTTAATGCCGATTAGCTGTCCCTCAGGATTAATTAATGCACCACCACTATTGCCTGGATTAACAGCAGCATCAGTTTGAAGAAAACTTTCTATTGGAGTTTCGCTCTGCCTGCGATTAATACCTATCGATCTTGCTTTGGCACTGATAATACCAGCAGTTACAGTTACATCCAAAGTAAGCGGGTAGCCTACTGCCAATACCCATTGACCCAGTTTTACATCGTCGCTATTTCCATACACGAGGTAAGGAAAACTTTTACCTTCAATTTTAAGAACAGCAATATCGGTACTTGGGTCTGCACCTATTAAGGTTGCTTTGTAAGAACGTTTGTTGTTTAAGGTAATATTTATATCGTCAGCACCGTCTATCACGTGATTGTTGGTAACGATAAAACCGTCGTTGCTAATCAAAACGCCACTACCACTCGCACGTTGTTCAGGTATTGTTTGTGATTGAGGACCTCCAAACAGGTCGCCAAAATCGTCGCCAAAAAGATCTGAAAAAGGGTTGCGCCCTCGGCCACGAGGTAAGTTATTGGTTACCTGCCGGGCTTTTGTTTTTGTTTTTATGTGAACCACCGCAGGCGTTGCTGAGGTAGAAGCTGCCGTGAAATCAATGGCTCCCGCAGCTCTCTGACCATCAAAAAAACCTGCATAATTCACAGGTAATTTACCCGGTTCCTGCACTCCTGCTGTCTGCTTCTCCTCCCATCGGTTGTAGCCCCACACACTTAAAAAGGAAGTGGCAGCACTGATGAGAATCACCAAAAGAACATTCTTAAGTTTCATCATCTATTTTTTTATTAAAGTTGTCAAATAATATGCCTATGAACACCAAACTAATAAAACTGTTTAAATCGTTGATTATCAGAAGAACCATTTAACAAAAAATTGACGAAGGTTGTCGTAGATCAGTTAAAAAGTCAGAACCATAAGTGACATCGTAAATTCGTCGTGACGGAAAGACATTTAAGCATTACCAGTCGAATAAATTTCACCATCCCCGATTCCTATTCGGTCCTTGCCAAGCACGCAAACTACAAAGAAACAGCAAACTTCATTGTATCAACTCGGTCTGCATAATCAGCTAAAGAGGGTTGTTGAGCTTGTCCAAAAGGGAGTGCATGGTGGCCAACAATGCACTGCACATCGGCATTATTTTTCAACGATTCAAGTTCTTCTGTATTGCTATAAAATTCGTAATTCACTTGGCTTACTGCAGTAAAGAATGATTCATTTTTTGAGAGCAAGACAGTTCCATTGGTCATGTAGAACTTATTACCCATCATTAATAATGCAAGTTGATAATCGTAATTGTGCTTGTATTTATGAAAATCCTCATAATGCGCATACTTGTTTAAAGCTGCCAAAAGCGGTGAAAAATTATAGTCAGGAGGCACATATAACTTTGTTACATTACGACATCCCAGGCCAAAGTATGTTTGTATATCATCGGCTAACTTTTCGAGTTCCTCCGTAGTTTCTGATCCGTCTAATATAGCTACACTGGTACGATTTCGCCTGATAATGTGAGGATACTTTCCAAAGTAATAATCAAAATATCTTCCTGAGTTATTGCTACCGGTAGCTATATAAGCGTCACAACCCTTTAATTGTTCAGCTATTAAAATTAAATCGCCTATCTCCGGCGCCCATTTTTTCAACAACAACACCAGGTGTTCTATTAAAACCTCATCCTTCGAAGAGAGCTTTATTTTTGAAATATGCCCTGTAATAAAAATACAGAGTAAGTCGTGAAAGCCTACCATTGGAATATTTCCTGCCATCACAATTCCCACAGTTACAGGTTGGTTGTTTTCAGCAGGCACCCTGTAATCTTTCACCCAGTTATCGAGCTTATCTTTTTGTAAAAAAGCATTCCCAATGTTATTGGTAGCCATCTCAATAAATTCGGGAACAAACCAGGGGTTTTTTCGGTTCGCCTGTTCCTTAACATGCTGCCATTCGTCGTCATTTCTTTGCACATATTCTCCCAGTCTCACTAATAGTTCGATTCGTTGTTGTAAAGTCATCTCTCAAACCTTATTTTTGCTGGGCAAAAGTACATTGAATAACACTATTTAAACCGAAAACAAAATGGCCATAAAAATAACCGATGAATGTATCAACTGCGGAGCATGCGAACCGGAATGCCCAAACAATGCTATATATGAAGGAGGAGTTGAATGGTCAATGAGTGATGGAACTGCTGTAAAAGGTACATTTACTTTATTAGACGGGTCAGTAGTATCTGCTGACCAAAGAATGGCACCCGTTGCAGTAGATACGTACTATATTACTCCAAACAAGTGTACCGAATGCCAGGGCTTTCACGAGGAACCACAATGTGCCGCAGTTTGCCCCGTTGACTGTTGTGTACCCGATGAAATGTACGTGGAAACGGTTGAGGAACTTATGTCTAAAAAAGAGCGTATGCATTAATCAATTCAATAATTTTATGATTGCAACTATAGACCTGATTTTTTAGGGGTAAGTTTTTCTTCACCCCTTTTTTTATTCCGAAAAGTCATGTTGATACTTCCCATTTTAATTTTGACCCCGTAGCAATAAAATTTAAATGTACATATAATATTACCCCAGTCTCAGTTCTCTCCAGTAAATCAACTTAAATCTTTTGTAATTCTAACCATGCAGTCAATTGTTGTAATTTGCATATTTATACATCTATGTCAAAAGAACTACGACGAGAGCAGGCACTGGAATACCACTCCAAAGGAAGACCGGGGAAAATAGAGGTTATACCAACAAAGGAAGCAAAAACACAACGGGACCTCTCACTTGCATACAGCCCGGGAGTCGCAGAACCATGCAAAGAAATTGCTGCAAATAAAGAGAATGCATACAAGTACACTGCAAAAGGAAACCTGGTTGCTGTTATAAGTAATGGTACAGCAGTACTCGGTTTAGGCGACATCGGCCCCGAGGCCAGCAAACCTGTTATGGAAGGAAAAGGCGTGTTGTTCAAAATCTTTGCCGACATCGACGTCTTTGATATTGAAATAAATGAAAAAGATCCCCAAAAGTTTGTTGACATAGTTGCATCACTTGAGCCCACGTTTGGAGGTATCAACCTGGAAGATATAAAAGCACCTGAGTGTTTTGAAATAGAGACAAAGCTTCGTGAAAGATTGAAAATACCAGTAATGCACGACGACCAGCATGGCACTGCCATCATTAGTAGTGCAGCTTTGCTTAATGCCCTTGAATTACAACGGAAAAAAATAGAAAAAGTAGAATTTGTGGTTAATGGCGCAGGGGCTGCTGCTATGGCTTGTGTAAGATTGTATATTTCTCTGGGTGCTCGTTACGAAAATTTTATTCTGTTTGATAAAGACGGAGTGCTTCACAGAGGCCGCACCGATCTGGATGATGAGAAAAGAAAATTTGCAGTAAACCGAACCGATTGGACGCTTGAAAAAGCAATGAAAGATGCAGACGTTTTTTTGGGTTTAAGTGTTGGCAACGTAGTAACTGCTGATATGGTAAAAAGCATGGCAAAAAATCCTATTGTTTTTGCCATGGCCAATCCTGACCCTGAGATTCCATATGAGCTTGCAGTTGAAGCCAGGAAAGATGTAATAATGGCTACCGGAAGGTCTGATTACCCCAATCAGGTTAACAATGTACTGGGCTTTCCTTATATATTTAGAGGGGCACTGGATGTAAGAGCTACTCAGATAAATGAAGCAATGAAACTGGCAGCAGTAAAAGCCCTTGCAGAAATGGCTAAGACCGCTGTGCCTGATATTGTAAACTTAGCCTACAATGAAAAAAACATTGTTTTTGGCCCAGAGTATATTATCCCTAAGCCACTCGATCCGAGATTACTATGCACCGTAGCACCTGCTGTAGCAAAAGCTGCTATGGAAAGCGGTGTGGCACAATATCCGATTTTAGATTGGAACGCTTATAAGGTAGAGCTTAACAAACGTCTGGGTTTAGATAATCAATTACTGCGTGTAATAGGTGCAAAAGCACGAAACAATCCTAAAAGAGTTGTGTTTGCAGATGCTGATAATTTAAAAATCCTCAAGGCTGCCCAAATTCTCTTTGACGAAGGAATAGCTTATCCAATATTATTGGGAAATACTAAAAAGATACAGGCTATTGCTGCGCAAAACAGCATTGATCTTACAGAGCTTCCTATTATAGATCCTTTAAGTGATGAGACCGAGGAAAAACGAAATACTTATGCGGCCTTGTTTTTTGATAAGAGAAAGCGTAAAGGAGTTAATTTTTACGAGAGTAAGAAGATGATGAGAGACCGCAATTATTACGGAAGCATGATGGTAGAAACAGGTGACGCAGATGCAATGATTTCTGGTCTCCTAAAAAATTATCCCGATGCTATTCGTCCTGCTTTACAAATTATAGGCAAAGAAGAGTCGGTAAAGAAAATTGCAGGCATGTATATAATGATCACAAAAAAGGGTCCCTTGTTTCTTGCCGATACTACCGTTAATTTTAATCCAAGTGCAGAAGAGCTCGCCGACATCACAATTATGGTAGCGAGAGAAGTCAGTAACTTCAACATCACACCAAGGATTGCTATGTTAAGTTATTCAAATTTTGGTAGCAGCAATTCAGCAGAAGCTCAAATGGTTGCAAAGGCTACGGCTATTGTAAAACAACGAAACCCAAAGTTGATTGTTGATGGAGAAATGCAAGCGAGTCTTGCATTCAACAAAGAGGTGGTAAAGGATAATTACCCCTTTAGCGAACTTGCCGAACACGAGGTAAATACCCTCATTTTTCCTAACCTTGCTGCAGGTAATATCGCTTACAACCTACTTAAAGAGGTTGGCGGAGCAGACGCTATTGGCCCGATTTTATTAGGTTTAAAGAAACCTGTTCATGTTCTTCAACTGGGAAGCAGTGTAAGAAATATTATAAACATGACACTGGTAGCCGTAATTGATGCACAAATGAAATCTAAGAACAACACTGGCGACGCAGTTAACAAAAGTCCCTGGTGGAAGAGAAGAAAGAATTCACCCACAAATAAAACAGTTTAGGCTATTACATGAAGTTTTTTACCAAATTCGGTCAATACCTGCTGATGCTTAAGGGCATGTTTAGCCGTCCGGAAAACCCTAAGATGTATTGGAAAGAATTTATGCACCAATGTGTCGAAATTGGAATAGGTTCTTTGCCAATTGTCGTTATTATCTCCTTGTTTTTAGGCGCTGTAACTACAGTTCAGACTGCTTACCAGTTGGTAAGCCCGTTGGTACCCGCCAGCACCATTGGCCAGATAGTAAGAGACAGTATGATCCTCGAACTGTCGCCTACCGTAGTTAGCATTGTATTGGCAGGGGTTGTTGGAAGTAAAATAGCGAGCGAGCTCGGCAACATGAGAATTAGTGAACAAATTGATGCTTTGGAAATCATGGGCATTAATACGAAGACTTACCTGGTTCTGCCAAAAATTCTTGCTGCGCTATTAATGATCCCGTGCTTGATTACTTTATCAGCCTTTTTAGGAATATGGGGTGGAAGAATGGCCGCTAATATGTCTGGTATTGTAGCCTCAGATATTTTTGACATAGGACTTCGCTCTAATTTTTTACCAAAGAATGTTTGGTTTGCACTCAGCAAAGCCTACACTTTCGCGTTTATAGTTAGCAGCATACCTGCTTATTTTGGTTACTTTGTTACGGGTGGCTCACTGGAAATAGGGCGTTCAAGTACAACATCTGTGGTAGTAAGTTGTATCCTAATCCTTGTAGCTGATTACGCCCTTGCAGCCTTGTTACTATAAATTATCATTATGATTGAAGTCAAGAATTTAAAGAAAAGTTTCGGGGACAAAACAATTTTGAACGATGTTAACCTTGTTATGGAAACAGGGAAATCGAATCTAATTATAGGCTCAAGCGGTAGTGGTAAAACGGTATTGCTAAAATGTATTATAGGCCTTTTTTCTCCTGATGAAGGAAAGGTAGTATTTGACGGTGTAAGCATGATTGACGCAACAAAAGATGAAAAAAAGGATTTACGTCAGCAAATAGGAATGCTGTTTCAAGGATCGGCGCTGTTTGATAGTATGACTGTTGAAAAGAATATTAAATTCCCACTCGACATGTTTACAACACTTACCTCGGGTGAAAAGATGAAGAAGGTAAACGAAGTACTTGCCAGGGTAAACATGCAAGGCGCAAATAAAAAACTTCCTTCAGAAATTAGCGGCGGTATGAAAAAAAGAGTAGGGATTGCCAGGGCAATTGTATTAAATCCAAAATACCTGTTCTGCGATGAACCTAACTCCGGACTAGATCCGCAAACTTCGCTTGTTATAGACCGCCTTATTCGTGATATAACTGTTGAATACAACATTACCACGGTAGTAGTTACACACGACATGAACAGTGTTATGGAAATTGGAGATCATATCTTCTACATGTACCAGGGCCACAAACAGTGGGAAGGCTCTAACAAAGAGATTATTCGCAGCACCGATGAAAAGCTGAATGAATTTATTTTTGCTTCTAATTTTCTTCAGGACGCCAAGCAAATGCGAATGATGCAGGAAGGGCAGGAAGAAAAAGAGCAGGTGAATGTGAATGCATAGACTCCTGCCACAACTAAAACTCGCGCCAGTATTTAAGAATATGCTCATTTTTGTTCCACCAGTAGTATTTTAATCGGCATGGTTGCGTCGCACACTTGTACGTAAACTCGTTATTCATCTTCCAACAATTCTTTACAGTATACCTGGTTCTATCAATGCGTAGCTTTATACACCTAGCAATTAAATAGTAATTTAAGCAGCACTTGTTTTAGTCCCTAAATAAACCTTTCATTACTGATAGCGTTAGTACTGGGTAAATGAAAAAAAATGTCTAAAGTTTATTCGCTAAAAACAGTTCAAAATATTCCAACAACCTTACAGGCAGCCTGGGCTTTTTTTAGCAGACCTGATAACTTAAAAGACATTACTCCTGCTTATATGGGATTTACCATACGAAGTAAACATCATGGCGGGGTGATGTATGAAGGACAAATTATAGAATACACAGTCAAGCCTCTTTTTGGCATTCCCATTTATTGGATGACAGAAATTACCCACGTACACGATAGCAATTATTTTATTGATGAACAAAGGTTTGGTCCATACAGCTTATGGCATCATCAGCACCATTTTAGAGAAGTAAAAGGCGGTGTAGAAATGACAGACATTGTACACTACAAAATTCCTTTTTGGGTACTGGGAGATCTTGCAAACACATTATTTATACAAAAACAGCTAAGACAAATATTTGACTTTCGATATCAATCCGTAGTTAGCAGATTTGGAGAATGGAAGCTATAAAGAGGATTGATGTTTTCAGCACTACCACGAATAGGCTTCGCGCAATTACCGCCGATGGTTTAATTAATGTCTGGTCAGCTTTTGCGGAACAAAGAAACAACAGTATAAGTGTGCGACGCAACTATGTTTAATCGGTATTTCTAAAGCTGGTGCACATAGAATTTCAATTGAACGGTCAGTTTTATTAGCAGTAATTTAGTAGCATTACGGCCTCAAGATTCTTCTTGTATTTCCTTCTTTCATATTATCTTTCACTTACCTCATTATTCTTCAATAAAAACTACTGTATGTGTAAAAGCCACTTCACTCCCATTCAATGTATTTTACCTCCTTACCTTACTGACAAGTTAGTAGACTCGCAAGATAAAAACTTATCTAAAATTGCTGTAAACACAAAATTCAGAAGCTTTAGATTGAGAAGTGACCGGGAATTTTTTAAGAACACAAGCCCGACAGAACAGGCTATATTATGTGCTGTTGCAAGAAAACCAACTAAGATACCCGCTTTAAAAATGGAAGTATATAGCTGTAATAAAAAGGCAAGCACTACCGATGCAAAGCTTTTATGGAACAGCTCATCTCCTAAACTTCCAACGGACAAGGATGCCAAAAACGTTATAAACGCAGGTACAGGAACATGGAAATTTTACTACGATCTTTTTGGCCGCAACTCGATAGACAACCTGGGATTGACAATACAGCAGTACATTCATTATGATAAAAAATATGATAACGCTTTTTGGGATGGAAGAAGAATGATTTTTGGCGATGGTGACGGCACAATTTTCGGGAGCTTTACGACCGATATTGATGTGATAGGTCACGAGCTTACCCATGGCGTAACGCAATACGAAGCAAACCTTGAATACCATTTGCAGTCGGGTGCACTCAACGAGTCTTTCTCTGATGTTTTTGGTATACTGATAAAGCAAAGAATGCTAAACGAGGACGTAAAACAATCGAACTGGCTGATTGGCGAAAATGTTTTGTTAGGAAATAAATATGCGCTAAGAAGTATGAAAGAGCCAGGAACAGGGTATAGAAACCATCCTGAATTAGGTGACGACCCTCAGCCGGGAACGATGGACGAATTTGTAAAACTACCGGATACGGCATCGGGAGATTGGGGAGGTGTACATTATAATTCCGGAATTTCAAATTTCGCCTTTTATGTTGCAGCTTTTAATATGGGAGGTTTTGCATGGGAAAAAGCTGGAAAAATTTGGTACGCAGCATTAACAGACAAAGCCAGTTTAAAGAAGAACGCTACGTTTAGCGATTTAAGAAAGCTTACTATAAAAATTGCGGGTCAACTGTATGGGGTCAAAAGCCTTGAGACCAAAGCTGTCAAAGATGGTTGGAACGCTGCAAAAGTCAAGTAAAATAATATGCGGATTACATTATTAAGAACAGGTGGAATTATACCGGTGACAAAAAAAGCCGAAAAAAATGTGGACTGGACGAGCGATGAATTAAGCGAATTAATAAAAGTGATAAAAAACGAAGAAGGCGCTGGGCAAAAAAGAGACGCAACAGGATATCAGTTAAAGTACAATGCCGGAACTTTTTCCATTGATTGGGAAAAAATTCCGGCAAAATATAAAAAGACATTTGAAGAGTTGAAAGACGATCTGGCAATAGTGAAACCCTAAGCTTAAATGATACCACTCGCTCTTGCGCGTTCACGTTCAACAGATTGCCCCGGCCTTATCCCGGCATTCTTGAAATGTATTTTTCAATTTCCTTTATCTGGTCAGTAACTTGTTTGGTAGTTGGTTTTAAAGCTTTTGCTTTTCTGAAATAATCTTTCGCTGCCCTGAATTCTCTCTTATTCATAAATATCTGGCACATACTTAAAAAGGCAACTGCCTGGCTTTCCTTATCAGCGATGCCGGCACGAATTGCTTGTCGCACGTAGCTTTCGCCTGTTTTCATATCCCCTTTTTGCAACGCCATCATACCAAGCTGAAGTTTGTTTGCACCTTCGGCCTCCGCCATTGGTGAACCCAGGGAAAGACTCTTTTTCATGTGCTTTTCAGCAGAATCAAAGTCCTGGTCCATCATTGCCAGGTTGCCCTTCAGCGTGTAGTAGGTTGAACGGATGGGCTTGTACAAAAGGTTTGGAAACCAGATAGAAGCTATTATCTTCTGCACTTCTTCCATCCTACCCTGTTCCATAGGTTCCTGTATGAGGCGAAGAGGGCCAATAAAAAAATGACTTGCTAAGCCAATTACTGCAAGGAAATAAAGAATAAAAGCAGGCCAAAAGCCGGCAGTAACATTCACAATTATAGCAAGTAGAAGAGCAACTATACTTAAGTAAAAACGATACTTTATTATTAAGTTATAAAACTTCATATTTTAAAAATTGGCCGCAAAGATAAGCGGGAATTCAAGACAACAATTTTCGATTGTGAACTGCTGTTAATACTTATCATCGTTTACTTCAACCCAATAATTTTCGGGATCCTTGAAATAAACCTGCTTAACCCCATCTACCCTTGTTGTAATAGCATTTGCCTTTCCAGGCCAATCTTCGTAGTGAATACCAGCAGCAATCAAACGTTTTACAAAATCATCAACAGAACTTACAGTAAAACATAAATGTGAATTTTTGTCGTGTGGTGTTGTTTCTTTTGCTCCTTTGATAAAGTGTAGCTGACTATGCCCACCAATAGGAAACCACGTGTGCTTGCCATCATGAAAAGGTTCTGGCATAGTATCTATACCAACAATAGTTCTATAAAAATCAGTCATTACTTGTAGATCTTTAACGTATACTGCTATATGGTTTAGCATAACAGTCGTTTTTGTTTGTGCTTCAGTTTGAAGAGCAGCCGTAATAAAAACAATCAGAAATAATAGATGCCTTGGCAATCTCTTTATCATAAAAATAGTTTAGAGGAAAAATAGCTATAATTCGAATGCGAGAAACTATTATTTTTGCTCGAATTGAACGGCCTTGTAGTTCAATGGATAGAATAGAAGTTTCCTAAACTTTAGATACAGGTTCGATTCCTGTCAAGGCTACAACACCAATTTTTAAACCCATGCAACCTCCTTTGTGTTTCATGGGTTTTTTGTTTTTTATTGCCCTGCAACCGGAGACTTTAAATATAGAATTAAGTAAAACTTACTGTTAGTAGAACCACAACAAGCATGAATTGAAACTTCTCACACTCTTTACAAACTTTTACAGGATTTGAATATTGGTACCAGCGCAAAAAGCCAACCGGATGCGTCAGTTATATTACCAAGCAAGTTTGCAACCCTTTGAACTAGGTCTTCATCTTTAAATAGGTCTATAGCTGTATTAAAAAAGACACGATTTAATAGTCGTGTCTTTTGAAGAATTTATAGACCACTTTCAAGATAACAAAACATGCCCTTCTCGTTGTAGCGGGTTCCAAAAAAACTTTCCCTATGATCTTACATGTTACGATCTCTGCTATGTTTGTTTCAGGCGTTACAATGATATGTTACTTTAACTATCTCGCTGCTGCAAGTAAAAAAGAAGTAAAAAGTTCAACGATGCAAAACAAGTTTAAGGAACCCTCTCAAAATTTAAAGGAAGAAGATATAGAAAAGCGAGTGGTAGCTTAACTTTTTTTCCCTATTATGAAGTTTTAGGACGACGGGCGTTTATAGGGTTAATGTAGCAGTCAACCTACTACCTTAATTAAGTTGCGGCACCCTCCACCACTCTTTTAAACTTACCAATACACGCAACGTGTAACGCTTTCAGAATTACTTCCCCCGGATGTTAATTAAAATTATTAAAAAGGATTTCACTTTTTCTTCTTTTTTCGCTGCTTGTAAAACTGTTAAAGTTTTACCAATGAATTAGTGTCTCTTCAATTGCCCAACGTCTTTATTTCAATTTTCTCCTAGTTTTGACTCAATGCCTTTTGAAATAATCTCAGCTCTGGCGGAAGCATACGTTGATAAATTCACAAGTGAAGAAGATGAGCTATTACAAAAAATAAATAAAAAAACAGTAAAAAGCCATCCGCGTGCGCATATGCTAAGTGGTCATGTACAAGGAAAATTGTTAACTTTTTTTAGCAAAATTCTTCTGCCAAAGTATATTTTGGACATCGGGACGTTTACAGGCTATAGTGCTTTATGTATGCTAAAAGGGATTGCCGAAAATGGAGAGTTGCACACAATCGAGATTAGACAGGAAGACGCAGATACGGCATTAGAGAATTTTAAGCTTGCTGAAAACAATAATCTCATTACTTTACACGTAGGTAATGCAAAAAACATTATTCCAACATTATCACGTGAATGGGATCTTGTTTTTATAGACGCCGATAAAGTAAGTTACATTGAGTATTATGAACTTGTTTTACCACACCTTTCAAAAAGAGGAATTATTATAGCCGATAACGTGCTATTTCATGGGCAAGTACTTGACCCACCAGTTAAAGGAAAAAATGCACTTGCTATTGATGCCTTTAATAAACATGTTTACAGTGACTCTAGAGTAGAGCAAGTAATGCTATCTGTTAGAGACGGACTATTGTTAATAAAAAAAATATAATGATAAAATTACCTAAGCTTATCACAATCCTGCTTTCAGCAATCTTATTATTATGCTCTTCTGCTGCTTTTAGCCAATCTGATAAATTTCGTATACAGTCCTACGTGAACAGTTACAAAGAACTTGCCATCACTGAAATGTTACGTACTGGTGTTCCGGCATCTGTTACACTTGCCCAGGGAATACTTGAAACCGGCGGCGGTCAAAGCGACCTCGCTTCAATGGCTAATAATCATTTTGGAATAAAATGTAAATCAGAATGGACAGGCGAAACAATGCGTCACGATGACGACGCTAAGAATGAATGTTTTAGGAAATATTCGTCTGTTGAAGACTCGTACAAAGACCATTCGGATTTTCTTAGGACGCGCCCAATGTATGCCTTTCTTTTCAAGCTCGATCCTACTGACTATGAGGGTTGGGCTAAGGGATTAAGAAAAGCTGGTTACGCTACCAACCCGGCTTATGCACAACAACTTATAAGAATAATTGTTGAGAACAATCTACAATCATATACCCTTCTTGCAATGCAGGGCCAGGAGTCGAGGGAGGATTTATTTGTTACAGGAAGTATCAATCAAAAACAATTAGAAGAAGCGAACAATGAGACTAGGATGAAAAATGCGCCCATTTTTGTTTCAACAAACTCAGGTAAGGAAAAATTAAAAAATTTAAAATATCCCCTTAATTCGGTTTTCAATATAAATGAGGCGAAAGTTGTTTATGCTGAAGCTGGAACTTCGTTACTGGCACTGGCAAACAATTATAACGTGGGCTTAAAAAAGTTAATAGAGTTTAATGAATTAGAGCAGACAGATATTCTTTCCTCAAACCAGCTAATCTTCTTGCAGAAAAAACAAAAAAAAGGAACTACAGATCTGCATATCGTAGAGGAGAACGAATCCTTGCACGACATAGCACAAAAGGAAGGTATACAACTATCAACGATCATGGAGTTTAATGGTTTACAAAAAGGAATGCAACCAGCTATCGGTGAAAAGATTTACCTTAAATACCCTGCCCCTTCTTCTCCAAGATTAGCTTCAGCAGCTTCTTATAAAAGCGGATCCAATATGTAATTAGACTTATCTTGTGTCGCAAAAAATGCCCGATGTCTACAATACATGTTCATGATAAATCTTTTATACCTTATTTATCTGAAGAAGAAATCATTGAAAAAGTGAAGCAACTGGCAAAAAAGATCAGCACTGATTACAATAATAAAAGACCCCTTTTTATTTCTATTCTCAATGGTTCGTTCATGTTTTCTGCTGACCTCTTTAAATATCTTACCATTGAGGCTGAAATTTGTTTTATAAAACTAGCGTCTTATAAAGGCACAAAAAGTTCAGGACAAGTTATTACTGCTATTGGTCTTGATACAGATATATCCGGTCGGGATATCATCATTTTAGAGGATATCATAGACACCGGTAAAACACTCAGTCAATTTCTTCCGCAAGTATTTAATCAACAACCTGCCTCATTAAAAATTGCAGTATTGCTTCATAAGCCTGATGCAACAGTGCATCCTGTTAACATTGACTATACTTGCTTTTCCATTCCGAATAAATTTGTAGTTGGTTATGGTCTTGACTATAATGGACTAGGCAGAAACTTTTCGCAACTATACCAGCTTAAAGAAGAGTAGTCGGGTTACTACGGGCTGACAACAAATAAAACATTATTTTTATTGTCATCTTAAACCTCTTAACTGTGCGGTTACTTGCATTAATTATATTTTTATTGCTAATAACGGCAACTGCCCAGTCGCAATATTATCTGAGGGGTGAGTTGAAGGATGAAAAAGGTACAGGATTACAAGGTGCCCGAATTACCCTTTTTTCAAAAGGCACCTATCCTTTCATTACCGGAAGTTCAGGTACTTTCGGAATACCCACAAGTCTTAAGGTTGATACCATAACTTTTTATTTACCAGGTTATGATACTTTAAAGACAGCCGTTGTTACAACTGAATATGGCCATTTTACTTTAAAAAGTACTACCAGGAAAGCTACCTCTACCACTCTCCAGTTGGCTTCGTTTACAAAAAATCTTCATCCTTCAAATATCGAGGTAAGCCTGGGGGATGGTGAAACGTATTCTTCCACTATAGAAAACCCATTTGTTCCTACTAAAAGCTCTCCGGAAACAGGTTTTGCAATTCACGTTAATAGGGCTAGTTACAGTAATATAAGAAGATTTTTAAATCAGAAAGAAAAACCACCCGCTGATGCTGTAAGAATTGAAGAAATGCTGAATTACTTTAACCTGAGAACAAAGGGAGAAATCAATCAAGAACAAACTTTCTCATTTAACTCAAACGTTACAGAATGCCCGTGGAATAAGAATAACCGTCTATTGTTTATAAACCTGAAGGCAAAAAAAATAAATCTCGATAATACCCCACCTGCAAATCTTATTTTTTTGATTGATGTTTCTGCTAGCATGGACATGCCTAACCGCTTACCGTTACTAAAAAGCGCCTTTAAACTCTTGAGTGAAAATCTTAGAACGAAGGATCAGGTTTCTATTGTTACTTATGGAGACCAGGTAACAGAACTTCTACAGGCAACGTCGGGCCTTTATAAACAACAGATTATTGAAGCAATTGAAGGTTTAAGACCTCACGGATCAACACCGGGTGCATCGGCTATTCGTACTGCCTACAAGCTTGCAAAAAGAACTTTTATACCCAATGGAAATAATAGGGTGATTTTAGCAACTGATGGTGATTTTAACGTAGGTCAAACCAGCGAAAAAGACCTCGAAGATCTGATAAGCCAGGAGAGCAAAGCAGGCATTTATCTTACCTGTCTCGGTGTCGGGATGGGTAACTATAAAGACAGTAAATTAGAATTGTTAGCAAAAAAAGGTCACGGAAATTTTGCCTACTTAGACAATGAGAGTGAAGCCGAAAAAGTGCTGGTAGAAGAATTTGCGCAAACAATATACACTGTAGCAAACAATGTTTTTTTAATTGCCACGTTCGATGCTAACCTTGTTGAAAAATACAGGTTGATAGGATTTGATAACAAAAAAAGCGCGGTAGCAGACAAGGCTACAGTGCTTCAAGGTGGAGAGGTTGGAAGTGGGCATTCTTTGTTAGCAGTCTTTGAAATAGTCCTAAATCCTTCTAAAGCTACAGATGGTAAAGGCATAAATGAACTTCCCCTGACCTCTTTGCAGCTATCGTATAAAGTACCCGGAAACAATGAAACTATAAAAGAAAAATACAATGCTGTTTTTAACTATCAAACTGCAGATAGTTGTTTGCGGTTTGCCTCTTCCGTTATCATGTTCGGAATATTACTAAAACAGTCCGAGTTTTCTAATTCGTATTCCTGGGACGATTTGTATAACCTCGCCACCTCTTCTGCAAATCGAAAAGATCTGTTACAAATGGAATTTGTTGATTTGATCTCGAAGGCAAAAAAACTTTATCCCAAAACAACCAAAAAGAAAAGCACCAACACCAAGCCGTAGTACTATTGCAATAGCCTCAAAAATTCTTACATCTCTTCGCCATAAATAAAACGCCGAATACTTTTTTGCATTCGGCGTTTTATATTTCAATAACCTGTTTATTATTCAACAACCTCTGCTTAACTAAATGCTTCCTTTAACTTTTCGAAAAAGCTCTTATCGTTTTTATCAGGATGAGGTTTAAAATTATTGCTGTCATTCATCCTCTCCAACATCGATCTTTCCTCGCTACTTACGTTTTGAGGAGTCCAAACGTTGACATGAATTAGTTGATCACCTTTAGAGTAACCATTCACTTCAGGAAACCCCTTGCCTTTTAACCTAAAAATTTTACCACTCTGAGTTCCCGCCGGTATTTTAATTTTTGCCTTACCATCAATTGTTGGCACCTCTACATTAGTACCAAAGACAGCATCGGGAAACGTTACAAACAATTCAAAAGCCACGTTTAATCCGTCGCGATGCAAATGTGGATGCGCTTCTTCTTCGATCAATATTATAAGATCTCCATTTGCTCCGCCTCTTTCACCCGCATTGCCCTTGCCACTAAGGCTCAACTGCATACCTTCCTGCACCCCTGCTGGTATATCAAGGCTAACCATTTCCTCACCGTATACCCGTCCCTCACCTTTGCAAGACTGGCATTTAGCAGTAATAGTGGCTCCCTCTCCGTTACAAGTTGGGCAAGTGGTAACAGTCTGCATTTGTCCAAGAAAAGTGTTTTGAACTTTTCTAACCTGACCGCTACCATTACAGCTGCTGCAGGTCTGCATGCTACCTTTATCCTTAGCACCACTACCCGTGCAAGTATTACAACTTACATACTTTTTAACCTTTATATTTTTTGTAACTCCCTTCGAAATTTCTTCAAAGTTCAATTTCAATTTTACCCTTAAGTTACTTCCACGCTGTCCCGTTGCTCTTCTTCCACCACCACGGCTTCTTCCGCCCCCTTGTCCGCCAAAAAAGTCGCCAAAAATGTCCTCGCCAAAAATGTCTCCAAACTGGCTGAAAATATCTTGCATATTAGAAGCATGCCCCCCACCAAATCCACCACTTCCAGGCGCAAAGGCCTGGTGACCGAACCTGTCATACTTCGCCTTTTTCTCTGCGTCGCTTAGTACTTCGTAAGCTTCAGCAGCTTCCTTAAACTTCTCTTCAGCTTCATTGTCCCCGGGATTGCGGTCCGGGTGATACTGCATTGCAACCTTACGATATGCCTTTTTAATTTCATCGGCGCCAGCACTCCTTCCTACGCCCAGCACCTCGTAATAATCTCTTTTTGTTGACATAAATATTTAACCGCTCTTTTAAAGAAGTATTATTTTATTGATAAACATTTTTTCTTACTTCGGCATCGTTGTGTCACTCCCTTGTACTTTACCACTGAGATCAACTTAAGCCTTACATTCAGATCCCCTTATTTAACGCCTTAGCGTACTGTTTATTGAAACTCACTTGCAAATACTTCCACATAGAATAAACTACCCTAACCAGCAAGTTTCGCCTATAAGTGCCCACCCTAAGTATCACTGTAAAGTATGTAGCGCTGTAGTAGTTTCCTCTTTCTTCCCAGCCTCTATCTTCGGGGCGCCCTTTTTCCAAAACCCTTTCACTTACCTACTACCACTTTAGCAAAACGTATCAACTTATCATTCAGGTAATATCCTCTCGTTACCTCATCCACTACCTTACCTTTTAAATCTTCGGTGGGAGCTGGAATTTCAGTAATTGCTTCGTGCTTTTCAACATCAAAATCAGTCTTAACGCTTTCCATTGCCCTTAAGCCCTTGCTTTGTAAAGTTGCCCGTAACTTGTTAAACACAAGTTGAACCCCTTCTTTAATCTGGCTTAAATCGGTTGTTGACTGTAATTGTTTTTCCGCCCGGTCACAATCATCTAACACGTCAAGCATAGAAGCAATAACTTCTTTACCTGCTGTTTGCATCAGCTCAATCCTTTCTTTAGCAGTGCGCCTCTTGTAATTATCAAACTCAGCAAAAAGCCTCAGATATTTATCCTTCTGTTCTTCCAGCTCTCCCTTTAGTTTATCTGTTTCACTATCATCAGTTAAAGTATCACTTAAGTGAGAAGTTCCAGGTATATTTTCGTCAGAATTTATGTCAACTCCTTCCATTGATTGACTGTTAGTTTGCTGTGTTTCTTGATCTGCCATACTTTTCATTTTTTCGCAAAGGTAAAGGTCAAACACTTTGCCAAAGAGGTTTTAAGGTCAAATTGACATTCTGAAAAAACAGTCGAAGACAATTTGTAAAATTATCTTTGCAACATGGCAAATGTTATTTTACAGAAAAAGATCAGTCAGAGAGTGGCAAACGGACATCCCTGGATTTTTTCAAACGAAATCGATAGAATTGAAGGCGACACCAAACCCGGTGATATTATAGAAGCATATACGTTCGACAAAAAGTTTATAGGAAGAGGATATATTAATCCAAAATCTCAAATCACCGTAAGGCTATTGACCCGAGATAAAAATGAACCAATAAACGAGCAGTTTATTTTTAACCGAATACAGTCAGCATGGGATTACAGAAAAAAAATAGGGTATACAGAAAACTGCAGACTCATTTTCGGCGAAGCTGATTTTATGCCTGCCTTAATCATCGACAAGTTCAACGACTATTTTGTTTTACAAACGCTTTCATACGGAATGGAGGTTTGGAAATCGACCATCGTAAAAGCTCTGCAATCTATTTTTAACCCTAAAGGCATTTATGAAAGAAATGACGTGCCTGTAAGAGAATTAGAAGGCCTGGAACAAAAAAAAGGTTGGTTGACCGAACCCTTAGACACAAATATTCTCATCACTGAAAACGGGCTGCGTTTTTATGTTGATATAGAAAACGGTCAAAAGACAGGATACTTCCTGGATCAGCAAGACAATAGAAGAGCAATCAAGCATATATCAAAAGGTGCAGACGTCTTAGGCGTTTTTACGTACACAGGTACCTTCGAAATACATGCGGCACATTTTGGAGCAAAAAGTGTATTAGGTTTAGATATTTCAGAAAATGCAGTTCTCCAGGCAACAAAAAATGCTGAACTAAATGGCGTGTCAAGTATTTGCCGTTTCGAAGCCGTTAATGCTTTTGATGTTTTGAAACAATGGGGAAAAGACGGCCGGCAATACGACGTTGTGATGCTGGACCCTCCTGCCTTTACAAAAAGCCGGGAAAACATTGACAAAGCGGTGACAGGGTATAAAGAAATAAATCTGAGGGGAATGAAATTGGTTAAACCGGGTGGGTTTCTAGTTACAAGCAGCTGTACCAACCTGGTTTCACCAGAGTTATTTTTAGATACCATCAAGATGGCCGCAATAGATGCAAGAAGAAAATTAAGGCAGGTAACTTTTAAAGCCCAGGCAAGCGACCATCCGATTATTTGGGGAATAGAGAATACGAATTATTTAAAGTTCCTGATTGTACAGGTATTATAACTTGCCTTGAAGTCTAAAGCTTTAAATTTTAAAAACTCTTACTACTTGCTTACCTGAAATTTGCCAGATTCAACAATACGACCCGATTTATCGCGAAGCTGGAAGATGTATACACCGCGATAAAAGTCGTTTAAAGGAACAGAAGTTTTTTGAGAAACTCCGTTAAGCTCAAACACCTTTTTACCTATAAAATTGAAAACCTGGAGCGTTAGATCTCTTTGAACCGGTTTTAAAAATTCGAAATTAATAACTCCTGATGCAGGATTCGGATAGAACTTTAACACTTTTGCTTTAAGTATCTCAGTAGAAAAAGGAGTATCACTTGGTTTACCTTCCTGGGCCCGGGCAAACAAAGTAAAAACAGTAAAAAGAATTATTAAGTAAAATTTATTCATATTTATCTATCGCCTCAATTTATTTAAAATTAATTATTATTATCGATATACAAAATTTTAGCCACAAATGATAAAGACATCATACTTACTCTGATATTAACCTTAACGCTTCTTTTCGATGTTCAATTGTGCAACCTTCCAAATTCATGCTAAAATTGTAGCCCTAGCTATTTAGTCATCTTTCCCTATAACGGAATGTGCAATTTCTTTCTGAAACAAACCCTGGTTAACCAGTTTAAATATTGAACAATTTAGAAGGTGGGGCACCTTGTGGCGTTTTTACTGCTATTATCCCTGTCAAAAAAGCCGATATAGGTTACTGAGAGCTCCAAACCTCCCTGCCCCTGGCTGGCTGTTCTTAGCTGGCTAACGTTTACGTCGTAACTGAAAGCAATTGAAAAAGGATTATAATCTAACTTAATCACAGGTATAAAGGCATCATTTAAACGAAGAAAACCACCAAAATGTAGAGTATAATCAGGGTTCTGGTAATCATCCCCAATCTTGGTAGAATACATTACCCCACCAACTGTTTCTTTTGAAGGACCTTGTGTTGTGTGGTCTGCTTGAATAGTCATGTAAGAAGTTTCGCTTACTCCAAAACGCACACCCGTAGAATATACCCATTTAGGGCTCAATTCGATCTCGGGCCTGCGATAAAAGCTGTTTCTTGGACGATTAAAATGATGATAAGCAACGCCTATGAAGTAATTATCCTGAGGTCGGTCAGGAGACATGGCAGAGTTAAAAGTCATCCCTACACTTCCGTCTAAATAAGAAAAATTATCGTTTACAAACGATTCTCCATCAGCCAACGAAGGATTAAAACCGTTGCCATCAAACTGACTATTAGTAGTCATTTTGCTGCGATCAATTCTACGTTGCACAAGCCCTCCCATGAAACCCAGAGACAAATAGGTGCTCTTATTTGAACCCAGCGATTTATGGTAGTTCAAAGCCGGCAAAACATTGCTTGTTGTAAAATTTGTACTCCCTGCCTTGTCATACACAAGTTGTAAACCCGTTGTTATAAAATCATCCCCCTGGCCAATTGGTTTTTTATACTCCAGGTTAAATGACCCTGTTTTGTATGGAACCGTTACGCTACCCCATTGGTTGCGATACACTCCCTGTACCCTGATGTCGCCGTTAAAAATACCTGCAAGAGAAGGATTGCGTAATAAAGGAGCCTCAAAAAATTGGGAAAAATGAATGTCCTGTCCCCCGGCAATGGTCGGTATAAAGAATGCCAGCACAATGGCACCAATTAAAAAATTTCGCAACTTTGTCATAACACGGGATTGGATACCAGATATAACGTCAACTTTTTAATTTTATTGAATAAGGAATGCTTTTGCAACATTAATGACAGCTTACAAAAATTAAATACCAGCTCTTTTGAAAGAGCTTAAACAGGTCTGAAATTAAGGCTACAAGCCCTGTTTTTTCGAAAGATAAATGATAAAAGGATAACCAGAAAAATTGCCGAAAAAAAAATTTCCTGCTATTCTTTTTTCTTCCAATCCAGATTCTGAATGTAAAATAACCTAATAATATGATTATTTCTATATCTGTTGCCAACAGCTGAAACTGGTTCACGTAGGCCAGTTGAAGGCTATCATGTTTTACAGTGTTAAACTTTACTGCCAGCAAAACCTGTTTTTGATCGAAGTAATTGTAAACGATCTGTTTGCAAATTTATGTGTACTTCATTTTTTACAACCAATGAAAACCGGTTTGCCGGCTTTTGACCAAATAGAATCCCGTATAATAGATTGTGTCGGATTTTTTAATTGAAGTTGTAGGCGCCAGCTAAAGTGGAGTTATTTAATATTTTGTGCCTGTTATCTTTCTTCCAATCGTATCCACTGCGTCATGCGGGTTTTGTTATATTTTGTATGCCACTAAACCTGCTGCCTTACGCGATGCCCGGACTAGTAACATTGGCATGGCCCTGCAGCAGCGTAAGTTGAAACATAAACATATCGGGCTGTAAGCCGCGAGACGAATAATTGACTATGAAAACTTACCCGCAAAATCTTCTTTAGTACGCAAATGAAGATCGGGCCACAAGCTAAACTCGTCGGGTCAACCTCGTTTAGGTTTTATTCGTTAGCCTTGGTTTCCGAAATCTGATGTTAGCGGCAATTGGCTCAACTGGTACGTTGTTGCTTTTTTTTGCCAAAATGGTTCTTCGGTCCAAGCCCACTGCTTACAGTAGTCGATTTAGCCGCTTCCAGGACCGCTACCCTGTCAACTGATTTGGTGTGGAGGAGGCCAATGGTAAATTCCAGAGCAATTTGATTTTTATTGTGAGGCGGGCGTTTGTTCGTTTTTAAGGCTTTGGTTGCGACGCTCCATTCGTCCTTCGTAATTCTAATGTTCATTATGCTGGAAAAGTAAGATGTGCCACACCTTAAAGTGTAGCACATCTGTCATTATCTCAAAGGGGTTAAGTACCACATGCTCTCTGGTGTTTTACCCTGGTTTTAAATTATTAACTAATAGTTGAACGGAGCGTCGCAACGATGTTGCTACGAAAAACAGCATTTCGTGTCATACTAATGATTCCAAACGGGCGGCTCTATTTGCGAAGTAAACCATCTATTGTTATAGTAGCATAATATAAGGCACCGATGGTTGGACCTGCAGCGAATTGTATATATCGTCTGTTGAAAATATTGCTTCCTCCTAGTTTTACAGTAGATTTTAATTTTGGAGCTTTTACAGATACCTGGGCATCAAACGTTGAATAGGCAGGTACGTTTCCGTTTGCTAAAGTACTTTCCCAGAACACCGTATCCTGCCAGCGCCACACAATGTTGAAGCCAAGGTTCTTAACTATTTCACGACTTCCAAAGGATAAATTGGTTACCCACTGCGGCGTGTTGAAACCGGTTAAGAATACATCAGTATTTGAATTTTCAGAAAGCTCATTAAAATTAGCGTTACCTGAAATTGTAAATTTCTTATAGAAATTGTAGGTAATTCCCAGTGATGAACCATAGCTGTTATAAATATTCTTTGCATTGGTATAAACCCTGTAACGATTTTGTTTAGAACGGGTAAGCATATCTATTACAGCAGCATCGGACCCCACTGTACCCGAAGTTGGAACCGCTACTTCGACCTGTCCCAGAAAACCTTTGTAAGAGTTGTAGTATGCATCAAAATCAAGAACTAGTTTATTGTTGAGTAAAACGCTTTTATAACCAACCTCAAATGAGTTAATGCTTTCAGGTTGCATTGTTGGCAAGTTTGCCACCTGTAACAAATTCCTGTTTTTCAAACCTGCGTCGCTGCGGTTGCTGCCGGCAGAAACATCTTTATTTACTGCGGCAGTAAAAATGTCAGAAGAAGCCAAAGTGTAAGAGTTCTCTAAAAATCCAATTCCTTCATTCACCCGGGCTAATCCACCTACACGGCGCACACTGGCGTTGTTAAGAAAAGACAGTGCTTCAAACAAAGCCGGGAAACGGTAACCATTCTGGAAAGAAGCTCTAAAGTTGTGTTTCTCCGCTACAGTATACACAAGGGCTATGCGTGGATTGAACTTAGGACTAAATTCAGGATTGTTATCTACTCTGCCTGACAAAGAAACCTTCAGCTTGTCATTAAAAAAAAGTTTTGCGACCTGTGTAAAAGCACCGTATTTTCTGTAGTACTGCTTTCCACCAAAAGAACCGCTTTTGTCTGCGACTGTTCTTTCGGCAAGTGGCCTTGACAAATCAACGAAAGTATTGCCATCAGGAATTACCTCAAACAAGCGATAATCTGCACCTACCATAATATTTGCCCAGGTAACTTTACTTAAGTTGTACTGAAAATCTACATGGTATGTATTACTATACTGCCATACTGCTGCACCCCCATTTGGTGCACCACCCGAAACAGAAGAAGCAACGTCCCAATTATTGGAATTTACAATGTTGTTTTTTAATGCATCAAAATGTGCAGTTCCAGGCTCAGCTCTGCCCTTGTCAGCAGTGGCTCTTGCTAGTTGCATCGACGTGGCTAGTGAAACGCCATTATTAACCTGCGCCTGTAATTCGTTTCTGAAGCGTGCTCCCCATTCAGCATTAGAAGCGTTGCTCAAATCAAGGCTATAAGAAAGCGGGTTTAGATTATAGGATTTGCCGGTGCTTTCGCGTAACACGTACGCCCTGAAGGTTAAGTCGTTTCCACGCACTTCAAACTTTTGGTTTTGAACTGTTACGTCGTTCAATTGTATCCTGTTACCACGCTGGAAAACTCCATCCATAATACCATAGCGGTAGCTATAAGAAAGTTCGAGCTTTTCATTCAACTTATAAAATAAACCACCGTCAAACTTCAGGTTTCTTACTTTAGGAAAAATCAGGTCTTTTTCGAGGTAACCCGTGCGCGCCACATTGAATGTTTCGGTCTTGCCTAAGTATTGGACAGCAATTGATTGTCTTGCCTGCCTGTCATCACCGTAACGGCTCCATTGGTCTTTTGCGGGGTTATTCTCTCCCGATAGTTCAGGAAACCCTGGATTTGCAGAAGATAGATTTTGAGGATTCTGATCAGTTAAACCATTGGCAACCCAATCCGTTCCTTTTAAAGTGCTAAAATTGAGCTTAAATGCAAACCTGTTATTAAATGCTTTCGCATATCTAATAGCAGTTTCAGTAAGCGCACCTGGATCTCTGTCAATACCATCAACATGATTGATTCCTACTTTCTGATATATGCTCAGTCCCTGGTATTTAAAAGGGCTTTTGGTCTGCAAATTTGCCAAACCGTTAATTGCATTCATTCCATATAAAGCAGAAGCCGCACCTGGAGTGATCTCAACTGATTCTATATCTAATTCTGTAGCACCAATTGCATTACCAAGTGGCACCCCCAGGGTAGCGGCCTGCATATCGACCCCATCAACAAGTTGAAGGAAACGAAAATTGTTAGGAACATTGAAACCACGTGTATTTGGAACTTTAAAAGTCAAACTTGAGGTGATCATTTGTACACCCTTTACGTTTTCCAGGGCGTCATAAAAGCTAGCGGCTGGTGTTTCCCTGATTGCCCTGATATCGAGTTTTTCAATAGCAACAGGCGATTTCAATATGCTTTCAGAAACGCGGGAGGCGGTAACTACCACGTCTTTTCCAAGCATCGTTTGTGTAACCAGTTCTATCGAGATCTTAGAACTAACTCCTGTTACTTCGAATTCCTGGGGCTGAAAACCTACAGAAGAGAAGACAAGTGTGAGAGGAAACTTATTTTTTGTACGGATGCGAAATTCACCCGCATTGTTAGACGTAGTACCGGCGATTGTCCCTTTCATTTGTACACTTACCGCGGCAAGCGGCTGCTTACTTTCCTGGTCTAGTATTGTCCCTGAAATTTCAATAAGGTTAGTGCCCTGGGCAAATATTGATTGCACAGAAAGAAACAAAAAAAGCAGTAATAAGCTTTGCTTGAACCCGGCATTTAAACCAGCTTTTTCTTCTTTAACTTTTCGTAAATCTTTTTTCATTTGGTTTTTTGAGTTAACTAGTCTACTAATTTAGTAGGATTAATAGGTAAAAAAATATTCGGTATAGCAGAGCAAAAAAGTTAGAACGGAGTATTCTTACCACAACAACATCGCCAATAGGAATTGAATAAAATACACATAGTTGGGCTGTTAGTATTGATGATGGGCAAATTTAAAACCATTTCTATTAGTCTACCAAACTTATAGGATAAAAACCTAAACTTTTTTTGAAGCTGATGATGCAACCAGCCTGGAGAGATAAAAAAGTAGTGTAAAACAAGTTGCCTCCCTTTAGCTAGTAAAGGGAGGCAACAATTATAAAAGGATGGTTAAGGAAATATAGCCTAAATATTATTTAGTACTTGTTCACCCATCGCATCGGTACCTAGTATGTTTTTAGAAGTAGTGTGAGAGTCTGCAATATCACGGGTACGGTATCCGGCTTTTAATACCTTGTCAACTGCGTTAATTAAAGCATCAGCTTCTGCTCTTAATCCAAAAGAAATATCAAGCAGCAAAGCTGCGGACAAAACAGAAGCAAGTGGATTTGCAACTCCCTTCCCTGTTATATCGTGTGCAGACCCATGAATGGGTTCGTAAACCCCCGTTCCGTCGCCGATAGACGCTGAAGCAAGCATACCCATAGAACCGGCAATCTGGGAAGCTTCATCTGTTAGAATATCTCCAAAAAGGTTAGCAGTAACCACTACATCAAAGCGGCACGGATCCTTTATCAGTAACATTGCTGTAGCATCTACAAATTGATGCTCAACTTCTACTTCCGGATATTCAAGCGCAACTTTTTGTACTACCTCGCGCCAAAGGCGGCTTGTCTCTAACACATTGGCTTTATCTACAGAACAGAGCTTTTTCTTGCGGGTCATAGCAGCTTCGAAAGCTTTCCGGGCAATTCTCTCCACTTCGTAACGACTATATTCTGCCATATCGAAAGCCGTATCTCCATTATTTTTACGGCCTTTTTCGCCAAAATAAATATCGCCTGTCAGTTCCCTGAAAAACAGGATATCTGCTCCCTTAAGAATTTCAGGTTTAATGCTTGAAGCACTTAGCAATTCATCAAAAAGTTTTATAGGACGAAGGTTAGCGTACAATCCCAGTTCTTTACGCATCCTCAACAGTCCTTGCTCCGGTCGCACTTTAGCAGTTGGATCATTGTCGTACTTGGGATGCCCGACAGCACCGAATAAAACAGCATCAGCATCTTTCATTTTTTGCAGGGTTTCCTCGGGCAATGGATTACCTGTTGCTTCAATGGCTACATGACCGATAAGTGCTGTGTCGTATGTAAACTCATGTCCGAATTTAGCAGCTATCTTATCTAAGACTTTCTTTCCTACTGCTGTTACTTCCTGTCCTATCCCGTCTCCGGGAACAATTAATATGTGTTTTTTCATGTGTTGGTTTTAATAAAAGGCAACTAGTAAAACAATATGGCGTCAGTTGTCTTTAACCTTGTCATATCTTTTTAATTAATGACAATAACATTCGATCTAATTCTTCAGTACTACCTAACAGGTATTAAGACGATCTTGCGCAAGATAATTTAAGTTGAAAGCAATTTCTACTTGTGTTTGTAATTTGATAGTGAACCTACGGTTATTTGTAAAAATTTTTTGCAATCTCCTGTTGAGTGTCTTCCATAACCTTCCGCGATATTACCGGGAATTGAAACTGTGCGGTCGCCGGAGTGGATTTGTCAATCCCCACATTTCCACGGTAGGAAAGCTATTCGAAGCAGCGTAAATATCTGTAAAAAACAATATTGATTTCTCCCAAGCCATTAAATCTCTATAGCTATTTATTGCTGTCATCCTTTCAAATTGAAAAGGGTACCAAACAGGCAGTCTCTCACTCATTGCCTCTTTGCCTGTTGCCCCTTTTGCCTCCTTTCGCCTATTAAATTAAGTTGAGCATCTTTTGCGTCGCCTTTATCGCTGCTACTGTTTGATCGCTATCGAGGCCACGGGTTTTAAAGTGTTTTCCGTTGCTGCACAACCAGGAGATAATGGTTTCGCAGAGTGCATCGGACTTTCCCCCGGGAGGAATTCGCACTGTATAATCGGTTAGTTGGGGTAACTCAAGTCCTTTATTTTTATACACTATTTTCAAAGCGTTCATAAAAGCGTCGTACTGCCCGTCGCCTTGCGCGTGCTCTTCAAATGACTCATCGTCGATCCGCAACTTCAAAGTAACAGAAGGCCTTAGGTTTTTTGAATGCGTGAGCACATAATTTTCCAGCTGCACTTTTTCCTTTATTGTATTACTATCTAAAACATCAGAAAGAATATAGGGCAGGTCCGCTTGGGTAACTACTTCTTTTCGGTCACCCAGTTCAATGATGCGTTGGGTAACTCTTTTCAAATCTTCATCAGAAATTTGTATCCCCAGCTGATGGAGGTTATTTTCAATGTTTGCCTTTCCGCTTGTCTTGCCCAGGGCATATTTACGCTCGCGACCGAAACGCTCGGGGAGCAGGTCGTTAAAATATAAATTGTTTTTCTTGTCACCATCCGCGTGAATGCCGGCAGTTTGAGTAAAAACGTTTTCACCAATTACCGGTTTGTTGTCAGGTGTTCTAAAACCAGAAAATGTTTCAACCAGTTTACTAACGGAGTATAGTGATGTTTCAACTACTGAAGTTTTTACATCTTTCATGTAATCGTTCAAAACTGCAACTGCACTCGCCAGGGGAGCATTTCCTGCCCGTTCTCCCATTCCGTTAACGGTTAAATGTATTCCATCAATTCCCGCTTTTACCGCCTCTAAAACATTGGCAGTACCCAGGTCATAATCATTATGGGCATGAAAATCGAAGTGTATTTGAGGGTATCTTAAAACAAGTTCCTGAACAAATGTAAAAACTTCAGAAGGTATCAATACGCCCAAAGTGTCGGGCAAAAGAACCCTCTTAATTGGCTGGTGCTGTAAGAAGTCGAGATACTGCAAGACATACTCATGAGAGTTGCGCATACCGTTGCTCCAATCTTCGAGATACACATTACAGTCGATTCCTTTTTCAGTTGCAAGTGCAATTACATCAGCCACTTCAGCAAAATGCTGTTCCGGAGTTTTCTTAAGTTGATGGGTTAAATGGTTTAAAGAACCTTTGGTTAGCAGGTTCATTACTCTTGCACCTGCCTGCAACATCCAGTTTATAGAAGTATAGCCGTCAACAAAAGTCAGTACTTCTATCCTGTCCAGGTATCCGTGTGCTGCCGCCCATTCGGTAATATTTTTTACGGCTTGAAATTCGCCTTCAGAAACTCTTGCCGACGCAATTTCTATCCTGTCAACTTTTACCTCGGTAAGTAGTATTTGAGCAATGGTCAATTTTTCTGACGCAGAAAATGATACCCCGCTCGTTTGTTCTCCATCACGAAGCGTAGTGTCCATGATTTCAATATGCCTTTGAACATTTGACCTTTTATTGCCGTTTGCAGTCGTCTGCCTGCCTTTTGGTTCTATAGCTACTTGCATATTTCTTTCGGTAAATTATTCAAAATAAAAAATACAATACTGGTTGTATGAGCAACTGTATTAGTACATGCTACTTGCCGCAAAAGCGTTTACATCATGTTTCATGGCCTGCAGATAATCAATGTCATCAAAGCCGTTTAGCATATTATGCTTTTTGTAACCGTTAATATCAAATGATTCACTTTCACCGGTAGCAAGAATGGTAATGCGTTGTTCTGGTAAATTTACTTCGAGTTCAGTTTTTGGATCTGCTTCAATTGCAGTAAATATTTTGTCTAAAAATTCAGCACTTACCTGTACTGGAAGTACACCAATGTTAATAGAATTTCCTTTGAAAATATCAGCGAAGAAACTTGAAACAACACAGCGGAAACCATAATCATAAATAGCCCAGGCGGCGTGCTCGCGGCTACTGCCGCTACCGAAATTTTTTCCTCCAACTAGTATTTTGCCGGAGTAAACAGGATTATTTAAAATAAAATCTTCTTTTGGAGTGCCGTCCTGGTTGTACCGCCAGTCTCTAAATAAATTATCACCGAACTCCTTGCGCTCCGTAGCTTTTAAGAAGCGTGCAGGGATAATTTGGTCGGTGTCAACGTTTTCTATGGGCAAAGGAACGGCCGAACTTCTGAGGATTGTAAATTTATCGTAAGCCATGTTATGAGCTGCTAGCTTTTAGCCGCTAGCTTCAAGCTTTTTAGGTTTTGATTATTCTTTTTATGAAAAGGATGATTTTACGGATTTTTTTGGTAACGAGCTGCGGCTCCACTTTCAACATCGTTGTGTCACTCACTTGTACTTATATTTTTTAATAAACCATTGCTGCAACTAATTAAAAAGTACAAGAGTGCGACGCAAGAAAGATTCATATTGCATTTCTGCCGGCTTCAAAAATTCTTACAAGCGCTTCAGAAAAGTTCTGATAGAATTTGCAGTCGGTTTGAAGCTGTAGGCTGTTCTTCGCTTAATACGTTCCCGCTACCTCCAGCTCTTCTTCCATCAACTCTCTAGGGTCAGTAACTACACCCGTTACGGCAGCAGCAGCGGCAACTAACGGACTGGCAAGCAGCGTTCTGCTGTTTGGTCCCTGGCGACCTTCGAAGTTGCGGTTGCTGGTACTTACCGCATATTTACCTGCTGGTACTTTATCATCGTTCATTGCAAGGCAGGCGGAACAACCTGGCTGGCGCAATTGAAAGCCTGCTTCATGTAATATATCCAAAATTCCTTCTTCCTTAATTTGTTGCTCCACCACATGCGAACCTGGAACAATCCAGGCGGTTACATTGTCTGCTTTTTTGCGGCCTTTAATAATAGACGCAAACGCTCTGAAGTCTTCAATACGGCCATTAGTGCAACTACCAACGAAGACATAATCGACTTTCTTTCCAATCATTTCATCATCTTCATGAAAACCCATATAGTTAAGAGACTTCTCGTAACTTGCTTTACCCCCTTCAACTTCCCCGGATAAAGGTATGTGCTTGGTAATGCCAATACCCATTCCCGGATTGGTTCCGTAAGTAATCATTGGTTCAATATCAGCAGCGTCGAAAGTAAATTCTAAATCAAAAGTTGCATTTGTATCGGTCTTCAAAGTTTTCCAGTAGATCAACGCTTTATCCCACGCCTCGCCTTTTGGAGCTTTCTCGCGGCCATTTATATAGTCGAAAGTAGTTTGATCGGGGGCGATCATTCCTCCACGCGCACCCATTTCGATACTCATGTTGCAAACTGTCATCCTGCCTTCCATGCTCATGTTTTCAAACACATCTCCGGCATATTCAACAAAATAACCGGTGGCGCCACTGGTGGTCATTTTTGAAATAATATATAATGCGACATCTTTAGGAGTAACTGCCCTGCCTAATTTTCCATTAACACTAATCCGCATTTTCTTAGGCTTGGGCTGCATAATGCACTGAGACGATAAAACCATCTCAACTTCAGAAGTACCAATGCCAAAAGCGATGGCACCAAAAGCGCCGTGGGTTGAGGTATGAGAGTCTCCGCAAACGATGGTCATGCCGGGAAGGGTGATACCGTTTTCAGGACCGACAACGTGTACAATTCCGTTCTTAGGATTGTTTAAGCCCCAATGCGAAATACCGTACTTAGCACTATTTGCTTCTAATTGATTTAACTGGTTGGCAGAGAGCAGATCTTGTACAGGAAGATGCTGATTAATGGTTGGAGTATTGTGGTCGGCTGTAGCGAAAGTTCGCTCAGGTGACATAACATCAATACCTCTTGTCTGAAGACCTAAAAAAGCAACCGGGCTGGTAACTTCGTGAATGAAATGTCTGTCAATAAAAAACACATCAGGACCGTCTTCAATTTTTCGAACCACGTGTGCATCCCACACTTTATCAAATAAGGTACTTGGAGTGTTGCTCATTTTTTAAACTTTACTGATTTCTTTACTATTTGTTGAAAACCAACTACGAAAGTCAGAAAAATATAGTGTAAAACCTTGAGACGTAGGGAATTTTATTAAAAAAATATCCAGTCAAAAATCATTTTCAAAATTAGCTACAAGCAGTTGGATCCACTTTTAACTGCTTGAAATCAAAAAGTTACATATTAAAAAGTAAATAAAGAGTAGAAAAGAAATTACATTGATCAGAATTGTTGAAGCCCAGTAAAACGCTTTTACCGTATATACAATACTGCCTATTGAACCCGCTTTCTCTAGGAAAGTAAAATTGAAACAGGTGCAAAAAAAGTGTGTTGAAAAGCCTGTTTTCAACATTATTATTAATCACCTAACATTAGCATTACATTTACTAATCGACCTCTTAAAACATTAAACATTCTGCTTTACTTACAGTCAAATTAAGAGACAAGCCTAACTTAATAGACAAGCCTAAAACTAAACGAAATGTCAGAGATAGAAAAACACACCGTAAGGTCACAGATAGAACAGATAATTGAAAGGTCGAGATACCAGGAAGAAACGTTTTTAGTAGATAGCAAAACCGCTGCTAGAAACATTCTACAATATCTGCAGAAGGAGAATTTGATACTATTCGAAAATGTAGAGATCAAATCATAACCACCAAATAATTTAGAATAATAAAAGGGGAAGTCGGCTTCCCCTTTTATTATTTGTGGCCGGGAGAGAGAGACATGTACACAAAAAATACGTTATAAATAGTCCAATACAAAGCTACCAATCCAATTATAATTGAAAGCGGAAACACATTGCTAATATGTTTACAAAAATGGTTCACAAATAACCTGCGGATGAACGAAATGCGACGCAACGATGACTAAACAAAGCGATAAAGCTGGTTGCCTAAAAAGACCCAACTGATTTTGAGCAACCTGAATTTTGAAATATTTCTAGTGCTTGACATTCAGCATATCTAAAAACCTGCTGGCAGTAGTATCGCCCCGCAATGTTGCTTCCATTAACAGCACAGAGCCTTTTGCCAGGTTTTTGGCGAAAGTGCATCGCTCGAAATAGTTTGCCTGTTGTAAGGCTGCTTTATCGTCGGCGAAGGAGTACAGAAAGCCAAGTGTTCGTTTTGCCGGTGTATAACCTTTATCGCTTGCTTTTTTTAAAAGCGCGAAAGCTTCTGTACAACTTATATTTTCATTCTTATTCTGGAGCGCCAATTTGCCATAAAAATACATCGCCTCGGGTACCTGCTGGCGCGACAAACTACTGTAGATAATAAAAGCTTCGGGGAGCTTGCCTTGAGTAAGAAATTGTTTTGCAGCCTGCAATTGATTACGTATTGCAGAAGACTCTGTAACAGGAGCAGCTAAAGACGGAGTAGCCGGCTTTGTAGCGAACCGTGGTTCTTCTTTGTTATTTAGTACAAAATAAGCAAGTGCCGACGCTGCAATAAGAATAATAAGAAACAACACCCTGTACTTTTTGTAAACGGCAGCAATACTAATAGCTGCGACAGGGTTCTTCTTACTAATTATTCTTGTGCTTTCGGATAAACCCTTGTTTAAAGAACTATTCTTATTTGTACTGGTTTCTAAAACCTGGTATTTCACCAACTGTTGATGTAAATCTTCTCTTTCCTTGCGTAGCCGGTTATTTTCGGCTTCCAAAAAGTTGATACGATCATGGGTTAGCTGGTGCGTGTTTGCTGTTCGTATGTAATTTTGCCAGGCATATTCATGTAGCTGCATGCCGTTAGAAAAACGATTCTCGGGTTTCTTCTCAAGGCACTTGTATATCATCGTATTCAGCCAATCAGGAACTTTCAATTCCTGCTCCTTCTGTTCGTCGTTCCAGCTATCCGGCAGTGCTTGTTGGCGTAAAAAAAGAATATCTGGCGGTGGCAGTTCCCGGTGAGCTACCATCACTGCGTTTCTACCTGTTTCGCCTTTATTGTGTAACGGAAATGGAACAGAACCTGCCAACAGTTCAAATAATACTACCCCGAAACTATACACGTCTGTTTGAAAGAGCATGATGCCCTCATTTTGTTCGGGAGCCATAAACTCAATAGCTCCTGCATGTCTCAAACTGGTTCTTCGCTGCTCATCAGACATCATCGCCAGACCAAAATCGAGCAATACATAATTACCAGTGCTTGTATTATACTTTACATTATTGCCCTTAATATCGCCATGCCTTACACCTACCTTGTGGCAATGGGCCAATGCACACGAAAGCTGGTCTGCAACTTTTAAAACTTCTTTTATGGTAAACAAACAAGGATGAGGTGGGCGTAATAGCTCTTCCAAATCGGGGCCCTCGATATACTCCATCTCAATGAATGGAAAATTTCCAGAGTCGGTTATTCCTGAACTGAGAATTTTTACCACATTAGGATTAGCATCCTCATTTACCTTCTTAAGTTTTTCAACCTCATTTTGAAAAGCAGTATAATTTTTATCATCTGCACTTTCACTATAAATAGGCGTAGGTAGAATTTTTATCGCCGTTATAATTTCGCCGAATCGCCTGCCTTTGTATACTGATCCCTGGCCACCGGTTTTTATCGCCCCCATATTTTCCAAACCTTCCGTTATGGTAAAAACCTTAGCCATTTATATTTTTTTTGATTTTGTCCTAATGCTGAAATAACGCGGGCATTAAGACTCTAAAAGGTAGGAACAGAACTGTATTGCTCAATTAAGAAACGGGCTGCCCGGGTAATAAAGATGCGCCTTTTCAGCCTTTTTATTTTATCACTTAACCCTTACCAGGTCTTTTTTCAGTAGCCAGCCCCGGGTCGTTTGTTTCTTTTCGTTGGTATAAACCACATAAATAAACCCATTCATGTCGTCTGAAGCGGTAACAGGGGCGTTCCACTTGTTGATGAAGACACCATCGCGACGGGTGTCCTCGTCCGGTTCATTATAAAAATAAGCTACAGAGGCAGCTTTGTATCTTCCAAATTTATTAGCCGACTGATCGGTATTATCTTGTTCATCCTCTTCCACTGTATTCTCGTCATCGCGATTATCGCTCGTTGCCTCTTTCGCAGCAGAGTCTGCACGAGCCAGCGTTTTTTTATTTACTCTTTTAATAGAATCCGCCACTTGCTTTACACGGGCTATCGAATCTTTTCTCTTTTGTGTTGATGCTCTTGTAGGCTCGGGTATTACTGCTCTTTCGGTATCTAAGGTTGCTGTAGTCACTGTACTATCGTCACTAACATTTTGGGTTATTGCCTTATTGTTTTTAATAAATGAGTAAGCAGAAAAAGCTCCAAGCCCAATGGTTAGTAAAAGCAACGCAAAAAAAGCGGTTTTCGATACACCCTTGGATTGGTTTTCTGTCTCATAAGTTGCTACATCGGCATTTTGTAACTCACTCTCACGCCTTTTCAATGCTGCCTGCAACTCAGACAATTCCTTGTCTCTTATAGTTAACTGATCTTTATACTGTAAGAGCTGGCGATGGAGCTGCATACTCTCTTTTTGCAACCTTTCACTCTCCTCCTGTAAGGCTACAGATTGAGCGGGGTTAGTAACAGGACCGGCATGAATACTATTGTGAACAATAAACTCGTGCAACTCCATACCGTTTTTGAAACGGTCTTCGGGCTTTTTCTCGAGGCATCTATAAATTAGAGTTAACAGCCAGTCGGGAACCGACATTTCCCTGTCTTTTTTTTCTGCTGGCCAACTCGCCGGTAAATTTTCTCTTCTTAAAGCTATCAGGTCGGGAGGGGGTGTTTCGAGGTGGGCTAAACGAACAATGTTTCTTGCAGTTTCGCCTTTATCTTCTAAAGGAAAAGGAACGCGTCCTGCGAGCAGCTCAAATAGCACCACTCCAAAGCTGTAAACGTCCGTATGAAAAAGCATGAGGCCTTCGTTCTGTTCCGGCGCCATAAATTCTACCGCTCCGGCTCTTCTTAAACTTGTTCGCCTTTGTTCGTCAGACATTATAGCGAGGCCAAAATCCAACAGTACATAGTTGCCTGTATGAAGGTTGTATTTTACATTATTGCTTTTTACGTCTCCATGCCTTACGTCAAGCTTGTGGCAGTGAGACAAGGCATTAGACAATTGCTCTGCAACCTTTATTACTTCTTTTACTGAGAAGACAGGATCGTGAGGAGGTTTTAATAATTCTTCAAGGTCTGGCCCTTCAATGTAAGCCATCTCTATAAATGGAAAATTGCCTGTCTCAGACAAGCCAAAACTTAGGATTTGTACAACATTTGGATTAGGTTCTTCATTAACCTTTTTTAGCTTTTGTACTTCATTTTGAAAATCTCGATAATTCTTATCGTCCTCACTCTCGCTATATATCGGAGTTGGTAAAAGTTTAATAGCTGTAATAATTTCACCAATTCTCCGTCCTTTATATACAGAGCCTTGCCCGCCACTTCTTAAGGCTCCCATATTTTCCAAACCTGGTGCTATTGTAAAAACCTTTGCCATTATTTGTACATGAATTTTACCATCTGCACTTTTATATGTTGTAGATGAAGTAATGCATTATTTGCGTTCGAAGTCATAAATTTTTTAAATAGTATACAGCTTTACGTCTTTCTTCCGCAACCAGCCCTTGAATACCTGGCCTGCGGGGTCAGTAATAACTACATATATAAAACCGTACCTTTCATTTAATGCCTGAACTACTGCCTTATCCAACGGACTTATAAACTCGTCACGTCTTGTATCCTCAGCCGGCTCATCATAAAAATAGGCCTTTTCAACTACGAGGTATTCCTTTTCAATTGTTTGCACTTCACCCCCTGTTTCATTGCCTTCAGCAGCATCTTGCCCTTGTTCATCAGTTGCATTGTTAGTAGGCTGGTTGTGCTCGTTGCCTACATCAATTTCAACCGTTTCTGTTTTACCGGAATTATAAATATTGACATTTTCAGTAGATTCAATTCCTTTAGATAACCCAGCTTTTTCATCACCTAATTTTAAAATTTGCCCTGGTCTGTTTCTATTCGGGCCAACACGCGCATTCGTCGAAGTTCTACTATAATTTGTACCCAACCCTTTTGTAGAAAGCGGAACTATTTTTAAATCTGTAAAAAAGGATTTCTTAGTAAGGGCATACACCGCAAATGCACCAAAGCCTATTGTTAAAAACAATACAGCGATGAAAGAAGCAGAGGAGACTCTATCTTTGTTTACAACAGTTTCAATCTTCTTAGGGCTGTAATTTTTTGATTGACTCTCACTTAGTCGATTTCTTAATTCTGCTAATTCGTTTTCTTTTTCTGTTAGTTCCTGTTGGTACTGTGACAACTGTTTTTTCAGTTGTTTGTGGTAAACGACAAAGTCTTGTTTACTCAGTGGCTTAACAGATATTGAACTTACCGGAGCAGAAATATTAATTGCCTTAAAAGCGAGTTGCTGAACAATATGATTGTGAAGTTCGCCTCCATTTGCAAAACGTCTTTCTGGTTTTTTTTCAAGACATCTACTTATCATTTTTATCAGCCACTCCGGCACATTCATTTCACGCTCTTTTTTTTCACTCTTCCACCATGCAGGTAAGGCTTCTTGTCTTAGCTTTAAAAAATCAGGAACAGGAGATATCATATGAGCTAGCCTTACTTCATTGGCGGCACTTTCTCCCTGGCCTTTTAGGGGAAAAGGGACGGTGCCGGTAAGTAGTTCGAATAGAACAACACCAAAGCTATACACGTCTGTTTGAAACAACACCTGCCCGGCATTTTGCTCGGGAGCCCTAAATTCTATAGCGGCGGAGCAACTTATATTACTACGCCTTCCCTCACCAGGCGTCATGGCAAGGCCAAAATCAAGCAGAATATAATTACCTGAAGCGGTATTAAGTTTTACTTTATTGCTTTTTATATTACCATGGGTCACAGCCATTCTATGGCAGTGAGCAATTGCATTTGATAATTGCTCTGCAACTTTCACAGCTTCATTGATAGTGAAAACGGATGGATGAGGCGATTGAAGAAGCTTCCTGAGGTCGGGACCTTCTATGTATTCCATCTCTATAAATGGGAAACTGCCTTCCTCGGTTAAGCCCGAGCTTAAGATTTTTACAATATTCGAATTAGCAATTTCATTGACTTTTTTAAGCTTTGTTACTTCATTTTGAAATGCTGCGTAGCTACTACCGTCCCCGGCAGCAGTGTAAACAGGCGTAGGTAATATTTTTATAGCTGTAATAATCTCTCCTATACGGCGGCCTTTATATACTGAGCCCTGGCCTCCTGTTTTCAGGCCACCCATATTCTCTAAACCCTGTGCTATTGTAAAAACCCTTGCCATTTCATGTGCTTAATTTTCAACCGCGGAACTTCTAAATTCGAGTAGTGCAGATTCCCCCAGTATTATTTGGTCTCCCTCCTGTAGCCTATGACCTATTTCGGTTGTTTGCAGTTTTACAGGCACGCCACCTTCTGTTCTTACTTTCATCTTATTGTGGGGAGGTATTCCACCTTCGTCTGCATATAAATAAAAAGCGGCGTTCTCGGCATCCCACTCTATATGCGCGTGTTGACGACTAACAGAGCGATTACTTTCATCGTTGCTATTGCTAGGAAAAGCAATGTGGTTTTCCCTCATAAAGCCGTCAGCAGTTTGCGCTCTTTTTTCGCGCCCTATATTTACTTTGCCACGGGCGGAAGAAATAGTATAAACCTCTTTTTCAGCTTCACCAATTAATACTCTTACGTAAGCCGTAACATCCTGGAAAACTTTTGGTTTTTTCTTTGTCGATATAAACAAGCCTGCATTTAAACCTGGTGCTTTTAATGCTTCAGCCGGAAGTTGATCCACAAATTCAATTTGCAGTGTCCAGGTTGGGGGAAGAGCAATCGCATAATCATCGGCTATCCTCTGTACCTCTTCTTCTTTAAAACGGCTTTCTTCATCTATATAAACTGCTCCTTCGTACAAATGTTTTTCTTCATCTGGGCAATTTATGTACAGGGAAAGTCCCTTAATATTAGAACCTTCTCCACCTTCAACCCGTTGAAACTGGTCTTTAATAAACTGAAGCAAAGAAGCCCGAATGCCTTTTATATCTGTGGGCCGGCTTTTAAAAATATCGAACATTGGATGGGCAGTTTACTTTAAATACAATTTGATACACTTCTTAAAAAAATACAAAAGACATACTAAACCTTACAATACCACGAAGCTTATATTACTTTAAACACAGCTGAGTTAGTTACACCAGTACAAGTGAGTGACACAACAAATGTTTAAAAGAAATACATAAGCTTGCTGTAAAAACCTGTATTCCTATCCCTTGCAATAACCTTACTATTGCATCTGTAGGGTCAATATTAGAAATACGAAGCAATATATTCAAAGATTGTCCAATTTTTTTTGTTACAAGCGCTGGTACTACTATTTAACTTTTCTTGCGACGCTCCCTTGTACTTTTTACATTTACTGAGCAGTATCGGCAGGTTCTTCTTCGGGTTTTTTAGCACTGAGCACAGCTGGTTTTCCAGTTTTAATTTTTTTACCTGCAGGTCTTTTAACTATTGGCGACTGCTTGTTCAACTGCATTTGACTATCGGGCACGGAAGCCTCATTTTCCGGGTCATCATCGGTAACACTTACCTTATCAGTTGCTAATGCAACTGCCCTGTTAGCAACTGCGTTTTGATTGTTATTGTTTCCAAAACTTTTAATATAGCCCCTCTGAATTAGTTCAGGTATAATATAAGTGCCGGCAAGTCTTACTGCTTCACTTGAACCTTTTGCAGCCTCTAACCGAATACACGTAACAATGTGGCCCGGTCCTTTTGCTTTAGGGGCAAAAAAGACATACCATCCGTCATTGATTCTTTCACTTTTCCAGATTCTTTCAGGAGTTCCGGTTTTTCCTGCAGCAATTAATTGCAGCCGCTCGGCTTTTCCGGCGCTTTGTTTTAACATATAATCCGTCATATGCATTGCAAACTGTGGGCTGTTTGCTATTCGTACACCGGGTTTAATTGCAGTTTTCACTCCGCTTACATTTAGAACGTACCTGTTAGGTACCAATACTCCATTATTGGCAATGCCCGACGCCAACCTTGCAACCGCCGCAGGTGTCGCAATCAATTCACCTTGTCCCCACGCCATCCCTGAAATTCCTTTTCCACGGGTACGCTTTATGTTGTTTGGATTATAGCTTCGAGCGCTTTTAAATTCTGTTTTTCGCCATAACTCACGCCACAGGTTTTGCTGGTTATTATTGTTCAACTCGCTTTCATAAAAATATCCTCCCACTCCATGTAGAAACATTCCTGTTTGTAAATACAGCGTAGCCATTTCTTCCTGCAGCTGTTCTTCGTTTGCCAGCCTTATAAAAAAGGAGTTGTTCGATTTTACTATTGCCCGCTCAATGCTAATATTTCCGGCCTCGTCCGGCTCTGCACTTTTAATCCTGATTAAGTCTTGAGGTAATACGCGTATTGTTTTTGTTGCTGCGGCTTCTCCTAACTTATTAAAAGCAGCCAGTGCAGTTACCAGCTTTGCTGTAGATCCTGGCTGCGTTGCATACGTGAATCCAATGTCGCTGTTTACGTTCCATCCTGGAAGCCTGTTTAGTTCAGCTTCGGTAAGGGTGAGCATATCCCAATCATTTACAGGAGGCAGGGGATAAGAAGCAGAGGCAAGTACGTCACCGGTATTATCCTCCATAATAACTACGGATACGCGTTTTATTTTTACGCTGTCATCAGTTGCCAATACTTTATTAAGGTGTGTTTGCAGGGTTGCATCCATCGTCAATTGTACATCCCTGTTTTTTTGCTTAAATGTTGCGACTTCGCGACTATTAATACCGGCCAGCAGCAATGGCGCTATCGCGCTATAATCTCTTCTGTTAACCGTCATTTCGGTAGAAGTTCCGGGCAAGAATCTATCTTCCTTGTACCGGGTAGCACTTACCTGGAATTTAGAAGTAGGCGTTGGAAAACCTCGTAATTCCGCAGCGTGTTCGTATTCTCCAAAGTACCCGTTAGTTGAACCATTAAAAACACCGGTGTTTGCATCTCCTGTCCAAAAAAACATCTGTTCACCAAATGGATAATACCGGTTTAAACGTTTGTACGCAAATGCCTCCAGGTTTTGTTTAGGAATGCCTACGGCAATCAATGAGTCATACTGCTTATTAATTTGCTCCTGGTGACTGGTAGCAAGTATCAATCCTTTCCGGTCAAGAAGATTACCAGCTTGTAATCTATTCATTAAAATAGAAATGCGTGGATTGTAGCTAAACATTCTTGCCCCAGATCTATCCGCCACCAACGCTGGTTCTACCACCCATTTTTTATTATTAAATAAATACTTAGAAACATTCACTCCCAATAGCACTATTCCAACACAGGCTGCAACAAGAGCGGGCAACAGATTTTTATCCTGCTGCCGGGTTATAAATTTCATCTGAGCAACAGAGCCTTGCAAATGTGAGGCTGATAATAAAAACCCGGCTGCAAGCATGTTACAAAGCAAGGACGATCCACCGTAACTCATGAAAGGCAAAGCAACTCCCGAAAGGGGTAAAGCGCCGGTAGAACCACCGGCAATTAACAGGAACTGAACAAAGGTGCTAACGCCAATACCAGCGCAAACGTAAAATAAAAAAGGAGTTCCTGTTTGACGACCAATGATAAACGAGCGGTGCAGGTAGATAAGAAAAAGAATAAAGATGCAAATAATTCCGGCCCAGCCAAATTCCTCGCCCAGTGACGGCAATATCATATCTGTATGTGCTTCAGGGATAGTCTTGGCAAATCCTTCACCTACACCCTGCCCTGTAACTCCGCCACTCGACATGGCCCAAATACCGTTTGCTACCTGGTCACCACCAAACACCTCATTGTTCCAGGCATTTTGCCAAATGGCTTTTCTATCGGTTAATCGTTGTACAGGTCCCGGGATCAATCTATCTAAGTAAGGAATTTGGTCAAGTAACAAAAACCCGGCAATAACGACTAAAGCCATCACTGCTGATTCGCTTAACTGTTTCCTTTTGAAGAGTGTATAAAGCGTAAGAATCGCAGCAATTATTGCAGTGCCGATCCAAACATTCTTACAGATCCATAGAGCAAGCACATAAAGAACCACTGCTCCCACCATATCTGCAAAATCACCACGGGAAAAAGAAAAAAGAATGATGAAGGTGAAACAGCAAACCATTGCAGGACCTAAATCACCGAGGATCAGGAATAGAAAAATGGTGGTAAGAATAGCAAACAAAGCAAAGAAGAAGAAGTAGAAGCGTTTGTTTAAAGAGGTATATTCTGATATAAATTTTTCATTAGCTGCAAAAAAGCCGGCAAGGAAAATAATGACTAAATACTTCACTATTTCACTTGGTTGAAAACCAAAAAGGTTCACTTTAACACCGCTGCCTTCGGGACCAGTTCCAAAAACAATTGTAAGAAGTAGTAAACCCATTGCCACTACCGCCCAGGGCCATCCATTGGCAGCCTTACGGTTTCCTTTAAAGAAGAATAAGCGATAAATAAGAGAATCGGTTGTGAAGTATCGAAGATTAAAAAGCATTAATACAATAATTCCCAAAATTCCTCCTCCGAAGTAAAAAAGTGTACTTTTTGAAAGGAACCTATCTCTCAACGGATCCTGCAGACTGAACAAGGTTACAAATGACAGCCCTGTTAAAACCATTATTACCGGCAAGATAAGTTGGTCTGCCTGCGGAAAACGAAAAGTTAAAAGCAGGTGAAGCAACCAGAATGAAACAATAAAAGACGCAACAATTATCCAAAACCATGTTGTTGCTTCGCGTGGTGTACGAACAATAAGCGACTTTTCTTTTTTCAGGTTACTAAAATCACGGTTTGAAAACAGCTTTATTGTATTGGGAGATTGGATAAAAGTAAACGTTTCACTGCCTTCCAAATTTTCCACTCCCTGGGAACGGCCAAACTCAAAACCAGGTTGAAGGGGTAACACTGCAAAAGACCTGTTAGCGGGTAAACCGGTGAAAGTGAATGCGCCGGCTGCATCAGTTCTTGCAAAGGCGGTTAAAGATTGCAGTTGACGATTATTTAGAGAATCCACCACAAATACCCTTCGTACCCCTTTGGCATTTACCGCGATCCGTTGTTCCACATCTCCCACATTTTCGCTGTATAAACTGTCTTGCGGAAGAATAACCTGTAAACGAACCAGTACACCTTGTACCGGCATTTCTTCTCCATTTTGAACTACTCCAACAACAGAGCCGGCGCCCATGGCCAAATTATTAGTTGAAGGAAGCTGAACTGGTTTTCTGCGCTCTTGTTGAAATAGTATTGAGTCTTCATCTGAAAAACCGAGTAAAGACCTTTCTACCTGTACCCTTTTTCTAAATACTTCTCCTCCCTGTAAATATGCCGTCTCTGTATTTACATTAAAGTTGCTTTTATTTAATTCCCCGATGTTATCAATAACACCCGGCACATTTCTGCTGCCATTCTCCACCACATCGCCGATAAAATTGATATCCCTCTTATCTCTTAGATAAAAACCTTTTTGAAGCAGTATTTTAATTCGCTCCCCTGGTTTGCTACTGTTTAAGTTAATCATTGTTCCATTTGCCAGTCTTTTTGGAACATCAGCAAAATCTGCAGTTAAGACCGTAAATAACTGATAGAAAAGTACTACCATCACGACACTCAACAGAAATAAAAAGAAACGCTCAACCTTTCTCGAACCAACACTGGAGGAATTGGAAGCCATTTTAAATCAGTGATTATTATAGGTGTATTGAATCTAAATTGTAGAAAGCCGTATCTGCAAATCGACCGTTTATAACCGGCCTGTCTTTAAATAAAAAGTTGTACTGTACGGGTACCCGGCAATTTTTAAACTGCACATTTTTTAAATGTAACCCCGAAGTTTTAGTGAGAACACCTATGTCAAAATTTTCAAGAGTAAGACTATCCAGCAGAAGATATTTACAATCGGGAGCCATAGTAAAGGCGGCACCTTTATAAGTTGAGTCACTAATCAGCGTAACCCCATTGCCTATAATATGCAATGAGTCGTTCTTTATAAGTATTGAGTCTGTAATCACTATAGCTTTAGTGTCGGGAGTATTAAGTACAAAAACTTCTTTCGTTGTGTTGCCATTAATGCTGTCTACAAATTGCCGTTCCTCGGGGTTACGTTCCTTTACGACTATAGCACTTCTCACTTCTTCGTCGCGAGTTTTCTTATTGCTGTAGTTGGAGTATAGAATCCATAAAAAAGCTACCAATATAAGAAAGGAGAGAAAGATGAGAAAAGGCCCTATACTGCTTCGCTTTCTATTTTTTATAGCCGTCTTTTCATTTGAATGTGAATTTGTATTCTTCAAAATATCGTAACCATCCTGACTTTCATTTTTTTTTATATTTACTGCAGGCTTTGTCGCAGTTTGCATTAAAGGACTCTTATTATTCTGAACCAGTACAACGGTAATATTATCTTTTCCGCCGGCCGCATTAGCGGCATCAACAAGCGCTTTAGCTTTAACAGATAGGCTTTTAGTTGTATCCAGAATGGCAACCATAGCACTGTTTCCAATCATGTCAGAAAGTCCATCGCTACAAAGTAAAATAGTATCGCCGGGAAGGAAAGGAGATTCTCCTGTTTCTATATAATCATCGCCTTTAATTGAGGAATCAAAACCAAGCGCTTTATTAATCTCATTGCGTTTAGGATGTCGCATTGCTGCCTCTTCGGTTAAACGACCGCTATCTTCTAAAAAGCCAACAAAAGAGTGATCGCGCGTAATTTTTACAAGTGAATTGTCTCTGAATAAATAAAGACGAGTATCACCAACATGACAATAATAAAATTTGTTATTTGCAATATCAGCTAGTGCTACTGTAAGCACGCAGGCCATCTGCTCATTGGCCCGGCTTACTTTTTTCTCTGTATAAATTGCTTCATTTGCAGCTGCAATTGCTTCCTTCATCAGTTTAATATAGTCATTCACTTTGCTCTTAAACCGATCCAAAATAGCATCGTGCGCAAGGCGCGCCGCTACCTCACCCCCTTCATAGCCTCCCACACCATCTATAACGCAGGCAGCAATAAACTGATCATTCAAAACAGGCTGTGCAATGAAGGTGTCTTCATTGTTTGTCCGCATTTTTCCGGTGTCCGTTATTCCAAAATAATTTTCAGCCATTGTTATTGTGTGTGTTTTTAATATCCTTAAAATTGGCTACAAGAAGTAAAATGCAAATGACCAACAAGGTGATGGATAATATTGAACTCATAACTGATTTAAGACTTAAAAATGTTAATACCCACTATTCCGTTTAAAACAATCTTTGAGTTTAGCGGCAGTTCTACCCACGAAACATTTTCGGTATTGCTAACCACAATCTCATTTTCATTTAATATGGTCTTTTCGCCGAAAGAAGAAAGAAAAAATTTTCCATTATTTTTATCAAAACGAATTCTCAAGTGAGGGGTATTCACCCACTCGGACGGTATCTTGAAGATGTTGGAACTGTCGCGGTGATCTTCTTTTCCTGTAACAATTATGTCTTCCTCCTTCATCAAAAACTCAATCTTTTTACCTGCATACTCCCGGTCGGGAACGATTGTTTCAAAACGGGCAAATATCGAATTCTCCGAATTAAAAATTTTTTTCTCATCCAGTATCAGGTCTTCCTGGTAAGGCACCTCATAGTACCCTTCGCTATAAAAAGTAAAATCTTTTAAAATTTCATCATTTATATCATACGTTTCTGCTATTCCTGTTTGTCGCGGAATAAAAGTTACCCGCAAGTTTTCCTCCTTATGAACGTTACTTCCCGGTAATAGTTTGCCTATAAAGCTTTTATCGCCCCTTTTATAATCGGGGTGCGAAACAAACCTGAAAACCCATTTATTACTGGAAGGCTCTACCGTTTTACCTTGTAGCCTGTAGGATTTTAGACTTTCGTAAAAGTGCTTAACAGACTCCTGAATAATTAATCCGAAAATACCCCTCTTATTATCCATGAACTGGTTATAATCCTCCGGATTAAAACAAATGATGTATTCATGAAAAAAGACAACGCGGTTAGCAAAAGAGAGTTGCGCAATAGATTCATTAAACTTTTGAATGATATACTTATATACATCATCAGGAGTTAGCGTTGGAATTTGTTGGGTAACGCTGGTTACTTCTTTTTTAAGAAACCAGTCGTGTAACCCCATACGTTGCCACAATGTCGTCTTCGATTTCATTTAAAATTTCTTAATAATTGTTTCATTAAAGCAACTGAAAAAGTATATATCATTCAATATTTTATTTACGCTTTCCAAAAATTTTATTTAAAAATTTACCAATGCCTTTTTTAGATTTTTTTACTGCCGACTTTTTTCTTGTAGTAGCCCTTCCTTCTTCAACAACTTTGCGTTCCGCCACTTCCGGCCCAGTGGAAGTACTTGTATCTACCACACTAATGCTATACAACTTTCCGGCATACAACTTTCTGTGGCTCTCATTATTTTTGTACACTTCGCTATCCTCGGTATAAACTGCCACTTTACTACCCAATGTTTTTGGTTCGCTACCTGTACTATCAGTAAATCTATTCCAGCTTTTACCGCCATTTAACGAAAACCAGAAGTTTTTTTTTAGAGAATCGTAATACACATTTTTATTAGGATAATAATAAAATTGCGGTTTAACGTCGGATTTATCACTACCACATGCTACGAAAAAAAATAACAGGATGCTGATAATTCTTTGCAAATACAAGCCTCTGACCATACCTGCTTTTTGGCTTTAACTATTCAAAGACCATTCCATAAACAATTTTGTTTCAAAAGGTTACCGGAATTTTAGGGCCCAAAATTTTCTGTCTAACTTCTAAAAACGAGAACTTTCTAAAAAAAGTTGCGCTTAATAATTTTTGTAAGAAAAAGTCTCGAACACTCTTACGCACGCTTCTAATAATTCTCTACAAAATCAAATACTTTTTACATAATTATTGTTTGATACAAACATCCACTCTTTATTCTACATTCTTGTGTCACTCACTTGTACCTTTTATTATTCTATTCTACGTTTTTCATGCATAAGTAGTCAATAAATAGCAATTATCGACTATTAGCAAGAAGCCTTGAAAAAAGCGCGGATTTTTGTTCTGCTGATACTATTTCAAAAACAGTTTCGTTATCTACTTCTTACATAAAATCCAATACATGTCAAACCTCGAGCGATCAGAGATTCAATTAAAAATTGCACAGATAATAGAACGGTCACGTCACCAGGAAGAGCGCTTCTTAATAGACAGTAAAACTGCGGCTTCAGACATCATGCAATTTCTTTACAGGAAAAACCTGGTTGAAGGTTTCTACCAGGAAGAATTCCCCCATTTCGAAAATTAGTGAAGCAATGTTTTTAAGAACAAACAATTCAAACGGAATTGTTTAAACTGCAATAGTAGAATGCTAATAAGCAATTTTTTGACGAAGCTACCGGAGTTGCCCGGTAGCTGCATAATTGTTTTTGTAGGTCAATTGGAATAAAAGTGGCAGAATAATGTTTTGCTGTACACGAGTGCGACGCAACCGAAGCATGGATTCGTTCTATCGTTGACCTCAAAAACTTTATCTCATAATTACCACGTACCCTTTCAATTTAGACAGCCTTAACTTTAAATCCAGCAGATAGTAATAGGTTCCCACAGGTAATGGTTTTCCATTAAATGTTCCATTCCACGCAGTACTGTAATTCTTAGTATCCAGAACCTTTTGCCCATACCTGTTAAAAACAGAAAGTTCGTAATTATCGTAACTGGCCAATGCCTTTATATTCCATGTATCGTTCACGCCGTCGCCATTTGGGGAAAAAGCATTTGGAATTACTACGTTTTTATATACTTGTACCCATGTTGTATCTATAGAGATACCGCATCCGTTGTTAGAAGTGGCAGTTAAGATATAGCTGGTGCTGATAGCAGGATTTACAATTGGCTGAAGGCCGTGTATGTTATCGATAAAAAAAGCAGGGGACCAGCTGATGTCCGCATCTCCTTCGGTTACGCTTCCCTTTAATTGTACGGCTTGACCTTCAACCATAACCTGATCCGGTCCTGCATTAGCAACAGGTTTCTTTAAAACATTGATGGTTACCCGTGCGCTGTCTTTACAAAATGCGGCGTTAGAAACCACAACAGTGTATACAGTACTGTCAGCAGGTTTTGCTACAGGATTAGCAATAGAAGTAGACGACAATCCCAAAGCGGGTGACCATAAATAAGAAGTACCGCCTGCACTGCTTAGTAATACACTTTCGCCCTTACAAATATTTTTGTTGGTGAACCCGGTTGAAATTACGGGGGCAGGTGTAACTGAAACAGTTGTTGAGTCTAAATGTTTGCAGCCGTCGGAATTTACAACCTGCACATAATATTTCCCCCCGTTTACTGAACTAACGTTATTAATGGTAACAGATTGGCCCGTAGCTGTAAAAGAATTTACCCCAGACCACGCATATTGAGAGGCAGTTGTTCCGCCAGTGGCAGACAAAGAAATTGCACTTTTTTCACAGGCAGGGCTATTGCTGGTTATACCAATAACCGGAGTATTTTTAACATCAATAGTAAGGGATGAGGAAGCTACCCTGCATGTAGCCAACCCCACATTATCAGCCTCTCCCACCGTGAGCCTGTATAAATACTGCCCGGCAGGCGTTGTTGAGGTAAATTTTCGCACCATTGTATTACTATTTTCTCCGGCAATGTCTGACCAGGTGTTCCCTCCGTCGCTACTTTGTTGCCACAGATAAGCAGGATTATTATATCCGGCCGAAGCCTTGCATTCAAAGGTTATATCAGCATTGTCTCCTCTACATAAAGTTTTCACTTTATCAGGTACTCCCTTTATCGAAGGTGTCAATTGCGGGCCACATGGACGAAATGTGATATCATCAATTGCGAGATCGTTTCCACAACCGCCTATGGAGTTATTAATAAGCCGTAAAACAACATTGGTCCCGTTTGCAGGTGTAGTAAAAAAAGAGCCATATTGTTTCCAATTTAGACTTTGTGTCGCTTGAATATCTCCTGTATTATACGTTTGTAAAACCGTTCCATCAGTCTTTTCAATATTAAAAGTAAGATTGGGCGTTTTGGGATTTCCAAAACAAGCCGTGGGCAAAATAACATTTGTTATCCAAGCGGCAAACTCGTAAGTAGTGTTTGGGCATAAGCCCTTTAAGGTATCAATATAAAACTCACTCTTTTGAAGTGAAGCATTAACTAGCATAAAATAACCATTAGGATCACCGGTGTGATCGCTATTTAAGGTATGCCAAGTGTTATTATGGCATCGGCTGGTATTATTCCTAACCGTATAAAGACCGTCCTGAGGGCAATCGTTAAAAAAATAATTGAGATTTTTAGTGGTAGTTAGAACCGGACCAGGGTTGGAGCCTGCACCAAAAGTAATATTTACGATGGGGTCACCAAGACTTCCCTGACATAGTTGCGCTGGTACTTCTGCGCCCAGAAACATTATTACCAGTAACAGGAAAGGCCTTTTTACAATTGTTCCAATATTCAAAGTATACCCTTTAATAGCTTTAAACATGAATATAGTAGTAAAAGCCTAATCGAAAAAGAATTGCTGAAAAAGAAGTGGAAGCTCTTTAGTGTCTGGGACTAGTGATAAAAAAAAGTGCAGTAACCATGGCTGTAAGAACATTATTAATAACAGGGCAAAAAAAAGCCACAGATAAAACTGTGGCTAAATTAAAAAAATTTTAAAAAACACTATCCAAGTTTCTCAACCTGCATATAGTTCAGTTCTACAGGAGTAGATCTTCCAAATATTTTTACGGTTACTTTCAACTTCTTCTTCTCGTCGTTCACTTCCTCAATCACACCATTAAAATCATTAAACGGACCTTCAATAATTTTAATAGTTTCTCCCACAATAAACGGTTCGTTCATCACAATCCCCTGGTCGTTCATCTCATCCACTTTACCAAGCATTTTATTTACCTCGCTCTTACGCAAAGAAATAATATTTCCTTTGGCACCTTTACCATCGGTTAAGAAGTGCATTACATTACTAACATTACTAATAACCTGAACCATGTCATCAGCAAGTTTTCCTTCGAAAGCTTCCAAAAAAAGATACCCCGGGTAAAGGTTCTTCTCGCGCATTACTTTTTTACCGTTCTGCACTTTGTAGACCTTCTCCATCGGTAAAAAAACCTGCTTAATAGTTTCTGTCCAACCGCTTCGTACTACTTCTTTATCCAGGTATTCCTTAACCTTACGCTCTTTGCCGCTTACTACCCGTAAGGCGTAGTATTTAGTAAGTTCCTGCTCTGCAGGAGGTGATACATTTATATTTGATGTTGTTTCTTCCATTACTTAAATAATGAGTAAATAGCCTTCAATAAATTCTGCGACGCAAAATCCATCACCCAAACCAAAGCTGTTATTATGATTGTTGCAACTAATACTATCACTGTAGATTGTTGTAATTGGATCCAGGACGGCCACGTAACTTTTTCTGTTAACTCTGTATAACTCTCCCTAAAGTATGTTGAAATTTTATTCATGATAACATTTAAAAATTTGAAAACATTTTTAATCTTCAAATTATTTGGCACGGGAACAAGGATTCGAACCCTGATCAAAGGTTTTGGAGACCTCTATTCTACCGTTGAACTATTCCCGTATTAAGAACAAAGTACTTAAGCTTTAGGCCTAAGTACTTTGTAAATATATATAACCGTTTCCAAACCCCTTTTCGAGATTAGGATTTATTTTAAAATTTCCGTAACCTGACCAGCACCTACTGTACGTCCACCTTCACGAATAGCGAATTTAAGACCTTTCTCCATCGCAATTGGTTGGATAAGTTTAACTGTAAGATTAGTATTATCACCAGGCATAACCATTTCAGTTCCCTCAGGTAGAGTACACTCTCCTGTTACGTCTGTTGTGCGGAAGTAGAACTGAGGACGGTATTTGTTAAAGAATGGAGTATGACGTCCACCTTCTTCTTTGCTTAGTACGTAAACCTCACCTTTAAATTCCGTATGCGGAGTGATAGAACCCGGCTTACAAAGTACCATACCACGACGGATTTGAGCTTTCTCAATACCACGTAATAGAAGGCCTGCATTATCACCAGCCTCACCACGATCCAATAATTTCTTAAACATCTCAACACCAGTAACGGTAGAAGTTAGCGGAGCTTCCATCAAACCAACTATCTCAATAGCCTCACCAACTTTAATTACACCACGCTCAATACGTCCGGTAGCAACAGTACCACGACCGGTGATTGAGAATACATCCTCAACTGACATTAGGAAAGGCAAATCAATTGGACGAGGAGGAAGAGGAATGTAGCTGTCAACAGCATCCATCAACTCATCTATTTTAGCAACCCATTTATCTTCACCAGCTAGAGCGCCAGTAGCAGAACCTTGTATAATAGGGGTATTGTCACCATCAAAACCATATGAGGATAGAAGGTCACGAACTTCCATTTCAACTAACTCTAATAATTCAGGATCATCAACAAGGTCAACCTTATTCATGAAAACCACAAGTTGAGGTACACCAACCTGACGTGCAAGAAGGATGTGCTCTTTAGTTTGAGGCATAGGACCATCAGTAGCAGCAACCACAAGGATAGCCCCGTCCATTTGAGCAGCACCCGTAATCATATTTTTCACATAATCAGCGTGACCCGGACAGTCAACGTGCGCATAGTGACGGTTAGCAGTCTGATATTCTACGTGAGCAGTATTAATAGTGATACCCCTTTCTTTTTCTTCAGGTGCACCATCAATTTCATCATAGTTTTTCGCCACATTACCCATACCTTTTTTAGATAAGATCATTGTTATAGCAGCAGTCAAAGTGGTTTTACCGTGGTCAACGTGACCAATGGTACCAACGTTAACGTGAGGCTTATCCCTCTTAAAATTCTCTTTTGCCATTTTATTTGTTTTTAGATTGTGGTTTTTTTAAATATTAAACCTGATTCGGAGCGCGAATGTAAGGTTTTATTGTTATTCTTTTTCTTTCCGACCGTTAAGCCACTATTAAACATCCTTGCGTCGCACTCTTGTACAGTTAATAGTCATACTGAACAACTCAGTAGGTCTAAAAGGAAATACCTAATGACCCATTGATCTAATAATTTTTTTAGCAGAGCTGTTGATGAGAATTGAACTCACGACCTCTTCCTTACCAAGGAAGTGCTCTACCCCTGAGCTACAACAGCTTAAAAAAGCGATTGACCGGGATAATTGCAAGCCGACAGCTGTTAAAAGATCCGTCAACTGCCAACTCTCACCTGACAACTTTATAAGAGCGGAAGACGAGTCTCGAACTCGCGACCTATAGCTTGGAAGGCTATCGCTCTACCAATTGAGCTACTTCCGCTTATTACTTTGAATAATTTTGAAGATGTGCTGATTTTAAAAAGAAGCACTGACAAACATTCAATTTTTAAAAGAACCTAAACACGGCAATTTTATTTTCAAACAATAAAATTACCTCATTTCAAATTGTTTTGTGGGCAGAGTAGGGTTCGAACCTACGTACTCGTGAGAGAACAGATTTACAGTCTGTCGCCTTTAACCACTCGGCCATCTGCCCCGATTATTAAACAAGAGCCGAAGAAGGGAGTCGAACCCCCGACCTGCTGATTACAAATCAGCTGCTCTACCAACTGAGCTACTTCGGCTTATAACTTAAGAAGTTATCAAAAAACTTGTAAACTTTTTTAAGTTTTAGTAGTACAGTTACTAAAATAAATCCCATTTACATCTCAATCCAGTAAAGAACTTGTCCCCTTTAAATACAACCTATTATTTTAGGGATGGCAAAGGTAAGGGAAAACTTGAAATACCAAAATTTTGAAAAATCTTTTTTAATTTTTTCTTACTCATAATTCTTAATTTTTTTCTTTTATATCCGGAATCGACCTGCCAGGATTAGAAGGATCAATTAATACAGTAATAGAATCGCTATTGATTATAGTATTAGCTACTGTTGCGCTATCAATATATGTCTGATCATCTATTATGTATTGGTATCTAATCATTAAACGATTTCCTGCCATCTCTCTTCTTTCAAAAATTTTAGCTCTCAGTTGTCCATGTTGACCACAGGCCACTAAGATGATTACGATTAACAATAACGTGACAATAATATTTTTCATGGGGTAAAGGTGAAATAAAAAAGGCCTCAATGGAGGCCTTTTTTATTTTGATATTTTAGAGTATTAAGCGGCTTGTCTTTCTTTCTGCCTTTTTAATTGATTTATGAGGGATAGAAATGCGTTGTCAAAAGATTCTTCAAAAGATTTGGAAGATGCTTTTACAAAAAAGTCACGTTTTGGAACGTGAACACGTAGCTCTACAATCTTATCTTTTAAATTATGAACTACGTTATCTAATTTTAAAAACACATCAACTTTTGTTATTCGGTCATGGAAAGTATTTAGTTTTTCGAGTTTTTTCCTTACAAATTCCAGGAGTTTTTCATCGCTTTCAAAATGCACTGTTTGAATTCTTACGTCCATAACATTTCTGTTTTTTATGTGAATTAATAAATAAAGAACTAAGTGTACATTTCTATTTCATACGCAAAACCTGTTACTATTTAGGAAGTATGAAGTTAAATAATCAGTTGGTAAGAATTAATTTTATCCTTTGTTTTTTTTATGTAAATTATCTATTAACAAACACTCCAGGTGGCTTAAAGACACGAATTACTAATGAACGTTTAATCCCTTTCTTTCTCCTTATATACCTAAACCATATATAACCACGCCTGTGTAAAAAGTTGAGAAAAGATTTAGCTGTAAAAGTGAGTGACACAACAATGTAGCATCAACGATTAAATGCCGGAAACATAAAACTTCTATAGTTTTTTATCCTAAGCTTTTGGGTGGGCCTTTTTGTATACATCTTTCAGTTTTTCAATAGTATTATGCGTGTAAATCTGGGTGGCAGCCAGGCTACTGTGACCCAACAATTCCTTCACGGCGTTTAAATCTGCGCCGTTGTTGGTTAGATGGGTGGCAAACGTATGACGTAGTACGTGCGGACTTTTCTTTTGCAAAGTAGTCACCAAAGAGAGATTAGCCTTTACGACATTGTACACGTATTTCGGGTAGAGCGGTTTCCCTTTTTCATTTACAAAAAGGTTAGGAAAAGACAGGTTTGAAGAGGATTGCTTTTTATTATTAATATAAGAAGCTAATTGATTTGCCAGCACTTTAGACACTGGAATAATCCGTTCTTTGTTACCCTTCCCTAAGACTTTGACCTGGCCATTTGCTACATCAAGTTGGCTTTCTTTGAGGCCAATTAATTCACTGAGTCGCATTCCTGTAGCGTAAAACAAGTTCAACAACAATTTATCTGTTTGACCTTTCCAGGTATCTGGAAACTCCACGTATTGCTGTAGCGTGTTCATATCGTTCTCAGAAACAAACGATGGAAGTCGTTTACCAACTTTAGGGGAAACAATTGTGGTCATGGGGCTTTGCTTAACCTCGCCCACTTTGATCTGGTATTTAAAAAAAGATTTTAAAGAGGAAATTTTACGATTGAGACTTTTAGGAGTCATATCATCATTGCGCATTTCTGCCAGCCACGAACGTACAAAGCCAGGAGTAATCGCCGACAACGAAGGACTATCATACTGACTAGCTAGAAAAGCAAAGAACTGGTCAAGATCAGTTTGATAAGAAACTATCGTATGCTGCGAATATCGCTTCTCGAATTGGAGATATTGTATAAAAGGTTTAACCTGAGGATAGAAACATTGGGACATAAAAAAACTGATAGCATAAAGTTATTACTTTATGCTATCAGTTTAAATATGTTTGAGAAAACTGAAATTAACTTTCAAAATCTCCGTTAGCCATTTGCTGACGGTAGATTGCTTTTAACACCTGAGTTCTGCGTTCAACAGACGGTTTCATAAAAGACTGTCTGGCTCTTAATTGCAATAAAGTCTTTGATTTCTCAAATTTCTTTTTATATTTTTTAAGTGCCTTGTCAATGTTTTCGCAATCTTTTGAATCGATAATGAGCATAGTAGATACCTCCTTTGGTAAATTTTTGGATTGCAAAGATAGGATAAGTGTTTAAAAAACCAAATATCTGTAGACTTTTTAAAAAGAGCGGTAATTTGCAGGCATGTTTACAGGAATTATTGAAGCATTTGGTATTGTTCATTCAATTGAAAAACACGGCACTAATACCACTTTTTGGATCTCCTCTCCTATTTCAGATGAATTGAAAATTGACCAAAGTGTGGCGCATAATGGCGTTTGCCTTACTGTGGAAGAAGTGCATGAAGGACGTCACAGGGTAACGGCCATCGAAGAAACGCTAAAAAAGACAAACCTTTTTAAATGGCAGGAGGGAATATTGGTGAACCTGGAACGTTGTATGACTTTTAACGGTAGAATTGATGGACATATGGTGCAGGGTCACGTAGACACAACCGCAATTTGCACTGACAAGAAAGATGCAGACGGAAGCTGGGAATTTCGATTTCAGTTTCCGGCAGCATTTGCATCACTGGTTATTGAAAAAGGTTCCATCAGCCTAAACGGTGTAAGTCTGACAGTTTTTAATGTAGATGCAGATGCGTTTTCAGTCGCCATCATACCTTATACTTATACACACACTAATATTCGACAGGTCAAAGAAGGAAGTACGGTAAACATTGAGTTTGATATGATTGGGAAATATGTAAACAGGATGTTAGCATTACAGAAATAATATGAATAAACCTGCTCCTTCTGTTGCTATTGCCATTCTCAACTGGAACGGGAAAAAGTTTCTTGAATCATTGCTGCCCGAACTTCAACAACTAACCTATCCAAATTATACGGTGTATGTTATCGACAATAAAAGCAGCGACAATTCGGTTGCCTTTGTTCAGTCAGCTTTTCCGGCTGTAAAAGTGATCGAACTGGACGGAAATTATGGTTTTGCCGGAGGCTATAATAAAGGTTTGAGGTTAATGAATGAGGATTACTACTTGATGGTAAATTCCGATGTAGAAGTTCCACCCTCGTTTATTGAGCCGCTGGTTAATATGATGGAACTTGATACCGACATTGCAAGCAGTCAACCTAAATTACTTTCTATAAAAGATCCCAAGCTACTCGAACATGGAGGTGCTGCCGGTGGTATGATTGATTTTCTGGGTTACCCTTTGTGTCGCGGAAGAATTTTTGATGCCTCTGAAATCGACAAAGGACAATATGACCAGGAAACAGAAATTTTTTGGGCCAGCGGTGCCTGCTGCCTGGTTAGAAGAGATGCCTATTGGAAAGTAAATGGCATGTACAATTTCTTTTTTATGCATTCGGAGGAAATTGATATGTGTTGGCGCTTTATTGCTGAAGGTTATAAGGTTAAATATTGTCCCGACTCATACATATACCACCTGGGCGGCGGCACGCTTTCGCACCAGTCGCCTCGTAAAACGTACCTCAATTTTAGAAACAACATTATTATGTGTTTTCGAAATTCTCCGTGGTACGTAAACCTTTGGATGATGCCAGTGAGGCTTGTTCTAGACTTGGCGGCGGCCCTTCGCTTTTTAATAAATGATTGGAATAACTGTAAAGCTGTTTTGCTGGCCTACAAAGATTTTATCAAATGGTTGATTTTAGAAAAGGATAAATTTCCTGCTAAAAAGAAAGCCCTGTGGTCTATTCCTTTTGTGCTTAAAACATCTGTAGCCTGGCAGTATTATATTAATAACATAAAAGAGTTCAGTAAGATAAAGAGATGACCTTTGCAATTGCTTTTGATCGGGGAGGATCATGTTTAGTCAATCGAAAGACTAATACAGGTAAGGGTTTATGAACTTTTAACAGAAATTATTGTAACTCGCGATGAACCACTTCATCGTGAAAATACTTAACTACTATTTTATTAGTATCTATCTTATCATTCAACCAGTGAATACCCGTTTTAAACCCCCTTCTGAAGACAGGTAAACGATGAACGGTAACATGTAAAGTATCCAAGTATAAAGTATCTGAAGAAGTCTTAAAATGCTCCTGAACCTTTAAATGAATAGATTTAGAATACAGAGAGGCGTTTGTATAAAATTTTGACGCTGTGTATTTTCCTTCCAGCCAATAAGCTATCAGGCATACTAAAAACACTAGTAGAGGAACTTTAATTCTTTCTGTTTGAAGAACAATATCAAAACCTGCGATACTTAGACCAATAATAAAAAATATAGAAGGCAAATAAAGAAAACGGCCGGATTCAAATGAATTAACTGCAAGACCAAGAGAAACAACAGGAACTATTAACGCAAGGATGATGCTTGCGAAAAAAATAATTGCTTTTCGGTTTGAGGATAGTTTTTTTGCCGAATAAATGATAAAACCAGCGACTAAAAGCAGTATTACAGCGCTTGCAGCAAACGTTGTTTTAGGAGCAGGACTGAGTATCATTCTAAAAATAATACGAAAAGCATTTGCGACCAACGTTCCCCAATTCATCCGTAAAAAATTACCGGCTTCATACATCCCGGCAACCTCTGATGTAATGACCTTTCGAGCAATTATATAAGCGATGCTGACAACACATAATACTGAGGCATACTTAAACATGCCTCGTCTCTTTTCTCTTTCCATTTCCATAAAAGCCGCTACCATTAACACCAGGGGTAGCAATAGAGTTTGCTCGTAAGCAAAAAGATTTACGGCAAAGAAAAAAGCACCTCCAAAGCAGTTATACCATTTATAATTACGCGTAAAAAATAAACGCAAGGCTATCATTACAAAAACGGCGGACAATACCGGAGCACGGCCTAAAATCCAGCCCAGCGATTCTGAAGATTGCGAATAAGCCAAAAATAAAACAACCGCTAACAAGGCTGCTTGCATTGCTTGCTGTAGCGGAATCTGCAGCCACTTTACCTGTATTAATAAACACAGGTCAAACAATTGGATACATACAATAAAATGAAGAAGCAAGGCCGTAATGTGATAACCGCAAGCGTTTTTTAGCGAAAAAAATAATTCAAGTTTCACTAGTAATTCATGTACCGGACGAACAGAGTTGGTTTGAAATAAGTAGCCTTGATCTGTTAATGGAATATGCAGCAGGTCGTCGTTCAGAAAATACAGGTTGCCTGGCCAAAACAATATTATGTTGATTACAGCAAGAAGGAAAATACAAACAAGCCACGCTTTATTTTTCATGGTGATTAAATAAAGAAACGATAAATCAATGAAAAATAATGCACGGGCTAATTACTTACCCAATGTAATTTACTAAATAGATTTCCCCTTCATGGCAGTGCTAATTGCCTGGTCCATTACCCTTTCAGCATACGGGCGCGATATTTCATTAAGTTCTTCCACTTTTCGGTGAATAAGGTCTTTGTCTTCCATAGTTAAGGCAAGTTGTAATGCCTGCATCGCTTCAGCAGTTGCAACCAGCTCTTGTTGGGTTAGCAAAGACGCATTTTTACCTATGAATTTTTCAGTTGTTTCAAGCAATTGTTCGCCTTCAGTTCTGGCTTCTACCAGTGCCCGTTTTGTGATATCGTCTTTCGCGTTGGTGATACTATCCAGCAACATTTTCTCTACTTCATCGTCACTTAACCCGTATTGAGGTTTTACTTCTATGCTTTGCTCAACGCCGCTACGTAGCTCCTTTGCTTTTACAACTAAAATTCCGTCTGCATTTATTAGAAACGAAACTTCGACTTTTGGGAAGCCTGCAGGCATTGCAGGAATGCCAGATAAATTAAACTCAGCCAGTCTTCGGTTATCTTGAACCAAATCTCTTTCGCCTTGAAAAACACTGATGCGCATTCCACTTTGGCCATCTTTATGTGTGGTGTATTGCCGTCCTACCTTCGTTGGTATTTTAGAATTTCGGGGAATTAGTACATCCATTAAACCTCCCATCGTTTCAATGCCTAAACTGAGGGGTGTAATATCTAGTAACAAAAAATCTTTGTTATTTCCGGCAAGAATATCCGCCTGAATCGCAGCACCTAAAGCAACTACTTCATCGGGATTAACCGTGTCGTTTACAGGCCTTCCAAAAAAAGTGCTCACTGCTTTAATAACTGCCGGCACTCTTGTACTGCCACCAACCATAACCACACTTTCAATGTCGGTTACAGATATATTGGCGTCTGCAATTGCACTTTCACAACTTTTAATAGTCCTTTCAATTAGCGGAGCAATTAATCCTTCAAACTCCGTCCTGGATATTTTTAATACATCGCCATTCACTTCAGCTTCAAAATTCTCTGTGTTGCTTAAGTGTTTCTTTGCTTCTTCAGCCTTCAGCCTCAGCGTTTGTGACAGTTCCTTATTGTTAGAAAGTTCTGCTTCAGAAAGGCCTGTTTGCCTTAACCAATGTTGAACAATTACACGATCAAAGTCGTCTCCACCCAAGTAGGTATCGCCATTGGTACTGAGCACTTCGAAGATGCCGTTAGTGATCTGTAAAATTGAAATATCAAAAGTACCTCCGCCCAAATCGTACACTGCAATAGTTTTCACCTCTTCTTTGCCTAAGCCTAAACCATAAGCCAGGCTGGCTGCCGTCGGTTCATTTATGATGCGAAGTACATCAAGTCCGGCAAGTTTGCCGGCATCGCGTGTTGCTTGTCGCTGTGCATCGTTAAAATAAGCAGGAACGGTAATGACTGCTTTGGTTACCGGCGTTTTTAAAATATGTTCAGCACGTTGCTTTAGTTCTTTTAGAATAAATGATGATAAATCTATAGGAGAGTAAAACTTATCTCCTACCTGCACTTTTACCAAGCTCTCCGTATTGTCGTCAATAACCTTATAGGTGAAAAATGATGCGTTATCCTTGATGTCGTTGTAGCTTTTGCCCATCAAACGCTTCGCACTAAATATGGTATTGTGAGGCTCTGTTACGAGATATTGTTTCGCCCCCTCTCCCACGGTTACATTACCCCCTTCATCAAAGTGAACAATGCTTGGAACGAGGCTACTAGAGTTGTGCTCCTTTAATGCAATTGGCTGTTTACTTTCAGGATGAATAATGGCAACAAGGCTGTTGGTTGTTCCTAAGTCTATACCCACAATCATCTCTTCTTTTTGCAAACTTCCGGTAGCTATGTTAATTCCTATTTTCGCCATTTTTCTGCTGTTTCTGCAAATGTAGCACAAGAAACTGCAAGAGGTTTTTGAATTGGGGAATTAAAGAAAGCTCACTGTAAAAGCATTAAACCATCGTTTCAAACCGGTAGCTAATTATGCTTCCACCACTCTTGTCTTACTTAACTGGTCGTGCAAGGGACGATCAAAAATGATGATGAAAAACATGTCGATAAAGGTTAAACGCAACAGTGATCTTAGAAGCACCTGGTAAAATGCGGGCCTCTCTCCTTTTAAATTTCGCACCCTTGTAATTGAGAGCAACTTGCCGGGTGAACGACCGGCAATAGTTTCAAAAATGGTGTAGTAAACAAACACCATGGGATAGAAGAACAGGTAGAAAGGGTAGAACTTATGCTGCCAGTAGTACACGTAGAAGTTATTCCATTTGTAGAGTGCGTATGCGATTAAAGCAATGAGAATGGTATCTACCACGAAATTTATGACCCGGCTGCCTATTCCTACTTCCTTCATACGGCAAATTTACCCCAAACAACATGAGCGCTGGCAATGAATTTAAAGTCCGGCCCCGTCTTCTTACGGCGTTACAAGAGTGCGACGCAACGATGTATCATAGAAACTCAAAAGCGGGGTTACAAAAACCTACCTCATTAAATACATTTTACCATAGCCTTTATTGAAATACTTGTCCGTATCAATTCTATCTCCGCTAGCGTCTGTTGTATTAAATTTATCGAGAGACGCCCCATTGAGGTTTGTAATAACACGATATAAATAGATACCATTTGCGAGCTTCTGCCCGTACTGGTCGGTACCGTCCCATTTGTAGTCGGTAATGTTTCTGCCAATATGAATATTTCCCAGTTCCTGCCTTGTTATTTCCTTTACTATTTTACCGGTAATCGTCATGATTTGTATTCGGATGTTTTGAGGAATATCACTTCCTGTAACGGTAAATACAAAAGCTGTAGAAGTCGTAAAAGGATTGGGATAGTTGAACATGTTTGAGATCATAGGTTTGGTATAAACCTGGAACCTCACGCTATATTCAATTGTGCCGGTGGCATTACCGCTTTTATCTTTTGCCTTTACGTTCAACTCGTAAAAGTCTCCTTCGCTATCCTGTAAAAAGGCAGGTGAAAACTCTATAGTAGCCTCGTTTTTGCCGCTGGAAAGATCAGCAGGAACAAACCTTAATGTGTCGGTACCAAAGGCAAACCGCTGCAATTTTCCGTTGCTGCCGGGATACCGTACAAAAACAGTAGTAAGGGACGTATCGTCTAAGGCAAGAAACTTTGACTCATCCTTTAACTTGATAACAATTTTAGGTTTGGCAGAAACGATGTCACCGTTTAAAATATGCACGCCATCAAATGTGACATCCATAACGGGGTGATAGGTGTCGGCTTGTACAAAGAAATTTTTATAAAGCACATTATTGAAATGATATTGTTCGGGCTGGCCCGGGGTTGGGTTGACATCAACAAATAAGGTATTGTTGCCAAGCAACGACTTTGTATCGATGGAATAACTGAGACTGGTTGTATCGCCGGGTTGAAGGCTTTTTCTTTTGGGGACAGGAACAATATTGGCTACATTATTCTTATCGTACACTATCATGTTTACGTTAAGGCTGTCATCAAAAACTCCATCGCTTACGTTTTTGAAAGCTACTGAAAAATTGAGTTTTTCACCAACTTCCAACGTGTCTTTTCCGGTGTATACAATATTGGGAGCAAGGGCACCTTCGGGAACGGGGTCGTAGTACAATCGCCAGTAGCGCAACTGGTAAGGTGTTATTGCAGCAGTGTCAAGGTCGCTGCTGGGCATGCCTAAACGGATGTAAGGATATTGAACGGCGCTTACATTACTTAGAGCAAAATCCTGTTGGTTGGGTTGTAAAGTATATAAAGTATCTTCTCTGCCTGTAGACGTAATGCCTATTACTTTTACAGAGTAGACATCGCGGGGTGAAGCTTCTACACTCGAACCTCTCCATTTTACCTGTTTCCATGTTTTAGCCGGACCGAAGGCAGGAGAACTTATATAACCCGCAGTGGAAGGTATATTGATGGTAGTATTGAGGGTAATTCTTTCTAAGGCGCTGCTCATTTTAGAAACGGGCGTAAAAGAAGTATTGTTTTTTCTATAGGCAAAAACCCAGGTACGTGCATATGTGTACGCATCAATATCTGAAAAACCGGCGGCCTTTAGCCTGCTGTATAAAGTGTTGCCTTCTCCATAAACTGCTGCATCGTTTTTCCAAACATCTACATAGGGATTTTGATCATTCGGACCATCCAGGTTAAGCCTCATAGCAACGTAATACCCCGAAGGTATCCAATCGATAAAGTCTCTCATTTTTCTTCTTCCGGCTGTATCCATGTACGAAAACTCAAAGTTGAACTCGCGTAAAGCCCTGCCACAATTAGTAGCACTGCCCATAAAACCTCCTGATAAAACAGTTGGCGTAGTTGAGGGAATTGCCTGGTTGTATAAAGGTTTTAGCGTAATTGGATCGATAACAAAAAAGACAACAGAATGACCTAAACATGCACTTTGAGCGCTTATAATGCCGTTGATGGCAAAGCTAAAATGATTGTCTTCGTCGCCACTAACAGGATAAACAGAGTTTACGACCGTTAATGTATTAGGCTTCGAAGTAAACTGCCATTTTCTTGATGCACTATCAATAACAATATCTGTTGTGGTTGATTTTTTGTGTTGAAAGAAATGGGATTGATTAAAGCCTACACTGCTGCCATTTATATAGGTGAAAGATGCCGTATTCCAACGAATAGCCGTTGATGAAGCAGGGGCAACACGCCAGTAATAAGTAGTACTGTCGGTAAATGAAAACGCAGGATCAAATTCTATCAACCCTCCCCTTGAAATGACATTACGACTTACTTTAAAAGAGGAGTTGAAATTCTCGGTAGTATCCATTTCCATTAAATACTGCCGGCTTTCTACCAAAGGATTTGCAGTACTAGCTGACAGCTTAATATTGTTCTTATTAACAATAGAGAAATTGTAAGGGTAAACAGGCGTTAACTCATCTTCGAAAATAGTAAAGGTGTTTGTAGCGGTGTTATTTGTTTCACTTAATTCTGAATACACGTTGTCAGGATCGATGGTAACGATAATCTTATTTTCACCTTTATCTCTTGTAGCGACAATGGGTACTTCAATAGAAATAGAATCGTTATAACGAACAGATTTTATACGCCTATTATAAATTAAAGTATCGCTTCCATTAGGATAGCGGTGCTTTATTTGAACAGTAACAGAATCTCCTGTTGCTTTACCAATATTATACAATTGAACTTTTACGGTAAATTTTGTATCAGCAACAGAAACAATATTAGGCACTGTTTGCACCATCGGATCTTCTACATCAAAATCGGGCTTTGGAAAACTATTGATTTTAATAGCAGGATCACCATGAAGCGTATTCTCTTCCGAATGTAATCTTCCCCCAAGACTTTCAGTTCCAAAATAGCTATTTACAGCATTGGTCGCTTCACTAATGTTATAAGTTATACTTTTCCCATACCCTGTAGTAGCAATTGACCTGTATAAATACTTGTTGTAATAATCAAGGTAAGTGTCTATTCCAAAGTGAGTACTTGCAATAAACCCGATTGCACCTTTATTGGGAGCCAGTACAAATTTTTCTGACAGCGTTCCCAAAAAAGAAAATCTTGAAGTGTCAAAAGAGAATAAGTCGCCGGCGTTACAACCACTTACCAGGAACATAGGATATTTGCCTGTATTGCTATAAGCAGCCGGATCGTCAAGGTTATAATCTAATGAAGAAGCAGAAGAGTGGCCAAAATAAGAAAGAATACTTATGCCTTGCTGAAACAAACTACTCATTAAATTATTAACGATAGGCGTAACAGGACCGGTAGATGCTTTGTTGAAATTTGTCACTTTTCCACCAAATAAAGTATCCTCAATAACCGTCTGGTAGTTCCTCATATAGCTTGAGAGACTTTGGTCAAGGCTTGCATCATTAGCACCTACCACATGCACAATATTCTTCATCCATGCTTTATTGTCAAACGTCTGCGTGGCATTTTGCTGTGCTTGCTCATACTGCTTTACCTTATCTAAATATTCCGCCAGTTCTTTAGGAAATAAAACAGATAACCTGCTTATCAATGTACTCATCACCGGATCAAGGTTATTTGAAGCAAGAAGAATATCTGAGGCAGGATAACCGAACGTCGGAATGAGGTTTAATCTGTCAGCATTTTTGTTGCTTTCATTTTCGCGATAATCAGCATAGGTTAAACCTTTTCCTATTAGAAAAGCATATTTTGGAGCAACCGAAAAAGTGTTTCGTGCATAGCGCAGAAAGTTTTTTATTCCTAAAGGGTTCTTTTTTATACCATACCCAAACTGGTCTGTCAACTGCTCAATGTCATATATTTTTCCATTAAACCCTCCGCCTACTGCCGAACTTCTGTAAGCTCTGTACTGCTCTACCTGGTTAGCACCTGAATAAGGCACCTGTAAAGAAGGATGGGTAATGATCAAAAAATCACCCTGGTTGGCGGGAGCGAGATAATTAATAAATATTCTTTGTTGAAGTAAACCTACAGTTTTTGCATTCCCAACATTTTGCGCCACCAAAACAAGGTTAGCTGTTGCTGCAGATGGAAGAAGTAAAAACTTAAGCATTCCTGTTGATGATGCGTCAGCAACATAACGGCGAAGATTAGTAAGATCGTACAAAACCGGAACTGAACCGCCTGCGTTAAAGTTGGTAATCTCAAGATATTTTGAACCCGCTGATGCGGGTATAGAAAAAGCAAAAGTTGACTGATTACTGAAATTGAACAACCGTGGGTAGGTTAACTCGAAAAAGCTGGAAACAATTCTGTCATTAACATTAGAGCTTTTATTAGTGATTTTAAAAGCAGCACTATTAGACGCGATTAACGAAACAGGTACCGCAGGGTTGCTGATAATTCGGGAAGCGAAGACACTAATCGTAGTATCTACAATAGATGTATTGTTGAGGTCTACTTTAAAATTGCGATTGTTCGGAGCACTTCCGGCAATGGCAACGCTAAAAGCAGCAGCCGGTCCTGCAGAAGCAACCTGTAAATCAGTGAAGTTAACAGTAACCGGTGATGCAGGATAAATATCTAAAGATGCCCACATCTCTCCAACATCATAAGTACTTGAATAAACATATTCACTTCCAGCCACCAATGCCTGGCCTCTGTGTATTCTATTTTTAAAGCTTTGGCGTATCGAATACAGAAAGTAGGGCTCAGCGGGTCTGGTGTTTCCTGCAAGATTATTATCAGCAGGTAAAAACCGAAGATTATTACCAGTTGCGTTAACAGTTAAAAAGAAAGCTGCTGTATCGGTAAGCAAACTTTCCCTGTTAGATAATTGGTTACCCGGATTTCTATACAAATCACGATCTGAAACACCGTCATTTCTTTCGCCCCAAAACTCTATATAACCACCGCTGCCTAAAGCCCCCGTAGCAGTACTGGTAAACAATGGCACTTGCCTGCCATTTCTCCAAAGCTGAAAATTTTGAGCAGCCTCATTTGCAAGACCAATACCAGCTAAATCATTCACAGAAATTCTATACAAGTCGGTAGAACCGACTTTAAATTTATAATATGTTTTGTTGTAATCAATCCATTCATTGTAGTAAGACTGGCCAATAGCAACTCCTGTCACCAGTAATAAAACAATAAATACAAAAACGTTTTTCATGCTTTTCAAATTATATATGGGCTACCACCAGCTATTTCTTGTTTTTTGTGAGATCTACCCTTAGTGAAAAAATATGGGTATATAAGGGATTTGACTGGTTAGCCAGGTTTGTAAAAGCATAATCAATCATTACATTGTTTATCTTAAAACCTGCACCTATACTAGGCTGGTAAACCCAAACCTTTTTCTGATTAAGTGTATCAGCATCCGCCAAAGCTTTTTGAAAATTCGATATTCCTGCCCTAAAAAATATGCTTTCATTGTAAGAAGCTTCCAAACCCATCCGTGGATCTACATTAATAGTTTTATTACTCACCACCGTATTTCTTTGTCCATCAAAAGTAAGATCGAGGTTGGCTTCGGCGGTAAGGCTTATTTTTTTATTAAGTGTAAAAACATGAGCAGCCCCAAGAATTAGTCTTGGCGCCGTCAACTCTGTAGACTTAACGGGAATGTCGTTATTAGTAAGGTAGAGAACTTCTTTTTCTCTTTCGGTAAAAGAAAAAGACCATGCATTAAACGTAGTTGAAAGGTCACGCGCTGTAGCACCGAAACGCCACTTATTCCGCTGGTATCGTACGCCTGCATCAATTCCAAAACCCCAGGCAGTAGCAAAGCTTCCCACTTTTCGGTGTATAATCTTCACATTGCCTCCAAAACTTAATTTCTCATCATCTTCATCAATTACACTTTGTGCATATGATAACAGAAATGCATAATCTGCAGAAGAGAAAGTTTTAATATTATTATAGTTAACCGAGCCATCTGGCTCTACCAGGAATAAAGTATTTGGGATGTCATCTACTGCAAATCGTAGCAGCGATACCCCCACTACCCTTTTTTCATCCCGCAACGGAATTGCAAGGCTTGCATAATCGTATTTGCCAATTCCGGCAAAATATTCGGCATGCATCAAATGCAAAGAAGGCGATACTTTCACGCCCACTAATCCCGCAGGGTTCCAATATCCGGCAGTGCCGTCAGTAACAGATGCCACCTGCGCACCGCCCATAGCAAGTCCGCGAGCTCCGGCTCCTATGTTTAGAAACTCATTAGAATATTTTCTAAATTGCCCCGATACATCCACACACGCCATTACCCCAAAGACAAAGGCACCTAGTTCTTTCCATTTCATGAAGAAAAATTACAAAATCAACAATAATTAAAGTAAAAATCAGTGAATAATGTCAGTTTTTGAAAATTAAATGGGGGTTAATGTAGAAGATGAACGCTTTATTTTGGTAACTATTGTCCTCATTCGTGTTCACTTCAATTCACTAAAGACATTCCTGCCGCGCAAAATTCTTATTAGTTTAGCTTTTTTTAAATACCAGCATTATACTTTCATAGCGTCATCGTTGCGTCGCAATCACTTCATCCGCATAACGTTTAGGTACTACAACCAACAATCATTAAATTATTAATCGCATCATAGCGTTTCGGCCTTCAACAGCAGACATGTAAGAAAACTGTTCTGCTGCTTATTTTGAAATATTAAAAAAGGCCGGCTGCCTTCTTATTGCAGCGGTAGCGGTAGGCGAACTTGTTGAGTTATTTAATGAAGAAATAAGAATTGATTAAATAAGAAGATGATAATAAGTCAGTGGTGGTAAAGATTCTCTAATACTTACTCTTATTGCTTCTGAATCTTATAAGTACTTTCTGCATTTCCCACATTTACTTTTATAAAGTACGTTCCGCTTGCCCAGCTTTTCATATCCACCTGTGCCGTTCCGTACACTTTCTTTTGCCATAGCTGCTGGCCAAAAGTATTAACCAATCTTACCTCAGAAATTTTTCCATCCCGCCTGGTTACACTAATGTTCAAAATATCCGTTGCAGGGTTTGGATAAATATTTATTTCCATCCCATTAGCAACCGTAACAAGCCTTACACTGGAATATTTAATGGTTCCCTCATTGTCAACAACCTTTAACCGATAGTAGTTATTACCAGCCAGGGGATTTAGATGCATGAAAGCGTAGCTTTTATTTAAAGCACTTGTAGCCGCCAGCGGATTAACAATGCCGATGTTATTAAAACCAGTACCGGTAAGGCTGTGTTGAACTTCATAATGTTTCACATTCGTTTCAGTAGCAACAGACCAAACAGTTTTTACGCCTGTGTTTTGCAAAGCGGCAGTGAAGTCAACAAGGGTTACCGGCATTACTCTTCCCCTGTCTATATAAACATTTTTATAAAGAAAGTTATTAAAGCTAAATTGTTCAGGTTGATGGTTAGTTAAGGGGTTCACTTCTACATACAGATTGTACCAGCCGCTTAAAGAACTAACATCGAGAGCCAGCTCTGCATGAAGGGTATCGCCAGCAACCAACGGACGTAGTTTCTGCAAAGGGTAAACCAATGGATTATAGCCAGCATCATACAAAACTACCTTTACACTCAGACTATCAAAGTTGGCCTTCGAAACGTTTTTAAAAGCAAACCCAACATTTAAAGTACCGTTATAAGCAGCGCCATTTAACGTACCTACTGTATCGGGTATGTTGTAGTACAGGTTTGAAGCAATAGCGCCTTCAGGTACCGGCACATATCCTACTCCCCATTTCGCCAGCTGGTAAGGTGTGGCAGTAACCGAATCTGCATTGTTCATCTGCAACCTGATGTAAGGATACTGAACTGCATTAACAGCAGAAATATCGAAAGATTGTGTTGAAGAGTCTAGCGTGTACAATAAGGTGTCACTGTTGTCTTTTTTAATACCAAATACATTTACTACCGGCACATCACTACCTGTCTCCTCCCGATACCCATTCCAATAAACGCTCTTCCATTCTTTAGCTGGTCCAAAAACAGGAGAGTTGATAAAACCTTGCGCGTTAGAGGTAGCACAATTAACTGATAAGGTTATGCGGTCATATATTCCTTTACTCATGGCGTAAGCTGGAGCGAAAGTAGTATCTCCTTTCTTAAACACGAAGGCCCACGTACGGGCATAATAGAACGAGTCAATTGCCTTAAATCCGTGGCTTTTTAAACGGTGGTACAGCGAATTTTCCTTGCCATACAAAGCAGTGTCTGCTGCCCAGTTTTTAACGAATGTATTAAACGGTTCATCAAGAGTAAGCCTTACAGCAACATAAGAACCATTGGGAATAGCATCAAGAAAATCAAGTGCATTTTTACGTGTTTTAGCGGTGAGGTATTCGTATTCGAAATTGTATTCCCTGGTTACATTACACACCGCTGCTGCACCAAATGGTTTTGTAAGATTTTTTGTTGGCAGAAAAGTAAGCGAGTCAAATACATTGAAAATAATTGAATGACCAACACAGGCACTTTGAATATAATTAGAACCATCTACTGAAATACTGAAATGTTCATTTTCTGTTCCACTGTAGGGATACACTGAGTTTGTGATAAAAAGGTTATGCAATTTTTTAGTGTAAGAAAATTTACCTGACGAGCTATCCAGCGCCAACCTGTCAAGCTGTGACTGAAGGTGTTGGTAAAGATGTCCTTGTTCATAACCTTCAAGCGTTTTGCTTCTGTATACAAAAGAAGAATTAAACCAATGAGGTTCAACTGCAGATTTTGGAGCAACCCGCCAATAATACACAACTCCATCTTGATATAACACTCCCGGGTCAAACTCTATAACACCTCCCGAAGACGTGACAGTTTTAATTATTTTAGTGGGTGAATTAAATAGAGTAGTTGTATCAAATTCCATCATGTATTCCCTGCTGGCAATTATCGGGTTTACAGTAGAAGCAGTGAGCTTAATATCCGGTGAGGTAATGACTGAATAATTAAAAGGGAACACAGGTCTTATTTCCTCTTCAGAAACTAAGACTTCTATCGCTGCGGTGTTATTATCCTCACTTAACTCTTTTGCACTATTAGCAAAGTCTACGGTAGCAGTTATTTTGTTTACACCTTTATCACGACTTGCTATCACAGGTACATCTAACACCACGGAATCAATAAAGTTAATTGACGGAAATGTTTTAGAAAGAACAGTAAAAACTTCTCCACCTGGTGTTTCACGGTTTATTTTAACTGTAACAGGTTTATTGGTTGCACGGCCAATATTATTCACCTTCACCTTCACCCGAAAACTTGTATCAGCAACTGAAACAAAAGAAGGAGACGCTTGCACTTGAGATGCTTCTATTACATAATCAGGCAAAATTGAAGAATTGACGATAATTGCAGGATCTCCATGATAAGCATATTGCTCAGAATGTACCCGGCTATAATAATCATTGGCTCTGCTGGAATTTAAAGATGAAGCAATGGCTTCTTTAATAACAGCCCCCACACTTTTATTGTAGCTTGTTCGCCCCAACGCCTTATAAAAATCTACCGTATATAAATTAAGGTAATTAACAACGCCAAAGCCGGTACTTGCGTAGTAACCAATTGCACCTCGTTGCGGACTTAAAATAAACTTTTCTGAAATGGTAGATTTAGTGGTTAACCTGGCAGGTTCAAATAAAAAGTGGTCGCCTGCACTACACCCATTTGCGATAAAGACGGGGTATTTACCGCGGTTGTTATATGTCTCAGGATTGTCGAGATTAAAGTCAAGATTTGTGCTGGAAGAGTGGCCAAAATAGGTAATCAGCGAAGCACCGCTCTCGTAAATCTGCCGAAAAGAATTTACCGCTTCTGGATAACCATCCGGGTTTGCCGACTTACTAAAATCTTTTACATTGGCGCCAAAAGCGGTGTCAGCAATTATCTTTTTGTAAACCTCAAGGTAATTATCAATTTGATCACCGGTACTAAGGTCATTTGCACCGGCTATTTGTATCACGTTTTTCATCCACCCCTTTGCATCAATGGTTTGTATGGGGCTATGTTGTGCTGAATCATGTTGTTTTACTTTCAATAAATAATCTCCAACTTCTTGTGCAGTTACCGCAGACAACCTGCCAATAGGTATTTCGGGAATTGCTTTAAAGTCATCGGACGCCAGCAAGTTGTCGGATGCCGGGTTACCAAAAGTTGGAACAAGGTTTAATTGATCTGCAAGGGCATTACTCTCATTTCCGCGATAATCACTGTAGATAACGCCTTTACCTATTAGAAACACAAACTTCGGCGAGGCGGTAAAAGTATTTCTTGCAAAGCGTAAAAAGTTCTTAACTGATAAGGGATGTTTTTTTATACCCCAGGCAAATTGATCTACCAATTCGTTTATATCAATCACTTTGGCATTGTGAGAGCCGCCGGTTGGTGACGACCTGTACTGGCTGTACTGCTGCACATAATTTGAAGAGCCACTACCATAAATAAGCGGATTGCTTATGATAAGATAATCGCCCTGGTTTGCCGCATCCGCATAATTTATAAAGTTCCTTTTTTGTAGGGCTGAAATCACTTTCGAATAGCTTCCTGACTGTGTTGTGAGTACCAGGTCGTATGGCAGATTTGACGGATCTAGTGCAACTTTTACAGTATCTGTATAAGAGATATCACCGATATAGCGTTTGTTATTTGCGAGGTCGTATAAAACAGGAGGAACGCCGCCGTGAGAGAAATTTGTAATTGCGAGATAACGACCATTAGACGACGAGTCCATCAAAATCTTCATCACTGGTGCCCCACCCATATTAAATACTCTTGGGTAGGTTATCTCAACAGAGGCTACACGTATTTCATCACATCCATTCGGACTTTGATTAACTACATAAACTGTTGCAGTGCCCGAGCTTAATTTGTTTACATCAATTAGCTGCTCATCCTTTACGTAGTTAATGTAATCCATTTGAAAGGTCGTAACAGAGTCTGTATTCACGTTTATTCTTACACTCCTACTGTTTTGAGCGTCACCTACTGCATTTACCCTTACCGTTGCGGCTGGCCCTTGCAGGTAAGGAAATAAGCCGGAAAATACCTGGGGCAAAGTTGCAGAACCACAACCGGCAACCGGCCTCACTGCTCTACTCACCCAACCCTCGCCTTTGTCGTACGACGAGGAATAAAGTTTTTTTCCTAAAGTAGCTGCAAAGCCGTTAGAAAGGTTGTTTCTAAAGTACCGGCCAACCGTATACATGAAATACTTTTCTGGCGGCAGCGTATTCTGAACAATATTATTGTTTACAGGTAAAATACGCCTGTTAGCAGAACCAGTATTAACGGTAAGAAAATACGCCGCAGTATCTGTTTGAAGACTCCATTTGTCATTTAACTGGTAGTCCGGATGGCGGTACAGTTCCTTATCTAATTTGCCATTATTTATTTCACCAAAAAATTCTATATAATCATTGCCGCTTAACGGTCCATTTGTTTTAGAAACGTAAATCGCCACTTCTTCGCCATCTCTCCACAATTGAAAATTTTCAGCAGCAGTGCCGGCTAAACCGGCTGATGTAAGCGTTGAAAAAGGTATCCTCACCATACCATTCCTGATGGGCGAACCCACATTGTCGTTGCCGAAACCCATTACTTTAAACTTGTAATAAGTCTTATTGTAATCAATCCACTCATTATGGAATGCATAGCCCTGACCTATTGCAAATGAAGAAATAAAAAGGAAACAAAATAACCAACACAACTTTTGGTTCATGATCAGCAACATTTATAACGCTAACTCTATAAAACGAATAAATCGTCATTCTATTTCACGCCGCGCTGCTATTTAACATTGGTTATAAGGCTACCAGCTTTTATGTCACTATCTTATAATCTCCTAAAAAATGTTTTTGATACCATCATTAGTCTTCTTATGTGGCTTGGGTTGTGTCACACTCGTGTACTTTATATTTTTATAGCAGCTTTTTTTAGCACCGGGAATTGCTGCCGCACAAAGCCGAATAAAGAAAAAAATGCAGAAGAGTGCGACGCAAGAAAAGTTATATCGAAGGGATCTGCCGGCTTCCATATTAATCGCGCCAATAAGCTTGCAACTGGTAACCCCTGTTTTTGACAATATCAATACACTATCTGCTTTACATTTGCGCAAGTCAAAAAAATAGCATGAATTTAATTGAAGAGTTACGGTGGAGGGGCATGATACAAGACATAATGCCGGGAACTGAAGAACAGCTTTTAAAAGAAATGACAACGGCATATATTGGTTTCGACCCAACTGCTGACAGCTTACATATCGGAAGCCTGGTTCCCATTTTATTACTTGTGCATTTACAGAAAGCCGGGCATAAGCCAGTGGCACTTGTTGGTGGAGCAACTGGCATGGTAGGCGATCCGAGCGGAAAAAGTGAAGAAAGAAATTTGTTAAGTGAAGATGTGCTGCAAAAAAATGTGGCAGGAGTAAAAAAGCAATTGGAGCAATATCTGAATTTTGACTCTTCGATGCCCAATGCTGCTGAAATGGCCAACAACTACGATTGGTTTAAAGACTTTTCGTTTTTAAATTTTATAAGAGACGTTGGTAAGCATATCACTGTTAATTATATGATGGCTAAAGACAGTGTAAAAAAAAGGCTGGAAGGCGAGACCGGTATGAGCTTTACCGAGTTTACCTATCAATTGGTGCAGGGATACGATTTTTACTATTTGTATACCAACAAGAATTGTAAGCTGCAAATGGGGGGAAGCGACCAGTGGGGCAATATTGTTACAGGCACAGAATTAATTAGACGTAAAGCAGGCGGAGAAGCATTTGCTTTTACCTGCCCTTTGATAACCAAAGCAGACGGAAGCAAATTTGGTAAAAGTGAAAAAGGTAATGTGTGGCTCGATCCTGAAAAAACATCTCCTTATGAGTTTTACCAATTTTGGTTAAATACCACTGATGCTGATGCTGCCAGGTATTTAAAAATTTTTACTTTTTTAAGCCCCAAAGAAGTCAACCAAATTTTAGAAGGCCACAATGGAAACGAAAACCAGCGCAACCTTCAAAAACGACTCGCAGAAGAAATAACCACTTTTGTGCACGGAAAAGAAAACTTTACAAAGGCAGTACGGGCAACGGAACTTTTATTTAGCAAAGACACTTTACAAATAATTGCAACCTTATCACCCAATGAATTGGATGCAACACTTACAGGAGTTCCTGCGGTTGAAGTAAACAAAGAACATATTGCCACCACCAACCCAGACGTTGTTTCTTTTTTAGCAGAAACGGGTATTCTGCCAAGCAAAGGCGAAGCCAGAAAAATGGTTCAGGGAGGTGGAATAAGTTTTAATAAACAAAAAGTAACGGACCTTTCGAAAAAGGTTAATCTGTTGTTGTTTATTAACGAGAAGTATTTGTTCGTACAAAAAGGCAAGACAAATTATTACCTTGTAAAAGTGTCATAGAAATTATAGAAAGCCGATTAAACAAGATATAATGAAAAAGCCCCGACATGTCCGGGCTTTTTCATTATATCTTGTTTGTTTTTACATCTTATTTGCTCTGCTATAGACAAAAACAGATCCTTGTGCTACTTTTAAAACAAGACTTTCTTTTTCATTTTCTGCTGATACAAAATACTCAGTCTCGTCTTCAGCTGTAAATTTAAAAGCTTCTTTTACTGTATAGTCGCTATACTTTTTTGTGAAAGTCCTTTTTACAAAAGTTGGCAACTCTTCCATTTTTACGTGTTTGGTAGTAGCAATAAAATCGCCTTCAGGATTGTAAAAAACTTCTACTTTTTGTTCATCCTGCAAAAAGCTGGCTTTTGTAAAATTATCTTTTGAAGTCCATTCTACTTTAGAAGCACCACCATAAGAAGATTCGAAATTTTGTACTGCCTTTTGATCAATTTGGGTTGCCTCTTGTGCAAAAGCACTTGTTGAGATGGTAAGAGTAACCATGGCCGCGATGAATAACTTTTTCATAATTTTTGTTTTTTAGTTTATTTATAATTGTTTTTTTATTTCTATACCGTAAAGCTAATCCTCACATTTGCCCTTTATATTCAATTGAGATGAACTGGAAAAACTATGCGACGAATAGTAAAAATGGTTTTTAAAAGAGATGGAATAACATTTGAGCTACTTGCACATTTTAAACAAGCAGCATAAACATTGCTACTTTAGACAAATGAAAAAAGTATACTTTATAGCAGGCTTAGGTGCAGATAGCAGGGCATTTACCTTCTTAGATCTTAGCTTCTGTAAACCTATATTTATTGATTGGCTGCCCCCTTCTCATAAAGAAACCCTACCATCTTACGCTGAAAAATTATTTACAGTTATCAAAGATGAAGAGGCAACAATTGTAGGATTGTCTTTTGGAGGCATGCTTGCAACAGAGATCGCTAAAAGACATCCACGCACTAAGGTTATTATTATTGCCAGCTCAAAAACTCATTTAGAGATTCCGAACTATCTCAGGTTCTGGCGGCATTTCCCTATATATAAATTACACTCAAATAAAATCAAAAACAGTGCTGGTGGTTTTGTATTAAGCATATTAGGTGCAAAAGGTATTGAGCAGAAAAAGTTACAGCTTCAAATTATGAAAGACTCCGATGCTGTTTTTACCCGTTGGGCAATGGATGCGGTAGTTAATTGGAAGAATAATGTAATTCCAAAAAATGTCATCCATATTCATGGTACTGCCGACAAACTCTTACCCTATCGTTACGTAAAAGCAGATTACACAATCAAAGATGGAGAACATGTATTGGTTATGGATCGTGCCGAAGAACTATCACAGTTATTAAAAACAATTATTACTACTTAACGTCTTTCAAAACCTGCCACATCTCTTCGGCCAGCAAAGCATTCCCTTTATTGTTCAAATGCACTTTATCCCGGGTCAATACTCCCTCTTCCTTGTTTTCAATATTATAAGCAATATTGTACGAAGTAAAAGCTTTCCTGACATCCACAAGAGGAAGATCATATCCCGAAGCAAGACCTCTTATTACGTCTGAATAAAGCTCCAGTTCTTTATCCTCGTTACTTTCAAATGCAGGGTTTTCACCTATCAGCGCCGGCGTACATAGCACCACCTTTATTGTTGCAGAAATAAGCCTTTCGATAATAGCAATGTAAAACGCTTCAAACCTTTTAATGTCAGTTCCGGTAAGTAGCGAAAATTTATGACCAACGTCATTAACACCTATAAAAATCACAACGATGTCTGCACCCCTAAACAGTATGTCTTCACTCATGCGCAGGTACAAATCATAAATCTTATCCCCTGAAACACCCGCGTTCACCAATTCATAATCATCATCAATCGCCGCTTCCCCCAGCAAGTATTGAAGTTGCTTTATATAGCCACCCTGGCTGGTTCCCTGTTCGGTTATCGAGTCGCCAAAAAACACAATTTTTCTTCGCCTTTTCTTATAGTTCATCGACATTAACAGCATACTAACTACAAAGGCTGCAAACAACAAAAGTTTGGAAGTCAATGATTCGATTTTGATTTTTTTTTTGGAGCCAGCAATATAAATCTATTTAACTTTTGTTGCGTCGCACACTTTTACCGCACCGATACATTCAGCCCATACAATTATTCAAAGCATCTTTTAAACGCTAAAAAGTCTTATGCCCGATGGCCAGCAGTAAACGACTTTATAATATTATTACAGCTAAAAAAAGCTACGCTGCAAATGTGTTATACCCTTAAAAAAACAGACCCCTTACCTTTTTAAAATTCTATTTCTTACGAAAAGTTATTCTAACATTACTTGGCCGTTTTCTCTAATTTTAAAAAAGTTATACTATAGAAAATGTTTAGAAAAACAACAACTCCACGAAACAACTGGCAGGCAGAGGTAGAAAAGCTGGGCTTTGGTTTTCATACCACCAATGTACCTTATTGGGACGAAAGTGCTTATTACGAATTCACTATTGACGAGGTGTTGAAAATTGAAAAGGCTACTAATGAAGTATGGAACTTATGTCTGGAAGCAGTCGATCATGTAATAGACAATCGTCTTTACAACAAATTCAATATCCCTGATTGGTTAATACCCTATATAGAAAAGACCTGGACAGAAGATCATCCCTCCATCTTTGGCCGTTTCGACTTTTGCGTAAAAGAAGGTCAAATCAAACTTCTTGAGTTTAATGCCGATACCCCTACCAGTCTCTATGAGGCAGGTATCGTTCAATGGTTTTGGCTGCAGGATTTTGATAAAAACAAAGACCAGTTCAACAGCATTCACGAAAAACTGATCGCCTATTGGAAACATTTAAAAACTTACCTCTACCCTGCTCCGCTTCATTTTGCTTGTCTAAAAGAAACACTTGAAGACCTTACTAATACCGAGTACCTGCGCGACTGTGCCATACAAGCTGGCTTAGAAACTAAACTGATTTTTATTGATGACATTGGCTGGGATGAGCATGCAAGAATGTTTATAGATATGGAAGATGAGCCAATGAAAAACATATTCAAACTATACCCATGGGAATGGATAGTAGCAGATGACTTTGGAAGAAGTATTTTGCTTGATGTTAACCGACCTTTCTGGATAGAACCAGCGTGGAAAATGTTGTTATCAAACAAAGCAATTCTTCCAATCTTATGGGAGTTATTCCCTGAACACCCAAACCTTTTGCCTTCATATTTTGAAACAGGTAAACTTACGAGTTATGTAAAGAAGCCCATCCTCAGTCGCGAAGGAGCCAACATCAACATTATTCAGGAAGGCGAATTATTACAGGCTTCAGAAGGTGAGTATGGCAAAGAAGGTTATATTTTCCAGGAGTTATTTACATTGCCTGGTTTTGATGGAAATTATCCTGTTATTGGCAGTTGGGTAATAGGCCAGGAGGCGGCAGGTATCGGGATCAGGGAATCAAAAACTTTAATTACGGATAAT
>NZ_JAOQAH010000046.1 GCF_025963695.1 Segetibacter sp. | reverse complement strand
TGGTAGCCTTATTACCATCCACAGTACACCTGGAAAGAAACGGAACTGTTACTGACGTAGATATAAAGGAGTTAAAAAAAGATGATATTGCCGTAATAAAACCCGGTGAAAAAATACCTGCCGATGGTGTTGTTATTGAAGGTAGCTCGTATGTAAACGAAAGTGTGCTAACAGGTGAAAGCGTTCCTGTAAAAAAGGAGAACCAAGCAAAAGTAATTGCGGGGGCAATAAATGGCGATGGCTCACTAAAAATTAAAGTAACAGGTACAGGCGCAGACAGTTATTTAAACAAAGTAATAACACTGGTGCAGTCTGCACAAAGTGCAAAGTCAAATACACAGAATCTTGCTGATAGAGTAGCCAAATGGCTAACCATAGTTTCGTTAGTTGTAGGTGCTACCACTTTTATTGTCTGGTACATCAACCACGATTTAGCTTTTGCATTAGAGCGCATGGTAACAGTTATGGTTACCTCTTGCCCCCATGCTCTTGGTGTTGCTATTCCTTTGGTAGTTGCTATATCAACCACAGCAGCTGCAACACATGGCTTGCTAATCAAAAACAGGACGGCATTTGAAAATGCAAGAAAACTTACCACTATAATTTTTGATAAAACAGGCACACTAACCAAAGGCTCACACGAAGTACAGAAAGTCATAAGTCAATCACCCGATTACAACGAGGACGATATATTGAAATTTGTGGCAGCCGTACAACAACAATCAGAACACTACATTGCAAAGGGTATTTTAAGAAAGCTAAAAGAGAAGAACTTAGCGTTACAGCAATCATCAGATTTTAAATACATGCAGGGCATTGGTGTAGCAGGCACAGTTAACGGCAAGAGGGTAGTTGCCGGAGGACCGAATTATTTTGCGCAGGAAAAGAAAACCCTCCCTGAACTACCAAAAGAGATTGACCAAAACACAGAGACCATTACTTACGTTTTAATAGATGATGAACTTGCAGGCTTCATAACATTGGCAGACACGATACGTGAAACAGCAGCAGAAGCAATAGCCCAGCTAAAAGCAATGAACATAAAGTCTTATCTCCTTACAGGCGATAATGATAAGATTGCTTCATCAGTTGCAGCTAAATTAAAAATGGACGGTTACTTTGCAAATGTACTACCCCACGAAAAGTTAGATAAAGTAAAAGAGTTCCAGACAAAAGGTGAAGTAGTAGCAATGACCGGTGATGGCGTAAACGATGCACCTGCATTAGCACAGGCCGACGTAGGCATAGCAGTAGGAAGCGGAACAGATGTAGCAGCAGAAACAGCCGACATAATATTAGTAAACAGCGACCCCAAAGACGTTGTACAGATGATAGACTTTGGCAGAAAAACGTATCGTAAAATGATACAGAACCTTGCGTGGGCTGTAGGCTACAACGTGCTTGCTATTCCATTAGCAGCCGGTGTATTATATCCAACGTTTATGCTTAGTCCTGCAATGGGTGCCGTGCTGATGAGTTTAAGTACAGTAATCGTTGCTTTCAATGCAAGGTTGTTGAAAAGTAGTTTTCATAGATGAAAGTAATGAGCCCTAAAAAAGCAGCAACAGGTTTATTTGGAAGCAAGTAGTAACAAATCAGTTTTGGTGTGCTGGCATAGAGTACACGGTATTTGAATATGCAGGCCTGGTGACCAATGGCCGAAGCAACATAATTTTTACCAATACCGGTGCTTCAGGTAATGAGCAGTTTAAGTCGCTGTTGGGCACTTGCATTGGTTGTTCCATTCAGCCAGGGCAGCGTACTTAATTCTATTTACAATGTTTGCCTTTTTAGCCCTTCGGGGCTTTTTATTAAATGCAGACAGTTCATATACTTGTTTCCATAATTATTGTTCTGAAGCAGGACGTTGTGAGATTGACCAATATTTTACTACTATATCAAACATATCTTTTATTCCCTCAACGCTGCTTGGTTTTATAAAATAACCTTGTACATTAAGACTGTATGCCTCAACTACGCTCTTCGGAGCGCTACTGGTAGACAACATCAGGAATGGAATACACTTCATTCGTATTTCTTCATTATCAAAAACCTTCTGTTTAAGTTCGAAACCATTCATCCGGTTCATATTAATATCGCAGAAAATAAAGAAGGATTTCCTGTTTGTTGTAGAAATGTAATCGTAAAACTTATTGCCGTCATTAAAAACCATTATTTCATTTTCAATTCCTAATGCCTTAAAGCCTTCCTGAAAAAGTTCAATGTCATCATTATCATCATCAATGAGTATTATGGGATTTGAATTGCTTGTTGTCGGTGTCATAATTACAAAACTAAGAATATTGCCTTTCTAGCCTTACCATTTTCATAATGGTATACTCTATTTAACAAAAGTTGGTGGTTTACATTCCCACCTATTTTGGAGCATTTTATCAAACACGTTCTGCCGGCTTTAGGCTTATTTCTTCAGGGCATCGTTAATTCTATAAACCGGTCCAAATAATTTAATTAATTGACCTTCAGAGAAATAAACTTCCTCTTAATGAAGATGATGTAATGAAGATGAAGTTTGCATGTTTTACAAACTTCAGCCACTTATTTACTATCCGATAGTTCAACGCTTTAAGAAATCAGATTCATTTGATATTTTTAACTTTGCCAAATGCAAGAAAAACAAATCCGACCTGTATCAGACTTCAATAACGAACTAAAGCTGAAGGGATTTAACGTGTTTCAGATAGAAGCTGATGGCGCTGCAACACGCATCTATAGCAGGAAAGATTTTTATAAAATATGTCTTACCACAGGAAAAAGCAAAATTCATTATGCCGATAGAAGTTTCGAACAGGAAGGCACTGTTTTGTTTTTTGGCAACCCTCATATACCCTATTCGTGGCAAACAGTTTCAACCAGTTATGTAGGTTATACCTGTCTCTTTTCCGAAGATTTTTTTAAAGCATCCGACCGTTCCGAAAGCCTGCAGCAATCACCTCTTTTCAAGATGGGTGGCACTCCGGTATTAAAAATAAACGAAGAGCAACGGCAGTTTTTAAATACCATTTTCCAGAAGATGATAGATGAACAAAAGACCGGCTATGCCTACAAAGACGACCTTATTCGCAACTACATCAACCTTATTATACACGAAGCCTTAAAACTACAACCTTCAGAAAACTACGACCAGCCTAAGAATGCAGCTTCACGTATTACTAATGTGTTTCTCGAATTATTGGAAAGGCAGTTTCCTATAGAAAGTACTGAAAAGCCCCTTAAGCTAAAGAGTGCCCAGGATTATGCTAAAGAGCTGTCCGTTCACCCAAACTATTTAAATCGTGCTGTAAAGGAAGTAACAGGCAAGCCTACTACTTCCCACATCACCGAAAGAATAATCAGCGAAGCTAAAGCACTGTTGCAGCACACCAACTGGAACATCGCAGATATTGCCTATGCACTTGGCTTCGAATATCCCACCTACTTCAACAACTTCTTTAAAAAAATTACCGGAACAAATCCGAAAACCCTACGGGTACAGGAGGTTTGAAATTCTTAATGATTGGTTTGAATATCGTTACCAGCATGGGCATACATTGTAAGACCTTTGTGTTATGTTATTAAACCAGCATTACAAAGACATTTTTGAACGGCTACGAAACGGCCAAGTCATCCCCCCAAACGACCCCGAAGGCTTTAAGCTGCGCGATGCTTCTTTTGCTACCAAAAAATTATTGGTTCAACTAAACAATTCATCAAACCCGCAGCAAATCAGGGATTTGTTAAGGCAAATCACTGCTTCAGAAATTGATGACAGTGTTGCCGTATTTACACCCTTGTATATTAATTACGGGAAGCACACCAAAATAGGTAAGAATGTATTTATAAACTTTGATTGTGTATTCCTCGATTTAGGAGGAATTACCATTGATGACAATGTGTTGATTGCCCCTAAAGTCAGCCTTTTATCAGAAGGTCATCCGGTTGAGCCCAGCCAAAGACAATCACTTGTTACAGGTCATATACACATTAAAGCAAATGCTTGGATTGGTGCAGGGG
>NZ_JAOQAH010000041.1 GCF_025963695.1 Segetibacter sp. | reverse complement strand
AAACGTGGTATCGGCGCTGCCAGAAATTGGATCTTAAGCAGGTTTAACCAGTTTGCTAAACAATCTAATGGAAGGCTTTCCGCTATTATTGACACCACTACTTACGCACCTGATGGAAGAAGAGTAGATACTGCTATTAATTTAGGTAATGTAGTGGCCACTTTAAAAGGCACTGACCCTAACGACAGCCGTATTTTCTTAATCAGTGGTCACATGGATAACATGCGTACAAGCGTGATGGATCGCATCGGTGACGCACCCGGCGCAAACGATGATGGAAGCGGAACTGCAGCGGTAATGGAATGTGCACGGATTATGAGCCGGCATTCATTTCCTGCAACAATAATATTCATAACAGTTGCCGGTGAGGAACAAGGTTTATTGGGGGCAGCTTTTATGGCAAATAAGGCTAAAAAAGAAAACCTGAACATTGAAGCTGTTTTGAACAACGATATTATGGGCAGCAACAATAGCAGCGAAACCAATATTATTGACAACACAAGAATTAGGATTTTTAGCGAAGGCTTGCCCGCATTTGAACTCGATAAAAATGGCAAGATGATCAGGCAGTTAGGCCTCGAAAATGATGGCAAGGCCCGGCAACTGGCCCGTTATGTAAAAGAAGTGGGTGAACGGTATGTAGACAACCTTAACGTTGTGATGATCTATCGTAACGATCGCTTTTTGCGCGGCGGCGATCATACTCCTTATGTAGAGAATGGCTATGCTGCAGTTCGCATCACTGAAATGAATGAGAACTACTATCACCAGCATCAGAATGTAAGAAAGGAAAATGGCATTCAATATGGCGATCTGCCAGAGTTTATGGATTTTGAATACCTGCGAAAAAACACCGCGATGAACCTTTGTAATCTTGCCAATTTAGCAAAAGGTCCCTCAATGCCACAGGAAGTAAAAGTCGATGTAAAAAACTTAACCAACTATACCAGCCTCAACTGGAAAGCACCGGTTTCAGGAAAGGTTAAAGGCTATTATGTGCTAATCCGTGAAACGACGTGGCCTACGTGGCAAAAAAAGATCTTTACTGCTGATACTAATATAAAGCTGCCGTACTCAAAAGATAATTACTTTTTTGCTGTGCAGTCTGTATCAGAAAACGGCAACGAAAGTCTGCCCGTTGTACCTGCTGTCGGCAGGTAAAAGAGGAATTTTTAAAGAGGGGAATGCAGTTTCAATTATCTGCATTCCCCTCTTTTTTGTTTATCATACTTTAACATCTATAGTTCTTTGTCGCAGGAAAAAGCCCTGGTTTTGGCAGTACTTTTGCCGCTCCCAGGCAAAAAAAATAAAAAATGAATTTCGCTGCTATAACTGTGCTCATTGGGCTGTTTTTTTCTTCGGCAGTTACCTCTTGCAACAAAGGAAATAAAACGGGCGAAACAAAAGATACAGCGGTGATGGAACTAGATATGAAAAATGTTTCTTACGGAAGTGATACAGCGCAAAAGTTAGATGTTTATTTACCGGCAAACAGAGATACATCCAATACAAAAGTGCTACTCTTTATACACGGCGGAAGCTGGATTGGTGGTGACAAAAGTGAGTTTAATGAAGCTATTGCAGCCATCCATCCAAAGCTTCAGGGTTATGCTATATTTAATACGAACTATCGTTTGGTTAATAACAGTGCAGATGGACTTTCGGACCAAATAACTGACATAAAAAGCGTATTGAACTTTATTGAGAGTAAAGCGGAAGAGTACAAAATAAATGCAAATAAAATTTGTTTGGTAGGAGCCAGTGCGGGAGCGCATCTTGCCTTGCTACACGCATATAAAAATAATAGCGAAGGGAAAATCAAAGCCGTGGTTGATTTGTTTGGACCGACAGATTTGAAAGATCTCTATAACAATCATCCCGTTCCTCAACAAGTTCGGTATATCCTAACCAGCTTGTTAGGTAAAAGTGCTGCGTCCGATGCGAGTCTTTACCAGCAGGCAAGCCCTGTTAACTTTGTAAATGCACAAACAGTTCCCACGTGTATCTTTCACGGTACCAATGATATGATCGTTCCCATTTCTCAGTCAAATGCCCTGAAGGCTAAATTGCTTGCAAATAATGTAAAAGTTGAAATGACCGCTTATGCAGCAGAAGGACATGGTTGGTATGGCAAAAATCTGTTGGATACATATGCAAAGACTATTCAATTTATAAAGGAAAACGTCAATTAATGCTCGAGCTAACATGGGTATGTAAGCCTTTTGTTGAATTAACCCCACATGAGTTGTACGCTATTATAAGACTTCGCAATGAAGTATTTGTGGTTGAACAAAACTGTGTTTTTCAAGACGCCGATGATAAGGATCAAGTCTGTTATCATTTAAGTGGCCTGACTACAAATAACAAAATTGCTGCTTATGCACGGCTTGTTCCTGCAGGTGTTTCTTATTCACACATCTCTATTGGACGAGTCATTACTTCACCTGATCATCGAAAGGCCGGTTTTGGAAAATCTCTGATGACAAAAGCTATTGAAGAATGTGACCGACTTTTCGGAAAACAATCCATTCAAATAGGAGCTCAGTTATACCTAAAAGAATTTTACCAGGCTTTTGGTTTTAAGCAAATAAGCGACATGTACCTTGAAGATGACATTCCGCATATAGAGATGCTGCGGTTATAACTACTCTCTCCGTTTAAATTATCAATTTCAGTAGTGACGGTATAAAGGCTAAAGTGATCGTATGAAAAATAATGACAACGATAGTACAAATCAGGTTAACGAGCCACCTGTTTCATATACCGGTTTCGTTTATAAGTCCGAGGAAGATAAATTATTACACGATGCTCTTCGTATCGACATTAGAAATTTCAGCTATTTACAAAAATGATCCGCAGAAATGCAACACTAAATAAAGCTATCTTCCTTACCCCTCCTACTCAATAGATATGGATGTTCTTGACGAAGCATTATTAAGGTTTTGGGAAAAGCTTAAACAGAATATGTAAGATATATAATGGTAGGTGGATTAGCTATACGTTCTTATGAACACAACCGATCAACCGAATGACCTGGGATTTATGGTTAAAGGACACTGTCGAAAATAGAAGAAACTAAATAATGTTTCCGTCCGTTTTCTTCAAATCAACCAATTAATTTCAAACAAAAAAGCAGCAAACCGGCGTAAAGACCAGGTTGATGATATTTATTTGGAGAAAATAAAAAAGCTTCTTAAAGATCAAAACAAGTTGTAATATCCCGCATTTTTCCCTCTTTCATTTTCCGTTTTTCTTTCTCTTACCCCTATCTTTGCGCAAAATTTAGGATGGGTATGTCAGCAAAATGCGTGAACTCTTTTCTGGTGGCGGTTTTCAGTCTTTCTATATCATTATTCTCTAATACGGCTTTTAGCCAACATGGAGCTGAGATTACAGAAAAAGGTACTACTGTACATCATGAGGAAAAGATGGATGCAGCTAAGATAATTATGGAACACGTGCTCGACAACCACGAGTTTCATTTGGCGGAAATAGGGGGACATCCTGTTTCTATTCCATTGCCTATAATTTTATATTCTCCCCAAAGAGGTTTTGATGCCTTTATGTCTTCCCGGTTTGAACATGGCCAAGCGCAGTACAATGGCTATAAAATGGTAAACGATAAAATTCTACCCGTAGATGAGAGTGGAAATATAGACGAATCGGCTAGTGTGTTAGATTTGTCGCTGACGCGAAATGTGGTGCAGATGTTTCTAGCAGTTCTTCTTTTGATATTGGTTATGACGAATGTTGCTAAAAAGTACAGAATTAATGGTACAACCAAAGCACCTTCTGGTTTTCAAAATGCTGTAGAGCCTGTCATTACTTTTGTTAGAGACGAAGTAGGTAAACCAAATTTGGGAAGCAAATACGAAAAGTATATGCCTTACCTGCTTAGTGTTTTCTTCTTTATATTGATTAACAATCTGGTTGGATTAATACCCGGCTCTGCTAATGTCACTGGTAATATAGCCTTTACTTTGGTTCTTGCCTTTATATCAATGCTTGTTATTCTCTTTAGTACTAACAAGCATTTCTGGGGTCACATATTCTGGCCTCCCGGAGTTCCCCTTTTTGTAAAAGTTATTTTAATACCGGTAGAATTTGCAGGGATTTTTATTAAGCCTATTGCCTTAATGATACGTCTTTTTGCTAATATGGTAGCGGGTCATATCGTAATCATTTGTTTCATTGCACTCATATTTATATTTGGCGCAATGAATACTGTTGCCGGGCTTGGCTTTTCGCCACTATCAATTGCCTTTACTGTTTTCATTTATTTCATTGAGCTTCTTGTTGCATTTATCCAAGCTTTTATATTTACTAACTTAACGGCAGTATTTATTGGACAGGCTTTTGAAACGGGACATGCAGATCATAACGAGCATCCACATGATCCTCATCCAACCCATGATCACCAAGAAAAAGAATACGCTTTATAAATTTTTTATTCATAACAAAAAACACACAGTATGTCTTTAATGACCATTTTTTTGCAGGTAACTAATGATGCTGCAGCTAATTTTTCGATGTCTCACCTGGGTGGTGCCATTGGTGCAGGTTTGGCAGCAATTGGTGCAGGTATCGGTATAGGTCAGATTGGTCGTGGTGCAGTGGAGTCTATTGCGCGTCAACCAGAAGCTGCAAACGATATCCGTGCTAACATGATCCTGACTGCTGCATTCGTTGAGGGTGTTGCCCTTTTCGCAGTTATCGCAGGTATCCTTGCTGTTTTGAAGTAAACCCTCACCCGGCCTCGCCCCGCAAGGAGCGGAGGAAGAAGATGAGCGGATATTAATTCAGTGCACAAAAGTATTTACTGCATCTAAAGCACAGGGCGGAGGATGCAGTATTTAACCAGCAAATCCACAGATGGGGATTAATAGAAAAAAATTATTTAAAGGTTTTTAAAAAAACTCTCCCTTTAGGGAGCTGGAGGGTCACTATATGGAACTGTTGTCACCGGGAATAGGGTTAATTTTTTGGACTTTCATTGCCTTTTTGATCGTTTTGTTTGTTTTAAGAAAGTTTGCATGGAAACCTATTTTAACCTCTCTGAAAGAAAGAGAAACGAGCATTGCATCAGCTATCTCTTCTGCTGCCGATATGAAAGCAGAAATGGCCTTAATGAAAAGTGAAAATGAAGTGTTACTGGCTCAAGCCCGTGAGGAAAGAGCTATCATGATTAAGGAAGCAAAGGAAACAGGCACTAAGATGATTAGTGAAGCAAAAGAAAAGGCAAGAGTAGAGTATGACCGCATATTAGCCGAAGCTCAGGTAGCTATTCAACAACAAAAAAATGCTGCTCTTATTGATGTTAAGAACCAGGTGGGCAAACTTGTGATAGAGGTGAGTGAAAAAGTGTTGCGCCGTGAATTAGCAAACAGAACAGAGCAGGAAGGGTTTATCAGACAACAGGCAGAAGCCGTAAAACTTAATTAAAAAAATAGCTATTGCTGTCAGCTGCAAGCGAAAAGCTTGCAGCTGACAGCAATAGCTAAAGCTTACAACAATATGCTTAATCCACGTTTAGCTGGCCGGTACGCAAAAAGTCTTATTGACCTTTCAACTGAAAGAAATGAGTTGGAAGCTGTATACAACGATATGCAGTATCTTAAGGCGGTTTGTAAAGCAAGCAGACCTTTTGTCGCATTGCTTAAGAGTCCTGTTATTCCAATTGATAAAAAGAGCCATGCTTTAACTGCAGTAACAACCGGAAAAATAAGTGTGTTAACGGCTGCTTTTAATCAGCTACTTATAAATAAAAACAGGGAATTTTACCTGCCCGAAATTGTTGATGCCTTTATAGATCAATACAACGTTATTAAGGGTATAAATAAGATAAGGTTAACCACGGCGGCTCCCTTAAGCGACGAGGTAAAAAGCGAGATTATAAGTAAAATTAAAACACAGACTCCTATCGAAAGAATAGAACTGGAATCAGTAGTGAACGAAGATTTGATTGGAGGGTTTATTCTTGAATTTAATAATAACCTTGTTGATGCAAGTATACAACGCGAGTTGAGAGACATTAAAAAGCAGTTTGATAAGAATATGTATGTGCAGCAGATTAGGTAGTGAATGGTTTAATTGTGTTACTGTTTAGTTGTTGCTTTCTACAGCAGGTTGTATTAGAACCATTAAACAATGCAGCTCTTCGACAATACTGGTTTACAGTACAAGAGTGCGACGCAAGGATGATGAACAAACAACAAAAAGTTAAGAACAAAATAATTTTCTAAATTCCCGATCTCTTTATGAGTGAGGGGCAAAACGATAGTAATATGGTTGAAATTAAGCCAGATGAAATATCAGCAATATTAAGGCAGCAGTTGAGCAGCTTTAATACTTCTGTTGATCTAGAAGAAGTGGGCACCGTGTTGCAGGTAGGTGACGGCATTGCCCGGATATACGGATTAAATAAGGTTAGAAGTGGAGAACTGGTTGAGTTTGAAAGTGGCGTAAAAGCCATTGCACTAAACCTGGAAGAAGATAATGTGGGTGTGGTATTGATGGGTGACCAGGATGAAGTAAAAGAAGGTTCAACTGTGCGTCGTACAGGTCAGATTGCATCTATCAAAGTAGGCGACGGTATGGCCGGACGTGTAATAAATATGCTTGGTGAACCGATAGATGGTAAAGGTCCGATAACAGGCACTTTATACGAAATGCCTTTGGAGCGTAAAGCGCCAGGGGTAATCTTCAGGGAGCCGGTAAAAGAACCGTTACAAACTGGTATTAAAGCAATTGATGCCATGATCCCTATTGGTCGTGGTCAGCGTGAGCTGGTTATCGGAGACCGCCAGACTGGTAAATCAGCTATTTGTATTGATACCATCATTAATCAGAAAGAGTTTTACGAAGCGGGTAAACCTGTTTATTGTATTTATGTTGCAATCGGCCAAAAGGCAAGTACGATTGCGGGAGTAATGAAAACTTTGGAAGAGCATGGAGCAATGGTTTACACGACTATTGTAGCTGCCTCTGCAAGTGACCCGGCTCCTCAACAGTTCTATGCTCCGTTTGCCGGTGCTGCATTGGGCGAGTTTTTTAGAGATACTGGTCGTGCAGCTCTGATTATTTTTGATGATTTGTCGAAGCAGGCCGTGGCATACCGTGAAGTGTCTTTGTTGTTAAGAAGACCTCCCGGACGTGAAGCATATCCCGGTGATGTATTTTATCTTCATAGCCGTTTGTTGGAAAGAGCTGCAAAAGTGATTTCAAAGGATGAAATTGCTGCTAAGATGAATGATCTTCCACAAAGTATTCGTCATTTGGTAAAAGGTGGGGGTTCGCTGACTGCTTTACCAATTATTGAAACGCAAGCGGGTGATGTGTCTGCCTACATTCCAACAAACGTGATCTCTATTACCGACGGGCAGATCTTCCTTGAAGGTAACCTGTTTAATGCCGGTATTCGTCCTGCAATCAACGTAGGTATCTCTGTTAGCCGTGTGGGGGGTAATGCGCAGATTAAATCGATGAAAAAAGTATCTGGTACATTGAAACTTGACCAGGCCCTTTATCGTGAGATGGAAGCTTTCTCTAAATTTGGTGGTGACCTTGACCCCGCTACCAAGGCGGTACTTGACAAAGGCGCACGTAATGTGGAAATCTTAAAGCAGTTGCAATATGCACCCGTTCCGGTTGAAAAGCAGGTAGCTATTATTTACTTAGGTACTCAAGGTTTATTAAGAGACGTGCCTGTAAAAAAAATCAAGCAATTCGAAGAACATTTTCTAACAGAGTTAGAGAACAAGATGCCGGAATTATTGGTTGAATTTAAAAAGGGAAACTTGCCGCAGGAAGGAATCAATAAAATGACTGACCTGGCAAAAAGTATAATACCGACTTACAAATAGGTAAATTTCAAAGGATATAAAAAAGAGGCGCCTCAATTAATTTTGAGGCGCCTCTTTTATTTGCTAATAAAATTGTTAAAGCCTTACGCCCAAACCCGCCGAGACATAAAACATATTTCTCCCGTTTTCTGAAAGGTCTGGTCTGTTTGCTACTCTAACAAGATTTTGTGGTAGTACATATGAAGGGGTGATGGATGCATTAAACTTTCCTGCTACAAAAACAATCGGAGCTGAAAACTCATACGATAGAATATTGAACTTCGTTGAAGTCTCCGTTACCTGTTGCTGGCTTCCTATTGGTAAACCCAGCACATTCTGCTTTTTATAGTACGTATTAGTAAAATTTTGAGTGCCTGTATTGACATAAACAGATGGGTTAACTGCTATAGCATTTTTAGAATTTGGAATTAAATAAAGGAATAAATGATCCAATCCTGCAGTAGCTCCAAAATCTGTTTTGTCACTAAACTTTGCGTCACCACCTACAGTCACATTTGCAATTTTATTATTGTAGACAAGGTTGATGCCTGTCTGTGATTTGATGGAAGATTGCACCAACTGACTTTTGTCTTTATACAAAAATTGGGTATAGAAAATATTTCCGGAGAAATTCTTTGTTTCCGGAAATCTAAGCCCCCCTTCTAAAATAGTTCCATTATAGCCTAAAGAAGAAGCCTTGTTATTTACAAAAATAAAATTTGAGTTAACGTAAAACCCCTCCTTAAGCTGAAAGCCGATTGTTGGAAATACACCACTACTTCTTAAACTATCGGTACGACCGAAATAGTGCAACGACGATTGGTAATTAATTCCAGCCGTAAAAACATTTTTTTTCGGTGCACTTGTATCATTTTGGGCGATCCCCAAAAAAGGTACGCTAACCATTAAAGCTAAAACTACGTTCCTGACTTTCATAATATATCCTTTCTAAAAATTATAGTTTCTGTCTCTGACAATTGAAATCAGAATTTATTGTGGAGTTACAGAAGTTTGATTACTCGCCTTTGTTGTAGTTTTTGCCCTTACCTTATTGTTATCTGCTTTTACTTTGGTATGATTAGAAGCCGATCCAGAATTTGAAACGTTATTATCATCAGCATTTGCCTTTCCGTTAGCACTGGCGTTTACGCTTCCATTTACTGACCCATGAGCCTTTGCTCGTTCTCTAACCTGGTTTCCGTCTGCTTTTGTCTCGTCAACAGTTGTTGTTGTTCTGTCTTTTACCTGGCCACCAGTTGCTTGCACTCGCTCGTGCCCGTTTGTTTCAGCTTGAATATTACCATTACCTGAACCACTTAAAACACTGTTTCCATTGGCATTGGTTTGTGCATTCTGATTCGCATTAGCTGACCCATTTACTCTTCCTTGCTCTCTTACTGATGAACCAGTTTGTTGACCGGCACTCTGAACTTGTCCGGCCGCTTGTGTTGTTACACCTGTGGCAGATTGTAAGACTCCGGCAGGGGCAGTAGCGTCTGCCTGAACTTTAATATTCGTTGAGCCTGCACCGTTGGGCGCGGTTGCCCTTTGTTGTGCCGACTGATTTGCGTGTATGGTAGCGTTACTGTTAACAGCTCCATTTACCCCTGTGGCAGCTTTTGTAGCTGCATTAGCAGAAGTTGAAGTAGCTGCGTTAACCGAATTTTGTGTGGCTGCCGATGCACGTAATGTTGCATTTTGTGCTGCCGATGCGGATTTCGCTGCTGCTTGCTGCGAAGCTGCTGCTGCTTTAGTTGCTGCCTGGTTAACTACATTAGTATTAACCGATCCTTGTGCTTTACCTGTTACGCCTAATCCTACCTGTGCAAATACTCCGCTGCTAAGCAATAGCGCAGAAACTGCTAATAATCCTTGTTGCAAGTTTTTCATACTCTAAGTTTTTAGTTGTTATTTGAATTCAGCAGCGACAAAACAGAAATTATGCCTAACAATTATTTCCGGGGCAAAAAAAAAGAGGCAATTATATAAGTAGTTGATTCTTAAAAAAGTGGAAGCAATTATTACGATTATATGAAATTGTTTGTAATAAGAATAAAACCTTAAAAAAGGCAGCGTTTAGAGTGGAAGGGAGAATTGCTCTTACAAAAGGCGAATAACAAAAGATTATTTTAGAATATTTTGAATGATTGCTCCTTGTTGCTTTTCATTCTCTCCCTCTATTTTTACGATTTAGCACCGGTTTTAATATCAACGAAAGCAAAAGTGATATAAATGGAAACCGGACATATTATTCAGTGTGCATATGCTAAATTTTATCAAAATTCAGAAGTAATAGGGACATCAGAATCGCGCCTAAGCCCAATTCCCATCAAAAATTAATGATGTAATAAAGAATATTATCCTTCTTCGTGTTTAACCGTTCCTTGCTTTTGATACAGCTTCTTTCCAGAGAAAAAGTTCGGGATATACTCTCATAGTGTCAGCACGATTTTTACGAATTAATTCGTTGGCGGAAATTTCAAAAGACTTACCTACTTCACTTTGTGGAGCTGTTTGAATACTGCGGCCAAGAACTGTTTGTACCATAATTGGAGTTGTTGGAGGTTCCGGAGGCAGCCAGGGAACGTTGTTCGTTAGTGCATCTGAAATGCTGGCTATTCCCTGCTTCGCCCGCTTAACAACCGTTTGCGAAACAGGTATCCCTGGAGCAAATTTCTCAGACAAAAAATTAAGAACTGAAGTGTGGTCAAATTGAGAGTGACAAACTGATCCGGGTTTAACTAACGGAGACGCAATGATTGCTGGCACTCTTGGTCCGAGACTGGCAAACAAAAAAGGGGGATTTGCCTTTGTTTGATATGTAACATTTGGCGGAGGAACATGATCGTAAAAACCTCCATGCTCATCGTAATAAGTAATCATTACAGTGCCCTCCCACTTCTTAGCGTTTGCTATCAGCGCACGATACGTATTTCTTAAGAATTCTTCGCCCCATCCAATCGCCAACGGCGCATGGTTGTCGTTTGGTCTGTCTGATCCTATATGAGGCGCATCCTGGTAAGATGGTTCTATAATGATTACCTGCGGTGCAGTTTCTTCAGGCTCCTGCAGAATATCGCGGGCGAGGTATTCATACTTTCTGAAATTATCTCCGAAAACGAAATGCCAGAGCTTAGGGTATAAAGCAAAGAACGATAGCCCGTCATGATAAACCCGCCATCTTACACCCGCCTTGGTCATCCAATCGAAAAGGCTATTGTCTGCATCAATAAGACCCGAACGGGTGAAATGATTTTTTGTATCGCCGAAAAAAGCAATTGTTCTGTTGGGTTGTGTACTGCTAGGAACAGGAGTAAACCAACGATCACAAGTGCAAAACCGGCTTGCTAAAAAACTTGAAATCGGCGCCTGTGTTGATTTAAAAAAACCCATCGGCTGGCACTGGGGATTAGGAGGTAGTTTTGTTGTATCAGCATAAGACTTCACAAAGCCAGACATTGTAAATTTTCCGGTTACTCCCGATTTTGCCATTTGAACAGCAACATCAGTAAACTCATGAGGCAAATCAGAAGGCAACGTCGTATCGCCTTTCATTGCATAAGCATTGTAAGTATCGCCCTTATAAATATTATTGAAATTGCCTAAAGGCGATTTCAATCCATCTACCTGGCTACTTATCTTCTCGTAACTGAGATGCCCGAGCATGTGATCAAACGATCGGTTCTCAAACATTAGTAATACCACCGTCTTTACTCGTTCCAGCATGTTTGCCATTATTATCTTCTTTTATAGGTAATGGTTGTATTTATTGTAAGCCTTTCGGGTAATAAAGAATGGTCAGCTTTCTCGGCCCCCGTTAGCAGCGATTTAAATATCCATCTTCCTTCTATCGGCGTTCCGGCAAATGCTGGTGAAGGTGTACTATCTCTATCCAGTGAAGCGGTACGGTTTGCATGGGTTACAGACAAAGGTCTGCCTGATGCATTTGAAACAGAAAGCACTTCGAAACGGTCTCCCCACACTCCCGGGTTTTTGTCATCTTCCGCAACCAGAGTATCTCCGCGCAGTTCTGTATTAAATGCAATGGCAGTTATTGTGTTTTTAGGAAGCATTTCTACCTGTACCACCTGGTTAACTTCCTTTCCATTTTTTTCAACAACCAAAGTCATTTCCAGCATCTTACCTCCCGAATCTGGCAACTCGGTTTCATTTAATAATAAAGTAGGCTTTCCTTTTACATCCCAGGTAACTTTTAAAGTATCGTCCGCTGTCATTCTTCTTACTTGCGTGGTGTCATGGGTGGTTACTTTAAACGAGTTGATAACGGGTTTGCAAGAACATGAACCAAAAACAACCGATGCAAAAAGGAAGAAAAAGGAAGAGATTGGTATGCAACGCTTTTCTTCTAAATACATACTTGTCAAAATTTTTAAGGTGAATATTGAAAACAAGGAAAAAGGCCCTTATGATCAAGATAGAAAGATATTTTGGTACAGACAATAGGAGCCATGATGATGCTTTCGTTGCGTCGCATTTCGTTCATCTGCAACCCGCTATTGCGCTTTTACTCTTGCCTGAAAAAAACGTAATCGTTAAAAACTGCGTTACAATTTCTCCCTGTTGATTAATACTGGAGTGCAGAAAACATATAAACACATTCAGTCAAAAAGTGTATAAGAAGTATTTATTTCATGCAACGGAAATGCCTGTGTTTTTGTCTTATAAGACATGCATCTGCCATTTTACTCGGTGCAATAATTTTAGACAATATCATGGAAACGAACCAAATTTTCACTTCAGCAGCAACAAATAATGACTGGTATTCTGAAGAGTTTATATACGCAAGCGTAGTACGCTACCTCAAAGAAAACGGTTATAAAGTACAGAAAGAAAACAGGCAAAAAGAGGGAGAAAAACCAGAAAGAATAATCATCGCTTCTAAGTTTTTTCAAAAAGAAATTATTGAGGTGAAAGGGTTTCCCTACTATCATCCAAACCATTTACATGCTGTTGCTCCTAAAGCAGTTCAGGCGAAAAGTTGGTTTACAGAAGCGTTATTCAATTCGTTTGTCAATTTCAGCAGCTTCGAAAATAACGAGGTAGCAATGGCTGTTCCCAATGTTGGCCGATACCAGGCTATTATCAAAAACCTAAACGACTACTTTACTATAAATGATCTTTACTTTAAAATATATCTCGTAAACGAAGATGCCTCTGTGGACGTTTCTAACCTCAATCAAAAATACCTTCAAATCGTTTCTTAAAAATTCGTTTTGGGGTTTCGACAGTAATAAAAAAAGTAGAGTTTGTACTCTACTTTTTTTATTACTGTCGAAACCAACATCTTATTTCTCCACCTTGTTATCTAAAATCTAACCGCCGGACATTTAAGATCCCTTGATTTATCAATCAATCCTTGTTTTATAATAGACACTTCGTAAGCTCCGCGTGTCTGGTTATAATTCTTTAGGGCAGACGCGGTTGCATCGTAACTAAATGTCATTCTATAACCGCTTTGCTGAAACCCAACCACAGGTATGATAGCATCACTTACCCGATAGTAAGCTCCCATGATTAATTGCGTACTGCCATCTTCGCTCAACTTTCTTTGGCCGTTAACACCACCTACTACTTCCCATGCAGTACTCATCTTGCTAACATATACATTCGGATTAACTATCCATGCATCTCCCGCTCTAAAACTTCCGTTAACAAAAGTTGTCAGCCTTGTAGGGATTCGGGTATCAACCAAACCCGGACTAAAAAAAGATTCGCTTGGCCTGTTAATATTAGATGCACTAAAACCAACATTGAGGTAGGTATTTTCATTAGGGTAGTAAGCGTAATTAAGGCCTGCCTGTAAAGAGAAATAATTGACCTGGTTTGCAGCAAAAGGCTCGCCACTGGGCGCACCAATGTCAAAAAATTTACCGTTCCACTGGTTATCGAAAGTCAGCTTCGAAAAATCTATTCTCTTGTTTGTCCATCCAATATTAAATCCTGCACTAACCAGACTTCCCAACCCAACAGCCTGGTGATAAGCCACAGAGCCAAAGGCGCGTGTGCTTGTAAGATTTCCTGACCCTGCAACATCTCTCAACAAAGCGCCGCCAATACCTATCCATCCATTTTCAAAACGGTCTCCAAAAACCTGCCCATCGGCAAAAGCACTAAAGGTCTTGTATGGGTTTCCAATATTAGCCCATTGCGTTCGGTAATTTATTCCAACCCTATATTCTCCATCAGGTATAAACCCTGTATTTGCAGGATTAACAAGCAGCGGCGAATGAAAATATTGTGAAAAATGCAAGTCCTGGGCAGAGGCATTATACTGCAAGCCCAGTAATAAAATTATAACAGTCCAATAATAAAATTTCTTATTCATTCTCTTCGTTTTCGTCTTCTTTAATAATGTTATTTCGACCTCAATCTTTAATATTTTTCTTTATTAATCTCTTTATCTTAATAATGTTATGTCTCCTTTCTTTTGATATTTTGTGTTATCTGAATATTCTACATCTAACACGTAGTGGTATACTTCCTTGGGTTGCAGGCTTCCTTTATATGTTCCATCCCATCCCTGCGTTCTATCGCTCGTTTCAAATACCACCGTCCCCCACCTGTTATAAATCCGCCATACTAATCTCTTAATACCAAAACCTCTTACAAACACTTTATCATTAACCCCGTCATTGTTTGGGGTAAAGGCGTTAGGTACATCAAGTATAGGAACAATCAATGCTGCTATTGGTTGGCAAACAGTATCGGCACAACCAACATTATTAATTGCAATTAAACAAGTATTAAAAGTGTTTGTTTCTGTATAAATATGTTGTATTGGGTCGGAGGACGATGTAAGCAAAGAGTCGGAATCCCCAAAAACCCATTTATATCGGTTTGCTGCTATCGAATTATTGAAGAACCTGACAGGTGTATTTTCCTGTGGAGGATTGGGTGTGAAGGTGTATGAAGCAACAGGCTTTCCTGCAACAGTAATAGTAAAACTGGCAGAATCTTGCAGGTTACAGGTGGCAGAGTCAATCACTCTTAAATTTACAACAAAAGTTCCGGGTGCAGAATATAAATGTTGAGGATTTGGGAGCGTTGATGTGGTGCCGTCGCCGAAGTCCCAATTGAATTGTTGCCCTCCGGCAGAAGTGTTTTCAAAAATGGCATTGTATGGTGCACATCCACTTGCACCCGTTTTGAAACCTGCTTTTACATTGGCCGATATTCTAATTGTTTTTTCAATTGAATCAGGAGAATTGCAAAATGTAGCATCGTTTAAAAAGAGTTTTACAACATAAGTACCGGCACCGGGAAAGCTGTGGTTTACCGCATTGGGGCCTGCAATAACAGGAGCAGAATTATCACCAAAACTCCAGCGGAAGGAGCTGGCAGAAAAAGATCTTGCAGCAGGTGAAACAAACGAAGTATTTGTAAATCTATAATTAAACGAATCGCATGGCTGCAGCTTGGTTGAACTAAAATCAAGGTTTGCTCTAAAAGTTGTTACGCGAATGTTTGTATAAGCGGTGTCTGCAACATTACATTTTAGACTATCAATAGAAACAAGCCTGACCCGGTAATCTCCCACACTGGTAAAGGTGTGACTGAGATTAGGGGTAGTAGTAACCATATCACCGGTATTATCTCCAAAGTTCCAAACATAACTATTTCCCTGGGCCAGCGTATCAGAAAAGTCAACAGTAAGAGGTACGCAACCTGTTGTATCATTGACAGCTCCTTTTATAGACGACCTTACACTTCCCGTTACGCCAGCAAGATTGAATGCAATTTTTACAGCGGCAAGGTTGCAATTATCAGAACCGTTCTCAGGCGACCAAACTCCGGGAGTCGTTGGAAATGAAACTCCTTTGTTGCAGTTAGCGCACAATGCCTGGTAAATAACGCCATTACGGTCAAATCGGCTTGTTCCTCCGTCTACGTGCTCACCAACCCCTCCGTTTTGACCAAAGAAACTTCCATATAACTGGTGAGTAGCGTTCTTTGCCAGTACGAAGAAGTAAAAGTCGCTGTTGTCGGTTCTGGATTGAATAGCGTCCGGAGTTATAGATAAACCCGAGGTTCCCGCATTAGGATATTTTGCATCCTGGTCTACTGAACCGCCCCACCCCGATACATATACGTTTTCACATCGGTCAACAAGAAATGCAATAGGTGAAATATTGGGGAGCGGGTTGTTAGTTCCAAAAATGGTGGAATATTCATAACCGGTAAGGTCAGCTTTCAACTTTGATATAAACTGCTTTCCACCCGCTTGACGAAACACTGCATTTACAACAGGCCAGTCTCCCGTCGTTGTTCCCATAATGTAAGGAAATGAAAACCGGTCGAACTGGATTCCATACAACATATCATTGCCGGGCGTACCCATATAACTCGTTTTAACTAACTGCCCTGCAGAAGTAATAATCGAAACGAAGCCATCTGTTTCACCGCCCTGGAAAGTGGAATGCAGTGTACGGGTTTTATCACCCGGCAAATTTGTACTTACAGTATTGCCGCCGAGATAGATATTATTATTTGAGGGATTAATTGCCAAAACAAAAGCTGCATCATTTTCACTCCCCCCGATAAAACTGCTGTAAATAATATTTGTGATGTCTGAATTTGTTTTTATAAATACACCATCTTGCTTGCCTCCGATGGTTCTTTGAAATGCACCGGCAGTAGTTATAAAATTAGAGGACTGGGTGCTTGAAGCAAGCAAAATATTACCGGCATTGTCTAAAATAACTTCACTTCTGGAATCATCTCCATAATTCCTTCTTAAGCTTTCCACCGATAGTTGACTTCCACCAGAATACTTAGGGCCAATATTAACGCCATCCATTTGTGACCCACCAATTTTCCTTGAGCCAATTAAGGCATTTCCCGCCGCGTTCAACTTGGTCAACACTATATCATAACCTCCACCAGTACCAAAAGTCGTAGACCTTACAGGGTAGTCATCAGATGTGGTTCTTCCGGCAATCACCAGGTTTTGCTGTCCATCTACAACCAAACTATGTGGATGTTCATTTTTCAATCCTCCTATGTAGGTTGCATAAATTCTGTCTCTGCCATCAGGAGAAAGTTTCATAATGCCCATATCAAAACCTCCCAGTCCTTCCGTGTCGTTTTCTCCCCCGGCATAAGCTGTTTGAAAAGCACCTGTACTTGTGGGGAAACCTGTCGTAAACACTATTCCTCCGGCATAAAAACTTCCATCAGCTCCATAAGTAGCCGTATAGCCCCAATTGTCGGCTGTGCTACCCGTAAAAGTCGAAAAAACAAGTGTAGGATCTATAACTAATGTTGAAGATGCGGAGTAACTACCTAAGGCGAATTTCACTGTATTACCTATCACCTTAAAGCGGCAATTAACCGTCTTTTTCTGCCCGTTCACTAACTGGTAAGCGTAGGGGGCTAATTCGCGTACATTACCTACCGAGGTTTTTATAATCAATTGTTCGTTTTTTACCTCCAGGCCATCTACCCCCTCATATTTCATGGCAATAGGGGACAGATCTGCACCTGCGTTTACGACAATATCATACTTCAACCGCCCTTCGTTTGTGTAGTATCTCACGTCTATGCCAGGATAAATATTTCGATAAGTAATAGCCTGGTAAATACTACAATTACCTCTCCATTTTGCCGGGTCGTTGCCAACAAAATAGTTATTATAAGTACCAAGCGGTTTATCGCCCGTAATAACAGGAGCAACTGCATTTACAAATTGTACATTATAAGCATGAGAATGAACAATCACATTATTATCGGGGGCTCCAGTAGCTATTACTTTTCCCGCAACTCTTTTGTGGTTTTGGGCATTTCCATGATTCGATTGTTGTAAGAAGGAGAGATCATTAGCACTGTGTTGCACAACAGTAAAGCCCTTTTCCTGTAGAAAAAAAGCTCCATTATTCATCACACCCTTAAACTTTATATTATTTTCCCACTGGCCTCTATTTTCAACGAACTCCAGGTTAGAATTTTGACAAAAGCTATATAAACTGCTACAAAGAATAAGAACTGTGAAGGCAATTGAAAAAGGTAGTTTCAAGCAGGTTATGTTTAAAAAGAGTTACAGATTTTTACTAATTAAAGCTATGTACTGTTTCGCTTCATTGTTGTTAAAATTAGTTGCTACATCGGCAATAAAACGTTGTATTTTAAATAGAAAATGCTCATTATTCTAATCCCCGGCACACCTCCTTAAAAAGTGGGAATACACCTTATACATTCCAACTTTAAACACTGGTTAAACCGTTATATTTCTTTAAGATCCGGCAGTTGGTTAAATAGCATCATAGTTGCGACGCTCCCTTGTACTGTAAATTATAAAGAAGCTATTCCTGGCTAACCTTCCTTACACGTTTATCAAGGAGACGATCTAAATTTGAAAACTGTTGCTGACATTTTCAATGCGGGGCGTCACCGGCAATAAGTTGAAAATATGTATCTTACTTTTTTCACTCGAAAAATCAAACGACTAGTTTTTTGAATGATCCAATTACAAAATGTAAGCAAACAGTACGCAAATGGCAAAGCGGTAGATGATATCTCCTTCTCTATCGAAGAAGGTGAAACCCTGGTTCTTTTGGGCACCAGTGGTTGCGGAAAAACAACTACGCTCAGAATGATTAACCGCTTAACTGAACCAACCAAAGGAGACATTATTGTAAACGGACAGGATATAAAAACACAACCACCCGAATTACTTAGAAGAGGAATTGGATATGTACTGCAACATCATGGCTTGTTTCCACATTATACAGTAGCAGAAAATATTGCCATCGTTCCAAACCTGCTGAAATGGAACAAGGAAAAAACTGCACGTCGAACGGATGAATTACTTCAAAAGTTACAACTCTCCGCAACAGTTGCTAACCTTTACCCCGCACAACTAAGCGGAGGACAACAACAACGTGTTGGACTTGCAAGAGCGCTCGCAGCAAATCCTCCGGTATTATTAATGGACGAGCCGCTCGGTGCCCTGGACCCCGTTACTCGTGCAAGCATACGGAAAGAGTTTAATAACCTTGACGAATTGAAACGAAAAACCATACTACTGGTAACGCACGACGTGCAGGAAGCCTTTGAATTAGGCGACCGCATCTGCCTGATGAATGAAGGAAAAATAGTGCAAATCGGTACGGCGCAGGAATTGTTATTCAATCCGTCTGACGAATTTGTTTCCCGATTTATAAAAGAGCAACGTTTTCAGTTGGAACTCGAAAGTATTCAGTTAAAAGAGGTTTGGCGGTTCTTGCCTAAGGCAATTGAAGGCACAGACGAAAAGTTGCTGGTGCCCGAAACTACTTTGTGGGAGGCAATAGAAACAATTTCCCAGGCAAAACACCCGGAAGCTGAAAGATTTGCTACGACAGTAAGCAATCAAAAGAAACAAATTGAGATAGGTTCTTTGATGGCTGCTTACACCAATTATAAAAATTCAATTAAAGCATGAATGAGCAGCAACAAAGTTTGTGGAGTTTTATACAGCAGCAATCTGACAAGTTGCTCGAACAAACGCTTGCTCATATTGGACTAACCTTCATCTCCTTGCTCCTTTCAATCATAATTGCAATTCCTCTAGGTATTTGGATTAGCAGAAAAAAGCAGTGGAGTGGTACAATACTTGGCATTGCAGGTGTACTTCAAACCATTCCAAGTATCGCCTTGCTTGGGTTTATGATCCCCCTGCTAGGTATCGGGGCTAAACCTGCAATCGTTGCGTTGATGCTGTATGCATTTCTTCCAATTATTCGCAACACCTTCACCGGTATTAACCAGGTTAATTCTTCGGTAACCGATGCCGCAAAAGGCATGGGAATGACATCTTACCAAATACTCTTTAAAGTAGAGCTACCGCTGGCTATGCCAGTAATACTTGCCGGCATTAGAACTGCAACCGTCATTAACGTTGGTGTGGCAACCCTTGCAGCGTATATCGCTGCAGGAGGGTTAGGTGAATTTATATTTGGAGGAATTGCTTTAAACAACACCAACATGATTTTAGCCGGTGCAATTCCTGCTGCTTTACTCGCGATTTTTTTTGATTTTTTGCTTGCCCGGGTTCAGCAGCTTAATATTAAAAATGCCCGGATTTCTTTGATTAGTATACCAATTATATTGGTTGGTCTTTCCTCTTTTTACCTGCTTCCTGCTACAATAAAAGGCCACATGCTTGCGGGCTTTACACCCGAGTTTATGGGAAGAAGCGACGGGTATCTTGGCTTAAAAAGTAAATACAAATTAAACATAAGAACGGTAGTCATTAGCGATGCAGTGATGTACAAAGCTGCTTTCGAAAATCAACTCGACGTAATCAGCGGGTATAGTACAGACGGAAGATTGAAAGCTTACGACCTGGTAGTACTGGACGATGATAAGACCATATTTCCTCCTTACTACGCAGCGCCAATTGTAAGGCAGGAAATTTTGACAAAGTATGCCGAGCTTGAGCCTGCACTAAACTTATTGTCTGGTAGAATTAACGACTCTATTATGACCGATCTTAATTACCGGGTTGATCATTTGAAGGAGCCACCTGAAAAGGTTGCCAGGGAATTTCTCATAAGACAAAATCTATACAAAGAACCTCGAAACGGGAACAAAGGAATTGTAAGGATGGGTTCAAAAATTTTTGGTGAACAGTACATTTTGTTGCAGATGTATTCAATACTGATAAAAGGGAATACGGACTTAACGGTAGAAACGAAAACTGGATTAGGCGGTACAAAAATTTGTTTTGATGCCTTAACCAATAACCAGATCGACATGTATCCCGAATATACAGGTACAGGTTTGCTGGTTATCCTTCAGCCTGTGAATAACGTTGTGCAGCAGATTATAGGTAATAAAGAAAAAGTGTATGAGTATGTTCAAAAGGAGTTCATCAATCAATACAAAATAAAGTGGTTGAAACCTATTGGTTTTAATAATGCCTATGCCTTAATGATGCGGAAGAAGCAAGCCGGTGAATTAAACATCCGAACTATTTCGGACTTGAAAATGTTTATCGATAATAATTAAAAGAATGAATTTTTTAGAGCGGTATAAAATAGTAAGAAAAAGAACAGAAGATATTTGCAAACCCTTGGAAACGGAAGATTTCGTGGTTCAGCCCATTGCAGATGTAAGTCCACCCAAGTGGCACATTGGTCATACAACGTGGTTCTTTGAAACATTTATATTAATGGATTATCTGCAGGGTTATACAGAGTTTAATCCCGAATACAATTACGTATTCAACAGTTATTATGAGACCGTTGGTGCAAGAGTTATCAGAACCGATCGCGGTAACTTAAGCAGGCCAACTGTAAAAGATATTTTTCAATACAGGAAGTATGTAGATGAGGCAATGGAGGGATTGCTTAAAGACAACTACCCCAGCGAATTGAACGAGCTGCTTGAACTTGGCTTTAACCACGAGGAACAACACCAGGAGCTTCTACTAACCGATATAAAATATATTCTTGGAAACAATCCCTTATTTCCAGCTTACACTCCCTTAGTTGATACAATTGAAAACCACCCAATAGAAAATTTTATAACAATCGATGAAGCGATTTATGAGATAGGCTTTAATGGTAGGGGCTTTTGTTTTGACAATGAACTGGGAAGGCATAAAGTGTATGTGCCGCAATTTGAAATAGCGACGACATTGGTGACCAATGGAGCATTTATAGAATTTATTGAAGCTGGAGGTTATACAGATTTTAGACATTGGCACGCTGAGGGATTGGATTGGGTAAAAAACAACAGCATATCTGCGCCCATGTATTGGCACAACATTGACGGGACTTGGCATCATTATACTTACAACGGTTTAACTCCTGTAAATCCCTACGATCTTCTTAACCACATCAGTTTTTATGAAGCCGCTGCTTTTGCCGCATGGAAAGGAATGCGTTTACCAACTGAATTTGAGTGGGAAGTAGCTGCAGGCAAATTTACCTGGGGTAGCCGTTGGGAATGGACTGAGAGCGCTTATCTCCCTTACCCTGGTTTTAAAAAAGCTCCCGGTGCCATTGGGGAGTACAACGGAAAATTTATGGTCAATCAAAAGGTATTGCGCGGGGCTTCTGAAGTTACCTCGCCGGGCCACAGCCGTATTACTTACCGCAACTTTTTTCATCCGCACCTGCGCTGGCAATACACCGGTATCAGGTTAGCACAATAAAAAACATGAGCCAATTTTTAGAGGATGTTTTGAAGGGCCTTTCTGCCAAAGAGAAATATTTGCAGTCAAAATATTTTTATGATGCCAACGGCGACAAGTTGTTCCAGCGTATTATGGCATCGAAAGAGTATTATCCTACGAAATGCGAAATGGAAATTTTCGCCCAACAAACCAACGAACTGGTTGCAGTGCTAACCGGGCAAAGTAAAGAATTTGATATTGTTGAATTAGGTGCGGGCGATGCTACGAAGTCTATCCATCTACTGAAAGGTCTTTTAGACAACCAAGTAAGCTTCACCTATTTTCCTGTTGATATTTCTGCTAATGTAATTGACTTACTTCACTACGAACTTCCCAAAAAACTTCCTGCATTGAAGCTGCAGGGTTTAAACGGAGAATATTTTAAAATGCTTGAAAAGGCAAAAACATTACCTGATAAAATCAAAGTAGTTCTTTTTTTAGGTAGCAATATTGGCAATGTTCCTTTAGAAAAAGCAGGTGAGTTTAGCACATCATTAAGAGCACATTTAAAACCGGGAGATCTTGTCTTAATTGGTTTTGATTTAAAGAAAGACCCGAAAACAATTTTAGATGCTTACAATGATAGTTCAGGCTTTACCCGAGATTTCAATCTAAACTTATTACTCCGAATCAATAAGGAGCTACAAGGAAATTTCAACCTTGATAATTTCTATCACTATCCTACCTACGATCCAGCTACAGGAGCAACCAAAAGTTATATTGTAAGCAAAGTGGAACAGCAGGTAAGCATCGGAGAAAAAACCTTTGGTTTCGCTAAAGGAGAGCCAATATTTATGGAGATCTCACAAAAATATACCGTTGAGCAAACGGATGAATTAGCAAAGCAAACAGGCTTTGAACTTATACATCATTTCTACGACTCGAAGAAGTGGTTTTTGGATGCAATTTGGAGGTGCGTATGATTATTTATAGGCTGGATGAACTACAACCCTGGTACCTGTAATTCTTCTATTTAAAGCTTCAATAATCTCATCAAAAAACTCCATTACAGTTCTCGTATGTGTTGTCCCTTGCAATAAGGATAGCAACACCTAAAGGGTAATTTTAAAATTTTGTTGGTGGAAAGATTGTTAGCGATTGAAACAAAGACTTCAAAATTGCTTTTTACCATCAGTTCTAGTAGCTCTCCATTCTTTCTTCCTGGCCAGCCCATATCTTTTATAGTATAAGCTTTAAAACCTTTTCTTTAGAAACGATATTTAAGCTTGAAAGGGAGGTTTTCATCCAATAATAGTTTCATCAAATATTATTTCAGGCAATTCAAAATGTTTTGCACTCCATTTAATAACTGCTTCAGCCTGCTTTTGATCTGCGCCTGGGAAGTCTTCTAAAAATTCACTTAAAGGAACTCCCTTTTCCAAAATGCCAGAACAAACTTTGCACCGGTACCCGTGTTCCTTTGAAGACAGGTTTACCAAATTGTATTTCCTGATCTACAGTAATATAGTCGGATAAAGTCTGCATCGCACAAATATAACAATGAGTAATTGGAGTGTGGAGAGACTTAGAGTCTATTGTTTGAGCAAGTATTAAAGATTTAGACTAATCGCTCAATAAAAAGCAAAAGTACAAGAGTGCGACGCAACGACGGTACAGGAGCATTCCAAAGCCGACTACCAAAATGTCCTCATAATCCAACCCATCCTCTCATCCCGGTTCCTACACCGCACAGTGTTCATGATAATTTTCCAACACAATTGGCGCCCTTTCCACTTCAAATCCCTGGTAGTGTTGTTGCACTTCATCCAATACTGCTTCTACCTCTTCTACTTCTTTTAAAGTTACCAGCCTGTTTCTGAATTCCTTGATTCCCGGTAAGCCTTTTAGGTAATTTGAATAATGCCTCCGCATTTCATTGATCCCTACAACCAGTCCTTTCCATTCGACCGACTTGCGCAGATGGTTTTTGCTCACCTCTACCCTTTCCTCCACAGTCGGAGAAGGAAGCAATTCACCGGTTCGCATATAGTGATGGATCTCGCGAAAGATCCAGGGGTAACCAATAGCAGCGCGACCGATCATAATCCCATCGACCCCGTAACGGTTTTTGTACTCTACGGTCTTTTGCGGGCTATCAATATCGCCATTTCCAAAAATGGGTATATGAATGCGTGGATTGTTTTTAACTTTTGCTATAAGCGACCAGTCAGCTTCTCCTTTGTACATCTGGCTGCGTGTGCGACCGTGAATTGCTAATGCTTTGATGCCTACATCCTGCAACCGCTCAGCAACTTCTTCTATATTTTTCGTCTGTTCGTCCCAGCCAAGACGGGTCTTTACCGTTACAGGAAGGTTCGTAGATTTTACGACTGCATCTGTAAGGCGAACCATCAGGTCTATGTCTTTCAAAACGCCGGCACCGGCGCCTTTACAGGCAACCTTTTTAACGGGACAGCCAAAATTGATATCAAGTAAATCTGGATTGGTAACATCTACAATTTTTGCAGCCATGGCAAGGCTATCCTCGTCACCACCAAAAATCTGGATACCTATTGGCTTTTCATAATCATAGATATCAAGCTTCTTACGGCTTTTAATCGCGTCTCTTATCAGGCCCTCGCTGCTGATAAATTCTGTGTACATAAGGTCTGCTCCGTTTTCTTTACACACTGCACGAAACGGAGGGTCGCTTACATCTTCCATAGGAGCCAACAAAAGCGGAAAGCCCTGTAATTGTATGTTGCCGATAGTAATCATGATACTTGTAAAAATCCTTTAAAGCCTGCCAGCACAGCGTTGCAACCTGTTGTTTATAAGTTGCATCCTGTATCTTGCACAACTATTTTTTAAAACGCAAACTTACATTCTTATTTGTAGCTGATTTATGAAGACTTACTTAAAATATCAACCTCCGGCAGTGCAGTTTCTCGCTTTTTTGGGGCTGGCAGGTGGATTTCTTATTTTGAATTCTGCTGTTTCAAGCTTCTTTTTCGGCGATATTGCGGGTGCCCTGCTTAATAAGAGTGCGGTTGTTTCACCAGATGTAATAGACAAGTTCAAATGGGCCCAACTGGCGGGGTCTATTATCTCCTTTATCCTGCCTTCATTGTTCTTTGGCTACTATTCATCGCCCAAATCACTCCCATATATCGGCATTCAAAAAAATGCATCACTTATATTATTGGCCGCTGCATTCCTTTTATTATGTACCATTCAACCTTTTATAGGATGGCTGGGCGAGATAAATGCACGTATCAAATTCGGCTCTCTACAAAAATCGTTGCTCGAAATGGAGGCGATGTATAACAGGGCGCTGCAGGTTTTTCTGCAAATGAAAAACTTTGGAGACCTTTTAATCAACCTGTTTATCATGGCTTTACTGCCTGCAATAGGTGAAGAATTGTTTTTCAGGGGTTCGTTGCAGAAGGCCCTGTTACGTATCAGCCACAAACCGTGGCTGGCTATATTAATATCATCTGTTGTGTTTGCTTTGCTTCACGGTACATTTTTTAAAATACTACCCATTTTTACCCTAGGACTTATTTTAGGCATTGTATATTATATAACCCGAAATCTGTGGTATACCATCCTTATTCATTTTGTAAACAACGCCTTCGCAGTTTTATCTGTCTACTACGCTAATAGCAGCGAAACTTTAAAAAAGATTGCTAGCGACAACATTTCGGTTCCGCTGTATGGTGCATTTATAAGCCTCGTTGTTGGCATTGGCATTATTTATTTCATTAAAAAGAAAAGTGACGAAGTATTGCCGGCTACTGTTACCGGCGACGATAATGATTATATTGCGTAATCGATTTTACAACAATAAGTATGACACACAAATGGTTTCTTTTATATGCTACCCGCAACTTTCCCCAGGCCAGCATCATTAAAGGAATGCTCGAAGAAAACAGTGTACCTGTTATGGTGGTAAACAAGCAGGATAGCAGCTATCTCAACTTTGGCGATATTGAAGTATATGTTCCCGTTTTATTAAAAGATATAGCAAGGCATTTGGTAGACAGAGGTTTGCTGAATTGATTTCTTTTTCACCCGTGTTTTTCATCTATGCAAAAGTTTTTTGTGTTACCATCATTAGTGCTCCCCTCAACATTGTTGTGTCACTCACTTGTACCGCAACAAAAACGCAGCCATTTTCATTATCACTTCATCCCTTTATCAACCTGTCGGCTCAACTTATATAAATATGGCTTTTAACGTCCAGACTTTTAAAACCCGTGCCTTAACTGCTGTCATATTTGCTATTATTATGTTAGCGGGGCTCCTCTGGAATCATTGGAGCTTCTTCATTTTGTTTACTGTTATACATTTTGGTTGTTGGGTAGAATATCAAAAATTAATAGGTTTGATAGACCCGGAATATCAAAAAATAACTCCCATACATAAATATGGAGTAATGTTAGCGGGCTGGGCTTTTATGCTCTTTATGGCCGGCAATGCTTATGCAATTGGCAACCTTACATTTCACGTCGTTGGTAAAGTACTATTACTGGTCTCAGGGGTCGTACTTCCAATATGGCTTGTTCTTCTTTCAAAAAACTTTTCGATAAAAACACTAGGCTACTCACTTCTTGGCCTTGTATACATTTCCGTTAGCTGGGGTTTAATGATCGGTATTAGAAGCACTGGCCTTCTTACCCAGGGATCGCAGGTTTTTCTAGATATGGGTTGGATTATCCCGGTTATTTTGATTGCTTCCATCTGGATAAATGATACGATGGCCTATATCGTTGGGTCCTTTATCGGAAAAACACCTTTCTCTAAAATTTCACCTAAAAAAACCTGGGAGGGAACAGGAGGTGGGGCTATTCTGTGTGTTGCCGTGGTAACACTTGGTGGTTATTTCCTTTTTCACGTAAAAGACATTGTAACGCTTATAGTCATTTCCCTTATTGCTGCAATCGTTGGTACTACAGGCGATTTACTTGAAAGCAAATTAAAAAGAATGGCTGGCGTAAAAGACAGCGGACAACTAATGCCAGGCCATGGAGGTTTCCTTGACCGTTTCGATAGTTTGATTCTTGCCACCCCTTTTGTGTGGCTGTATATTATTCTGTTTGGGATTTAAAGAAGTGATGGAGCCAATAAGGAATCGAGGCATTGTGTAATTAAGCGGCTCCCGGTTACAAATAACATTTTTCCATCCCGCCAAAACCATCTATTTTACTTCCTTAATAAACTGCGACTAACTGTGCAACCCGTACTTAGCCTTAATGGCATCACAAAATTTTACGGAAAGATTCAAGCCTTAAATAATGTTTCCTTCGACGTTCCTGAAGGAAGCGTTTTTGGAATTCTTGGTCCAAACGGTAGTGGAAAAACAACGATGCTTGGTATTGTAATGGATGTTTTGAAACCAACCTCAGGAACGTTTGAATTTTTTGGAAAGCCTGCTACATCAACTCTTCGAAAAGACATTGGAACCCTACTTGAAACGCCCAACTTCTATCACTACTTATCGGGTGAAAGAAACCTTGCTATTGCAGCAGAAATTAAGGGAAAAGGAAGAGAAGATATTCCCGCAGCGCTCGAAAAAGTAAACCTGGCAGAAAGAAAAACAAGCAAGTTTAGCACCTACTCGTTAGGTATGAAACAAAGGCTTGCAATAGCGTCGGCCTTGTTGGGTAATCCTACTGTATTGGTTTTTGATGAACCTACCAATGGACTTGATCCTGTAGGAATTGCAGAAATCCGTGAATTGATTAAGCGACTTGCAGGAGAAGGCAAAACGATTATTATGGCCAGCCACATGCTTGATGAAGTTGAAAAGGTTTGTACGCACGTGGCCATAATGAAAAGAGGAAAATTATTGACGTCCGGACCGGTAGATGAAATACTGGTGAATGAAGACATCGTAGAAATATCTGCAAACAATCTTTCGCAGCTTGAGTTGATTGCTTCCGCCCTGCCTGGTCATACGAGTATAAAAAAGCAAAGCAACTGTATCCAAGCCCTTTATCCTTCGGGCACTGCTAATCTTGAAGCAATTAATCAGCATTGCTTTAATAGCGGAGTTACCCTTAATCATCTTTTGCTAAAGAAAAAAAGTCTTGAAGCGAAATTTTTTGAGCTTACTAATAATTAAAAACGCTTTATACAAATGTTCCAGCTTTTAAAAGTAGAATGGATGAAGGTGAAGCATTACAGAACCTTTTGGGTTCTATCGATTCTATACCTGGTTAGTGTTTTTGGCGCCATTTATATTGCTCACCAAATTTGGACCTTAGCTCCGAAAAATAATGAAATGTCTAAAGCGGTCGTGGGGGCACTGTTTAACTTTCCTGATATCTGGCATTTGGTAAGCTACATAAGTAGCTTTCTAATGTTTATGCTGGGACTCCTTATTATCATTTCTTTTACTAATGAATACAGTTACAAAACACATCGGCAGAACATAATAGATGGCTGGAGTCGAAAGGAATTTATTTTGGTGAAAATAGCACTCACCATCATAGTTGCCCTTGCTGCCACAGTAGCAGTTTTTATTACAGCCTTGCTTTTTGGTTTGCAGGAAAATGCTACTTCTTTCACTTTTGAAAAGATTGAATTTATCGGCTATTTTTTTATACAGGCTGTCAGCTATTGTTCTGCAGCATTACTTTTTAGTCTTTTGTTTAAAAGGTCAGGGATTACTATTGGGGTATTTTTCTTGTATACGCTTATCCTCGAAAATATGCTTACAGCTTTTTTAAATCATTATACAGACAACTTTGGTCGTTATCTTCCGCTTGAAACAACTGACAACCTCATTCGCATACCCTTTGGTAAAGCTATCATAAATCAATTTATGGCATCTTTCAACACGCCGGCTTTATTAATTATGGCTACTGTTTATCTGGCCCTATACTATTTTATAAGCGTTAAAAAATTCGAGTCCGACGATTTGTAGAGGAACACTCTCTTGCATCAATTTGCATTCATTATTTCTTAGTATTTCAACCTAAAGCACGTTTCACTTTGCACTTATAAGGTTATTTAAAGCAGTTTCAATTGTAGGATATATAAAACGATAACCCTCTGTTCTTATTTTTTCTGAACTTACTGTGGCGCTCTTTAATACCTCAACGCTCATTTGGCCAAGCATCACTTTAAGTACAAATGCCGGCACATGAGCATGTACAAAAAACCTTCCCTTCATTTTTTCTGCTAACAGTATTGTTAAGTCTTTGTTTCTTACCGGCGCCGGTCCAACAGCGTTATATACACCTTTGAGGTTTTCGTTGTCTATTGCAAACAAAAACATTCGACATACATCTTCAATGTGAATCCAGCTTATAACTTGTTTGCCACTACCTAATACCCCTGCAACACCAAAATTTATTGGCTTCTTAAATTCAGGAAGCGCACCTCCCTCGTTACTTAAAACAATGCCTATTCTTAATTTTACCAGCCGCTTGCCCTCTTTTTGTACCGGCTCAATACTTTCTTCCCAAAGGCGACAAGTCTCCCCCAAAAACTCTGTATCTGCACGCATCTCTTCTGTAAAGGCTGGTTTCTTAGCAGATCGTTTTTGATCATCTCCATAATACCCTATTGCCGATGCACTGATTACAGCTTTTACGTGGTTTGGTACTTCCTGCAACGCTTTTACAAGTAGAGCACTGCTTTGGGTACGGCTTTCAACTATTTCCTTTTTTCTGTCGGCTGTCCATCTTTTATCTGCTACCCCCGCGCCCGCAAGATGAATTATATAGTCAGCCTGCTCTACAGCTTTCCTCTCTATGGTTTGCGCTTTTACATCCCATGCAGAGTAGCTGATATTTTTATCATCTGAATGTCTTTGTGTTCTCGACAAAATAATAACCTTATGTCCTTTTGTAACCAGCAATCGGGTAAGAGCGGATCCAAGTAAACCAGTACCGCCGGTAATAAGTATTGTGGACATAGATAATATTTGAGCAGAAAAGTTTGTTGTTAGACTTTTGTCTGCCGTGAACTAAGACTGAACGAAAAGATAGTTGAGATAATAAATACGGAAATGTGAGTAAATGGATATAACAAGTAAAACAGCCTGGAGTTTAGGACAACGAAAACTTTGTTGATGACAACCTTTTACCGAATAGTTTTTACCGCTGTTGCTGAATAACCTTTTCCACCCTTACCATTTTGCCAATTTCATTTACTCCTTCAAGTATAACCCTATACGCTTTTGTAATATCATTATTATAAAACTCCACTCGTACCTTTTTCCTGCTGCCGTCAGTTAGAATCAGGGGGTTCCAATAAAGTGTAGTACGGAAGTCAGCAGCCACTTGTGATGATCCTGATAAGTCTTTATAATTAGGAGAGTAAAATTCTTTAGGGGCAGAATAACCAACCACCATACTCTTATTTAAGCCTTTTCCAGGCTCCATTTTCACATCTCCTCCTTTTTTGGTATACACTGCAATAGCTCCACCTGCACCACCACCCATTGCTCCGATAAAAGGTGGCCGCATTACTTTTATATAAGCGACGTCATTTACTGATATTGAAGAAAGCTGGGAGACATCGGCTTGCATTTCATTTAAGAAGAGTGCTGGCCTGCTTCCCCTCCACTGGAGATTTGCATTAGAACCTGCCCCTGTTATTTGAAGACCTGCAACCTTTCCTTGCAGATAAGAAAAAATGTCTAAATTACCTGCTCCATTGTTGGTAGTTAAGTCAAAAGAATAGCCATTGTCTCCCCTGAATAATCCACTGGCGTATTTTTCATCTAACTGCTGCGCAACACTTTTTGTTCGCGTTCTTACGGTAACGGCCTCCAATACGTTTCCTTTCGGATCAAACTTGCTGCCTAGCTGAAATAGTTTATCTGCAAAAAATTTTGTTCTTGCAATTGCTGCAGTATCAATCTCCAGGTTTAAAGGCCTGTTTAAAAGGTCGATTCGCCTTGGTCCTTTTATGAAGTTGTTATAAAACCCGAGGCTCATCTCCCTTTCGGCTTTTTTATCTTTCATAAACTGGTAGAAAACGGTAGCCGTATCATAAAAAACAACATTAGGTAGGGTAAATTTATCGGGGCCGCTTTTAGGCATCTCCAGAAATTGTGATGAGGAGTCTTTGCCTTGTATAAAAATCAATAATTGCTCATCTGTTCTAAGCGGTGAAGCGGTTGTAACACCAAAAACCCGTGCTTCAAGCGTTAAATAGGTGTCTGCCGGAAACTTAATAACTGGTTTGCGTCCTCTTGCCATAGTTGCCCAGTTGTAGCGTCGCCAGCCATGAGTAAGCAACACAAGATCAAGATTATTAGCTGTACTATCTGCAGTATTAGCAAAATAATAGGTGGGATTGTGAACAAACCCTTTAATGTCGCCTGAGAGTAGCATTCGTGAAATAATATTATCTCCCGAAGTTTGCCTTCCTATTGCTGCATCTGTTACTGCCAGAGACATATTAGATAACAGTGTATCATCTACCTCAATTTCAATCGTATTTTTTGCTCTGAAATTTGTATTCAATTCCGGCGTACTCACCTTTGCATCAAAAAGATAATTAGCATTATTTACCATTGTTATCCGTTCTGCTATCGGCTCCCAGGTATCACTAAAAACAGTGATTTGTAATAAGCCCGATGGGAGATTTTCAACAGGAATGGTACCGCTCGTAACTTTAGTTTCGGTCAGGTTAGCTTTAGCTTTATAGACTCTCTCTTGCCCCAGCAGTGCTACTACGTTCACTTTCTTCCAGCTATCCGGAACGTCATCGGTTCTGGTGAGCATAAATACCTTCTTGCCTGCAGCACCCGATATTTTTAGTACAAATCCCTGCGCTTTAGTCTCAGGTAAAGCAACTGTTTGTTTTTTTCCACCAGGGTCAGTCCAAACTGCCTGGTAAGTTTCACTTGCTGCGGGAGTTAAACTAAAACTGCCCATTCCGTCATGAGCAGATGAAAAAGAGGTAATTACTGTGCCCTTGCTGTCTACGATATTTCCCTTTGCAACAACTGGCAATCCCAACTCATCGTTTGCTTTAAAGGCAACCACCGATTGTAGGCTATTTACCAGGTTTCCTCCCTCGGGGAAAAATTGAATTGTATAGTTTTTAGCAACCTCAGATTTCCCCTTTTCGGGCAGTCCGGCTTTATCAGTTACTGCTATATTTTTCTGAAAAATAAATGCAGTGTCAAAATTGAGCATCCAGGTTGTATATCCTCTAAAGATCATATTGCCCGCCCGTAGAGAATCAGGCAAGTCGAAGTTGCCGCTGGCAGACGACTCTGCTATGGGATATACTTTTCGTTGTACAATGTTACCTTTATCATTTATCAGTTCTGCATAAAAGTTCTTACTAGTTGACGACAAACTAAAACCTGAAAAAAGGTAAGCCTTAAACCAAATTGGTTCGCCGGCTCTATAAAGGTCTTTATCAAAATGAACATGAACTTTTTCATCAGGCACCTGCTCTGAATACACCTTTATCATTGAATCGACTACCTGGGCACGTATAGATAAAATTGACAAGAAAAGGAAGATTGATAGGAGAAGCGTTTTCTTCATGTATAAGTGTTTAACGTCGGAACGCTAGAAGCGAATTTAAGGCAAATAAGTATGTGTAAATTGCCAATAATTAGAGAAACTACAATTATACCTGGCAAGATGGAGATGGCAATAGCAGCTTAAAGTAAAATGAAAAGTTGCGTGATGAAGCGCATGTTGAACGGAGCGTCGCAACTAATGACGCACCCCCAGAAAATGCCTGCAACATAAATACTTACACCTGTAAATAAGGATTGAACTTTTTTTCATGTCCAATAGTTGTTGGTTCTCCATGTCCGGGGTATACAATTACCTCATCGGGCAATGGAAACAACTGCTCTCTAATACTGGCCAGCAGTGCCTGGTGACTTCCTCCGGGTAGATCTGTACGACCTATACTTTCACGAAACAATACATCTCCGCCAATAATAAAGTTCTGGTCGTGACAGTAAAAACAAACGCTTCCGGGTGAATGCCCGGGGGCAAGTAATACCTTCAAGGTGTGCTGGCCTAGTTTTATAACATCATCCTGTTCGAGAAAGTGAAGCGGTCCCTCATAATTTTCAAAAGGCAATCCCCACATCTTTCCTGATTGCGGACCAAAGCTTAGCACTTGTTCTTCGTTTGGATGCAGAAATAACTCTAATCCATAATTTTCAAAAACCCATTTATTACCAAAAATATGATCGAGGTGGCAGTGCGTATTTAGCAGTTGAACCGGCAGAAGTTGCTCCTTATCAATAAAGCTTTTAAGGGTTTGTTTCTCCTCTTCAAAGTAACACCCAGGGTCAATAATCAGGGCTTCTTTTGCATTATTATAAATTATATATGTGTTTACAGAAACGGGGTTAAAGGTGAAAATCTTAACTGTTAGCATATTCGTAAATTTACTAGAATTACAATGTATTTATCTTAATTTTAAAGCTCTAAAGAACGGATATGCAAGATAATAGTATGAGTAACAGGATTATTACTTTTTTAGGTTTATGTCTTTTTTGCTTTCAAGGAATATCACAGGTAAATGCAGTAGAATTTGGAAAAAATAGGATTCAGCATAAAAAATTTATTTGGAAATTTTACGAGTCGCCAAATTTTAATACCTACTTCAACCAGGGAGGTCTTGAGCTTGGAAAATTTGTAGCACAGGCAGCAGAAAAGGAGTTGAAATCTATTGAAACACAAATGGAATACTCGCTGCAAAGGCAGATAAATATTGTAGTATATAATAATTACAATGACTTCCGCAGCACTAATATTGGTCTTGGAAACGAACTAATTAACAACGCAGGTGGTGGCCTTACTAAATTGGTTAATAACAAAATGATTGTCTATTTCAACGGCGATCATGCTAATTTAAATTTACAGGTGCGGCAGGGAATTGCAAGGGTACTTCTTGACAACCAGTTGTTTGGTGAAGACATAGGCGAGTTTGCAAGCAACCAGGCTTTACTCGACCTTCCTACGTGGCTTACCGATGGCTATGTAAGTTATGTTGCTGAAAGATGGAGCACCAAAAAAGACGATGACTTAAAAAGTGCCATGCTTAGTGACAGCTACAAAAATTTTTACCAGTTCGCTTTTGAAAAGCCTGAATTAGCCGGCGCTTCGTTTTGGTTTTATATGGAAGAAAAATACAAGAAGGAGAACGTTGCATACTTTTTATACCTCGCCCGAATTTATAAAAGTTTAAATAGTGCAGCCCAGCGCATCGCAAAGAAGAAGTTTAAAGAGGTTCTCAAAGACTTCATGACTTACGAGCAGGAGAAGTACTATAAAGATATTCGCCAGCGCCGAAATGTGCCAAAAGGAACAGTTTCTGTGGTTGAACCGGTGTCTACAAGAAAAGACTACTTCCGTTTCCAGGCTAATCCTAATCCGCGTAATCAGAGCTATGTAGTTGGTAGGTATAATAAGGGGGTTTACTCAGTAGGGCTGTACGAAAACTACGAACTCAGTGCAACATTATTAAACTATGGCGTTAGAACACAGAAAACTGATATTAATCCTACTTACCCCCTTATGGCCTGGGATGGAAAAGGAACCCGTGTAGGAGTAATCTACTGGGAAAATGGAAAGATCAAAATGTTTGTTTATGACGTTATAGGGCGTTACAAAAACTACAAACAGGAAATTGAAGGTCTGGACCAAATATTAGACGTGCAGTTTATGTTGGATGCAAATACTTTTTTGCTTACGGCAGTCAAAAATGGCCATACAGACATTTTCTCTTACAAAATTGAGAGCAAAAAACTGGAGCAACTGACTAACGATGTGTACGACGATCTTGATGCATCCTTCGTAGCTTTTCCAAACAAGACAGGTATTATTTTCGCCAGTAACCGACCCGGTCCTGAAGAAGTAACTTCTGATACTGCCTTGCCAAGTAACCATCGCTACAACATTTTCATGCTCGACTACATTACCAAAAAGCAAATAACACAGTTAACTAATCTTAAGTTTGGAAATGCCCGTTTTCCGATGCAATACAACGTAAATCACTTTACCTATGTGTCCGATGAGAATGGTGTAGGCAACAGGTGGGCCGGGTTTTTTACGACTCAGAGAGAAGGTTTAGATACCCTGTTTTACATAGGAGATGAAGTTTTGCGTAATCCATCAGACAAAGAATTAGACTCTACAATGGTTGCGTGGCAGAAAAATGAGCCTGACAGCATTAGTATGTTCCAGGTTACTAAAGACTCTACCTATACTTTTCCTATGACAAACTATCAAAGTAGTCTTCTTGAAACCAGGATTGCGGGTGACCGTGGCCAGGTAACAGAAGTAACACGTCAGGGAGATGATAAATTCTTATATAAGTTAAGAGTAGATTCTACCCTTCTTCGTAAAAGAAATGTAAATGCGAGGCCAACGGATTATATGCGAAAGATGATGTCGGAACGAAAGGCTGAAGAAGGTAAAGCAACAATCGCTAATAGTGTAGATACGGCTACAGCTAACCCCGGCGCTGTATTTCAGAGCGAGTTTGAAAATGAGAAAAAGGACTCTTTAACGCGGGCAATGGAAGCAGTACCGCGCATTGTACAGGAAAGCGTCTTACAACAATCTAAACTTTTGAATTACCGATGGAAATTTAGCAACGATTATATTGTTGGAGGTGTTTCTAACAACATCCTTATTAATCGCTATCAGCCATACGCAGGAGGAAATGGACCAATCCAACTAGGTAATGGTTCTAACCTCAACTTTACTTTTCGTACAAGCGTTAGCGACCTGATGGAGGATATTAAGTTTACCGGAGGGTTTCGATTAGGAACTAACCTGCGGGACAATGACTACCTTTTCGGGTTTCAAAACTTTCGTAAACGTTTTGATTGGGGCTTAACCTACTACAGAACCAATAACAATAATGCAGCAGGATTTGAAGGAACCAACCGTGCCTATAGCGCCCGTTTCAACACAAACATTTACCAGTTCAATGGTAGTTATCCTTTAAATGAAGTAAAAAGTGTCAGGTTAACAGTGGCTTATCGCCGGGATAGAATAATAATAAAGCCTACTCCCTATGTTAACGGCCAACAGTTACCACCCGATAGAGTTGCCCTTGCCTTCCCGGACATTTTATCTCAATATGCTTTAACGAGGTTAGAATACGTTCATGATAATACCATCAATCCTACCATGAATATATGGCATGGGCTGCGGTACAAAGTGTATATGGACGTTAACATGCCGGTCAGTGGCGAATCTGTTAACAACACATACACTTACAATTTTGGATTTGATGCACGGCACTACTTACCCATCTATCGCAACTTTGTCTGGGCAACAAGGGCGGCTGCAGATTTTAGCTGGGGAAACCAAAAGCTTATTTATTATTTAGGGGGGGTAGACGGATGGCTTTCTCCTAAATTCAATAATGCGAACAGGCCTGATCCTGACCAAACCTACGCATTTCAAACCCTTGCAGTTAATCTACGTGGATTTAATCAAAACGTAGCAAATGGCAACAACGCTTTTGTTTTTAATAGTGAATTAAGATTGCCGGTTTTTTCAACACTTTTAAATAAACCTGTAAATAACGCATTTATAAGAAATTTTCAACTGGTTCAATTCCTCGATCTGGGAACTGCATGGAATGGTAAGTACGACAAATTCGCTCGTCCTGGTGTTGCATATACCGAGGGAGGAAATAACCCCGTTTCTTTTGTAACAAAAGCAGGGGGCATAGGTCCTTTTGCCGGAGGATACGGTTTTGGCGCAAGAAGTACGTTATTAGGGTATTTCTTAAAAGCAGATGTAGCCTGGGAAATGAATGGAATATTTAAAGGCAAACCTATTTTATACTTTGCTCTTGGTCTCGATTTTTAAAAACGAGATGCCTAAATAAAAAAACAAAACTGCCCGTGCTTTTGGCCGGGCAGTTTTGTTTAAAATCATTTCTTCCTAAAGAGGAAGAATGTTTGGGCAACACCTGCAATATAATGCCAGGCTAAAGCAGTTTCAGGTTACCATGGCGCTCATTTCATCCTTCCTAAACCGAAAAAATTTTTCCCTTTTTTGGAACTAGAAATAAGATAATAGTTCATCTTTTTTGTCATAACCCTCATGTTACAGCGGTGGAGACACTCACGATGTGTCTGGCTTAATTTTTACGGGATTGATTGACACAAAATTTCGCAAATGGCATACTTTATAAACGGTACGGTAATTTTACTGCTCCTGCTATTTTTTGCGCTTCTTTCTTTTGAAGATTATTTTGCCAATATTACGTCGGGCAGGAAAAGCTTAACCAGGATTATTTTGAATTGGCGATTATTTTTTAAACAGATGCTTCGAAAATAAAACAGCCAATAGAAATTTCATATTGGCTGTTTTTACTTTTTTAAAAATCAAGGCTCTATTTATATCATCTCACTGTGTAAGACCGGGGCTTTCAGCGACACACGGCTTTCATTAAACTTTTTAGCTGCTGAAATAAAATGTACAAACAACGGAGCGGGATTTTCTACTGTGCTTTTTAACTCCGGGTGGTACTGAACGCCAATAAAAAAAGGATGATTTGGCAATTCAATAATTTCAACCAATCCTGTTTCAGGGTTTACCCCACTTGCTACCATACCTGCATTTTCATACTGCTCCAGGTAATCGTTGTTAAACTCGTAGCGATGTCTATGCCTTTCGCATATTTCACTCGTTCCATATATTTCGTGAGCCAGGCTACCTTCTTTCAGCTCGCATGGGTAGCTACCCAGTCGCATCGTTCCACCCATCTTAGTAATCTTCTTTTGCTCCTCCATCATATTAATAACAGGGTTATTATTATGAGGGTCCATTTCTGTACTATGAGCATCTTCAAGACCTAAAACATTTCGTCCAAATTCAATAACAGCCATTTGCATTCCAAGGCAGATGCCGAAGAAAGGAAGGCCTTGTTCTCTTGCATATTTCACAGCGACAATTTTCCCTTCTATTCCCCTATGGCCAAACCCTGGTGCTACTAATAATCCATCAAGTCCGTCAAGTTTTTCAGAAACATTTTCATGGTTTATGAATTCGCTGTGCACATTCACTACCTGCACCTTACATTCATTCATTGCGCCGGCGTGAATAAAGCTTTCCAAAATGGATTTATACGCATCTTGTAATTCAATATATTTTCCAATCAAACCTATTGTTACCTTACTTTTCGGATATTTCAATTTATCAAGAAACCCTTTCCACCTCGTAAGATCGGGCTCCCTGTAATCAGTGATCTTCATCTTTTTTAACGCGATTACATCAAGCTTTTCGCGCAACATCATTAAAGGCACTTCATAAATAGTTGAAGCATCTGCAGCCTCAATTACAGCCTCCGTCTTTACATTACAAAACTGGGCAATCTTGCGCTTAATATCATTGTTTAGCGGTTCTTCTGTACGGCAAACAAGAATATCAGGATGCACTCCATTTTCGCTTAATAACCTTACACTGTGTTGGGTAGGTTTGGTCTTAAGTTCCTTCGCTGCCCGCAAAAACGGTATCAACGTAAGATGTACTACAAGACAGTCTTCTTCGGGCAACTCCCATTGCAACTGCCTTACCGCTTCAATAAATGGCAGTCCCTCAATATCGCCCACAGTTCCACCTATTTCAGTCAAAACCACATCGTACTTATCATCCTTTCCTAACAATAACATCCGTCGCTTAATTTCGTCGGTAATGTGAGGTATTACCTGCACTGTTTTTCCAAGATAAGCGCCTTCTCTTTCCTTGTTGATTACCGTCTGGTAAATCCGGCCGGTAGTAACGTTATTTGCCTGGGAAGTAAAAATGTTCAAAAAACGTTCGTAGTGGCCCAGGTCGAGATCCGTCTCCGCACCGTCTTCGGTTACAAAACATTCCCCATGCTCATATGGATTTAAAGTACCCGGATCAACATTGATATAAGGGTCGAACTTCTGAATTGTCGTACGTAATCCTCTTGCCTGCAAAAGCTTTGCAAGAGAGGCAGCAATAATTCCTTTCCCTAAGCTGCTTGTTACCCCGCCGGTAACAAAAATGAATTTGGCCATAGTATATAAGGTTAGGTTATTTTATTATTGGTTTAATGATTTATTTTTAGGCAGTATTTAATGGCCCGGCATTGTTGTGTCACTCTCTTTTACAGCAATTTATTATTCAACTGTTTTACAATAATGACTGTATGTATCTTTGAAAACACATCCCCTATTTTCATCATAGTTCCTCTATCTCGGGGATTGAAAGCTTAAAAAAATTTAGAATATTACCAAATGTGACCGTGAAGAAAGATAGAAATCATCCAGAGGTCGTACAAACCTACATTTTATTTGTGGGTGAAAAAAAAAACGAGAAAAATCTTAACGAACAGGGCTATAAATTGTTAATAAAATAAAGTCACATTATGAGAATTGTTCTGTTTTTTGTAGCAACCCTTATTACCGCCGCACTATTTAGCTATACATTAAAGACCGATACCAAAATTCTACCTGCAAAACAGGAACCAGTAGTAAGTTGTTACGCTGAAGATATTCGGGAGGTTGCAAAAATGGAAGCCGCAACAAAGGAATTTGCGGCACTACATCCAGATCCCCTTTACTTTAAAGCTAAAGATCCAAAAGGGAAGCAAGTTTCATTTAAAACACCAGACGGTAATAATGGAAGCGGCTATGAAATCAGGAACAATAAGGATACAAAAAACTTTCTATTTGTTATTCACGAGTGGTACGGACTGAATGACTACATAAAACAGGAAGCTGAACTATTAAGCAATGAGCTTGACAACGTAAACGTTATTGCACTTGACCTCTACGACGGCAAACTTGCTACAACCGCTGATAGCGCCATGAAATATATGTCGGGAGTAAACTCCGAACGGCTTGAAAGTATTATTAAAGGAGCAATGTCGTATGCCGGAAGTGATGCAAAGATTTTTACTATTGGCTGGTGTTTTGGAGGTATGTGGAGTTTACAAGCCTCTATATTAGCCAGTAAACAAGGGGCTGGATGTGTAATGTATTATGGCAGACCCGAGACAAATGTTTTAAAACTACAACAATTAAACACGGAGGTTATAGGATTTTTTGCAAACCAGGACAGAAGTATAACGCCTGAAAAAGTAACTGAATTTGAAAACAATATGAAAACAGCGGGTAAAAAGCTTACCGTTTATCGCTACGATGCCGGGCACGGTTTTGCAAATCCAAGCAATCCTATTTTTAACAAACAAGCAAGAGACGACTCGCATCAAAAAACACTTGAGTTTTTAAAGGCACGAATAAAATGATGAAAAGTCAGCGATAGTTGCTGAGTAAAGAAATATAGTAGAACGGAGCGCCGCAACAAAAGATAAATCAGGGAACAATGGTTTGCTACCAAAAACTACTTAAAATTCCTTATTGGCTAAGGAACGAACTGTCAGGAATGTTTAGATAACTATTGTGAGGCTTTGTGATTGTAAACCATTTGAAGTTTTGGTCTGCAATCATTCCCTCGCCATAAATCTTAGAATCGGGCTTGCGTATGATTACCTTCTTATCACTGTAAAAAACTGCCCTGGCCTGGTCCCAATATAATTCTTTACATAAAAGGGTGTCGCCTTTCATATTGAACACCACCACACTATCTCTTAGATAAACTTTATTTTCATTTTGCAGGTATCTGCCATACTTAGCCGACAACTTACTTTCGATCTTTGTGCTATCATTATAAAAATCGACGTGAAGAGATTTTGGAAATTCAATTTTTGGAGTATCTTTTTGATAACTTAACATGAGAGGAGCAGTCAACTTTGCCTTAACCTTTCCATTCTCGCTTAGATAACTTTCTATTTGCCTGGCCTCCTCTACATTGATTACTTTTTTGTTTAGATTTTGTACGTCCCTAATATCATTTTCGCAGGACCAAACAAAAAAGCAGCCAATGGTAATGACTGCTATACTTTTTGCTAACTTGTTTAAGCGCTTATTCATACTTTCTTTTAATAAACCAGACATCGCTAAGGTTTAGTCCTAATGAAAAGCGAAAAAAGCCTTCTGAAATATTATTGTTTTTATTACCTCTGCTTCCTATTTCGAAAGTTGTATTTACAATGGTGTATTGATTGTCGAAGGATCTCCATTTACGAACTGGCAGCCCTGCACCTAAAGTAACCGCATAAATAGGCAACTTGTTCCTATCCGCAGTCAAAGCCTCTTGTCCAAAATAAAATCCTGCACGGTAGGTCACCCGGTTCCAATAGCTTCTAAGGCTTAAGGGGTTGGGTGTAAACTGGCCGCCTATTTTAAGAAGTGAGCTGTTATTAAATCGTTCTGCATTATTGAAAAAGCGGTAATTAGACCATTGGGTGCTTTCATACTCAACTGCAATTAAGCTTTTATCAATTCTATTACCTAAGCGGTCTACGAGACTTGTGTTTATGCTAATACCGGCGGTATAAGAGACTGGCAGGTTAATGGTTCCATTAACTTCCGGCGATACTGCTACGGTGTCGATAGTAATGGGCGTACCATTGGCATCATAAGTAAAGGTTTCGCGGATTGCTGACTGGCTTGCTTTTAAGTTTTGCCTGAGGTTACCAGCTAGCCCAAGACGCAAAAACGAAGTTTTGCTTAGGTTAACATCATACTGCAAACCGCCATTAAAAAAGAAGCTTCCAAAACTTGTATTAGTGGCAGAGTTTGACTTGTAAGTGTTCATACTATCAATAGGAATTGCTCTGGTGTTATTATTTTTATTACCAAACATATAGCCTGTATTCAGGCCAATACGTAAGCCACCCCAACGCTTGCCGATACCGACAAAGCCCTGGTACAATCCTCCGTCGCCCTCATATATATACAACATACTGTCTCTACCAGAACCTGCTATTCTTCTATTTTCCTGGATAGAATAACCAATCCTTGTTAAGGGCCTTAATCCAAATGCAAGGCCAAGATTGTGTTTCTTACTAATTGGCATTCCTAAAGCCACATAAGCAGGTGTAAGGTTAATAGCACTGTATTTTTGAACAGGACTAGTACTTTTTAGTGTGCGGCTATCTAAGGTTATACCAATGTCGTAAGTAACTATTTTTAGATCACTATAACTAGCCGGGTTAGCAAAATTTACGCTTTGACCGTTTCCGTAGGTACTACCGATACCACCAATTGCGCGCGAAATTACGTTTTGACGGGGAGAAGTTTCTCCCAGACCATAGCGAGAAAAGGGAGAGTTTTGTTGTGCAGTTGTATAAAGTGATCCTAATAAAAGAAAAACAATAAGGCTAAGTTTTGGGTTCATGATTGTACTCACTGATGGCGTAAAGCCCTTTGTATATTAAAGAAGGGTCTGCAAATATCTTATTTTTAAGTAGCGCACCAAAAATGCCTATATCTCCCCCGGTTAAATGGACGTTAAAGTTCACAAACCTTTCATTATATAAATCAATAATTCCATCTATTTCTTTGGCCATCCCTGCTATTACGCCGCTCTGAATATTTGTCTTTGTATCATAACCTAACAGCGGGAAATTCCAGTCCGCTTCAACCAGGGGAAGCTTGGCAGTATAATATTGTAATGATTTAAACCGCATCTCCATGCCCGGCGAAATACTGCCACCAATAAACTGGTGATACTTATTTACAAAGTTGTAAGTAATGCAAGTGCCAAGTCCAACAACTAAATTATGCTGACGGGGGAACAAGTCCACCGCAGCTACAACCATTGCCAAACGGTCGGCACCTATTGTATGAGGTTTGCCAACAGGCGAAGTAATTGGCAATTTACTGTCATAAGAAAGTTTATGAAAAGCAGTTCGCTCGCCTAACACTTCTTCAATAGCCGGATTGTGATCTATCACCGAGGAAAGAATGGTGCGCCGCGGTTGGTGTTTTTCTATAACCCGCTCTATTTCTTCTACTGAATCATCTTGTAAAACACACTCTTCTGCAAAGTCCCTGTTTACAAAGACTGCATATTTTAACCGGGTATTTCCAAAATCAAAACATAAGGTTGTCATTAGAACCGGGATTTAAAAGATGTTAGGATAGGGATTATTAGAATTAAATGGATAAATAGAACCATGACGGAAAAGATTTCAAAAACAGGCTGAATAAAGCAACTTCTATATTTCAGTCTAATCCAAAACATCATGAAGATCGCGGTTCTAAATATCAAAGTTCCCTGAAAGATTCTTAAAGTGGCCATTTAACTTAATGCGGTCTTTTAAAACCTCCATCTCATTTACAACCGGCAAAACTTTCAATAAATGTCGCTTCAGGTATTCAAGGCGCTGCTCTTCACGAAATAACCCTGCAAACTCATACTCCTCTTCTAAAGACAAACCAACATGATGGGCTATATCGTAAGCAACCAGTTCATCATCAGCTTTTTTAAAATCTTTTTTAAGCTTCAAAAGGTCATGCAAATCTTTTATGCTTTTAACCACTTTTTCTAAAAGCAACGATTTTTTACTTTCCTCATTCTTAGGATAATTTACAATCGCGCCGCTATACAACTTGTCAGGAATACTTTTAACTACTTCCAAAATCCTGAATATTGATACACCCTTAGTCTTGATGTCGAGTTTGCCGTCGTCGTATACTTCTACAATTTCTTTTACCTCTACCAAAGTCCCTCTTTCACTCAATCCATTTTTTAAAACTGTAGGGATGCCGAAGGGCCTCGCCTCTGCAAAACAATCTGTGATGAGTTGCTTATACCTCGGCTCAAAAATATGCAGGTTTAAGTCTTCGCCCGGAAATACAACTATGCCGAGTGGAAATATTGGGATAAAATTCGTCATAAATACTGCTGTTATTTGTAATAAAGACCCTCTAAAAGTTCTAAAAGTTCACAGAGTTAAAAAAAATTCTGTTCTTTGATGATATAAAATTAGTTAATGAAAATTTCGGGCTTCTCGTACGTAAGAAACGGATTTGAATTTGGTTATCCCTTTATGGAAGCCATTCAATCTGTTTTGCCTGTTTGTGATGAATTTGTTATTGCCGTAGGAGACTCCACCGATGGAACCAGGGAAGCCATTGCAAAATTAGACCCGCAAAAAATAAAAATTATTGACACAAAGTGGGACATGAAGTTGCGTGAAGGAGGAAAAGTTTTCGCACAACAAGCAAATATTGCACTGGATAATATCACCGGCAATTGGGCTTTTCATATACAAGCCGATGAAGTGGTACACCAGGACGATCTGCCAAAAATTATTGCAGCTATTAAAAAATATGATGGCGACGAACAGGTTGAAGGCTTCATATTACCCTTCCTGCACTTTTGGGGCAGCTATAACTATATCCGCACATCCCGACGAATGCACAAACATGAGATACGGATTTTCAGGAATGATAAACTGGTAAGGTCTTATGCCGACTCACAGGGTTTTAGAAAGTATACAACAAATGACGCTTACGAGCAGGGAGAAAAAGGTGAGAAACTGACGGTAAGAAAAATTGATGCACCCGTCTATCATTACAACGGCGTTCGTCCAGACAACGTACAAAAGAAAAAAATGCAGACTTTCGATTTTCTGCATAATGCAGAAACGACTCAGAATGATTATAAGAATTTTGATTACCAGGATGTAGACCGGGTAGAAATATTTAAAGGAAGTCATCCGGCAGTAATGCAGGAAAAAGTGGCCTCTGCTAAAAGTGACTTTGTCTTTGACCCTAAAAAGTCTGTCTGGAAAAAAAAGGATAAAGTAATGCAACCGATTGAAGATATTTTAGGTTTTAAGATTGGAGAATACAAAAATTACAAGTTGATAAGGTGAGTAATGTGGCTTGTCTTGTTACCGAACATTCGTACCGGGTGCACCATCGTTGCGTCGCATTTCGTTCATCTGCAAACCATTTGGCATCTCTTTCCCGCAGCGTATTGAAAGAGATCAATTATACAAAATGACTGAACTTGTTTCTGAAATATCAAAAGGATCCTTTAAAGCATTATCGAGAGCTATTTCGTTAGTTGAAAATAAAGCAGGGGGCTTCGCGGATATTTTGCTAAATCTACCTGCCACTTCTCCCTCTGCCATCGTCGGAATTACCGGGCCTCCTGGCGCAGGAAAAAGCACCTTGGTAGACGCGTTGATCGGCGAGATCGTTTCAGCAGGAAAAACTGTAGGTGTTTTGTGTGTCGATCCATCTTCTCCATTCAATCTTGGTGCTTTGTTGGGCGACAGAATTCGGATGAATAAATGGTACACCCATGCAAATGTGTTTATTCGTTCACTTGCCAACAGGGGATCTCTGGGAGGATTACATCCGTCCATCATTGAGATCACAGATGTAATGAAAGCATTTGGTTTCGATTACATCATTATTGAAACTGTTGGTGTGGGGCAAAGTGAAATTGAGATAGCCGGGCTTGCAGATACAACTGTTATCGTGTTAGTACCTGAAGCTGGCGATGAAGTACAAACGATGAAAGCCGGACTGATGGAAATCGGGGATATTTTTGTAGTAAACAAAGCAGATCGACCGGATGCAGATGCTTTTGAAAAAACCCTTAAAAAAGTCTTTAGAACTTCTCACAGTCATTATGCTGTGCCGGTTGTAAAAACGATAGCATCACAACATGTGGGGATAGCAGAACTGTTTGCCAAGATTAAACTACATAACGAAAGCGATAAGCGAACCGATAAGCATTTGTGGCTGTTAACAGAGAAAGCATATTATCTTATAGCATCGAAGAGAATGGCAGGAATACATAAAGAATGGATTTTCGATTTAATAAAAGCACAATTAGCAGATGAAAAAGAGTTTAACCTTTACCAGTTTATTGAAGAGATAGAAGAAAATAAGTTGAAGTAAGCAGAAACATACTGTAGATATTACCATTCGTAAAAAAAGCAGATAAATAACAAAAAGTACAAGTGAGTGACACAACGATGTTGATAAAACTTGCACTTGCCCGTAACACAATTTCAAACCCATTGACCGATACTCCAACCAACATTATTATAAGCCGTACCGATAGCATTGGGGATGTTGTGTTAACCTTGCCCGTTGCAACGATTTTAAAAAAACATTTTCCTGCAGTTAAAATTGCCTTTCTGGGCAAGGCTTATACCAGGCCGGTTATAGAAGCTTGTACAAGCATTGACCTGTTTATTGATGTGGAAGATTTTATGGCAGGTGAGGTAACCATTTTTGGAGAGAAGCCCGCTGCAATTGTTCATGTACTTCCTATCGCTAAAATTGCACAACGGGCTAAAGAGTTGAAAATACCAATGCGGATCGGAACGACTAACCGCATCTATCATTGGTTCACTTGTAACTACCTGGTAAAACTAAGCAGAAAAAGATCGCTACTGCACGAGGCTCAACTCAACATAAAGCTGTTAGAACCTTTAGGCATTTCAGCCGGTTTTTCGCTTGAAGAGATTGGTAGTTCATTTGCTCTTAACAACATCGTCCCCTTGCCGCAGAAGTTGTCAGACTTGCTTGACAACCATCGATACAATCTCATTTTGCACCCCAAGTCGCAAGGCAATGGTCGCGAGTGGGGTCTTGAAAACTTCATCGGTCTTATACGTCAGTTGGACGGGGATAAATTTAAAATCTTTATTTCAGGAGTTGAGAAAGAGCGAGCACAACTGGCCTCTATTTTCGAAGCGCTTGGAGATCGTGTAACAGACGTCACGGGTTTAATGACTTTGCCTGAATTCATATCTTTTATATCTGCTGCTGACGGCCTGGTAGCAAGTGGTACCGGCCCGATACA
>NZ_JAOQAH010000013.1 GCF_025963695.1 Segetibacter sp. | reverse complement strand
CCGCCAAACCAATTACGGTAATCACCCACCACATGATAAGATTTGCTGTCTCCAAAGTTATTTTCTTTATACCGTGCAAGATTGCGCCCTTGCTTATCAATCGGCCATGGAGAAGCGCCGCCATCATGACCAATATGATGATTTCCGGGAAAGTAAAACTGCAAATCGTCAGAGGCTTTAAAAGCAGCATTCTCCCACGATAAGTAAGAATGATGCAAAGGACTTGGATTAAACCAAAGAGAGTTGGTTTCAAAATAAGCTTTGTCTTTAGGCAACCGAATATCAACCCGCCACTCCGATCGTGAAGCCAGGTCAAGACCACCCACAATGCAGCTTACACTGCCATCATCATTATTCTTAATGATATAATCAACTGCTGCTGCAGCCCAGGGTGCATGACCAAGATCAAGACCAAAATTGTGTTCAATACCGCCACTCGTCCATGGTCCCCGAATGCCGATAGCGCGAAACTTCATCACATGGTTGAGATAAACGAATTCATTATTCGTTTCTTTTTCTACCGCACCCATTACTTTGCCTCCCACTTCTGGCAAGACGGACACCGTGATATAAGGGTTTTCTAACTTTACGATCTTCCAATCCCGCTGCACACTTTTAGTAGTGTATCCATCAAACATAAAGTAGGGATAAAAAGGAGCGACCTTTTTATTAATACCCAACACAGGTACCGGGTTAGGATCGGAAAAGGGATAGGTTTTAATTGATTCGCTCGTTTGTTTTACAGACGCTTGCTGTGCCACTACCGGGGATAGAAAAAGAAGCGGTGCAATCAACAGAAGAATTTGAGCGCGGGAAAATTTATACATCCGTTTTAGCTTTTACAGTTTAGGCAGCAAACCAACTCTGCCTGTGGAGAGTGCCCCGATTGGAATTCAAAATACACGAGAAATCTAACGGGAGCCGATCTTGGTATTCAAAATAACGTCAATTGCAATGTTACGAAAGGCGAATTGATTAAAAAAAAGATTTCGAAAACAAAAAATATTGAAACGAAATAAAATAAAAGTTGTTAATTGCAACCAGGCAAGCATTTCGAATAGAAAAATCTCTTGCTGGCAAATCTTTGTCAGCAGAGGTTTCTCTTGAAAGGCTTTGTTACCATACAACCATTTGAGCCTTTACCTAATGTAAGGATTTAAAATAAAGAGACATGAACCTGGCAGTGCTTTTTGATATGGATGGTGTAATAGTAGATAGTAATCCATATCACAAACTTGCTTTTGAAGCCTTTCTGAAACGACACGACGTGTTTTTAACAGACGACGAGTTAAAAAGACATGTATATGGACGAACAAACCAGGAGATCATGCGCTTCATTTTTAAAGACAACTTCAGCGAGGCACGGAGCGAAATATGGGCAGATGAAAAGGAAGCACTCTTCCGGGAACTGTATAAAGAAGTAAGCCCGGTTAAGGGGCTTGTATCTTTTTTACAAACATTAAAAGCCAAAGATGTAAAAACAGCTGTCGGCACTTCCGCCCCAAAAATCAACCTTTATTTTATTCTCGAAAAAATACATCTCATCCACTATTTCGATACCCTTCTTCACTCCGCTGATGTGCTTTTTGGTAAGCCAAATCCTGAAATTTATCTGAAAGCCGCTGCACGATTACAAATAGAGCCTAAAAACTGCATAGTGATCGAAGATTCGCTTCCCGGCATAAAAGCAGGTTTAGATGCAGGGATGAAAGTAATAGGAATTACCACTACACATACTGCTGAAGAACTGGCAAACGCACACCTGGTAATTGAAGATTTTGAGGGCTTATCCGTTCATGCCATGCTGGACTTACTATAGTGGCATTTAAGTTAAAACGGTCGCCTGCTAAAACATCAAAAGTGAAAGATGGAACGCGAAAAGACTTTTGAGGTGTAACATAACAACATTATGATAGATCAGGAACGAATAGAAAAATCGAGTACAAGAATTTTCAAAGCCGTTTTTCCCGACAGTACCAATCATTACGACACTATGTTTGGTGGAACGGCCATGCAATTGATGGATGAAGTAGCTTTTATAACAGCAACCAGGTTTAGCAGGAAAAAGGTAGTAACTGTTTCATCAGACAGGATTGATTTTACGAGGCCGATACCTGCAGGAACAATCATTGAGTTGATCGGCAAAGTAGTTTATGTTGGAAATACCAGCCTTAAGGTCTTAGTGGAAATTTTCATTGAAGAAATGTATTCAGACCTAAGACAAAAAGCCATAACCGGAACATTCAGTTTTGTAGCAATCGACGACAATAAAAAGCCAGTGAAGATATATTAAACAGTAAATACCGACAATGGAATTTTAAAGCATTTTTATGGTACCAGCAGCAATGATATTAACTTAAAAAATCTTAAATAATCCACTTTCAATTAAAGCTTAAAGATTTTGGTTAGAGAGGATAATATGCATGAAATAATAGGATTGTCGGCTTTGTTTATTCAACGTCGTTTACTTTAGAAAATTCACGCAAAGAAGACGTAAAACCGGTTTTCATGTTCTTTGCTCCCTGCGTGAACTACAGGCTCCTTCGCGGGAGAACTTGTTACTATCCAAATAAACGACATCCATGCTTTGTAGAATATTTAAGAATGCCAGTTACTTCAGCGAACAAGATTGACCGGGCATTAATTTCACACCAATTAGCCAGGCGAACTGGTTTTTTTAGTGATAATAATTGGTAAAGGTCTTAGACATTTTCCTGTAACGCTGACTGCGGCAGGTCTTTAAACAACCAATGAAAGAATAACAGACTTTTAAAACCCCCTATATGCCAAATAAACGTAGAGAATTTTTAAAACTTGCAGGGCTCACCGGGCTCGGTATTGCACAAGGAAGTATGCTGCCTGGAAATGCCTTCGCAAACAGCGGAAATAAAAACCCAAACAACGAGGCTGACGGTCTGAATGCAGACGACAAAGACTTAAGCGTTATCGGACTCTATGGTGCCTGGGCAAACTCTCTCAATCAAAATAAATTGCCCTCTTTTTCTTTCCGGAGACCGCAATTTAAAAACGTGGAGACCTGGAAAAAAGCTGCAAAACAACGGCTTACCGAACGGTTAGCGATCCCGGATATAGGTGGACTACCAACAGTGACCGTACAAAAGAAATATACCTACGATGGACTACACGTAGAAGAATTGACGTGGCAACTACCTTACGGGCGGCCAACAGAAGCGATCTTGCTAAAACCGATGAATGCAAAAGGAAAATTACCTGCCATTCTTGGTTTTCATGATCACGGGGGCAACAAATACTTCGGTTGTCACAAAATCACCAAGACTTCGGACGACCAGCACCCTATGATGAAAGACCACCAGGAGCATTATTATACGGGGCTTGCTTGGGCAAATGAGATTGCCAAACGCGGTTATGTTGTCCTCGTTTCCGACTCCTTTACATTTGGAAGTAGAAGAGTAATGCTGCAGGATGTACCAACACGCTTAAGAAATGGAATAACCGATGGAAGTTCTACAGACCGGCAAAGCATCGCGGCTTACAACACGTGGGCGAGCGGGCATGAACACATCATGGCAAAATCGCTCTTCTCGGCCGGAACTACCTGGCCCGGTGTGTTTTATGCGGAAGACAAAAAAGCGCTTGATGTTTTGTGTGCCCGACCAGATGTTGATG
>NZ_JAOQAH010000026.1 GCF_025963695.1 Segetibacter sp. | reverse complement strand
TCCCCGTTCTTGAAGCCATGCGGCAGTTGGTAACTGGCCGGTTGCGCAAGGCAGAGATACAGGCGGAGTTACGAAGGTCAATCAGCCAGTTGAATTTTGTGATCGGCAAGAAGGTGCAATAGAAGATTTTGGTAGCAGAGGTTAGAATATCTATGAGGCTTTTGTTGCGTCGCACTCTTGTACAGCATAACGTCATTGCGAGGAGGCACGACGAAGCAATCTGCTGCTGGAATGGAGGATAGTTGACAAAATATTGAGAGGCTTTTTTCTTTTCGAAACATTGTATAAATAAGAGCAGATTGCTTCGTGCCTCGCAATGACCGAGAAGTTTTGCACGCAAAGACGCAAAGGAATACAACGCAAAGACGCAAAGAAGAAAGATGTTTCGCTTAGGCTCCGTGTTCTCTGTGCTAAACTCTTGTATTTCTCTGTGGTAAATTTTTAAACCGCAGAGCGCGCAGAGGAAGAAACACGGGGGAACGCTAAGAGGGAAAAATACAACTCAAACTTTGCGCCTTTGCTTACTTAGCGCCTTTGGGTGAAAAAGACCACGCTGAATAAAGCGATACAAGTACAAGGGAGTGACACAACGATGTTGATAGATGATAGGATGTTGGTAACAAAAGAAAATATAACGACCACTAATAAAAACGGATAAATAAATGAAGCATCTTTTTCGAAACATATTTTTAATTACCTGCCTGGGGATTGTTGCTTCGTGCGGGGGCAAGAAGGAGGAGAAGCCAAAGCCGCCTGCTACGCAAAGTAATCCTGTAAAGGAGGGCGACCTGAATACGATTTCACTGACTGATAAGGCGGTGGAACGACTGGGTATAAAAACCTTTGAAGTTGTTGACCAGTTTGTTGGTAACAGCCGTGCATTTAGTGGCGAGGTGGTGGCTACTCCCGGCAAAATTATTACGGTGACTGCACCCGTTGCAGGTCAGCTAATGGCTTCTAGAAATGGTACTCAGCTAGCGCCGGGGCAACAGGTAACGAAAGGGCAACAGATTGCACGATTGGTTATACTTCCATCGGAAAGAGATCTATTGAGTGTGCAGGCCGATGTTACGCAAAGAGAAATTCAATATAACACAGCGGTGGAAAAGGTAAAACGTAACACCTTGTTATTTGAAGAACAGGCGGGAAGCTTACGTGCCAAGCAGGAAGCAGAAGCAGAACTTGCGGGCATTGCTGCGCAATTGAGAGTTGCACGTAACAGGTTGCAGTTATTGAAAGGCAATACGTCGCAGGCTTTGGCTGACCGAATGAGCACATTAAATTTGGAAGCCCCGATAAGTGGTGTGATACAAAAAGTGTATAGCAGCACTTCACAAGTATTGGCAACAGCAGCACCTATTGTTGATATTGTTTCGCTGCAAACTTTATGGATACGGGTTCCTGTTTATGCAGGTGATGAGGCTCAGATTAATGCACGTGAAAATGCTTTTGTACGTGGCTTATCAGATGCCGGTTCATCAGACAATGCTGTTGTGGCTCGCCCTGTAACAGGTCCGCAAACAAGCGACCCGTTGTCTACATCAATTGATTTATACTATGAAGTTGATAATAGTAAAGGCAACTTTAGACCAGGACAAAGAATAAGTGTTACACTTCCTTACAAGGGAACACAATCGGCATTGGTGGTTCCTTACTCAGCAATACTATACGACATTAGTGGAGGCACATGGGTGTATGAAAACACGGCTCCACGAACTTTTATAAGACGCAGAGTAAACGTATCGCGTGTAGCAAACGGAATGGCAATTTTACAACAAGGTCTTGCAATTGGCACCAAAGTAGTAACCGATGGTGCTGCTGAATTGTTCGGGACAGAATTTGGAGGAGGTAAATAATGAAGTGGTTAGTTGCAACATCATTGAGGTTAAGAGTTGTTATTGTTATACTGATGGGCTTGCTCATGGTAGTAGGCTACAACATTATAAAGAACGCGGCGTTCGACGTGTTTCCCGAATTTGCTCCGCCTTATGTGGAGATACAAGTGGAAGCTCCTGGATTATCAACTGCTGAAGTAGAAGCGCTGATTGCTGTTCCTATTGAGAACGCATTGAATGGTACACCAAAGACCACAAGGCTTCGTTCTAAATCTGTTTTAGGTCTTGCCTCTATTGTGCTCGACTTCGATAAAGGAACAGGTGTAGTGGAAGCAAGGCAACTGGTACAGGAAAGGCTTACACGTGTGGCAACACAATTGCCTGCCGTTGCTCGTCCACCGGTTATGCTAACCCCATTGTCTTCTACCAGCAGGGTATTGAAGATTGGAGTTAGTTCGAAGACGATGAGCCAAATGGATATGACCACGCAGGTACGGTGGACATTACGACCAAGGCTGATGGCTGTAAAAGGTGTAGCGAATGTTGCCATCTGGGGTCAACGGGACAGGCAGTTACAAGTGAAGGTTAATCCTGAAAGACTGTTCTCGAATAACCTGCAATTGGCGCAGGTAGTTACTGCTGTTCGCGATGCTGTGCAGCAGTTTGGCGGTGGCTTTGTTGATATGCCAAATCAACGGATGGCTGTATCGCATCTTCCAACAATTTACCACGCTGAAGACCTTGCAAAAATTACCGTAACCACAAACATAAAAAATGGATTACCTGTTCGTTTAGGCGAGCTGGCTGAAGTAACAGAAGGTTTTAGAGCCCCGATAGGTGATGCTGTTATTAACGATGGTCCCGGACTTTTGTTGATTGTTGAAAAGCAACCACAGGCAAACTCACTGGAAGTAACACGACAGGTGGAACAGGTTTTGGAAGAGATGAAACCCGGTATGAAAGGGATGGTGTTTGATAGTACCATCTTTCGCCCCGCAACTTTTATCGAGATGTCGTTGCATAACTTAAACCAGGCATTGCTAATTGGCTGTATTCTCGTCATCATTGTTTTATTCTTCTTTTTAAAAGACTGGCGTACAGCTTTGATAAGTGTGTTGGCTATACCATTATCGCTTGTAATAGCAATGATTGTATTAGACTACAGAGGTGGAACGATAGATACGATGGTGCTTGCAGGATTAGTAATTGCATTGGGTGAAGTGGTGGATGATGCGATTATTGACGTTGAAAATATTGTACGGCGATTAAAGCATAATGCGCTGTTGGCAGTACCATTGCCCGCTATACAAGTGGTGTTCAAAGCATCGATGGAAGTTAGAAGTGCAGTTGTGTACGGAAGCATGATTGTAGCATTGGTATTAATGCCTGTGTTCTTTTTACCTGGTATCTCCGGTTCATTCTTTCAGCCGCTGGCGTTGAGTTATATGCTTGCAATTATGGCTTCATTGTTTGTTGCATTAACGCTAACACCTGCTTTGTCACTGATACTTTTGAAGAATAGATATTCAAAAGCAAATGCTGCCGAACCAGAGAAAGAACCAAGGCCTGTACGGTATTTAAAGCCAAAGTATGACAGGTTCTTGCATCGCATTATTGCAAAGCCAAAGAGAGCATTTGCAATAGTTGTCACTACAGTGTTGCTGGCTTTTGGCAGTTCGTTTTTATTGGGTGAAGAGTTCTTACCGCACTTTAAAGAATATGATTTTTTAATGCATTGGGTGGAAAAGCCGGGAACCTCACTGGAAGCGATGACACGCATTACACAACGGGCAAGTAACGAGTTGAGAGCTATCCCCGGTGTAAGGAATTTTGGTGCACACATTGGTCGTGCAGAAGTTGCGGATGAAGTAGTCGGTCCAAACTTTACAGAGAACTGGATAAGTGTCGACCCTAAAGTGGACTATGAAGAAACGGTTGGTAAGATACAGGAGGTAGTGGATGGATATCCTGGCTTGTATCGTGATGTGCTTACCTACCTACGGGAAAGAGTGAAGGAAGTATTGACAGGTACGAGTGCAAGCATTGTTGTACGCATTTATGGAAGCGATTTGGCTGTGTTGCAAAACAAGGCAAAGGAAGTTGGAAAAGTTTTAGAGAAAGTAGATGGTGTGAGTGATTTGAAAGTGCAACCTCAAACCCTGGTTCCGCAGCTGGCAGTAAAGTTTAATGCTGATCATGCTGCAAGGTTTGGCATATCTGCCACCCAGGTTAGAAGTGCCATTAACACATTGGTAAACGGAACCAAGGTTGGTGAAATATACGAGGACCAAAAGATTTTTGACGTAGTGGTATGGGGAACTGATGACCAGCGGGGAAGCATTGAAAACATCAGGAATTTATTGATTGATATTCCAAATGGTGGCAGGGTTCCTTTAAAAGATGTGGCTGAAGTGTATGTTGCACCAACACCAAATGAAATAACGAGAGAACAATCATCGAGAAGAATAGATGTAACCTGTAATACAAAAGGTAGAGACTTAGGTGCGGTGGCAAAAGATATAAATGCACAACTGAAAGGTGTAACGTGGGACGCAGGTTATCATCCTGAAATATTAGGGGAGTATGCAGAGCGTCAAAAATCCCAATCGCGTTTGTATAGCTTGATGTTATTGTCGCTGTTAGGCATTTATCTTATTCTTTATGCAGATTTTAAATCATACCGGATTGCTTCACTTATTTTATTAAGCCTTCCCTTTGCATTGTCAGGATGTATTATAGCAGCATGGATTTCAGGAGGCGTATTGTCATTAGGTTCATTGGTAGGTTTTGTTACGGTAATAGGTATAGCCGCACGAAATGCAATCATGCTTATCAGTCATTACCGGCACTTAGAAACAGAAGAAGGCGAAACGTTTAACCTGCACATGATTGTACGGGGCGCAATGGAACGGATGACACCAATATTAATGACGGCGATAGCTGCAGCGCTTGCCTTGATGCCAATTATTATTGGCGGAAACAAACCAGGGCATGAAATAGAATACCCGATGGCCATTGTAATCGTAGGAGGACTGATAACCTCTACTATTTTGAACCTGTTTTTTCTGCCTTTGATTTATTGGAGGTTTGGAAAGGATAGGAAGAGACTGGGGGAAGCAAAGGTGAATGAGGATGATATTGTGTTGGAATAAGAAGGAAGCTATAGTTCGGGTTTTCAACAATCCACCCTGTTTCAATTTATTGTATTGAATAACCATAAATTTTAAAAAATGAAAAATCTCCTTGTATTGATTGTTTTGTCTACTACAGTTGTTTGCTGTAATGAGCACGAGTTGAAAGAAAAGGATGTGCCTGCCTCTGTTAAGGAAGCGTTTAAAAAACAGTTTCCCGAGGCAAAAGAGGTTGAATGGAATAACGAGGAAGGCAAGTTTGAAGCGTCTTATGAACAAAATGACAAAGAAATGAGCACTGTATTTTCGGCAGCAGGAGTAGCAGAGGAAACGGAAATTGAGATAAAAAAAGAAGAATTGCCTGCCGCTGCGTTAACCTATATCTCTCAAAACTATAAAGACGAAAAGATTGACGAAACAGCAAAAATTACAAAGGCGAATGGCGAGATAAATTTTGAAGCAGAAGTAAAAAAAACCGACTTAATATTTGATGCAAATGGAAACTTTTTATTGAGTAAGGACGTAAAAGAAGAAGACAAGGATTAACATCGTCCTATCAGGTAATTACAAAGAAACTTTGAAAGTACATGCCTAAAGAAAAAAGCAGCAAATTACCCCTGGTAATCTCTATTGCAACTATTGTATTTGTAGTATTGTGCTGGTTCATTTTTCCGCCCTTCAGGGAATTTTCAAAAAATGCTTTCGAAATAATTACAAGCGGCGACAAGCAAAGGATAAAAACATGGGTTGATAGCTTTGGCTTTTGGGGTCCGTTCATCATTATTGTAGCCATGATTGTGCAGCTATTTTTGATAGTTGTCAGCACAGTGTTTTTAATGCTGGTCGCCATTTTATGTTATGGTCCAATATGGGGTTCTTTAATTGCGTTGGCTGGTCTTTTTGGCGCTTCTACTGTTGGATACTTTATAGGTAAGCTGGTGGGCAAAGAGGCAGCCGAAAAATTAATGGGACAGAAAACAAGCGACAAAGTCCGCAGGCTGATTGACAAACATGGATACAAGGCGGTTATATTAATCAGGTTAACCCCCGTCTCAAGCAACGATGCCATTAGCTTTATTGCCGGTGTGGCAAACATGAATTACTTTAAATTTATTGCAGCCACATTTATTGGTATACTTCCGTTAACCATCTTACTGGCGTGGCTAGGCGAAGACTGGGAACGACTTAAAATAGGTTTGATTTGGATTTCAATTACAGCAATTGCAGGGTTTATTATCTATACTATTTACCAAAAACAGCGTAAAAAAAAGCTTAGCCAAAGCAAATAGCACAACCTGGGGATGTAGACTAAATAGTGCACAAATACATAGAAGATATACCTGGAAAACAGAAAAGCCTGCAGCAGAATTGCCGTTGAAAGACTTTGTTAATTGTTGCAATAGAACATCTTCCGGATTAAGAAACCTCTGCTAATAATATATGAAAAAGAAGTAGGATATAGGTTCGTACTTAAATTAAAAATTCTCTCAGATTTACAATATTCCTTATAACACAGACGTTAATAAATTAAAACCAAAACTAATTAAAGGAGTAGGTGTAAAACTAAAAAAAAATGAGAAGAATTTTTTTAAAGCCGACTGTGTTAGCGCTGATGGCAGTCGTTTTACTTTCAGGTTGCGCTTCAATTGTAAGTAAATCCTCTTATCCCGTTTCCATTCGTACAAACCCTGTCGGGGCAACAGTTAGCATAACCGATAAAAAGGGTAAAGAAGTTTATAAGGGGCAGAGTCCTGCTACCGTAACTTTAAAATCTGGAGCTGGCTTCTTTTCTAAAGCAGAATACCAGGTAAAACTATCATCGACAGGCTTTGGTGAAAAGGTTGTTCCAATTAACTTCAAGCTAAATGGCTGGTACTTTGGAAACTTATTATTAGGAGGTGTAGTCGGTATGCTAATTATTGACCCAGCTACAGGTGCTATGTGGAAAATTCAGGATCCGGTAATAGATGAAATTTTAGTTAAATCAATTGCGGCCATTTCTACTACTCCGACTTTAAATATTGTCGACATAAAGGATATCTCAACGGAATTGAGATCACACCTTGTAAGGGTTAAGTAAGAGATAGCCACCTTAATAGAAAGTACAAAGCCTTAGAAGTCGTCTCTTCTAAGGCTTTGTGGTGAATTGTCCGGCCTAAAAAAGTAAACTACGAATAAGTTGTTCATTATTCGCCCTACTCGCACAACTAGTGACACAACGGGGCTGCTTGAAATGCCAGGATTGAACAAGCCAACTAAAATTATAGAAGGTTTAAAACAATTTGCGCCGTTGCCAAAATCAGGTTATCCTACTTCTAAAACTTTGGGCAGGGTAATCCCCGGCTGCCTGGAGTCTTTTTAATGTATATAAGGGAAATTTCTATTCCACCTCTGGACTGCGATGCTGCCTTTAAGGACGAGGTATTTACATCGTAAGTAGCTCCAAGACGAAAATCGCTAAACTCAAGGCCGATATAGGGAATTAATGCGTCGTTTAATCGTGCCCATCCTCCAAAATATATACTCGTCGGTTTGTCGCCTTCTGCAAAGGGCACTTCATAAGCTCCGCCAAGAACAGTTTCGTGTGCACCTGCCTGCATGCTGTACAGCGCACTTAAGTGAATGGTGCCGCTGTTTCCAGCCGGAAAATAGCCCCCGCCGTGAAAGGTAGTTCTGGGGTTTAGCAGAAAGAAAGTGCCGGTAAAGTATTGTTTTGGCCTTGTAATGTGGTACATGGAAATACCAGCATAAAAATTATTTTTGTCCGTCGTACTTCCACTGTAAAGCACTCCTGCATTCAGGTCAAAATAGCTGTTTTTTAGAGTGGAGTTACTGAATACTTCAGAGGTTGTTCCGGTAAAACCAAAAGGAGTAAGTTGATCTTCAAATTTAAGGTCAGAAACATTTAGCAGCATATTGCTGTAAGTCGCCTGGAACCCTGCTCCAATTTGCGAAAATCCGTCTTCGTCCAAACCCTTATGAAAAGCCGTTGATACAGACAGGTAGTTGAACTTTAAGGCGCTATTGGCGCTTTGGTCAGAAAAACCCATTACCCCTAACCCCCAGGTATCGGTTGAAGAAATGTGGTTGCGCATAATAGGCATATCAGCAGAAACGGTAGTAGTAGTAAATGCACGGTTTATTGTGGGCCATTGGTTTCTATAGTTTCCTGTAACACGAAGGTCTCCGTCAAACTTGCCCGTTAAAGCAGGGTTTAATGTGAGAGGCGAGGCAAAGAATTGGGAAAAGTGAGGGTCTTGTGCCTCTACTCTACATAGGGAGCAAACAAAAATCAATAGGAAAAAAATTTTTGGCATCAATGGTAGTTAACTGTTCTAGTAGACATATCTAATGTACAACTTGTTGCTTTAACCCAATATTTTACTGTAATTACATTTGCATTTTTGTACCAAATGCAAGATCACCGGCATCGCCCATACCTGGAACGATATATCCCTTTGCAGTCAGTTCGTCATCTATTTCACCACACCAAATTTTCACCTCAGGTTCCTCCCTTTGCACAAACTCAATCCCTACGGTACATGCTATCGCCGTCACTACATGTATTTGCGCCGGAGCACCTTCATTTTTCATAAACTGTATTGTTTTTACAAGCGACGAACCTGTTGCCAACATTGGATCGCTGATGATTACGATCCTCCCTTCAAGCGGGGGACAGCTCATATACTCCAGGTTGATCTCAAAACTTCCGTCGTGCTTATGCTTGCGGTATGCCGATATAAATGCATTATCAGCACGGTCGAAATAATTCAGCATACCTGTATGCATTGGTAATCCCGCCCTTAATATCGTGGCCAGGACCGGCTGCTCTTTTAGTCTTTTGCAGTTAGCAATTCCTAGTGGTGTTTGTATTTCAACTTCCTCCCATTCTAACTGCTGGCTTATTTCGTATGCAGCCACTTCTGCTATTCTTTCAAGATTGCGCCTAAATCGCATTCTGTCGGTCTGTATTTCTGAGCTTCTCAATTCACCTACCCAGTTGCTTACCAAACTATGCTGTTCACTTAAATTAATTACCATAATAAAATTGCAGATTTCAATTGTAGATTGCGCTCGAAAATTACAGCAAATCCCTCATCCCGCTACTAAAATCTTAAATATAAATGTTTTACCGAGTTATAGGAATCATGAGCGGTTCATCGCTTGACGGCTTAGATATTGCTTTTGTCGAATTTGAAGAAACAGGCAGAAAATGGAGCTATGAAATTAAGGCGGCAAGATGTCTTCCTTACCCTATTGAATGGTTTCAAAAACTTCAAAACCCAACAGCGCTTTCAGCCTATGATTATCTATTGTTGCATACCGGCTACGGCAAATATATTGGCGAGCAGGTAAACGCTTTTATAGACGACTTTGATCTTCATCACAAAATTCAGTTGATATCGTCACACGGACATACCACATTTCATTCTCCCTTAGAAGGAATGACAGCACAGTTGGGAGACGGGGCAGCTATTGCGGCTACAACGCAGATAAATGTAGTAAGCGATTTGCGCGCTATGGATGTTGCATTTGGAGGACAAGGTGCGCCTATCGTTCCCATCGGTGAGAAATTGTTATTGGATGACTACACTTACTTTCTGAACCTTGGCGGAATTGCAAATTTGTCTTATAAAAGTCCAAACGGATACATAGCGTTTGATATTTGTGCTGCCAACCGCGTTCTCAATATGCTGGCAAAAGCTGAAGGGAAAGAATTTGATGATGGTGGTGCTATTGCTGCAGCTGGAAGGGTGTACACTCCTTTGTTGACGAGACTAAATACATTGAACTACTACTCGCTTCCTTATCCTAAATCGCTCGCAAATACTTTTGGTACCGATGAAGTTTTTCCACTTGTCAATGATTTTGATATATCAACAAGCGATAAGCTGAGAACTTATGTGGAGCATGTGGTAATGCAAATTGGCTACGCTGTACAAAAGGTTGGAGTTAATCCAGATGCAGCTACTAATAAACTACTGGCAACAGGCGGCGGTGCTTTCAATACTTTTCTTGTACAACGTCTTACTCAAACACTTAAGGCTTTCAACATCGGGGTGGTAGTGCCAGATGCAATGTTGATTAATTATAAGGAAGCATTGATAATGGCTTTAATTGGTGTATTGAGATGGCGCGAAGAATATAACGTCCTGGATACGGTGACCGGCGCAAGCCGAAGTAGCATTGGCGGAGCGGTATGGATAGGACAAGAGGCTTAGATGAAATTGTGTAGGTAACACCAATCGGAACTGAACTTACAACGTATTTGTTTTTTTTAGTACAAGCCTTACAACTCCGATGAATCATTTGTTGCGTCGCATTTCGTTCGTCTTACGTACTTCTATTACACTTTTTTAAAAAATACCACATCTCTTCATAAGCTGAAAAGCAGAAAATGGTACAAGTGAGTGACACAACAATGCTGATTAAAGAGCTTCGGCAGAATAAGAAATAAATACCCGCTAATAACAGAATGTACACCTTATCTATTTGTGTTAAAGCAGTCTTGTTTAGTGCTAAGCTTTTTGAGCCCGTTTTAGTCTATTATAATACTTCTTTAAGATCTCTTCGATATTCTGAAAGCTATTGTTTAAAAAGTCGCTTACATCACTTTCAGCAACCCATTTCAGTTCTGTGATATCTTCTTCTAATTGTGGAACCAGTTCCTGGTTGCCTGCAACTTTCATTTCAAACCAATGTGTTTCTTTTTCTATTTCCTTGCCTTTTTCCTGATAGTAATGGGTTGTTACGCCCACCAGTTCACCCAGCTGAATATTTTTCAAGCCGGTTTCTTCTTCAACTTCCCTTACAGCACAGTCTTCTATTTTTTCGCCGTCTTCAAGCTTGCCTTTTGGTAAATCCCATTTTCCTCTTCGCAATTGAAATAAAACTTCACTTCGTTCATTGCTTACTATTCCGCCGCCGGCTGTAATCTTAACTGCCATAAAAATATTTTAAGCAAAGAAACAAAAACCGGCCATATAGTTAGGCATACTATCTCAATTAGCTTTAGCACTAACTTCGTGTGATGACTAATAAAAATGGTGTAGCTGAAAAATTATTACAAACCGGGGCAGTTCAATTAAGGCCTCATGATCCTTATACCTGGGCGAGTGGTTGGAAAAGCCCGATCTATTGTGACAACAGGAAAATTTTGTCTTTTCCATACATCAGGGAGTATATTAAGAGTGAGATGTGCAACGTTATATTTGAAAAATATCCTGATGCAGATTTAATAGCGGGTGTAGCAACCGCTGGGATAGCATGGGGCGCTATGGCAGCAGACCAGTTGAAACTACCTTTTATATATGTCAGGCCTAAACCCAAAGAGCATGGACTGGCCAATCAAATTGAAGGTGCATTTCAACCAGGTCAGAAAACCGTAGTTGTCGAAGATTTAATTTCTACTGGTAAAAGTAGCCTGCAGGTGGTAGATGTTTTAAGAAAAGCAGGAGTAGACATTGTAGGGATGGTGTCGATATTTTCGTACGGATTTGACGAAGCAAATAAAAATTTTACAGATGCCGGAGTTGAATACCAGTCTTTAACTGATTACGCTACATTAATTAACATTGGTTTAGAGAAGGGTAAAATAGAATCCGGGTCAGAAACTCTATTATTGCAATGGCGAAAAGATCCTGCAAACTGGAAAGGAGTGCCCGCTGTTTAGTGGAGAGCCCAGTCTTATTTGCTGCATTGGCTTATTGAACACTTACTCTAAAACATTACATTAAATACAAGATATAATATGAAAAGAATGCTGCTCTTAGCCGTCATCCTGGTAGGATTTTCGGTTGCAACTTTTGCTCAGAATCGTAAGCCGGAATGGGCCACAATAAAAACTCCGAGTCTGAGATGTTGGGAATGCAAGAAAAGGTTGGAGGACTATATGGCGCGCGAAATTGCTCAAACGGAAAGCGGTATTATTAAAACACAAATTAATTTGCTCAGTGGAACCACCCGTGTTCAATATTGGCCTGACAGGGTTAATCTAAATTACATCCAAACAGCTTTTGCAAATGCCGGTTTCGATGCAGATGATATTAAGGCAGAACCAGACAGTTATAAAAAACTTCCACCTGCTTGTAAAAGAGTAGAAGAAGGCGGCGGACCGCAAAAAGGTAAGCCGTGCCATATGCAGCCTTTTTAAAAACTGCTGAAGATTTTATAATCATCATACAAAATTTGTCCGGTTATACAAGTAACCGGTTTTTTGTTTTTAAAACAGTAAAAGTTTTCCTGACATCTATTCTCCAAACAATTTATTTTCTTCTTTTGCCACATGAGCACTTCTACAGATCCCTTACACGGTAAAACACTGGAAATGATTTTGACTGAATTAGTCGACTTCTACGGATGGAAAGACTTAGGTCAGATTATTAAGATCAACTGTTTTAATAGTGATCCCAGCATAAAGTCGAGTCTGACCTTTCTTAGAAAAACTGGTTGGGCCCGAAAAAAGGTGGAAGATTTGTACGTTAGGTCTATCGGCCAGAAGTGAGAAAGCGAAAAGTTGTATCTCTTTTCTCACATTACGGTATAATTACAAGAAGTTTGTATTTCCAACACAATATTTACCTGGTAGTTCTCCTATAGGGATTATAATTTTTTTTATTCATGAAGAAAGTAGTTTTAATTGTTACCATTATACTTTGTTTTAATTCTGTATTTTCTCAACAAAAGCCATTAACCGAAAACTTTCTGAGTAATGTGGGAGATACAGTGGTTGTGTTAGGAAAAATATATGGAGGAGCGTTTCTGGTACATGTAAAAACAAAACCAACTTTTTTAAACCTGGGCGATACTAATCCTTCTCACCGCTTAATGATAAGAATAGAGCCAGAAGACAGGGGAAAATTTCCGTCGCCTCCAGAAATTTTTTTTTTAAATAAAGTAGTGCAGGTAACTGGAAGGTTACAAGAGTATAAAGGTGCTGCGCTGATACAGGTGTCGGAACCTGGAATGATAAAGACCGATTTTTCTCCGAGCACTGCCAATGAAAGTGATACAGGCACGAAAAACGGCGCTGCAGGTATAGCGGTAGCCGCAACAACAAACTTTTCTCGTCAGATTACCGCGTCTTTAAGATTGATTGTTCCTGATTCTATTTTGCAAACAACGTGGATAAAAAGTGTAGCTGAAAAAGCCGCTGAAGAAAAGAAAAGGAATGTACATGTTGTACAAAAAAGAATTGATCTAAGAACGGCACCCGTTGCTGATGCACCTCTTATAGCGGAGTTGAAGCCAGGCTTGCTTGTCTCTATTCTATATACTTCAAGAAAGTGGAGCTACGTTAGCATTGCTTCGGTAGATGGATACAATAATGTTAACGGGTTTATTAAGCATAAAAGGTTTAAACATTTAAGAAAGTTGCCGGTGCCATAAAGTGCTTTATGGTTTCGTGCTAAAACTAATCGCTTCTGTTAGACTGCCTTTTCTGCTCGTTTCTCCATAAAGGCCGACATAGCTACTTTAACCATTTATTTTAATTGCATAAATTAATTTTAGAAAGTGAAATCAATACTTAGAAGGCTGGTTGCGCCTGTTATTTTAATTTTAATTACTGTTGCTGGTTCTGCCCAGAGAAAAATGATAGATGGATTGTTGCGTGACAGTACTACGCTTTTCCCCATTGGAAACGGAACTATTACCAATAGTACAATTAGTAAAACTGTTAAATCTAATAACAACGGATATTTTAAAATAGAAGCAGGGCCTAACGATTTTATCTATGCTTCTGCCAAATCTTATCGTTTTGATACGCTGAAGTATTCTTTGATGTTTACAGATACCATCACTATTTATTTATCCTTTTCGGGAAATGTGCTTCCGTCGGTTACTGTGAAAGGACAGTATTCGAGGTACCAGCTGGATAGTATTGCGAGAAAGAAAGATTTTGACGAAAGCAGGGGAACTGTTCAGAAAACGCTTTCTTCAGACCATCCTTCTGGCTTTGGCCTTACGTTTAATCTCGATAAGGTTTTTAAAAAGAAGTACAGAAACCAGGGTTCAGAGACAAGAACTTTTTCTTTGCTTGAAAAGATGGAATACATCAATTACCGTTTTTCCCCAAACCTGGTTGCTTATTTTACAGGCTATAAAGGTGATAAGCTAAAAGATTTCATGAGCTTATATACTCCTTCCTTCGAATGGTTGAGGCGGCATCCATCAAATGAAGATGTGCTGTATTATATCAATGACAAGTTGAAGCTTTATAAAGCCACTGCTGGGAAGTAGAAGCTTTTATTCTAGTTATGTAGAATGGGCATGCATTTAAGCCTTTTTTCAAAACTTGCTCAAACTCACGGCAGAGCTCAAGCCGCTGGGCTTCGTTCTTGCAACGCGACTCCACCGGCTTGTTTCCGACACTGCTTCGCATGTGTCGGAATGCCGTCGCTTCGCTTGGCACCCAACCCGCTGATGTCGCTTATGCAAGAACTGTTGCAGGAGCGAATATTATTTAAACAGTTTTAATGGTTCATTTAACGAATTACAGCTTTCCTCATTACATCGTAAAGCTTTTTCGGGGCTTCTTTTAATTGAAACTGAAGCTACACAAAGATTTTCCGACGAACGAAATGCGACGCAACGATGAACAATTGAAATACAAAGGCCAGTACCAAAAAAGCTTTAAATCCCTCTTTTTGTTCTGTACCCACGCTTCCTCTTTCGTTTAACATCAAGTTTGCAAATTTCCTCAGAATCGCTTCAGAAGTGGATGGTAAGATTGCATTGTAATTAAATCTAAACTTAAAATTTTTGAAGCCATGACAGCAAAACAATTGGTAGCAGTAGTTCTGGTAAGTGCGGCTACTTCAGTTGGAAGTGTTTTGGG